>NZ_JAHVHY010000034.1:0-503 GCF_019802025.1 Halomonas sp. DP5Y7-2 | reverse complement strand
ACTGGGGTGAAGTCGTAACAAGGTAGCCGTAGGGGAACCTGCGGCTGGATCACCTCCTTAATCGACACGTCGCTGACTGTCGGTAAGTGCTCACAATGAATTACCTGATCAAGCAAGAGCAATGACTGTTTGGGTTGTTTACAGGCCCAACGTGGCAAATGGGTCTGTAGCTCAGTTGGTTAGAGCGCACCCCTGATAAGGGTGAGGTCGGCAGTTCAAGTCTGCCCAGACCCACCATTTGTCAGACTGACGAACGTCAGTGCAAAAACTGCATGGGGCCTTAGCTCAGCTGGGAGAGCGCAACACTGGCAGTGTTGAGGTCAGCGGTTCGATCCCGCTAGGCTCCACCATCATCCCTTGGATGAAAGTCATTGAATGAAGTTCTAAGCAAGATGCTTGCATCGCTGCTCGATAACTCGGGACGGCGATTTTCAAGTCTCTCGCTTAGAGTTTCGACTCTAACGCTCTTTAACAATGTATATCATGCTGACAAAGTAAGATAC
>NZ_JAHVHY010000033.1:0-506 GCF_019802025.1 Halomonas sp. DP5Y7-2 | reverse complement strand
ACCAATACGGATGCTATCGCTGAACTGGGCGACGGCGCGGTGCAGTATGACCGGGATACCGACGGTAATGTGACGCCTGGCACCATCACCCTGGCGGGCGGCAAGGACAGTGACGACAACAACATCGGCACCAAGATCACCAACCTGGCCAACGGCACTGTGGCCGATGGTAGCCGCGATGCGGTGAGTGGTGATCAGCTGTGGGAGGTGCAAAATCAGCTCGAAGGTGTGGCCGGTGATAGCAAGTATTACCAGGCTAACTCGACCCTGAGTGGCGCCGATGCCAGCGGTACCGACAGCCTGGCCATGGGCCCAGTCGCCAAGGCCAGCGCCACCAATAGTGTGGCCATCGGTAATGGGGCCAACGCCAGCATTGCCAATAGCGTGGCGCTGGGTAATGGGGCCACCACGGAAACTGCGGTGGGCACGGCGGAGGTGACGCTGGCGGGTACGACGTACGACCTTGCTGGCAAGGCCCCGACGGGCACCGTCAGCGTGGGCACCAG
>NZ_JAHVHY010000032.1:0-548 GCF_019802025.1 Halomonas sp. DP5Y7-2 | reverse complement strand
TGGGGTGAAGTCGTAACAAGGTAGCCGTAGGGGAACCTGCGGCTGGATCACCTCCTTAATCGACACGTCGCTGACTGTCGGTAAGTGCTCACAATGAATTACCTGATCAAGCAAGAGTAATGACAAGCTAGTTTGAAGCCTGGGTCTGTAGCTCAGTTGGTTAGAGCGCACCCCTGATAAGGGTGAGGTCGGCAGTTCAAGTCTGCCCAGACCCACCATCTTCGGACTGCGATATGGGGCCATAGCTCAGCTGGGAGAGCGCCTGCCTTGCACGCAGGAGGTCAGCGGTTCGATCCCGCTTGGCTCCACCACTTTATTGCCTATAACGGTGGGCCAGGTGATCAGTCTTCTTGTCATGAAGTTCTAAGCAAGATGCTTGCATCGCTGCTCGATAATCCGAGGCGGCGATTTTCAAGTCTCTCGCTTAGGGTTTCGACTCTAACGCTCTTTAACAATGTATATCATGCTGACAAAGTAAGATACGTCTCAAGCGTATCCGGCAATTGTCGTGACATCATCGATTGACAGACCTTTTGGGGTTATATGGT
>NZ_JAHVHY010000031.1:0-572 GCF_019802025.1 Halomonas sp. DP5Y7-2 | reverse complement strand
CGATAGGCCTGCCACTGTAGCCGCGCCGGCAGCGCCACATCCGTTCCCAGACAGATACCGTAGCCGGGAGCGCCCTGACGCTCGGCGATAGAGGTCTTGAGCCATTGTGCAATGCCGTTGCTCTGCACCAGGAAAAGTGTACGTGCGAGCGGATGGAGGGGACGGCGACCGAGCCATTTCAGCGTCAGATCGCGCAGGTCTTCCATGCGGTTGCCCTGCAGGACAATCATCCCGGAGGCGGCTGTATCGGTCATGGCTTGCTCTCTTTGCGGCGCGGGTAGGCCTGTGGCGAAGGCCTGCGTCGTGACTGTCTCGGCATAGCCTAATAGATGCAGCGCCAAGGATCATCTGCGGGCAGTCACGCTGTGACAGATCGTCGGCTACTTCGGGTCACGTCGACGCTGGCGTTCGCAGAAGAACAGCCAGATGCATAGGGCGGCGACCAGATAGACCACGAGGGGAATGGCCAGGCCGTAGGCCAGTACCTTGAAGGAAAAGTCGTTTTTGACAAAGAGGAACAGCAGAAGCACGGGGAACCAGCAGAGAGCGATGCCTTGCGCGAGCTTCTTTAG
>NZ_JAHVHY010000030.1:0-572 GCF_019802025.1 Halomonas sp. DP5Y7-2 | reverse complement strand
CGATAGGCCTGCCACTGTAGCCGCGCCGGCAGCGCCACATCCGTTCCCAGACAGATACCGTAGCCGGGAGCGCCCTGACGCTCGGCGATAGAGGTCTTGAGCCATTGTGCAATGCCGTTACTCTGCACCAGGAAAAGCGTACGTGCGAGCGGATGGAGTGGGCGGCGGCCGAGCCATTTCAGCGTCAGATCGCGCAAATCTTCCATGCGGTTGCCCTGCAGGACAATCATCCCTGAGGCGGCTGTATCGGTCATGGCTTGCTCTCTTTGCGGCGCGGGAAGGCCTGTGGCGGAGGCCTGCGTCGTGACTGTCTCGGCATAGCCTAATAGATGCAGCGCCAAGGATCATCTGCGGGCAGTCACGCTGCGACAGATCCTCGGCTACTTCGGGTCACGTCGACGTTGGCGTTCGCTGAAGAAGAGCCAGATGCATAGGGCGGCGACCAGATAGACTACGAGGGGAATGGCCAGGCCGTAGGCCAGTACCTTGAAGGAAAAGTCGTTTTTGACAAAGAGGAACAGCAGAAGCACGGGGAACCAGCAGAGAGCGATGCCTTGCGCGAGCTTCTTTAG
>NZ_JAHVHY010000029.1:0-599 GCF_019802025.1 Halomonas sp. DP5Y7-2 | reverse complement strand
TCCGACGGCGACGTCAGCGATCCCGCAGCCTTGACCATCGACATCAAGGATGACGTGCCCGAGGCCACCGACGACGCGGCCGAGACCGACGAGAACGTGGCGATCACCGTCAACGTGCTGGACGGCAGTGCCGGTGGCCAGGACGTGGCCGGCGCCGATGGTCCGGTGACCCTGACCAACGCCGCGCTGCAGGACCCGAGCCAGGGCAGCGTGACCTTCAATGGTGACGGCAGCGTGACCTTCACCCCGGCGACGGGCTTTGAAGGCGACGTGCTGATCGACTACACCATCACCGATGCCGATGGGGATACCGCTAACGCGACCCTGACCATCACCGTGGACGCGACCCCGGTGATAGAGGTGAACCCCGAGTCGCCCAATGCGTCTGGCAATAACGAGGTGGACGAAGCGGGTTTGGACGACGGCGGCAGTCAGGCGGGCACCGACCTGGAGACCACCAGCGGCACCATCGCCATCGATACCGGCTCCGACAGCGTGGGCTCGGTGGTGATCAGCGGCGTGGACGTGACCAATGGCGGCACCGTGCAAGGTACCTACGGCACCCTGGTCGTCAGCGTGGTGAATGGGGACTACAGCTA
>NZ_JAHVHY010000028.1:0-638 GCF_019802025.1 Halomonas sp. DP5Y7-2 | reverse complement strand
GGCAGCGCCGCGGGCGACGGCAGCCAGACCACCAGCGGCACGCTGCCCATCACCACCGGTGGTGACAGCCTGGCCTCACTGGTCATCAACGGCGTCAACGTCACCGCTGGCGGCACCGTAGTGGGCGACTTCGGCACGCTGACCGTTAGCGTGGGAGCAGATGGCGCCTACAGCTGGAGCTACACCCTCGACGACAGTACCCAGGATCACACCAGCCAGGGCACCGGCAGCGATGACCTGGCAGATCAGTTCGCGATTACGGCGACGGACAGCGACGGCGACGAAGCCTCTACCGACCTGACCATCCAGGTGCAGGACGATGTACCGGTTGCGGTGAATGACAGTGCCAACACCGCGGAAGACACCCCGATCACCTATAACGTGCTGGACAATGATACCCAGGGCGTAGATGGGGCAACGCTGACCGCAGCAACGTTGCGTGACCCGAGCCAGGGCAGCGTATCGATCAATGCCGCGGGGGATGTGACCTTTACTCCGGCACCGGGCTTCGAAGGCGAAGCGCTGATCGACTACACCATCACCGATGCCGATGGTGACACCAGCGACGCGGTATTCAGCGTCACCGTGGCGGAAGACTCCACCCCGACCATCAGCGTGCCGGATGACTCCCCGAGCAC
>NZ_JAHVHY010000027.1:0-685 GCF_019802025.1 Halomonas sp. DP5Y7-2 | reverse complement strand
ACGAGGGGAATGGCCAGGCCGTAGGCCAGTACCTTGAAGGAAAAGTCGTTTTTGACAAAGAGGAACAGCAGAAGCACGGGGAACCAGCAGAGAGCGATGCCTTGCGCGAGCTTCTTTAGTGCGGTGATGACCACCGACGGTGCCTTGTCCTGCATTTACGCCTCGTCATATCCATATGGGCTGAAGAATTCTCCTGCCATGTCTAGGGGCACCTTGTGCACCCTAGTCGTCATGCACCGCAGCCATCGTGCACAGAAAGCTCGCACCCGCGCTAGTCGGTCTCTTTTGGAGGTGGCGGGAAAGCACGCTGTATCTCTCGTTGGTTGGTATGACACACCTCGAGAGGAAAGTGCGATTCGATCCAGCGGGTAAAGCGCTGGCCTTGCATGGTGTTACGCTGTGCGCCTAGCCCGCGGCATAGGTGCAAGGCATTTCCCACCTCGCCGCCGACGATAATGACCTTGAACAAGGTGCCGGCAGAGTAGCACATGACCGCATGCGCAGGCCGGTGTGGGCGGCTCACGTCCTTCACTTCGAAGTCGTGGACGTGATCGGTGTATTGGTATTCGGGGAAGTCGGAGAGTGCACCTAGCATGAATCATGGCTCCTTGTGCGGTGTCTTCACGTCATCCGTGACGTGAACAGCGAAGGACTGCGTCAGGTTGCCCAGGGGCGATGGCTTGGG
>NZ_JAHVHY010000026.1:0-715 GCF_019802025.1 Halomonas sp. DP5Y7-2 | reverse complement strand
TCGGGGAAGTCGGAGAGTGCACCTAGCATGAATCATGGCTCCTTGTGCGGTGTCTTCACGTCATCCGTGACGTGAACAGCGAAGGACTGCGTCAGGTTGCCCAGGGGCGATGGCTTGGGTCTGGTGGCCCGCTTGCCTGGGGTTCGATAATGCCAGAGCTGGCGTCACGATCAATCACCAGGCAAGAGGTCTTCCTGCGTCATGGCCTGGAGACAGCGTGACGGGACTCAGCGGTTCAGGGCCAGCGGCGTTCGCGGGTGGCCCGCTGCCACGAAACAGCAGGACCGGTTCTGGTCGTGCGAGCAGGAAGCGCGAGCAGGAAGCGCAGTCGCGACCGGACTGAGCTTCCGCTTCGGTAGGCCACTTTAGTGGGGCTTTGCTGCGTGCTCCGAGTTCCGAAGGTCGAGTTCTTTGCCTCGTTCCTTGTGCCCCGTTCCTTGTGCCCCAGGGCCTCTCAGGGTCTCCCGGAGCTCAAGACAGGTCGAGTCGTCCCGGTGGCTCGGAGAGCAAGCGGTAACGCTTAGATGAGCTCTTCGATGTTGTCGACGGTGGGCTCGAGGATGAGCTCGCCAGTGCCTTGCTTTACCACGCGGTTGGGTTCGAGAAACAGGTCGACGGCGCCATCGAGCAGGGCGCTCATGGCCTCGACATCGGTATGGTCATGTTCGCTCAGCAGCTGCAGGTAGTCGCGGCCCTGCTTGCCCCAGGCCGCCAG
>NZ_JAHVHY010000025.1:0-716 GCF_019802025.1 Halomonas sp. DP5Y7-2 | reverse complement strand
ACGCTATTGGCAATGCTGGCGTTGGCCCCATTACCGATGGCCACACTGTTGCTGGCGCTGGCCTTGGCGACTGGGCCCATGGCCAGGCTGTCGGTACCGCTGGCATCGGCGCCACTCAGGGTGGAGTTGGCCTGGTAATACTTGCTGTCACCGGCCACACCCTCGAGCTGATTCTGCACCGTCCACAGCTGATCACCGCTGACCGCATCACGGCTGCCTTCGGCCACATCGCCGTTGGCCAGGTTGGTGATCTTGGTGCCGATGTTGTTGTCGTCACTGTCCTTGCCGCCCGCCAGGGTGATGGTGCCAGGCGTCACATTACCGTCGGTATCCCGGTCATACTGCACCGCACCGTCGCCCAGTTCAGCGATGGCATCCGTATTGGTGGAGATATTGCCGGTGTTGAGGGTGATGGCATCCGCGTTATCTTGGATCGCATCCGCATTGGTGCCGATATCGGTTTCCGCCGTGCTCAGGCGGGTATCCAGCCCCCCCACCGCCTGGTTGGTGGCGTACAGCTGGCTGCCGTTGACCGCATCGGTGCTGTCCGCGGTCAGGCGGCCTGCCGCGACGTGGGTGATCGTACGCTCGGCACCACTGGTGCCCACGCTGACGGTGCCCGTCGGGGCCTTGCCAGCAAGGTCGTACGTCGTACCCGCCAGCGTCACCTCCGCCGTGCCCACCGCAGTTTCCGTGGTGGCCCCATTACCCAGCGC
>NZ_JAHVHY010000024.1:0-842 GCF_019802025.1 Halomonas sp. DP5Y7-2 | reverse complement strand
GCGTCTACGGTGATGGTCAGGGTCGCGTTCGCGGTATCCCCATCCGCATCGGTGATGGTGTAGTCAATCAGCACGTCGCCTTCAAAGCCCGTCGCCGGGGTAAAGGTCACGCTGCCGTCACCATTGAAGCTCACGCTGCCCTGGCTCGGATCCTGCAGCGCGGCGTTGGTCAGGGTCACCGGACCATCGGCACCGGCCACGTCGGTACCGCCTGCACTGCCGTCCAGCACGTTGACGGTGATCGCCACGTTCTCGTCGGTCTCGGCCGCGTCGTCGGTGGCCTCAGGCACGTCATCCTTGATATCGATGGTCAAGGCTGCGGGGTCGCTGACGTCGCCGTCGGAGTCGGTCACCACCAGGCTGAACACGTCCTGGATGCCGTCGCTGCCGGTGCCCTGGCTGCTATGGTCGGTAGTGTTGTCGTCCAGGGTGTAGGTATAGCTGTAGTCCCCATTCACCACGCTGACGACCAGGGTGCCGTAAGTCCCCTGCACGGTGCCGCCGTTGGTCACGTCCACGCCGCTGATCACCACCGAGCCCACGCTGTCGGAGCCGGTATCGATGGCGATGGTGCCCCTGGTGGTCTCCAGGTCGGTGGCCGCCTGGCTGCCGCCGTCGTCCAGACCGGCTTCATCCACCTCGTTATTGCCAGACGCATTGGGCGACTCGGGGTTCACCTCTACCACCGGGGTCGCGTCTACGGTGATGGTCAGGGTCGCGTTCGCGGTATCCCCGTCGGCATCGGTGATGGTGTAGTCGATCAGCACGTCGCCTTCAAAACCCGTCGCCGGGGTAAAGGTCACGCTGCCGTCACCATTGAAGCTCACGCTGCCCTGGCTCGG
>NZ_JAHVHY010000023.1:0-920 GCF_019802025.1 Halomonas sp. DP5Y7-2 | reverse complement strand
AACGGCATTGCACAATGGCTCAAGACCTCTATCGCCGAGCGTCAGGGCGCTCCCGGCTACGGTATCTGTCTGGGAACGGATGTGGCGCTGCCGGCGCGGCTACAGTGGCAGGCCTATCGTGCGGTCATCGAGGATGTCGAAGGACCAGGTACAGTGCCCACGACGTCGCCCTTCGACAAGAGCCGACTGCGCTGGCGTCTGATGGAGCTGTTGCCCAAGGCGTTGATGGATCCGCTGTTCGCGCCTCTGGAACGCTATCTGCGCGACGATGATGAGCGCCGCAAGCACTACCAGCTGGCAGAGCGCCTGGCCGACCTGTTCGACCAGTATCAGGTATACCGGGCAGACTGGCTGAGCGCCTGGGAAAAGGGTGACGACAGCCTGGTCCTACCCGGCAATCGCCGCATACCGGTGCCAGAAGAGCAGCGCTGGCAACCCGCCCTGTGGCGCATGATCGGCGACTCCCTGGAGGACGGCCTGCGTCACACCCATCGCGGCGCCATTCATCAGCGTTTCAAGGCCGCCGCAGAGACCCTGCAGCAGCGTCCCGACGAGCTGCCGCCGCGTATCGTGGTGTTCGGCATCTCGTCCCTGCCACAGCAGACGCTTGAAGTTCTCGCGGCTCTCTCCGGGGTCTGCGAGGTGGTGCTGTGCCTGCTCAATCCCTGCCAGTTCTACTGGGGCGAGATCATCGAGACCCAGGAAGTGCTGCGTCGCCATGTGCGTCAGCGCCGGCGTGAAGGCATGCCCGCCGACCTGCATCAGTCGCTGGAACACCTGCACCTGCACGCCCACCCATTGCTGGCGGCCTGGGGCAAGCAGGGCCGCGACTACCTGCAGCTGCTGAGCGAACATGACCATACCGATGTCGAGGCCATGAGCGCCCTGCTCGATGGCGCCGTCGACCTGTTTCTCGAACC
>NZ_JAHVHY010000022.1:0-1091 GCF_019802025.1 Halomonas sp. DP5Y7-2 | reverse complement strand
ACGGTGCCGCCAGCGGTGACGTTGACGCCGTTGATGACCAGTGAGGCCAGGCTGTCACCACCGGTGGTGATGGGCAGCGTGCCGCTGGTGGTCTGGCTGCCGTCGCCCGCGGCGCTGCCGCCAGGCAGGCCAGCTTCGCTGACCGTGAACTGGCCGCCTTCGGTGTTCGGGGAGTCATCCGGCACACTGATGGTCGGCGTGGAGTCTTCCGCCACGGTGACGCTGAATACCGCGTCGCTGGTGTCACCATCGGCATCGGTGATGGTGTAGTCGATCAGCGCTTCGCCTTCGAAGCCCGGTGCCGGGGTAAAGGTCACCTCACCGGTGTCGCTATTGAAGGACACACTGCCCTGGCTGGGATTGCGCAGGGTCGCCGCAGAGACATTCGCCCCATCCACGCCCTGGGTGTCATTCGCCAGCACGTTATAGGTGATCGGGGTGTCTTCCGCGGTGTTGGCGCTGTCATTTACCGCCACCGGCACGTCGTCCTGCACCTGAATGGTCAGGTCGGTGGAGGCTTCGTCGCCGTCGCTGTCTGTCGCCGTGATGGCGAACTGATCCGCCAGGTCATCGCTGCCGGTGCCCTGGCTGGTGTGATCCTCGGTGCTGCCGTCGAGGGTGTAGCTCCAGCTGTAGTCGCCGGCGTCGGAGACGCTGACGATCAGCGTACCGAAGTCGCCCACTACGGTACCGCCAGCGGTGACGTTGACGCCGTTGATAACCAGCGAGGACAGGCTGTCACCACCGGTGGTGATGGGCAGCGTGCCGCTGGTGGTCTGGCTGCCGTCGCCCGCGGCGCTGCCGCCAGGCAGGCCCGCTTCGCTGACGGTGAACTGTCCACCTTCGGTGTTCGGGGAGTCATCCGGCACGCTGATGGTCGGCGTGGAGTCTTCCGCCACGGTGACGCTGAGCACCGCGTCGCTGGTGTCACCATCGGCATCGGTGATGGTGTAGTCGATCAGAGCTTCGCCTTCGAAGCCCGGCGCCGGGGTAAAGGTCACATCCCCCGCGGCATTGATCGATACGCTGCCCTGACTCGGGTCACGCAACGTCGCAGTGGTGAGTGTTGCACCGTCCGCGCCTTCAACGTC
>NZ_JAHVHY010000021.1:0-1109 GCF_019802025.1 Halomonas sp. DP5Y7-2 | reverse complement strand
GCGCTGATCGACTACACCATCACCGATGCCGATGGTGACACCAGCGACGCGGTATTCAGCGTCACCGTGGCGGAAGACTCCACCCCGACCATCAGCGTGCCGGATGACTCCCCGAGCACCGAAGGTGGCCAGTTCACGGTCAGCGAAGCGGGCCTGCCTGGCGGCAGCGCCGCGGGCGACGGCAGCCAGACCACCAGCGGCACGCTGCCTATCACTACCGGTGGTGACAGCCTGGCCTCGTTGGTCATCAACGGCGTTAACGTCACCGCTGGCGGCACCGTAGTGGGTGACTTCGGCACGTTGACCGTTAGCGTCTCCGACGCTGGCGACTACAGCTGGAGCTACACCCTCGACGGCAGCACCCAGGATCACACCAGCCAGGGCACCGGCAGCGATGACCTGGCGGATCAGTTCGCGATCACGGCGACGGACAGCGACGGCGACGAAGCCTCCACCGACCTGACCATCCAGGTGCAGGACGATGTACCGGTGGCGGTAAATGACAGCGCCAATACCGCGGAAGACACCCCGATCACCTATAACGTGCTGGACAATGACACCCAGGGCGTAGATGGGGCAACGCTGACCGCAGCAACGTTGCGTGACCCGAGCCAGGGCAGCGTATCGATCAATGCCGCGGGTGACGTCACCTTTACCCCGGCGCCGGGCTTCGAAGGCGAAGCGCTGATCGACTACACCATCACCGATGCCGATGGTGACACCAGCGACGCAGTGTTCAGCGTCACGGTGGCGGAAGACTCCACGCCGACCATCAGCGTGCCGGATGACTCCCCGAGCACAGAAGGCGGCCAGTTCACGGTCAGCGAAGCGGGCCTGCCTGGCGGTAGTGCCGCGGGTGACGGCAGCCAGACCACCAGCGGCACGCTGCCCATCACCACCGGTGGTGACAGCCTGGCCTCACTGGTCATCAACGGCGTTAACGTCACCGCTGGCGGCACCGTGGTAGGCGACTTCGGCACGCTGACCGTTAGCGTGGGAGCAGATGGCGACTACAGCTGGAGCTACACCCTCGACGGCAGCACCCAGGATCACACCAGCCAGGGCACCGGCAGCGATGACCTGGCGGATCAGTTCGCGATTACGGCGAC
>NZ_JAHVHY010000020.1:0-1319 GCF_019802025.1 Halomonas sp. DP5Y7-2 | reverse complement strand
GTGCTCGGGGAGTCATCCGGCACGCTGATGGTCGGGGTGGAGTCTTCCGCCACGGTGACGCTGAATACCGCGTCGCTGGTGTCACCATCGGCATCGGTGATGGTGTAGTCGATCAGCGCCTCGCCTTCGAAACCCGGTGCCGGGGTGAAGGTCACATCCCCCGCGGCATTGATCGATACGCTGCCCTGACTCGGGTCACGCAACGTTGCAGTGGTCAGCGTTGCCCCATCTACGCCCTGGGTGTCATTGTCCAGCACGTTATAGGTGATCGGGGTGTCTTCCGCGGTAGTGGCGCTGTCATTCACCGCCACCGGCACGTCGTCCTGCACCTGGATGGTCAGGTCGGTGGAGGCTTCGTCGCCGTCGCTGTCAGTGGCCGTGATGGCGAACTGATCCGCCAGGTCATCGCTGCCGGTGCCCTGGCTGGTGTGATCCTGGGTGCTGCCGTCGAGGGTGTAGCTCCAGCTGTAGTCGCCGGCGTCGGAGACGCTGACGGTCAGCGTGCCGAAGTCGCCCACTACGGTGCCACCAGCGGTGACGTTAACGCCGTTGATCACCAGCGAGGCCAGGCTGTCAGCACCGGTGGTGATGGGCAGCGTGCCGCTGGTGGTCTGGCTACCGTCGCCCGAGGCGCTGCCGCCAGGCAGGCCCGCTTCGCTGACCGTGAACTGGCCGCCTTCGGTGCTCGGGGAGTCATCCGGCACGCTGATGGTCGGGGTGGAGTCTTCCGCCACGGTGACGCTGAACACCGCGTCGCTGGTGTCACCATCGGCATCGGTGATGGTGTAGTCGATCAGCGCTTCGCCTTCGAAGCCCGGCGCCGGGGTAAAGGTCACATCCCCCGCGGCATTGATCGATACGCTGCCCTGACTCGGGTCACGCAACGTTGCTGCGGTCAGCGTTGCCCCATCTACGCCCTGGGTGTCATTCGCCAGCACGTTATAGGTGATCGGGGTGTCTTCCGCGGTATTGGCGCTGTCATTCACCGCCACCGGCACGTCGTCCTGCACCTGGATGGTCAGGTCGGTGGAGGCTTCGTCGCCGTCGCTGTCCGTCGCCGTAATCGCGAACTGATCCGCCAGGTCATCGCTGCCGGTGCCCTGGCTGGTGTGATCCTGGGTGCTGCCGTCGAGGGTGTAGCTCCAGCTGTAGTCGCCGGCGTCGGAGACGCTGACGGTCAGCGTGCCGAAGTCGCCTATCACGGTGCCGCCAGCGGTGACGTTGACGCCGTTGATGACCAGTGAGGCCAGGCTGTCACCACCGGTGGTGATGGGCAGCGTGCCGCTGGTGGTCTGGCTGCCGTCGCCCGCGGCGCTGCC
>NZ_JAHVHY010000019.1:0-1421 GCF_019802025.1 Halomonas sp. DP5Y7-2 | reverse complement strand
GACGGCAGCGTGACCTTTACCCCGGCGACGGGTTTTGAAGGCGACGTGCTGATCGACTACACCATCACCGATGCCGACGGGGATACCGCTAACGCGACCCTGACCATCACCGTGGACGCGACCCCGGTGGTAGAGGTGAACCCCGAGTCGCCCAATGCGTCTGGCAATAACGAGGTGGACGAAGCCGGTCTGGACGACGGCGGCAGCCAGGCTGCCACCGACCTGGAGACCACCAGCGGCACCATCGCCATCGATACCGGCTCCGACAGCGTGGGCTCGGTGGTGATCAGTGGCGTGGACGTGACCAATGGCGGCACCGTGCAGGGCACCTACGGCACCCTGGTCGTCAGCGTGGTGAATGGGGACTACAGCTATACCTATACCCTGGACGACAACACCACCGACCATAGCAGCCAGGGCACCGGCAGCGACGGCATTCAGGACGTGTTCAGCCTGGTGGTGACCGACTCCGACGGCGACGTCAGCGATCCCGCAGCCTTGACCATCGATATCAAGGATGACGTGCCTGAGGCCACCGACGACGCGGCCGAGACCGACGAGAACGTGGCGATCACCGTCAACGTGCTGGACGGCAGTGCCGGTGGCCTGGACGTGGCCGGCGCCGATGGTCCGGTGACCCTGACCAATGCCGCGCTGCAGGACCCGAGCCAGGGCAGCGTGACCTTCAATGGTGACGGCAGCGTGACCTTCACCCCGGCGACGGGCTTTGAAGGCGACGTGCTGATCGACTACACCATTACCGATGCCGACGGGGATACCGCTAACGCGACCCTGACCATCACCGTGGACGCGACCCCGGTGGTAGAGGTGAACCCCGAGTCGCCCAATGCGTCTGGCAATAACGAGGTGGACGAAGCGGGTCTGGACGACGGCGGCAGTCAGGCGGGCACCGACCTGGAGACCACCAGCGGCACCATCGCCATCGATACCGGCTCCGACAGCGTGGGCTCGGTGGTGATCAGCGGCGTGGACGTGACCAATGGCGGCACCGTGCAGGGTACCTACGGCGTGCTGACGGTCACCGTCAACAGCGGCGTCTACAGCTACAGCTATACCTTGAGCGACAACACCACCGACCATAGCAGCCAGGGCACTGGCAGCGACGGGATCCAGGACGTGTTCAGCCTGGTGGTGACCGACTCCGACGGCGACGTCAGCGATCCCGCGGCCCTGACCATCGATATCAAGGATGACGTGCCCGAGGCCACCGACGACGCGGCCGAGACCGACGAGAACGTGGCGATCACCGTCAACGTGCTGGACGGCAGTGCCGGTGGCCTGGACGTGGCCGGCGCCGATGGTCCGGTGACCCTGACCAACGCCGCGCTGCAGGACCCGAGCCAGGGCAGCGTGAGCTTCAATGGTGACGGCAGCGTGACCTTTACCCCGGCGACGGGTTT
>NZ_JAHVHY010000018.1:0-1874 GCF_019802025.1 Halomonas sp. DP5Y7-2 | reverse complement strand
GCGATCCTCAAGCCGTCGAGGAAGTCCCATGACAGACCTGCCGGGACAGGACGCCGACAAGGCGCCCGAACGCGCACCCGACGTGGTGCGCAGCCGCTTTGACCAGGGCGTGGTCAAGGTCGCTCAGCTGGCCGCTTGGCTGGTGTTCATCGCCATGGCCATCAGCGTGTATGAAGTCATCATGCGCTATGGCTTCGGCTCGCCCACCTCCTGGGTGCACGAAACCGTCGTCATGCTGGTGGCGGTCAGCTTCTGCCTGGGGGGGCCGGCGGCGCTGGCGTCCAACCGCCATATCCGCGTCAAGGTCCTCTACGACGCCGTGGGCCCGACCTTCCGTCGTGCCCTCGATATCTTCAACGACGTGGTCACCTTCGGCTTCTGTCTGGGCATGAGCTACGCCGCCTGGGTGATGTTCTACGGGGCGTCCCACAATCCGCTGGGCGAGTGGCAGCTCGAGCGTTCCGGCACGTCCTGGAATCCGCCCTTTCCCGCCGTGGTCAAGGGCATGATCCTGCTGGCCCTGGCCGTCATGTGCGTGCAGGCCTTGATCCACGTGTTCCAGTCGCTCAAGGGCAAACCCGTCCCCGATGCACCCGAAGGAGGCGCTGACTGATGGATATTGCAGACGGAACGCTGCTGCTGGTCGGTGCCATCTTTGCCTTGCTGGTCACCGGCCTGCCGCTGGCCTTCATTACCGGGCTGGTGGCACTGGCCTTCACCTTTGGCTGGTTCGGCCCCAACGCGCTGCCGCTGGTCACCAGCCGGGTCTACGGATTCGTCACCGAGTACTCGTTGGTGGCGGTGCCGATGTTCGTGCTGATGGCCTCGTTACTGGACCGATCGGGCATCGCCAAGGATCTGTTCAACGCCATGCGGGTGTTTGCCGGCCGGCTGCCGGGCGGTGTGGCGGTCCAGACCATCGTGGTGGCCTTCTTCCTGGCCGCGCTGTCCGGCATCATCGGCGGCGAGATCGTGCTGCTCGGCATCCTGGCCTTGCCGCAGATGCTCAGGCTCGGCTACGACAAGCACCTGTCGATTGGCGTGGTGTGTGCCGGCGGGGCCCTGGGCACCATGATGCCGCCGTCCATCGTGCTGATCATCTATGGCCTGATCGCCAGCGTCTCGATTGCTGACCTGTTCACTGCCGCGATCACCCCGGCGGTGATCCTGATGCTGTCCTACATCGGCTACGTGCTGGTCCGCTGTCTGCGCAATCCGGCCATGGGGCCGCCGATGAGCGACGAGGATCGCAATGCCGGCTTCGCCTCCAAGGGCGCGGCGCTGCGCTCGATCATCGTGCCGGCCCTGATCGCCTTCCTGGTGCTGGGGTCGATCTACGGCGGCGTGGCCTCGGTCACTGAAGCCGCCGCGATGGGCGTGTTCGGTGTGCTGCTGGCCGTGCTGGCACGGGGCGAGTTCTCGTTCAAGATGATGCACGCAGCGCTGTCCCAGACCCTGGTGACCTGCGGCATGATCATCTGGATCGGCATCGGTGCCGCGGCACTGGTCGGGGTCTACAACCTGATGGGCGGCAACCGCTTCATCTCGGGCATGATCATGGACCTGGACGTGGCGCCGATCGTGATCATCCTGGTGATGATGGCCATCCTGATCGTGCTGGGCATGTTCCTGGACTGGATCGGGGTTGCCATGCTGACCCTGCCGATCTTCGTACCCATCGTGATTCAGCTGGGCTACAGCCCGATCTGGTTCGGCATCCTGTTCGCCGTCAACATGCAGGTGTCGTTCCTGTCGCCGCCATTTGGCCCGGCCGCGTTCTACCTGAAAGGGGTGGCGCCGCCGGAGATCAGCCTGAAAGACATCTTTGTGTCACTGCTGCCGTTCATCGCACTGCAATTGTGTGTGCTGGCCGC
>NZ_JAHVHY010000017.1:0-1944 GCF_019802025.1 Halomonas sp. DP5Y7-2 | reverse complement strand
TCGGGGAAGTCGGAGAGTGCACCTAGCATGAATCATGGCTCCTTGTGCGGTGTCTTCACGTCATCCGTGACGTGAACAGCGAAGGACTGCGTCAGGTTGCCCAGGGGCGATGGCTTGGGGCTGTTTACCCGCTTGCCTGGGGTCGATAATGCCAGAGCTGGCGTCACGATCAATCACCAGGCAAGAGGACTTCCTGTGCCCCTTCCTTGTGCCCCAGGGCCTCTAAGGGTCTCCCGGGGCTCAAGACAGGTCGACTCGTCCTGGTGGCTAGGAGAGCAAGCGGTAACGCTTAGATGAGCTCTTCGATGTTGTCGACGGTGGGCTCGAGGATGAGCTCGCCAGTGCCTTGCTTTACCACGCGGTTAGGTTCGATAAAGCAGGTGACGAGGCACCTGGCGCTCTCGCCACCGTCAGAGATGGTGTAGGTCTTCTTGGTCGATACAACACGACCCTGGACGAAGACCAGGCTTGTCTTTCCTTCTTCTTCCGCGGTGAAGGGCAGTTCAAGCAGTTCGTCTGTGCCGGGTACTTCCAGCAAGGTATCGATCTGATGTTCGGGCATGTCCAGCGGTGACGGTTTCAGCGTCAGGGGTTCGAGAGACTTTGTGTTGAGGGAGTCTGTGAGTTGGAACATCAATCGGTAGTTCATGTCTCGTCCTGGTTGGTTTCCTTCCGGCGTAGTGCCTTCACTCGCCTGTTCCCTGCGGTGCTCACTCACCCTCCGCGGCGCTGAGGGCCTGGCCGATCTAGGAGGTTCCCGACCATGGCTACAACGCCTGCAGTATCAGTGACTTAAGAATTATACAGCGAGCGCCCCTTGTATAGCATTTGTGATGCGTCAGGGCTAATACTTTATGCCGAGGCGGGCAGAAGCTGGCTGGCACAGCCAGGGCTGGGCGTGTTGCATCACCCCCTTTCGAAGGGTGTGGCTGTGTCGTGGTTGGGTCATATGAGCGTGTCGTAAAACAGGACGTGGTGATTTTTTGCTCATTTTTCCCGCTTTCTGTCGGCACTTTCTATCCCCACTTTTTTATCAGCCCTTTCTATCAGCCCTCTCTATCAGCCCTTTCTATCAGCCCTTTCTGTCTACGCTTGCTATCAGCCCTCTGTCTGCGCTTGCTATCTGCCTATCAGGTGAAGTTAGGAGATAGGAGTTTCCTTTGTAGGAAATATTGGACAATTCAAGATGTGGTTGAATGACCTCTTTTTCCTAACTGCTTTCCTTTCTTCACCCTTTTGATGTCAATGCTCCTATCGTTGTGCTTTTCCGCTACGACATTCATTTCTACTGCATTTTTTTACTTCCTTTTCTTGGGGTAGTATCTCGATAATGTCGAGTCTACTCAGCATGTCTTGTCAGCCAGCCGGTGCGACACCAGGTGGTGATAAATATACGTCTGGAAACGTTGAGCAGGGTCACCATATCCAGGCATCACGGCCGTTGAGTGAGGTCTTGCGGTAGCCATTGCTACGCCGTATGAAGTGACAAAGTAACAAGTAGAGTTAAGTTGAGTTATGAGTAATTTTATTCCAAAAATACGTGGTAGGAAGGCAGTAGTACAGCGCATTTTTATCGGCGACATGCCAGAGGCATTATGGCTATAGCGTTTGATCATTGAGCGTAAATGCCGGGGCAAACTGTTGCCAAAATTTCTTGGATGAAGACGACGTTTTACGTCCCCCCTCCGGTATTGCTCTGGTCGACCGGCGTGATGACACCCTTGCCTATTAGGCGGGCGTTATCCAGGCCGATGCCATCGATCATAGCGAAAGTCCCGTCTACTTCACCGTTCAGGCGCGCTTCTAGTGGCCGCGCCAGATACGAGCCATGCCCTCCAGGAGGGACGTTTGATGAACCCACGCCGTCCGCTGTTTCGCCATCTGGCCATCGTCATGATCAACGCCCTGTTCTGGCATCCCGTGGTGGTGCTGGCAGACGGCATC
>NZ_JAHVHY010000016.1:0-1742 GCF_019802025.1 Halomonas sp. DP5Y7-2 | reverse complement strand
GCTCTTTAAAAATTGATCAGGTAATTCATGTGGGCGCTTGCCGATGAGTCAGTGACAATGTCACTGAAATATCAAGGCAAGCGACTCGTCAAACGAGACGTTTGAACCTTGAGCCAAGTTTGGTCCGCTTAACGGACTATCAGACTTTAAACTGAAGAGTTTGATCATGGCTCAGATTGAACGCTGGCGGCAGGCCTAACACATGCAAGTCGAGCGGAAACGATCCTAGCTTGCTAGGAGGCGTCGAGCGGCGGACGGGTGAGTAATGCATAGGAATCTGCCCGGTAGTGGGGGATAACCTGGGGAAACCCAGGCTAATACCGCATACGTCCTACGGGAGAAAGCAGGGGATCTTCGGACCTTGCGCTATCGGATGAGCCTATGTCGGATTAGCTAGTTGGTGAGGTAATGGCTCACCAAGGCTGCGATCCGTAGCTGGTCTGAGAGGATGATCAGCCACATCGGGACTGAGACACGGCCCGAACTCCTACGGGAGGCAGCAGTGGGGAATATTGGACAATGGGCGAAAGCCTGATCCAGCCATGCCGCGTGTGTGAAGAAGGCCTTCGGGTTGTAAAGCACTTTCAGTGAGGAAGAAGGCCTTGAGGTTAATACCCTCGAGGAAGGACATCACTCACAGAAGAAGCACCGGCTAACTCCGTGCCAGCAGCCGCGGTAATACGGAGGGTGCGAGCGTTAATCGGAATTACTGGGCGTAAAGCGCGCGTAGGCGGCTTGATAAGCCGGTTGTGAAAGCCCCGGGCTCAACCTGGGAACGGCATCCGGAACTGTCAGGCTAGAGTGCAGGAGAGGAAGGTAGAATTCCCGGTGTAGCGGTGAAATGCGTAGAGATCGGGAGGAATACCAGTGGCGAAGGCGGCCTTCTGGACTGACACTGACGCTGAGGTGCGAAAGCGTGGGTAGCAAACAGGATTAGATACCCTGGTAGTCCACGCCGTAAACGATGTCGACTAGCCGTTGGGCTCCTTGAGAGCTTTGTGGCGCAGTTAACGCGATAAGTCGACCGCCTGGGGAGTACGGCCGCAAGGTTAAAACTCAAATGAATTGACGGGGGCCCGCACAAGCGGTGGAGCATGTGGTTTAATTCGATGCAACGCGAAGAACCTTACCTACCCTTGACATCGAGAGAACTTTCCAGAGATGGATTGGTGCCTTCGGGAACTCTCAGACAGGTGCTGCATGGCTGTCGTCAGCTCGTGTTGTGAAATGTTGGGTTAAGTCCCGTAACGAGCGCAACCCTTGTCCCTATTTGCCAGCGATTCGGTCGGGAACTCTAGGGAGACTGCCGGTGACAAACCGGAGGAAGGTGGGGACGACGTCAAGTCATCATGGCCCTTACGGGTAGGGCTACACACGTGCTACAATGGCCGGTACAATGGGTTGCGAATCCGCGAGGTGGAGCTAATCCCATAAAGCCGGTCTCAGTCCGGATCGGAGTCTGCAACTCGACTCCGTGAAGTCGGAATCGCTAGTAATCGTGAATCAGAATGTCACGGTGAATACGTTCCCGGGCCTTGTACACACCGCCCGTCACACCATGGGAGTGGACTGCACCAGAAGTGGTTAGCCTAACTTCGGAGGGCGATCACCACGGTGTGGTTCATGACTGGGGTGAAGTCGTAACAAGGTAGCCGTAGGGGAACCTGCGGCTGGATCACCTCCTTAATCGACACGTCGCTGACTGTCGGTAAGTGCTCACAATGAATTACCTGATCAAGAGA
>NZ_JAHVHY010000015.1:0-1266 GCF_019802025.1 Halomonas sp. DP5Y7-2 | reverse complement strand
TACTCTAACGCTCTTTAACAATGTATATCATGCTGACAAAGTAAGATACGTCTCAAGCGTATCCGGCAATTGTCGTGACATCATCGATTGACAGACCTTTTGGGGTTATATGGTCAAGCGATGAAGCGCACACGGTGGATGCCTTGGCAGTCAGAGGCGATGAAAGACGTGGAAGCCTGCGATAAGGTTCGGCGAGGTGGCAAACGACCTGCGACCCGGACATCTCTGAATGGGGAAACCCACCCAAGATCACTTGGGTATCTCATGCTGAATATATAGGCATGAGAGGCGAACCGGGGGAACTGAAACATCTAAGTACCCCGAGGAAAAGAAATCAACCGAGATTCCCCTAGTAGCGGCGAGCGAACGGGGACCAGCCCTTAAGCAACACAACTGGTAGGTGAACAGATTGGGAAATCTGGCCATAGTGGGTGATAGCCCCGTAACCGAAACCTGAGTGTTGTGAAATCGAGTAGGTCGAGGCACGTGAAACCTTGACTGAAGACGGGGGGACCATCCTCCAAGGCTAAATACTCCTGACTGACCGATAGTGAACCAGTACCGTGAGGGAAAGGCGAAAAGAACCCCGGAGAGGGGAGTGAAATAGACCCTGAAACCGTGTGCGTACAAGCAGTGGGAGCCGACTCGTTCGGTGACCGCGTACCTTTTGTATAATGGGTCAGCGACTTATTTTCAGTGGCGAGCTTAACCGTATAGGGGAGGCGTAGAGAAATCGAGTCTTAACTGGGCGACCAGTCGCTGGAAATAGACCCGAAACCGGGCGATCTATCCATGAGCAGGTTGAAGGTTGAGTAACATCAACTGGAGGACCGAACCAGGATCTGTTGAAAAAGATTTGGATGACTTGTGGATCGGAGTGAAAGGCTAATCAAGCCCGGAGATAGCTGGTTCTCCTCGAAAGCTATTTAGGTAGCGCCTCACGTATCACCGCCGGGGGTAGAGCACTGTTTCGGCTAGGGGGTCATCCCGACTTACCAACCCGAGGCAAACTCCGAATACCGGTGAGTGCAAGCGTGGGAGACACACGGCGGGTGCTAACGTCCGTCGTGAAAAGGGAAACAACCCAGACCGTCAGCTAAGGTCCCGAAATCCTGGTTAAGTGGGAAACGATGTGGGAAGGCTTAGACAGCTAGGAGGTTGGCTTAGAAGCAGCCATCCTTTAAAGAAAGCGTAATAGCTCACTAGTCGAGTCGGCCTGCGCGGAAGATGTAACGGGGCTCAAACCAGGTACCGAAGCTACGGGTT
>NZ_JAHVHY010000014.1:0-1948 GCF_019802025.1 Halomonas sp. DP5Y7-2 | reverse complement strand
CGCGGTAGAGGAGCGTCGTGTAAGCCGATGAAGGTGTGTTGAGAAGCATGCTGGAGGTATCACGAGTGCGAATGCTGACATGAGTAACGACAAGGGGAGTGAAAAACTCCCCCGCCGGAAGACCAAGGGTTTCTGTTCGACGCTAATCGGAGCAGAGTGAGTCGGCCCCTAAGGCGAGGCCGAAAGGCGTAGTCGATGGGAAACGGGTCAATATTCCCGTACCTCACAGTATTGCGATGGGGGGACGAAGAAGGCTAGGTGAGCCAGGCGTTGGTTGTCCTGGTGAAAGCCAGTAGGCTGAGGATTCAGGAAAATCCGGATCCTTAAGGCCGAGAGGCGAGACGAACTGACTACGGTCAGGAAGTCATCGATGCCACGCTTCCAGGAAAAGCCTCTAAGCTTCAGATACTGTGGGACCGTACCCCAAACCGACACAGGTGGTCAGGTAGAGAATACCAAGGCGCTTGAGAGAACTCGGGTGAAGGAACTAGGCAAAATGGTGCCGTAACTTCGGGAGAAGGCACGCCGCATTAGGGTGAAGGTCCTCGCGACCGGAGCCTGACGCGGTCGAAGATACCAGGTGGCTGCAACTGTTTATTAAAAACACAGCACTCTGCAAACGCGCAAGCGGACGTATAGGGTGTGACGCCTGCCCGGTGCCGGAAGGTTAAGTGATGGTGTTAGCTCACGCGAAGCTCCTGATCGAAGCCCCGGTAAACGGCGGCCGTAACTATAACGGTCCTAAGGTAGCGAAATTCCTTGTCGGGTAAGTTCCGACCTGCACGAATGGCGTAATGATGGCCACGCTGTCTCCACCCGAGACTCAGTGAAATTGAAATCGCAGTGAAGATGCTGTGTACCCGCGGCTAGACGGAAAGACCCCGTGAACCTTTACTACAGCTTCACACTGGACGCTGATGTTGCTTGTGTAGGATAGCTGGGAGGCTTTGAAACCCTGTCGCCAGATGGGGTGGAGCCAACCTTGAAATACCAGCCTGGCATCATTGGCGTTCTAACTCAGGACCGTAATCCGGTTCGAGGACCGTGTGTGGTGGGTAGTTTGACTGGGGCGGTCTCCTCCCAAAGAGTAACGGAGGAGCACGAAGGTACCCTCAGCACGGTTGGAAATCGTGCATTGAGTGCAAGAGCATAAGGGTGCTTAACTGCGAGACAGACACGTCGAGCAGGTACGAAAGTAGGTTCTAGTGATCCGGTGGTTCTGTATGGAAGGGCCATCGCTCAACGGATAAAAGGTACTCCGGGGATAACAGGCTGATACCGCCCAAGAGTTCACATCGACGGCGGTGTTTGGCACCTCGATGTCGGCTCATCACATCCTGGGGCTGAAGTCGGTCCCAAGGGTATGGCTGTTCGCCATTTAAAGTGGTACGCGAGCTGGGTTTAGAACGTCGTGAGACAGTTCGGTCCCTATCTGCCGTGGGCGTTGGAGATTTGAGAAGTGCTGCTCCTAGTACGAGAGGACCGGAGTGGACGTACCTCTGGTGTTCCGGTTGTCATGCCAATGGCATTGCCGGGTAGCTATGTACGGACGGGATAACCGCTGAAAGCATCTAAGCGGGAAGCCCCCTTCAAGATGAGATCTCCCTGAGGCCTTGAGCCTCCTAAAGGACCCAGCAAGACCAGCTGGTTGATAGGCCGGGTGTGGAAGCGCTGCAAGGCGTTGAGCTAACCGGTACTAATGGTCCGTGAGGCTTGACCATATAACACCCAAGAGGTTTTGGTCGATGGTGTCACGACATAATTGACGGATACGTGGGACGTATCGAGCAAGACTTTGCCAGCATTGATATACATTGCCTTTTTTCGCCTGACGACCATAGCGAGTGGGAACCACCTGATCCCTTGCCGAACTCAGAAGTGAAACCGCTCAGCGCCGATGGTAGTGTGGGGTCTCCCCATGCGAGAGTAGGTCATCGTCAGGCATTTA
>NZ_JAHVHY010000013.1:0-9003 GCF_019802025.1 Halomonas sp. DP5Y7-2 | reverse complement strand
TGGTATCGGCGGAGCCAGCGCTGCCAATCGAAGCCATCTCGTCCTGATGCTGGACAGTTGCTCCCAGACTATACGCTGAGTCGAGGCCAGTTCCCCAGTAACTCGACTCCACCGTTCCAAACAGGCTGCCATCTTGGTACTGGGCCTCGCTGGCTTGGAACATGACCACTGGCTTACCGTGAGCGACGATAACTTCTCCATCACTCCACCTGAGCGGCTGACCAGCGTACTGTTGCCTTATTTCATTGTAGGCGGCCTGTGCGACCTGAAGGTCACTCAGGAATCTCGCATACTGTGGGTTGTTTGCATTGCTGGATGTGTCCAAGCTGACGAGCAAGTCACTGAAGGCGGTGGTTTGGCTAGCGTCCAACTGAGCGCCAGAGACCAGCGCGAACATATCGTCCCAGCTCAGATCACCAATACTAGGTTCACCCCGCTCCGCTGCTAGCTCGCGAGACCGGTCTGCCAAAACCTCCCGCTCCTGCGGATGCAGCAGCCGGTTATACTGCGTCGCACTCCCCGCCACCTGGGCACCGATCTGCAGCTCACTGTCGTCGTTGCTGGCGATCTCGGCGGCAATGACGCCAATGATCTGGGAGTTCATTACCAAAAGCCGGCCTTTGTCGGCCTGGTCCAGGTCGCTGTACTCTCCAGCGAGCTTGTCGACCAGCAGTTCATTGGCCCCGGCGGCCAGTGCGCCGGTGGTGAAGTCACCGCCCGCGGCTTCGGCGGCAAGGCCGCCCATAACGGCATGCAGGGCGGCCTTGTTCAGGCTGCCGTTTTCAAGGGAGGTATTGCCGATGGCGTTAAAACCAGCGGCGGCGAAGGTGTTGGCCAGACTCGCTTGAAATGCGTCGCCCAGCGCAGCGTCACCGCCAAGCGCCCGGTCCAGCAGCGCGGAGGTGGTGTTCTGCAACAGCTGATTGGCGCCGAACTGGCCCGCCCCCTGCCAGGTGCCAAGGGGAGCGCCTGTGACCGTCCCGCTATTGGGCAGGCCAGTTGTCAGGCCTGTCTGGGTGCCGGTCCAACCGTCGTACAGGCCGTTGGTCAGCCCGGCGGTCATGCCCGCTACAGCGTAGCCGCGCAGGGCATCACTGGAGGTCACGTCGCCCCAAGCCTCGCCGAGGTCCCCCTGTTGATTGATGGTGCTGACGGCGGTGTTGCTGGCCACACTGGTGAGCGAGGTAGCAGCCGCTACATTGGCCCAGCCACCAGCCGCCAGGGCGCCAGTTGACGCACCACCCGCGACCAGCTTGGTGGCCATGGGGCCGACGTAGTAGGCCACCACAATCGCCACCACCAGCTGCGCGGCGGCGCTCATGCCCGAGTGGTCATAGTCCCACTGGTCATGGAGGGCCTTGACCGCGCGCCAGTCGACGTCGCCACGGGCTTCCATCTCGGCCAGCCAAGCTAGGCTCGGATCGGCCTCGACCATGGCGGTGATGGTCTGGTGGATGCTCTGCTCATCGACCTGCTCGATGTCGACGTTAACGCCCTGGGCGGCGCGGATGATCCGCTCCCCCTGGGCCACCAGCTCACTCTGACGCAGGGTCTCGACGGTCTCGCCTTCGCCCTTGGCCGACTGCCAGACGGCATTGCTCGAGCTCTTCTCATGGGTCTCGCTATGCAGGTCGCGGGCATGGGCGAAGGTGATCTCGCCGCCGCTGTCCAGCACCAGGTCGTTGCCCGCATCGAGTCGGGCGCCTTCATAGGTCTGGTCGCCGTCGCTGACGATGATCAGGTCACCGCCGCTGGCGATCTCGCTGCCCTGGGCGCGCAGGTCCTGCACTTCATCGAGACGATGCTTGTCACCGCCGAACAGGCCGCCGCTCTCGTTCTTCTCGTAGCGGGAGTAATCCTCGTCGTTGGCAGCCAGCAGGGCCACGTCGCCACCGGCATACAGATACGCCTCATCACCGGCACTGGCGGTGCTTGCCACCAGGGTGAGATCGCCCCCGGCGGCCACCGTCAGGTCGGTGCCGGCCGCCAGCTCGCTGCCCTGCTGACGCACTGTGCGGGTGTCGTAGGTCTTGTTGGGCTTGCGGGTGTGGCTCTCGCTGGAGTTGGCCGCGGACGCCAGGGTGATGTCGCCGCCGGCGACCAGGCCCAGTCCCTCGCCGGCCTCGACGCGGCTGGCGAGCAGGCCGATATCGCCTCCGGCGCTAAGGCTCGCGCTGCCTCCCGCCTCAAGGGCGCTGCCCACCTGGGTCACGCTGTCGGTGGTGGTGATCTGGCGGCGGCTGACGTCGCGGCTGGCGTCGCTGTTCTCGCCAGAGACAATGGCCATGTCGCGTCCGGCGGCCAGCACTAGGTCATCACCGCTTAAGACCTGACTGGCGTCGATCGCGATATCCCGTCCGGCCTGCCAGGTAAGATCGCTCCCGGCGGTGGTGGTTGAGCCGAGCGTAGTGGCGCTGTCTTGACGATCGCGACCGCGGGCATCCTGCCAGTGGCTGACGTCCACCACGGCCCCGGCCACGATGTCACGACCGGCGGTCACGGACAGGTCAGCACCGCTGGTCACGCTGCCACGGTTGACCACGTCACGCCCGGCCTGGATGTCGAGTTGATCACGGGCGCTGATGCTGCCGCCCTGGTCGAGATAGCTGCGATAGTCCCGTGAGGTGCCAGCGGCCACGCTTAAGCGGTCGTTGACCACGTCGCCGGAAACGGCGGTCAGGCTGACCCGGTCCCCGCGAATCTGCCCACCCATGGCGTTGCGGATATCGTCGCGGGCGGTGAGGTTCAGGGCGTCACCGGCCTCGACCAGGCCGCCCTGCAGCACGGACCCAGCGGCGTAGGCATTGAGGTCGTGGGTGGCGCGAAGGGTGCCGACGTTGACCAAGTCACCGCCGCTGATCAGGTCGATGTCACGACCCTGGATCACCCCACCACCGCGCACGTCTCGGCTGTCCAGGTTGGCCAGGTACAGCACTGGCGCGAGCACCGTCTGGCCGTCGATCTGACGCTCCTCCAGCCAGACGATGTCGTGGGTCAGCGCCGCCACCTGCTCGGGGCTCAAGCCCACCCCCAACGCCAGGGACAAACGGTCCTTCGAGGCCAGGGCGTTATCCATCAGGTAGCGATACTGGGCGTAGTCATCGCCCAGCCCCTCACTGAGATAGCGTTGGCCGGTAGTGGCCAACACCGCCTGGCGGATCAGCCGGGATTCATAGCGACCATCGCCGAGCAGCCGATAGGCCTCGTCGTCGGTGTAGCCGAGCTTGTCGAGCAGGTAGTCGGAACCGCGCCACTGCTCGAGGTTGGTGAATTCCGGGTTGGTCTCGACCAGATAGCGCCCCTGGGCCTCGGGGGCGCGCACGAACAGGCCATAGTCACCTTCCGGCAGCCGGAAGGACGGCGTCTGCGCGATATCGACCCGCAGGAAGGGCGCGTCGTCGAAGACCCAGACGCCGCCTCCCGCGTCAAAGCCAGCGCCCACGCTGGCGTCCAGTGCACCGTCAAGCCCCCCGCCAGCGGTGCTTGGCGTTGCGCCGATATCCACCAGCGACGCATCGCGGCTGGCACCACTGCGGTCCACTCGCGATGGCGCGTTCAGCCCCTGGGCACTGGCCTGGTCGGCATCACGGCCCAGGGTCATGGACAGCGTGGAAACCGGCCCCTGGGTCGCCGCATCACCAAGACGCCCCTGCAACTGGGCCAGGGTATGTTCCTGGATATCTCCGTTATGGAGTTGCTCGGTGGCGGTAATGGAGACACGGCCACCGGCGGAAATCACGGCGGGAGCACCACCAGGGAGAATGGTGCGGGTTTCCACCTCGCTGACCTTGACCACATCATCAGTGAGAAAAGGAAGAGGAAGAAGCGTGTTGCTGCTATCAAATCCACTCGTTGTATTCCAGCTATCGAATCGAGAGTTGGATTCATCAATGAACAATCGATAGAAACGGCCACCGCTGCCGCTATAGCCCATGCAGCGATTAAAGTTTTCTCTCTTTGTACAGGCTAGTGCGTCTTCGTCCGTTGCCAACACGGTGGTTTTTTCGACCAAGGTGTTGGACCGGCCGGTATTTTCCAAGGTGTCAGTACGAATCACCACATCGCCGTTGGCAGCGATGATACTGGCATCATTCACCAGTTCATCGGTGAGCAACGTGACATTACCCCCGGCCACTATTTCGGCAGCAGCGGACTCCAGGCTGACACTATTTTCGAAGCGCTCAACGAGCTGGTATTCACCGAAATGATCGATAGTGCCCAGAAGCGTGATGGTTTCTGTCGCTCCGCTCCCATCATGGCCGTCGTGGTCCACCGTTTTGCGATACATACGAACTTCGTACTGAGTGCCCGAAACTTCACGACCTACCAGCTGTTGCTCTGTAGAAAACGCATCAACGGTATTTGTGACATTGCTCACCGCGACCGTCATATCCCCCTCGGCCTCGATGGTGCCGGAGCGGTTTTCCAGCCGGTCCGCCTTGGCCAAGGCGCTGTTGCGTGCCAGGGTCAGGTCGCCCCGGCTATAGATGTCTCCATAGCGGTTGAACAGCTGCTGCGTATGCAGCGTCATGTCGCCACCGGCGAACAGCAGGGTATCGGGGGCATTGGTGATGCTGGCGCTATCCAGGCGCAGGTCGCCCAGGCTGCCCAGGGTGCCCTGGTTATCGAGCGAGGCCGAGCTCAGGGTCATGTCGCCCTGGCTGGTCAGGCGTCCCAGGTTGGTCACATCACCGCTCAAGCGGAAGGAAGCGTCGCCGGCACTGGCGATGCGCCCGCCGTCCTGGGTCAGGCCGGTGGCGGTCACCTCCAGACGGCCCTGGCTCGACAGCTGCCCGGTATTGTTCAGCGCGCCGTCCAGCGTCAGGGTCAGGCTGTCGTTGGCCGCCACCAGACCGGCATTGACCAGCCCCGCCGTCCGTAGGCTCAAGGCCATGGCGCTGGACAGACGCTCGCTTTGGCCGACGCTCAGCGCGGCGTCACTGGCGAGGACCAGCGGACCATTGGCCTGCCACTGCCCTACCCCCTCGACACGGCCAAGCTCGGCACTGACGCCACCGGTTCCCTGAAGGCGGCCGTTGAGGTTGGCCAACTGCTCGGCCACCAGCTGCACCACCCCGTCACCATCATGGCGTAGCGTTCCATCGCGGTTGTCGATATCCGCAGCGTTCACACGGGCGTCGCGGCTCCCCAGCTCGATCACGCCGCCACGGTTGTCCAGGCGCTGACGCGCGCTGAGGGTCGTCGTCTGACCAGACAGGCTTCTTAGCGTGCCGCCGCCATTGGCCAGGCCATCGACGTCAACGCTCAGCGCGGCGCTGGACTCGACCAGGCCTTGCTGGTTGTCGAGCATGCCGGTGGTCAGGCTGAGACCACGACCGGCCAGCTGACCGCCCAGGTTGGTCAGGGCCGCGCTGTCCACCCCCAGCACGCCATTGGCCAGCATTCGTCCGTCGCCGTTATCCAGCGCTCCGCTGAGCTGCACCTCCAGGTCACGCTCCACCGCGGTCAGCGTGCCCTGACGGTTATCGAGGCGCGCCCCGGTCAGGCGGACGCCGTCGCCCTGCAGACGGCCTGCGCGATTGTCGACGGTGGCGATGTCCAGCGTCAGCTCGCCGCCCTGGGCGGCCAGCAGGCCGGCCTGGTTGTCGAGCCGGTCTGCCGTGATGGCGGCATTGCCCTGCACCGCCGCCAGCTGACCGTCGTGGTTATCAAGGCTCGCGGCCTCAAGGGTGAGCCGGTCGGCGCTGATCGACCCGGCCTGATTGTGGATCGCCCCCTCGGCCGCGACGATGGCGAGCGTGCCATCGGCCACGTCGATCACACCGTCGGCGTTATTAAGCGCAGCGTCCTGACCGGTGAGGGTGATCACCGCGCCGTCGCGCTCGGCCAGAATGGCGCCGCCCTGGTTGCCAAGGGTCGTTGCCCTCAGCCCGATCCGGTCCGCCAGCAGCCTGCCCTGGGTGTTGTCGACGCGGGTGGCCGCGACATTCAGCCGAGCGGCCTCCAGCGTGCCCGAGGCGTTGACCAGGTCCTCCTGAACGGTCAGGTCCAGCGTCTCGGCGGCGCTGATCAGCCCTTGCTGCGTGTTATCGACGGTGGTCGCCGCCACGCGGATCCCATCGGCGACGAGCTGGCCCTGTCGATTGTCCAGCCGACCGATATTGACGAGGGACAACTGCTGGCCTACCAGCACGCCCTGGCGGTTATCCACCTGGGTGGCGTCGCTCAACTGCAGCTGTCCGTCGGTGACCTGCAGCCGTCCTCCCTGGTTGTCGAGCGCGCCGTTCAGCGCCAGACCCAGCGCCTGCGTGGCACTGATCAGCCCCCCGGCGTTATGCAGTTCCGCCAAGGTCAGCACCAGCGACTGCCCCAGTACCCGCCCCTGGGTGTTGGACAGCGACCCGGCCGTCAGGCGCAGGTCATCGGCCAGCAGTAGGCCGCCGTCGCGATTGTCGATGCCCTGGTCCGGGTCCAGGCCAAGGTCCAGATCCAGCTGGCCGGCGCTCAGGGTGCCACCACGATTGTCCAGACGCCGGGCCGCGACCTGCAGCTCGCCGTGGTCGGCGTCGAGGACCCCGCCCTGGTTATCGAGGGCGTCATCGATGGCCAGCGTCAGATAGGAGGCGGTCAGGCGGCCGTCCTGGCGATTGTCCAGGCTCCCTGCATCCAGGCGCAGCTCGTCGCCGACCAGCTGCCCCTGACGATTGTCGACGGCGCCTTGCGAGGCCACGCTGAGCCGCCTGGCGACCAGGGTTCCCTGCTGATTGTCGAGGCTGCCCAGGCGCGCCTCGAGACCTCCCTCGACCACCTGAATCTGGCCCTGACGGTTGGCCAGCGCCTGGGTCACCGTCAGCGCCAGAGCATCGTCGGCACTGATCATGCCCCGGGCGTTGTCCAGGGTCTGGCTGTGGATCCGCACATCGCCTGCCAACAGCGCGCCATCACGGTTATCGAACTGCCCTGTGGTGAGCACGACCCGCTCGGCGCCCAAGGTGCCGCCGTCGCGGTTGGCCAGGTGGCCGCTCAGGGTGGCCGTCAGGTCGCCGTCGGCCACCACCTGGCCCCCTGGGTTCTCGAGATGCCGGGCGACGATGGCAAGTTGCCCGGCACTGATGCGACCGTCCGCGTTATCCAGGCTTTCGCTCAGGCTCACGTTCAGGGCGCCGGCGGCAACGGCCTTGCCGCCCTGGTTGTCGAGTTCCGCCGCGGTCAACGTCAGCGAGCCCTGACGGGCCTGCAACGTGCCCCCGGTATTGATGATCTCCCCGTCGCTGGCCAGCGCCAGCGCACCGGTCTCGGCGCTGATCAGACCACTGCGGTTATCGACCCAGGCCGCGCTCAAGGCGATGTCCTTGGCCGCCAGCTGACCCTCGGCATTGTTCCATTGACCGATGTCACCTTTGAGCGAGCCGTCCAGAACAACGCGCCCGCCCTGGTTGTTGAAGCGCTCCAGGTCGAGTCGCAGATCCTGCCCCGGGGCGAACACCAGCGAGCCGCCCAGGTTGGCCAGGCGTCGCGTCTCGAGCTCAAGGGCGCTACCGGCGGACAGGGTCGCCTGGTCTCCACGGTTGATCAGGTCCGGGGCCGACAGCGCCAGCCGCTCGGCGTACAGCGTGCCCTGATTATCGATGCGCGTGGCGCTCAGGCTGGCGTGATCGGCCTGAACACGCCCCTGCTGGTCGATGACATCCGCTGTCAGCGCGACACGCTGTCCCTCCACCAGCCCCTGGTTAGTGAGCTGGGTGGCGTTCAGGGACACGCTGTCCGCCAGGATCTCTCCGCCATTGTCCAGACTCTGGCGCGACGTCAGCGCCAGCTCGCTTGCCAGCATCTGGCCTCGGTTGTGGGTCACGCCGGAGGTCGCGGCCAGACGGTCACTGGCGTCGAGTCGGCCACGGTTGTCCAGGGTGGCGGCGGTGATCGCAAGCTCAGCCCCCGCGCGTCGCTGTCCGCCGCGGACGCCGGCCACTACATCACCGGTGGTGGTCAGGCGCTGCGCTGACAGCGCGATATCCCCACCGCTGGTCAGCCGGCCAGAGATGTCCAGGGCATTGTCGGCCTGAATGTCGGCCCCTTGGTCGGCATGCACGTCACCCCCAAAGCTAGCGTCACTGGACTGGGTGATCAGGCGCGCAGGGGTCGAGGCGTCGGCAAGCCTCAGCTGGCCATCGGCGGTGATGCGAATGTCGCCGGCACTGGCGGCCATGTCACCGGCCAGGCGCACGCCGACCCCGGCGTCGGTACCGACCAGGCGGATGCGCTCGGCGTACATGCCGCCCAAAGCGGAGGAATCGATGGCCAGGGCCGGACGGGACCCTGTGCCACTGCGAGGCGTGGCGTTCAGGCTCGCGGCATCGATATCGTTGGCACCTGCGACGATCGTCAGGTCCTGGGCGTGCAGCTCGGCGTTGAGCGCCGCGGCCCGGGTAAGGATCTCGAACTGATCCACCTCACGGGCGTCCAGCCCCAGCCCCTCGATGGCGACCTGCCCCTGGTCCACCGCGTAGTGGTCCAGCCGGCCATCCTCGATCACCGGCGCACCGGTGGTCAGGGTGACCCGGGGGCTGTTGATGAAACCGCAGCCATCACATGAGATGCCGTAGGGGTTGGCCACCACCACCTTGGCGGCCTGGCCGGCCACTTCGGTGTAGCCCGCCAGTCGGCTCGGATTGCCGCCATTGACCTCATTGAGGATGACCTGGGCCGCCTGACCGCGCAGATTGGCATTGCCGACCACGATGCCGCCAAGCTGGGTCGACTGAGTCTTGCCGGTAGCGTTGTTGAGGATGAGCCCGCGGGCGTCCACGTTGTAGTCGCGAAAGCGGTTGTGGGAGAGCCCCTTGTCGTTGGGGGTGGCGATGTTGACCACCGGCACGCCGTTGCCCGCCTGATCGAGCCGGGTGTTGCCCCCCGGCGCCACCACGATGCCGTCTGCCAGCACCACCACGGGATGCCAGAACAGGGCGTTGATCATGACGATGGCCAGATGGCGAAACAGCGGACGGCGTGGGTTCATCAAACGTCCCTCCTGGAGGGCATGGC
>NZ_JAHVHY010000012.1:0-51745 GCF_019802025.1 Halomonas sp. DP5Y7-2 | reverse complement strand
ACTTGGCTCAAGGTTCAAACGTCTCGTTTGACGAGTCGCTTGCCTTGATATTTCAGTGACATTGTCACTGACTCATCGGCAAGCGCCCACATGAATTACCTGATCAATTTTTAAAGAGCGTGCTCTTGACTCTAATGAGTTCAATGAGCGTCTCGCTGTTGCCGAGCGCTTTGCCCAGCGCCCTGCGAGGAAGGCGTATTCTACAGAATCGAAGCGTTTCGTCAAGCGCTTTCTTTTGCGTCCCGCAAGCGATGCTCGCAGACTTCAAAAGAGAGCGAAGCGTGCCTCAGTGCATCTTTCAATGCCCTGTCGACGACTCCGATCAAGTGGCGAGCATTTTACCGATTTCTCGTTGCTCGTCAAGCAGTGATTTTTCCGAGAAGCTAAAAAAAGCCTTTTCAAATCAACTACTTTTACCACTCTTCACCGCCTGTGACGTTTGCTCGTCGCCGGCAGCGGATGCGTACTTTACGGATCTACTGCCGGCTTGGCAAGGGATTTTTTAAAAAATGTCAGGCGCTGTCCGAGCCTTCTTCACGATGGCTGAACGCAGGCGAAAACTAGCCGCTACAACCTACTCGATGCCGTCCTGAGGCACGCGCACCAGACCTTCCATCAGGATGCGTGCGCTACGACTCATGGTGGCCTCCTCGGCGACCCACTCATTCTCCTGCTGCATGACGCCTGCCCCTACCCGCAGCGTGCCGGAGGGATGACCAAAGACAACCGAGGCTCGCTCATTGCCGCCTCCGGCAGCGCGGTTGACCAAGGTGCCAGGCACGGCGGCAGCCACACCAATAGCGACGGCAGCGGTTCCCATCATGGCGTGGTGCAGCTTACCCATCGACATCGCCCTGACCAGAAGGTCGATATCGCCGGCCTCTATCGACTTACCGCTGGACGCCGCGTAGCTCCTGGGAGGGGCAACGAACGCAAGCTTAGGCGTGTGCTGCCGATTCGCCGCGTCCTCTAGCCGGTTGATAAGCCCCATCTTGAGCGCACCATGCGCACGCAACGCTTCAAGCCGGGCTAGCGCAGCAGGATCCTCATTGATGTCTTCCTGGAGCTCGTCTCCCCGGTAACCGAGATCCGCGGCATCGACAAAGATCGTCGGGATGCCTGCGTTGATCAGGGTAGCGTCGATCCTCCCTCCGGCCACGATATCGTCAGGCACGCTGAGCTCGTCGACGACGTGCCCCGTGGGAAACATGCTGCCCTCCCCATCGGCGGGATCCTTGAAGGCGAGGTGAATCTCAGCGGCGGGAAAGGCGACGCCGTCCAGCACGAACTCGCCGGTTTCCTGTACCCGGCCGTTGCGCACCGGCACACGAGAGACGATCGTCTTGCCAATATTGGCCTGCCAGATTCGCACCTCGACCTCACCATCATGGGGAATGCGCTCGGGCGCAATCATTCCACTCTCGATGGCGAAGGGGCCGACGGCTGACGAAAGGTTGCCACAATTGCCGCTCCAGTCGACGAACGGCTTGTCGATGGACACCTGGCCGAACAGGTAGTCGACGTCATGATCTGGTGATTCGCTGGTACTGACGATGACAACCTTGCTGGTGCTTGAGGTGGCGCCCCCCATGCCATCAGTGTGCTTGCCGTAGGGATCCGGGCTACCCACCACCCGCATCAACAAAGCGTCTCGGCTTGGCCCAGGGCGACGTGCAGATTCAGGAAGGTCGTCCTGGCGGAAAAACGTTCCTTTGCTGGTACCACCACGCATGTAAACAGCGGGAATACGAAGCTGCGGCAGGTTCGCCATGGTCACGCTACCTCCGACTCAAGAAAATCCTGAGCAAACCGCTGCAAGACACCGCCAGCACTGTAGATCGACAGCTCTTCAAAGGTATCGATGCGGCAGGTGACAGCAACGTCCTCGACCTCTCCATTCCCTCGCTGAATCTTGAGCGTCAAGCGGGCACTGGGCTGGATATCACCGCTGACATCAAAGGTCTCGCTGCCATCGATTCCCAGCGTCTTGCGCGTCGTTCCCGGCAGGAACTCCAGGGGGAGCACTCCCATGCCGATCAAGTTGGTACGGTGAATACGCTCGAACCCTTCTGCCACGATCACCTCGACGCCGGCCAGCCTCACCCCTTTGGCTGCCCAGTCTCGAGAGGACCCCTGCCCATAGTCGGCGCCAGCAATCACGATCAGCGGCTGCTTTCTCGACATGTAGGTCTCGATCGCTTCCCACATCCGCATCACCTCACCTTCAGGCTCGAGCCGAGTCAGCGATCCCTGCTTGACCTCACCGTCTACCACCGCCATCTCGTTTACCAGCTTGGGGTTGGCAAAGGTCGCGCGCTGGGCGGTGAGATGGTCTCCTCGATGGGTCGCATAGGAGTTGAAGTCTTCTTCCGGCAAGCCCATCTTGGCGAGGTATTCGCCAGCGGCACTGGTCGGCAGGATGGCGTTTGACGGCGACAGGTGATCGGTCGTGATGTTGTCACCCAATACTGCAAGCGCCCTCAGCCCCGTCAGGGACCGCTCGGCTGCCAGCGCGCCTTCCCAATAAGGAGGACGGCGAATGTAGGTGCTCATCTCACGCCAGTCATACAGCGGGCTGATCTCCTTGGACCTGTCAAACGTGGTGTCGAACATCGGAATGTAGACATCGCGGAAGTGTTCCGGCTTGACGCTCTCGGCAATGATCGCGTCGATCTCTTCATCCGCTGGCCACAGCTCCTTCAAGGTGATGGGGTTGCCCTCGGAGTCATGACCCAGCACGCCTTTTTCAATATCAAAGCGCACACTGCCCGCGATGGCGTAGGCGACCACAAGAGGCGGCGAGGCAAGAAATGCCTGCTTGGCATAGGGATGTATCCTGCCATCGAAGTTACGATTGCCTGACAGCACGGCCGTTGCGTACAGGTCACGCTCGACCACTTCTCGCTGAATCTCGGGATCCAGTGCACCGCTCATGCCGTTACAGGTGGTACAGGCAAAGCCGACGATGCCGAAACCAAGCTGCTCCAGCTCACTCAGCAGGCTGGATTCTTCCAGATAGAGCTGTACGGCCTTGGATCCAGGCGCCAGCGATGTCTTGACCCATGGCTTACGCGTCAGGCCCAGCTCATTGGCGCGCTTGGCGAGCAGACCCGCCGCGATCACGTTGCGTGGGTTCGAGGTGTTGGTACAGCTCGTGATGGCGGCAATGATGACCGCCCCATCCGGCATTTGGCCAGGCGTCTCTTCATAGGGCGCCACAATCCCCCGCGCTTCCAGCTCACGGGTGGATACCCGGTTATGGGGACTCGACGGACCGGCCAGAGTGCGCTCGACCGTGGACAGGTCAAAGTGCAGCACGCGTTCGTACTGGGCATCGACCAGACTGTCCGCCCACAGCCCCGCTTCCTTGGCATAGGTTTCGACCAGGGCGACCTGTTCAGGCTCCCGTCCGGTCAACCTCAGATAGTCCAGCGTCTGGTCATCGATGTAGAACATGGCCGCGGTGGCACCATATTCCGGTGTCATGTTGGAGATCGTAGCCCGGTCACCCAAGGTCAGGTGCGCGGCGCCTTCACCGAAAAATTCCAGATAGCTGGATACCACCCGCTCCGACCGCAGGTATTCGGTCAGGGCCAGCACAATGTCTGTCGCCGTGATACCCGGCTGTGGCTTGCCGCTAAGCTCTACCCCGACGATATCCGGTAGACGCATGTAAGAGGCTCGACCCAGCATCACGCTCTCGGCCTCCAGGCCGCCCACACCGACGGCAATGACGCCCAGTGCGTCTACATGGGGCGTATGACTGTCGGTGCCGACCAGCGTATCCGGGAAGGCAACGCCCTCCCGCGCCTGAATCACCGGCGACATCTTCTCCAGATTGATCTGGTGCATGATGCCGTTGCCCGGGGGAATGACGTCGACATTCTCGAAGGCCTCACGGGTCCAATTGATAAAGTGGAAGCGGTCCTCGTTGCGCCGATCCTCGACAGCGCGGTTCTTTTCGAAGGCGCCCTCCTCGAACCCCGGATGCTCCACCGCCAGCGAGTGATCGACGATCAGTTGGGTCGGCACCACAGGGTTGACCTTTGCCGGGTCACCGCCCTTTTCGGCGATGGCGTCACGCAACCCTGCCAGGTCTACCAGGGCAGTCTGTCCCAGGATGTCATGACACACGACACGCGCCGGGAACCAGGGGAAGTCCAGATCCCGCTTGCGTTCGATGAGCTGTGACAGAGATGCCCTGAGATCCTCCGGAGGACAGCGCCTGACCAGGTTTTCCGCAAGCACTCGGGAGGTGTAAGGCAAACGCTCATAGGCGCCGTCGGCGATGGCATTCACCGCTTCCCGGGTGTCAAAGTAGTCCAGCTCAGTGCCGGGGAGCGGCTTTCGGAAATCGGTATTCATGGCAGGAGTTCACGGTCGCTTGCACCATCGATTGCGGCTCGATGACACATGTTGTTAGAAGAAGCGGCAGGCAGAGTGCCTGCCGCTGCTGGCCGATATGCGAGTGTTGCGTCAATCGCGCTGCTCGATCGGCACCCAGTCAGAGTGTGCAGGCCCGGTGTAGTCGGCGCTGGGACGAATGATGCGGTTATTGTCACGCTGCTCAAACACGTGAGCGCACCAGCCTGTCACCCGCGAGCACACGAAGATCGGTGTAAACAGCTTGGTCGGAATGTCCATGAAGTGGTAGGCGCTGGCATGGAAAAAATCGGCGTTGCAGAACAGTTTCTTCTCACGCCACATGACCGCTTCAACCCGCTCCGACACCGGATACAGGAAGCTGTCACCAACGTCCTCCGAGAGCTTCTTGGACCACTCCTTGATGATGGCATTGCGGGGATCGGACTCGCGGTAGATGGCGTGGCCGAACCCCATGATCTTTTCCTTGCGCTCCAGCATGCCGAGGATTTCCTGCTCGGCTTCTTCCGGGCTCCGCCAATTCTCGATCATCGCCATGGCTGCCTCGTTGGCACCGCCATGCAACGGACCGCGCAACGAACCAATCGCCCCGGTCACGCAGGAGTGCATGTCGGATAAGGTCGAGGCACAGACCCGCGCAGTAAAGGTGGAGGCGTTGAACTCGTGCTCTGCGTAAAGGATCAGCGAGACGTTCATCACTCTGGCATGCAGCTCTGACGCGGGCGCATCGCGCAGCAAGTGCAGGAAGTGACCGCCGATAGACGCATCGTCTGTCTCGGTCTCTATACGCACTCCATCATGGCTGAAGCGGTACCAGTAGCAGATGATGGATGGCAGCGCCGCCAGCAGACGGTCGGCGACATCCTGCTGCTGGCCGAAATCGGCTTCCGTCTCGAGATTGCCGAGCATGGATGCGCCGGTACGCATGACGTCCATGGGGTGGGCATCCGCCGGGATCTGCTCCAGTACGGTCTTCAAGGCATCGGGCAGACCCCGCAAGCTCTTGAGCTTGGCAATATAGTCGTCAAGTTCACGCTGGTTGGGCAGCTTTCCCTTCAACAGCAGGTAGGCGACCTCCTCGAAGCGGGCCTTGTCTGCCAGCTCCTTGATATCGTAGCCGCGATAGGTCAGCCCCGACCCACTCTGTCCCACCGTGCACAATGCCGTGGCACCAGCACTTTGCCCGCGCAACCCAGCGCCTCCGATCGGTTTGTCAGCCATGGCGTAGCTCCTTATGTCATCGTTGGTCGTTGTTATAAAAAATGATTAAGCGTGATTGAGCGCGAAAGCGCGTCACCGCATCATCTGGCGAGCCGATGTGATGTCAGTCCTTGCCCTCGGCGAACAGCGCGTCCAGCTTGCGTTCGAACTCGTGGTAGCCCAGCACGTCGTAGAGCTCTTCACGGGTCTGCATCATGTCCACCACATCGCGCTGGTGACCGTTGCTTTGAATACTCTGATACACCTGAAGCGCTGCTGCGTTCATCGCCCGGAAGGCTGAAAGCGGATACAGGACCAGACGACAGCCCACTTCGGCCAACTCCTGCTGACTGAACAGCGGGGTCGCTCCGAACTCTGTGATATTGGCGAGAATCGGTGCATCAACCCGAGCACAAAACGCGCGGTAGTCATCCAGGGTATGCACGGCTTCAGCGAAGATGGCGTCAGCGCCTGCCTCGATGCACGCATTGGCGCGCTCGATGGCAGCATCCAGCCCCTCTTTCTGAAAGGCATCGGTACGCGCGATCAGGTAGAAATCCGGATCGATGCGGGCGTCCGCCGCCGCCTTGACGCGATCCACCATCTCCTGCTGGGAGACGATGGCCTTGTTGGGACGGTGGCCACAGCGCTTCTGCGCCACCTGGTCTTCCAGGTGCACGGCAGCCACGCCTGCACGCTGCATTTCCTTGACCGTGCGCGCGATGTTGAAGGCCCCACCCCAGCCAGTATCGATATCCACCAGCAGTGGCAGGTCACTGGCACCGCAGATGCGGTGGGCATCTTCCACCACATCATTCATGGTGGTCATGCCCAGATCAGGCAGACCGAAGGACGCATTGGCAACCCCCCCGCCGGACAGGTAAATCGCCTGGTGGCCTGCACGTTCGGCCAGCATCGCGGTGTAGGCATTGATGGTGCCGACGATGGGTAACGGCGTATGGGCGGCAAGGGCTGCGCGGAAGCGAGCGCCCGGCGTCATTGAGCTAGGGGATGTCATGCAAGTCTCCAATCATGGTGGGGTCGAAAAATAGGCCATCAGCTACCGAGGTCAGCACCGATGACCACATCGGGCTCGTCACGGCCTTCGAGAGAGGCGGCATAGCGGGCCATGACGTTCTCGCGGGAAGCGCTGACATGGCGTCGCATCAGCAGCTCGGCAAGCTCGGCGTCCCCTGCCTCAATGGCGTCGACGATACGGTGGTGTTCGACAAACGCCTTCTGCGGTCTGGCACCGCTGGCACTGAACTGAGTGCGATACATGCGCACCAGGTAGTAGAGGTCATCACACAGCAACGCCATGAGCATCCGATTGTGGCTACCGAGCACGATGCGGTAGTGAAAATCCAGATCGCCCTCGCGCTGGTAATAGGCTTCACCGCTGGCCAGGTCCGCCTGCTTCTCGTGCACGGCCAGGACCTCTCTCAGCCCGGCTATCTCGCTGGCCGTCATGTGCTCGGCCGCGATTCTCGCCGCCATGCTCTCGAGCGCCTCGCGTACATCGAAAAGCTCCATCAGCTCTTTCATCGACAGCTTGACCACCCGCGCCCCGACGTGGGGCACGCGCTCGATCAAGCGGTGCGCTTCAAGGCGGCGCATGGCTTCTCGCAGTGGACCACGGGATATGCCATAGGCCTTCGACAGGCCCGGCTCGGTGATCTTGCTGCCAGGCGCCAGCTCACCACGGACGATGGCGTCCTGCAGCTGGTGGAAAACACGCTCTGCCAGGGTCCTGACTTCGGGGGGTACCACTATCTCGTGTTCAGCGCTGGTCATGGCTTGATTGTCGACAATAAATGGATAACAGGAATGTAAGACAGGCCAAAGACTGGGTCAATGCCCGGTAAGGACCACAACCTTAGCCATTGGTTGTAGACAATACAACCCAAGGTGTCAGCACGGTGACAAATGCAGCGTTGAGGCAACGCCCGCGGCAACAACGACAAGTGTTTGCGTTGGCCGTAGAATACGCAGCCTGCACTACCCGAGGCCCCGCATGAACGCCCAGCTAGACATCACGCCAATGCCCTATCAGCCCACGCCACTCGGCTATTTCGAGTCACTCCGCTCGAGACCTGGTGCTGTGCTGCTGGACAGCGGCAGGCCTAAGGCTCCCGGCGGGAGGTTCGATATCTTGACCAGTGATCCGCTCGATCAACTGGAGATCGACCCGCTGGGCAAGGCGTGGGATGCGGAAGGCAACCTTGTGACGGGCTCTCCCTTCGCCGCTCAGCAACGCCTGCTGGACCGATTGCCAAAGACAGACCTGGTCTCCGAGCTGCCCTTTCTCGGAGGCTTGATCGGCTATTGGAGCTATGACCTGGGTCGTCTTATCGCCGGAGTCAAAGGCCCGGCACGCGCAAGCACCCGACTTCCCCTGGCACGACTGGGCCTTTACGACTGGGCCTTGATTCAGGACCACGAGCAACAACGCAGCTATCTCGTTGCCGACGCGGCGCGACGTCAGCGGGTCCTCGCCTGGCTGCTCGAGCCTGCCGAAGACAGTCACTTCACACTGACATCCCGCTTCACCTCCAACCTCGACGAAGCGTCCTACCGCGACCGCTTTGAGCGTGTTCAGCACTACATTCGGGCAGGAGACTGCTACCAGATCAATCTTGCCCAGCGCTACTCGGCACGCTACCAGGGCGATCTATGGGGAGCCTACCGGCGCCTTCGAGCGGCGACCCCAACGCCCTTTTCCGGATTCATGTCGTGGCAAGGCCGTCACGCTGAACAAGGTCTCCTGTCGGTGTCTCCAGAGCGCTTTATCGAATGCCGGGAAGGTACCGTGGAAGCACGACCCATCAAGGGCACTCGTCCTCGCGGGCAGTCGCCGGCCGAAGACTTGGCCCTCGCTGAAGAACTACGGCAAAGCGTCAAGGACCAAGCCGAGAACGTCATGATCGTGGACCTGCTACGCAATGACCTGGGGCGAGTCTGCGAAACCGGCAGTGTGAACGTTCCCCAGCTGTGCGGTCTGGAAAGCTACGCCAACGTGCATCACCTGGTCAGCATCGTGAGTGGAAAGCTACCGCCACACACGCCACCGCTGACCCTGATGGAAGCAGCGTTCCCTGGGGGATCCATCACCGGGGCACCCAAGATTCGCGCCATGCAGATCATCGACGAACTGGAGCCAGACAGACGCAGTGCCTACTGCGGCAGCCTCGGCTATGTCGATGTTCGTGGCCATATGGACACGTCCATCGCGATTCGCACGGTGGTGGCCGATGACAAGCACCTGCATATCTGGGGAGGCGGTGGCCTAGTGGCCGATTCCGAGGCAGACGCTGAGTACACTGAGACCCGGGACAAGATTCGACACCTGATGTCAGCCCTGGGCGATAGCAGCCATCAGGACTGACCCGCCCAAACCAATGGGAATAAGAACCCTTATCGCTAATCGATAAACGCTATATAAGAACCGAACCAATCGATATTGGGGCCGGACTAGCGCCTTTTGGTAGGGTAGCGGCAAAACACACACTGGAGGTCGCCGTGACGCCCTTTGACCCCAATGCCTTCGTCCTGGAACATGACCAGGCGACGCCCAAGAACATCCTGAAAGCCGCCTATGAGGCCTTCGGCCAGCTGACAGTCTCCTTCTCCGGTGCCGAAGACGTGGTGCTGATCGACCTGGCCCTCAAGGTGGCGCCCAAGGATAAGGTGCACGTCTTCTGCCTGGATACCGGACGGCTGCATGCGGAAACTTACGAGTTTATCGAGCGGGTGCGCGAGCACTACGCCATCGAGATAGACATCCGCTTTCCTGATCAGCAGGCAGTTCAGGACCTGGTTCGCGAGAAGGGCCTGTTCAGCTTCTATCAGGATGGCCACCAGCAGTGCTGCGGCATTCGCAAGGTAGCGCCATTGCGTGAACGCCTGGCCGGACTCCCCGTCTGGGTCACCGGGCAGCGTCGCGACCAAAGCCCAGGCACCCGCTCCCAGCTGCAGATCGCTGAACGCGACACCACCTTCGGCAGTGAGTCATCACCGCTGTACAAGATCAATCCATTGACCCACTGGTCCAGTGAAGACGTCTGGAACTACATCCGCTCCTTCGATGTGCCTTACAACCGTCTGCATGAGCAGGGCTACGTCAGCATTGGTTGCGCGCCCTGCACCAGGCCCATCCTTCCCGGTCAGCACGAACGTGAAGGACGCTGGTGGTGGGAAGACCAGGGCGGCAAGGAGTGCGGTCTGCATGTCCTCAACCTGCCTCCGGTGGCCGCCAAGGATTAAGCGTCCACCGCCACGAGCGTCGAGCTGAACCAAAAAAAGCGCCCTTCGGGGCGCTTTTTGGTGTCCTGCGACTACGCTTCTGCTGCTTACCTCAGCGAACTGGCAGCTCGATACCCTCGAACAGGGTGTGCTCATGCCGGGGCCCTGCCGCCAGCGCCGCATCCACCAGATCTCGATCAAGGTGGTCGGCAAACTGTTTCAGGAAGTCATACATGTAGCCACGCATGAAGGTTCCTCGACGAATGCCGATCTTGGTGGTGGAACTGTCAAACAGATGGCTGGCATCCAGCGCCACCAGATCATGATCCAGCTCTTCGTCCACCGCCATGTGCGCCACGATGCCCACGCCGAGGCCAAGCCGCACATAGGTCTTGATCACATCGGCATCAGCGGCCGTCAGCACCACATTGGGCGACAGGCCCCGAGCCCTGAAGGCATCGTCGAGCTGAGACCGACCGGTAAAGCCAAAAACGTAGGTCACCAGGGGGTGTTCGGCCAGCTCATCCAGGCCCAGTCGCTCTACCCCCGCCAACGGATGATCGCGTGGCACCAGCACGCAGCGATTCCAGCGGTAGCAGGGCAACAGCACGAGATCATTGAAGAGTTCAAGAGATTCGGTGGCGATGGCAAAGTCCGACTGCCCTTCACTCACCATCTGAGCAATCTGCTTGGGCGTCCCCTGCTGCATGTGCAAGGCCACGTCAGGATATCGCTGGGTGAACGACTGAATCACGGGGGGCAGACAATACCGGGCTTGGGTGTGCGTAGTGGCAATGGCCAGGCTTCCACGTCGCTCATCCGAATGTTCCTGAGCCACATCCTTGATATTGGCCGTCAACCGCAGCACCTGACCGGCCAGCTCGATGATCGCTTCGCCGGCCGGGGTGACTCGGGTAAGGTGCTTGCCACTGCGCGCGAAAATCTCCACCCCCAGCTCGTCCTCGAGCAGGCGGATCTGCTTCGAGATCCCTGGCTGGGAGGTGAACAGACTCTGGGCGGTCGCCGATACATTGAGGTTGTGGCGGGAAACCTCCCAGATGTAGCGCAGCTGCTGTAATTTCATGGCCGGAGCTTACCTCGTCCGAAGTCGTCGGATTGGTGCAAGAGAGATGCGGCAAGGCGCTCAATGGAGGTATCAGCCATGTTCGGCATGGCGTAAATGCCTTTTACGTACAATAGTTGCCATGGCAACGGACTCGTTCGTAAGAGGGGCCACCGCCGCCCGGCACATGCCAAAGCGCCATAAAGAACCCTGCGGTGATTACTTTATAGCATAATGAGATCGATTGCAGCGGTTCGTAAGCTGACTAAGAAACTATCGACCCAATATTTGCCAGCGTATTGGCCGACCGCTACCATCGTGCCACCGGACATGGCGGACATGTCCCCCATTCCGCTCGATGAAGCGCAACATATATGGAGAAACACATGGCTAACAATGTCGATGTCACCAATGCCAACTTCGAGCAGGAAGTTCTGCAGGCCGATTCCCCGGTATTGCTGAAGTTCTGGGCTCCCTGGTGCGGTCCGTGCAAGGTGATGGCACCGGTGGTCGATGAAGTCGCCGAAGAGCGTGACGGCGCCCTCAAGGTGGTCAGCATCAATGTGGACGACGCCCCTGAGATCGCCGCCGAGCAGGGCGTGCGCGGTGTGCCCACCGTCATGCTGTTCAAGTCAGGCGCCAAGGTTGCTTCCTTGGTGGGCGCTCAGTCGAAGTCTCAGCTGACCCAGTTCATCGAACAGAACGCCTGAGCAGCATGACCTGACGAGCGCTCGGCACGGCACCGCCTGCATAAGGCGAGTCAGTGCTGACACATCGAACCCGACGCCTGTGAACAGGCGTCGGGTTCGATGCTTTTATGACTTCATCTCGGCATGCTGCCAGGCCACTAGCGCGCTTACTTGCGCAGCACGTAGCGCAGGATCTCCACCACCTGATCAGTGCTGGTCGCCCAAGCCTGAGCGTCAGCGTCGACCTCCTTAAGAGGGTGCACGATCTCTTCTGCGTGCAGGGTGACATAGGGTTTGCCAAGCGCCGCACAGTACCCCGCGTCGAAGGCCGCATTCCATTGCTTGTACTTGTCACCAAAGCGCACGATGACCAGGTCGCTCTCGCCGATCAGGGTTCTGGTGCGAATCGCATTGACCCGCGATGACTGATGGTCCCGCCAAAAGCCCTCCCCGGGCACGCCGAGCATATCACCAGCTGCATCACTGGCATCATGGTCGGTCACCGGCTGGGTGAAGACGACGTCGAGCCCCGCCTCCCGGGCACCCTGCTTGATCTCCTCACGCCAATCGGTATGTATCTCTCCAGACAGGTAGACGGTAAAGCTCATTGCATCGTTTCCTTTGTAGGGTTAGACCGGCTGTTTCAAGAAGCACACTCACCGCCTCATCCGAGGCAGGCCTCGCGAGCACGGCGCGGCCCCTCTTCTCTCTGAGCCGGCCAGCTGTTAATTTTATTCGGGTGGTGATGACGGGACATGGAGCGCCCTCTGGCTCAGCCATGATACCTGGTGGTCTGAACCACACAACCACGTGCCGACCGCTGACACTGCCTTCTTCATGGCCACCACCGATGAGAGACGGCGACAAGGAACCTAGATGCAAGACACGGACCCCACTGACAACGCAGCACCGATGTCCTCGGCAGATACGCGCGAGATCAATCGTCGTCAGGGCCACTTCGCCAGCCAGGACACCTTCTGGCTGTTTGGCTACGGTTCGCTCATCTGGAAGGCCGACATCGCCTATCGCAAGCGTCGTCCCGCCCTCATTCATGGCTACAGCCGACGCTTCTGGCAAGGATCCCACGATCATCGGGGGACACCAGACGCGCCCGGGAGGGTCGCCACCCTGGTGCGTGAGGAAGGCGCATCATGCCTGGGCATGGCCTACCTGATCGGCCCCGAAGCGCTCAGCCCACTGGATTTGCGCGAGAAGAATGGCTATCTGCGAGCCAGTGTCACCCTGCACTTCGTCGACCATGGGACGAATGGCGATCAGCCCCGGAACCAGCACCAGGTCTCGGCCACACTTCAGACAGCAACGGGCTTGGTGTATATCGCCAGTAGTGACAACCCGGCATACCTTGGTGATGCACCGGTCGATCACATCGTCCAGCAGATCGCCCGATCCCACGGACCCAGCGGCCCCAACAGCGATTATCTGCTGAACCTCGCGGATGCGCTGAACGGTCTTGGCGGCGACGATGCCCACGTCTTCCAACTGGCACAGCGGTTACGCCAGCGAATGCGCCAGGCGGCCCCTCAGTCGTCTTGTCTTGAGTGAGCGCCGCCCTGCCCTGTTCTCCGCACACTGTTCTCCGAAAACCGTTCTCGAAAAACTGCTCTCGAAGCGTAGGTCTTGACCTGTTATCGCTGATCGAATGCCGCTGACCTGTCTTATACGGCTTCTTTCGATGATCGTTGGCAGTACACCGTGCCTTGACCGCATGGACCGCTCGCGGTGATCTGATCGACCACTGCGCTTTACGGCAGCCCGAGCCCTGTCAGCCAACAGCCGACAGCCGACAGCCGACAGCCGACAGGCCGCTTCTGCCCTTTACTCGCTGGAGATCCCAGATGAGCGTCACTCTTGAAGACGTCAGACACGCCGCTGACGCCATTGGTAGCCACATCGTGCGCACCCCGTTGCTGCACTCTGCCACCCTGTCGCGCCTGACCGGTTGCGAGCTGTATATCAAGTTCGAGAATCACCAGTTCACCGCTGCCTTCAAGGAACGCGGTGCGCTCAACCACCTGCTCGCCCTGACCGAAGCGGAGCGCAAACGTGGCGTCATCGCCATGTCAGCCGGCAATCATGCCCAGGCCGTGGCCTATCACGCTTCGCGGCTGGGCATCCACGCCGTCATCGTCATGCCGCGTCACACCCCAAACCTGAAGGTCAGCAATACCCGTGCTCTGGGGGCCGAGGTCCATCTGCAGGGAGATGGCGTTGACGAGGCAGGTGCCTACGCGGCGCGCCTGGCCGCCGAACATGACTACGTCTTCGTCCATCCCTACGACGATGAGAAGGTGATTTCAGGCCAGGGCACTATCGCACTCGAAATGCTGGAGGACGAGCCGTCACTCGAGGCGCTGGTCATTCCCATCGGCGGTGGTGGGCTTATGGCAGGCAACGCCGTCGCGGCCAAGGGACTTAACCCCTCCATCGATCTTCTTGGCGTGCAGACCGCACGATTCCCTGCCATGCAGCAAGCCCTGGCCGGCGAGCCGATTCACTGCGGGCGTGCCACCATTGCAGAAGGCATTGCGGTGAAGCAGCCCGGCCAGATCACGCGGGAGCTGATCCGACAGCACGTCGGTGACATCCTGCTGGTCGATGAAGCGGATATCGAGCGCGCCATCCTGATGCTGCTGGAAATCGAGAAGACGGTGGCAGAGGGCGCTGGTGCCGCAGGACTTGCCGCGGTGCTGAGCCAACCCGAGCGTTTCCGTGGTCGCAAGGTAGGACTGGTACTGTGCGGCGGCAATATCGACATGCAGGCGCTATCGTCTGTGATTCAACGAGGACTGGTCAGGTCCGGCAGGATCGTGCGCGTGCGGGTCGGCATCTCGGATGTCCCGGGCTCCTTGTCCGAGCTCACGCAGCTGCTGGCTGAGCAGCGCGCCAATGTCATCAGCATCACCCACCAGCGCACCTTTACCGACCTTTCCCTGCGAGCGACAGAAGTGGAGGCCACCCTGGAAACCCTCGGCAGTGAGCACACCCGCGACGTCCTGGCAGCGCTTCGCCGCGAAGGCTACGACCCGGTGATGCCCGCCAACGAAGTCCACCCCGATGAACGCTACGCCAGCGCTGGCGAGCCAAAGGATACCTCCCAGCGCTGAGCACGCAGCACTGCGAGTGCTGAGTCAGGCGCATGGCCCCAGTGGCATAGCCAGTTGAATCGCCAGGTGAATCGCCACTGGGGCACCCCTAACATCCCTCTGCCAGCATCATTCTCGCAACAGCCCCGCGGAGCGCAGTGCATTGCCTGTCGCAGGCCCCAACTGAGCCAGGACATTCAGCTGAGTACCAAGCTCTGTCACTTGTCTCTCCTGGGCGAGTTGTTCCACGCGGGCAGCCTGAGCCTCGACGGCCTGACAGCCTAACGAGGCCGAAATCCCCTTGATATCGTGGGCCAGCTGCGCCAGCTGCCCGTGGTCATGCTGCGACAGTGCATCACGCATCTCCCCCAGTCGCGCCGGGTAGCGCTGCAGATAGCTGGCGATCATGCGACTGAGGGCCTGCGGTGAGAGCACCTGACGCAGCTCCTCGACGGTGTCTCCCGACAGCAAGGTCTCGTCCACACTGATCTGGGTTTCCAGCATCGGGGCCACGACCGTCGGCGTCACCTCTTCGCCGTCTGCCGCCACTGCGGCAGACTTCACCATCAGCGTGTCTCGTTGAACATACTGACGCAACATCTCGGCCAGCTCTCTTCGCGAGAACGGTTTCCCGATGACATCATCCATCCCTGCATCCAGACAGGCACGATGGTGCTCGGGCATCACATTGGCGGTGACGGCAATAACCGGCAGTCGCCTGACCCGGTGGCCCTGATCAGCCATTGCCTGCTCATGGGCTCGCCAGCGGCGAGTGGTTTCCAGCCCGTCCATCACCGGCATCTGCATGTCCATCAGAACCAGATCGAAGTTGCGCTGCATCAGCACTTCCAACGCCTGCTGGCCATTGCCCACCAGCTCGCAGGTCTGGCCCAGCCGCGACAGCATCGCCACCACCAGTTCTCGATTCAGAGCATTATCCTCGACCACCAGGATATGACGGCAGGACAAGGCCTGTGAGGAAGGGCTGGTCGCCTCTTCTACTCCTTCCACCACCGGCAGACGAAGATCAAACCAGAAGCGGCTTCCCGAGCCTGGCTGGCTTTCCACCTTGAGCTCGCCGCCCATGGCGGCCACCAGCTGTGAGCAAATGGCCAAGCCCAAGCCCGCTCCTTCATGACGCCGGGACAATGCAGAGTCTGTCTGCTCGAAGGGTTCGAAAATGCGCCGCTGATCTTCCTCGGCGATTCCACAGCCGGTGTCGTAGACCATGAACGTCAACACGTCATCGCCCTTGCCGGCAACCCTCAGCATGACGAAGCCACTCTCGGTAAACTTGAAGGCATTGTTGAGCAAGTTCATCAACACTTGGCGAAGTCGGTGTACGTCTCCGTCCACCCAGGCAGGAAGAGAAGGAGCGACCCGCATCAGGAACTGGACATTGCTACGACTCTGGGTTTGATAGCCCGTGGCCAATTGGTCGAGCATCCTGGGCAATTGGAAGGGCTGGCGCTCGACGGCCAGGTGACCGGCCTCAATGCGGGTATAGTCCAACACATCGTTAATGACCGATCGCAGTCCCGCAGCACTGTCCCGCAACCCTTCAATTTGCCGACGCCCCTGCTCACTGAGGGCTTCATCGCACAGCAGGTCGGCCATTCCCAGCACTCCGTTCAGGGGCGTGCGTACTTCATGACTCATGATCGCCATGAAGTCGGACTTCGCACGGTTTGCCACCTCCATGCGATGGTAGGCTTCGCGCAACGCCTCAGACTGAGCTTCCAGCAACTGCGTCTTCTGCCGATGCTGGCGTGCCTCCTTGACCAGCGCCCAGATCAGTACACCGCCGGCCACCAGGGACAGTAGCACGGCAATCAGCATGGCGACGTAGAGTTGATCCAGCACATGCATATCCCTGCTGCGTTCTTCGGCGGATACTCGGCCATGCTGTAACATCAATTGACGACTTAACTCCTGGGCATCTGCCAGGCGGTTGTTCAGCGATCGCCTCAGGTCCTCATCATAGGCGAGCTGGCCATTGGCGAGCGCAGCAAAGCGCTCGTCCAGGGACTGCATGATGCCTTCTATCTCGCCGATCAGTTCACCTGCTGCTGCATGATTGGCCAGGAAGTTCGCCGCCTGTCCTTCGAGCAAGAACACGAAGCGTCCGTAGAGCAGCTCGAACTCCAGCAACGTTTCATCCAACTCCGTATCGCCCCGTTGCCAAAGCGCCAACCGCAGATCCCTCAACGCACGATCATATTGGTAGAGCGTCCAGGTGACCGTATCGATATCACGGTGGTGAAGTGAGTTACTGCGGTCATAGATCAAGCCGCCCGTGATCACCACGGCAACGATGAAGACGATGGCGGCAACGGCGGGCGCCTTGATGCGCAGAAGCTGGGGCATGGCCAATCAGCGCACCTCGATTCGAGCGACCTGCCAGACAGAACGACTGAAGTAGATGTTCGTCTTGAGGTCAGGCTCTTCGTCAAAAGGGTAGATCACGAACAGCGGCCCCTTGTCGCGAATGCGCATGGGCTCGCCATCACGGCGCATGGCCAGAATGACGTCATGCTGCTCGGCATCTTCAATCGGAATCAGCGACTCGTAATCCTTGATCGCGATCACACGCAGCTCACTGCCTTCAGCACCAGCGGCATCGAGCACATCGCGCAGAAGAGGACCAGAGAACCGCGACTGACCGTCTATCCAAGGATTACCGGTGATCACGTCATGCTGGGGCAAGGACTCCAGCATACGAGCATCGAAGTGGGCTTCGTCTTCGACGTTGGGAGACGTCAGCTGACCGGAAAGAGTGAGAATGACACGCTCCTGTGGAGACTCCAGAGCCAGCGAAGGGCCTGTCGCCATCAGCAACATCACCAGAGCCATGAGTCGCCACGTCTGTCTTGCTTTGCTGCACCATCCCTGCTGCCGCTGCATAAAATCTCTCCGCTGAATACCGAGCCTTCCTGCGAAACTGTGCCGTATCAGCAATATGCTACTGCCAGTGCTGCCTCAAGGGAAACTCTGGGTCAACCCTGATCACAGCACCAACGGCCGCGAAAGAGCGTAAACTGTCCTCAAGATCGGCAATGAGATTGAGAGACAGCGCCCCATTACACAGCCGTGCGCCATTCGCAGAGCCTGCGCCAGCCACAGGCGAAGCAACAACGGTGAGAGCAGAACCCTTGGGGTCAGTCAGTCAAGCACGCGGCAAAACGGGTTTAGCGCAAGCTGTCGAACACACCTTCCTGGCGCCAGGCCAGGCCAGTCTGGGTGCCCATCTCTTCTAGCTCGCTGATCAAGGACGCGACCGCCTCCAGCCGCTGCTCCCCAACGCAGTCCAGAAGTCGCTGCGCAACCTCGGCCACCGCACGACATCCCAGGGTACGGGATGCATGCTGTAACTCGCTGGCCTCGGACACCAGCACCGACAGGTCACCTTCCTCACGGGCTTGAGACATACGCGCGATGCGGGCCGGAAAGCGCGCGAGATAGCCACGCACCATGCGCTCCAAAGCATCCGCGGAGACCATCGAACGCAACTCCTGAAGGGTGGTGGAGGCGATCACTGCTGGGCGGTCGACAGAGCCCTCAGCGGGTTTGTGGAAAGAGCCATCAGCGGGGTTGTGGAAAGAGCCATCAGCGGGGTTGTGGAAAGAGCCATCAGCGGGGTTGTGAAAAGAGCCATCAGCGGCTTTTGGGAAAGAGCCATCAGCGGTTTTTCCGAGAGAGCCATCAGCGGGGTCGTGGTAAGAACCATCAGCGGGCTTGTGAACAACACCCTGTTGGACAACGCCCTTGCCGTCCAGAGAGGGGTAGACCCGTGAAGGATAGCGCTCCAGCACGCAGGCAAGGTCGTGGCGCGTGAAGGGCTTGCCGATCAAGTCGTCCATGCCCGCCTCCAAACTTGCCCTGCGATGCTCTGGCAGCACGTTGGCCGTCACTGCAATGATCGGCAGACGGTAGTCTTCATCGCCATCCACACCTCGCCCAGAGCGTTCCTTGTCACGCCACCTTCGGGTCGTCTCCCAGCCATCCATTACCGGCATCTGCAAGTCCATCAAGACCAGATCAAACTCGCGTTTTGCCAAGACTTGCAGGGCTTCCTCGCCATTGGCGACCCGCTCGCAGGACTGCCCCAGCCGGGCCAGCATACTGGCCACCAGCTCGCTATTCAGCGGATTGTCATCCACCACCAGGACATGATGCGGTGCCAACGCCTCTAGCGCAGCGCTATCAGAGGTCTCCTCCAGCGCCGCTTCGTCGCAGGCAGGTAATGGCAGCTCGAACCAGAAACGGGAGCCACTGCCCAACTGGCTGTCCAGTTTGAGGTCTCCGCCCATGGCGCGGACCAGATTACGGGCGATGGGAAGCCCCAGGCCGGCACCATCGTGGCGTCGGGCCATGACCGAGTCAGACTGCTCGAAGGGCTCGAAGACGCGATCCACATCCTGCTTCGAGATACCGCATCCCGTGTCATAGACCACAAACGAAATTCTCTCATCCTGAGCGCGGCTGACGCGCAGCATCACGAAGCCCTGGCGCGTGAACTTGAACGCATTGTTGAGCAGGTTCTGCAGGACCTGGCGCAGCCGATGCAGATCGCCAAGTACCCAATCCGGCAGGTCAGGGGCCAGTCGCATCAAGAACTGTACGTCGCTCTGATGGCGTGAACGATACCCAAGCGTCGCCTGCTCGAGCATTCCCCGCAGGGCAAAGGGTTCCTGCTCCACATCGATGCGCCCGCTTTCCAGACGAGTGAAATCAAGCACATCGTTAATGACGCTTTTCAGCCCGGTCGCACTGGCCTCGAGGCCCTCGATATGGCGCTTGCCCTGTTCACTCAGAGTTTCGTCCCGCAGCAGGTCAGCCATACCCATGACGCCGCTCAACGGCGTGCGCATCTCGTGACTCATGATCGCCATGAAGTCGGTCTTGGCGCGGCTTGCGCTCTCGGCTCTCTCCACCGCATCCTTCAATGCGCGAGACTGCGCCTGGAGCAGCTCGGCCTTGAGCGTATGCGCACGTCCTTCACGCATCAGAGCCAGAACCAGTACGGTGCCAGCCCCCATGATCAACACGATACAGGCCAGCACCACCCCATAGAGGCGCAGTAACGACTGCGTGTCACGGGTGCGGATCTCAGCCACGCTAGCCTTATGCTGCAGCAACATGTCGAGACTTGAAGACTGCAGCTGCGTCAGCGTCTGACGCAGTGACGCTCTTGCCGCTTTATCCAGCGGCGCCCCGGCCACGAGATCACCCACCCGCACAGCCAGCTCGTCAATCAGCTGTTCACTCTGCAGATAAAGCGCTTGGGAGGCCTGGGTCTGACGCAGGAAGGCGCGGGTTTGCCCTTGTCGTAACAGGTCATTGCGCCCTTGCAGAATCTCGAAGTCCAGCGCCAGCTCATCGATGGCATCAGCCGGCGCTTCGGCCACAAGGATGCGCATCTCTCGCACCATGCGATCGAATTGATACAGATTCCAGGTGACAGTATCCAGAATTCGATGCTGAAGTTCCTGCTGGCGATCAAAGGTCAAACCGCCCGCGACCAACGCGGCCACGAAGAACATCACGGTGGCTGTCGCGGCTACCCGCGAGCGATAGGGCAAGCTCAGCATGTCCGGACCCTGGGCCGCAAGACGTCAACGCACATCGATGGACTCCACTTGCCAGACCGAGCGCGTCAGGTACACCGCGTTATAGAGATGGGGCCGCTCATCAAAGGGATAGATGACAAACAGAGGGCCTTGATGGCGCACCTCGAGCGCATTGCCATCGCGAGACATCGCCAGGACAATGCCGAAATCCCTCGCGTCTTCCACGGGAATGGTCGCCGCAAAATCATTCAGTGCCGCAACCCGCAGTTCCATGCCGCGAGCATCTACTGCCTCCAGCAAGGCCATCAGCAGTGGACCGTCGTAGACCGATGCTCCGTCGTACCAGGGAAGGTGGGTGCTAATGCGCCCTTGATCCAGCGCAAGTAGCATATCGCGATCAAACCATGCCTGATCACCCACGTTGGTGATACCAATATCGCCGGATACCTTCAGCAAGGGTTTGCCAGCAGGCCGCTCAAGCGCCATTGCCAGGGAAGACACCAAGGTCAGCCCAAGAACCGCAAGATGCCAGCGATATCGCACATTCCCCCCTTTGCCGAGCTCGATGCTCGGAGGCATTTCCGGCTTATCGTCTTCGCTTGTATGCTGATTCAGCCGTACCGAATGTTAAAATAGTAAATCATAGGACACAATTCGTCACGTGATGAAACGCAAGGGCTCCCATGCCCCCCATCAGTGCTCTATGGCCCGACGACATGCCCCCCTTGCCCTCTGCCATGGCACCAGCGGCGCCTTATGATCGGCCAAGTTCAGCCGCCAACCAGTCCGCCAGATCATTGGCATGAGGATTACGCGGGCCCTGCGCCCCGGAGGCCAAATGCAGGGTCAGACAGGCCTCCGTGGTCACGAACCCCCAAGGAGCAAGCAAACGCCCAGCACGCACGTCGTCTTCCACCAGATAGTCCGGGGAGATGCCCACGCCCAGCCCCACCAGTGTCGCCTCGAGCATATAGGTAAGATGCTCGAAGCCCTGTCCCATGGAGAGGCCTTCAACGCTCATCCCCTGCTGGGAACACCAGTCACTCCAGGCTGACGGCCGCGAGCGAGTATGCAGCAAAGGATGCCCCAGGAGCTCTTGCGGCTGCCGCCGGTCCGCCCCTTGAGTGGACGCGATCTGATAGTGCGGGCTGTGGACAGGGCCGATACGCTCCTTCCCCAGCACTCGAATAAGCGCACGCTCGTCGGGGCTATCGGGCAGGCGCTGGAACCGCAGCACACCGTCCGCTCCTGGCGGCACACCTTCCCCTTCTTCACTGGCGCTCAGGTGCAGTTCCAACGTCGGAAGTGCCGTCTTCAGCGCCGCCAGGCGCGGGATAAACCAGCGCGCCAGAAATGAGCCGGGGCAGTTCAGCACAAAGGGGCGCCCCTGTCCCCGCTGCGACACGTCACTGCACACTCTGGATAACGCTCCTAGATGGAAGCCGATGGCATCGGCGAGCTCCTGACCCGCCTCGGTCAGGCGCACTCCTCTGCCCTCCCTTTCCAGCAGGTGCACGCCCAGCTGCTGCTCAAGCCCCTTGATCTGACGGCTCACGGCCCCGTGGGTAAGGTGCAACGCGGTCGCGGCCCGGGACACGCTGCCCAGCTCCGCTACCGCCTCCAGAGCTCTCAGCGCTCGCATTGACGGCAGCCTGTCCCCTGCCAAGGTGACGGGCGCTCCCCGGCGTCCCTGATCTGTCATGATGCCCCTCCGCCCACGGCTAAATATGTGACTTTTTCTCACAGGTTAGTGCAACGATATCGATTTTTCAGGTGCCCGTCAGCGGTTATTCTTGGCCTCGACACCCATGGCGCTGGTCGCGCCGCGACAGCTTTGGAGCTTCCGATGAGCCAACACGACACGACACAGAGCCTCCGCCAGGGGCCCGACTCAAGAGGGTTCTTTGGTGACTTCGGGGGACGCTTTGTCGCCGAGACACTGATGCCGTTGATTCTTGACCTGCAGCGGGAATATGAAGCAGCTCGCAAAGATCCACTGTTCGCCGACGAGCTGGCACGGCTTTCTGCCGACTACGTGGGCCGCAAGAGTCCGTTGTACTTTGCCGAACGTCTGACCGAGCATCTGGGTGGTGCACGCATCTACCTCAAGCGCGAGGACTTGATGCATACCGGCGCTCACAAGATCAACAACGCCCTTGGCCAGATTCTGCTGGCACGCCGCATGGGCAAGCGTCGCATCATCGCCGAAACCGGGGCAGGCATGCACGGTGTAGCGACCGCCACCGTGGCGGCACGCTTCGGCATGGAGTGCATCATCTACATGGGCAGCACCGACATCCACCGCCAGCAACCCAATGTACAGCGCATGCAGCTGCTTGGCGCCAAGGTGATTCCCGTGACCGCCGGCGATGGGACCCTGAAGGATGCCATGAACGAGGCCCTGCGAGACTGGGTCACCCACGTCGATACCACCTTCTATATCATCGGCACGGTGGCAGGCCCTCACCCCTATCCTGCCATGGTGCGTGACTTCCAGTCGGTCATCGGCCAGGAGGTTCGCGAGCAGCTGTTCGACAAGGAACAACGCTTGCCCGACTCCCTGGTGGCCTGCATCGGCGGCGGCTCCAACGCCATGGGACTGTTTCATCCCTTCCTGGATGATCAGGACGTGGCACTGATTGGCGTAGAGGCCGCTGGCGAGGGGCTCGACACTCCTCGTCACGCCGCCAGCCTGAAAGGAGGACGCTCAGGCGTGCTGCATGGCAATCGCACCTTCCTGCTGCAGGATGCGGAGGGACAGATCAGCGATGCGCACTCGATTTCCGCCGGCCTCGACTACCCCGGCATTGGTCCCGAACATGCATGGCTGCATGCCATTGAGCGTGCCGAGTACGTGGCCGCCAGTGACCGCGAGGCGCTGGACGCGTTCACCTTGCTGTGCCGTAAGGAAGGCATCATTCCTGCGCTGGAGTCGTCCCATGCCCTGGCAGAAGTGATCAAACGTGCGCCCGGCCTCCCCCAGGATCACCTGATGGTGGTGAACCTCAGCGGTCGCGGCGACAAGGACATGACCACCGCGACGCAATGCTTGGCTGAAGAGTTAGGGCTCGACACCGCCAATGGCCCGGTCTGACCTGCGCCCCTTATCCTCAGGAGAGACATGATGACATCCCCAGCCACTTCACAAGGACGCCTGGCTCAGCGCTTTGCCGCTACCCGCCAGCAAGGCCGCGCCGCCCTGGTGACCTATATCGCCGCCGGTGATCCCGACTACGCTACCAGCCTCGCGACCCTCAAGGGCCTGGGCGAGGCCGGGGCCGATGTGATCGAACTTGGCATGCCGTTCACCGACCCCATGGCAGATGGCCCTGCCATTCAGCACGCTACCCGGCGTGCGCTGGAGGGAGGTCAGTCCATGGACCGCACCCTGGAGATGGTGCGCGAACTCCGCCGAGTCGACACGCTCACGCCGGTGGTGCTGATGGGCTACTACAACCCCATCTACGCTCGCGGCGTCGAGCGCTTCCTCGATCAGGCCAAGGCCGCCGGGGTCGATGGCCTTATCGTGGTGGACCTGCCGCCGGAGCACGATGACGAGCTGTGCCTGCCCGCCGCCAAGGCCGGTCTGAACTTTATTCGTCTGGCCACCCCGACGACCGACGCCGAACGTTTACCCAGCGTGCTCGCCAACACGTCAGGCTTTCTCTACTACGTCTCCAGCAATGGCGTGACGGGTGGTGCAGCTCCTAGTGCGGAGCGGGTCAAGCAGGAGCTGGATCGTATCCGTGCTCACAGCGATATTCCCGTCGCCGTCGGGTTTGGCATTCGCACCGCCGCCCAGGCCAAGGAGATTGGCGCCTTTGCCGATGGCGTGGTGGTTGGCTCCGCTCTGATAGATGCCCAGGCCAGCGGAGAGACGCCCCAGGCAGGCACTCAGGCGGTGCTGGAGCTGACGCGCGAGCTTGCCAACGCGCTGGCCCAGGCAGGTCACGCTCCCTCCCGCTAACACGAGCACTTGTCATGTATCACTCGACCACTCCCGCGGAGTGGTCGAGTCTTTATGCCCTCTACCATGATGGGTACAGCGCAACGATAACGGCGATTCCTGCCAGACATATGCGATATCGACGTCCAGTCCTCTGCCTGACGTCTGCTCCCGCGATATTCTTTCTGCCATTCTCATGCTTAAGTCGAACCCGTAATACGGGTTAGCGATGGTAGAATCCCGCCCCTTCCGGCCACAAGCCGCCCCATCCGTCTGCGCGAGACGGTCGATGCACACACCACGCTTCGAGATCAGAGTCATGTCCAACACCCTGAGCGTCCCCTTCAAGGCACTGAACCGGCTGGGGCTGATACCCCAGATTGTGATCGGCATCCTGCTGGGTATTATTGTCGCCACCCTGTCCCCAGACCTTGCGGCATCGGTCTCGCTGCTCGGGCAGGTCTTTATCTCTGCCCTGAAGGCCGTTGCGCCTGTCCTGGTGTTTGTGCTGGTGATGGCCGCCATCGCCAACCACCAGCGAGGTCGTCAGACCCAGATCCACAGCGTGCTCATGCTGTATCTTGCCGGCACCCTGGTGGCCGCTCTGGTGGCCGTCACCGCAAGCTTCCTGTTTCCCACAGAATTGACGCTGGATACCGCCCAGGCCAGCGGCAACCCTCCCGGCGGCGTGATCGAAATCCTACGCAACCTGTTGCTCAGTGCCGTCGCCAACCCGATTGCCGCGCTGATGGAAGCCAACTTCGTGGCTATTCTGGTCTGGGCCATCAGCCTCGGCCTGGTGCTGAGAAACGCTCAGTCCGCCACCAAGGGAATGATCAATGACCTGTCCGACGCGGTCTCTACCCTCGTCCGCTGGGTGATCCGCCTGGCACCGCTCGGCATCTTTGGCCTGGTCGCCGGCACCCTGGCCGAAGCCGGCATCGGCGCACTGATGGAATATGGCCGCCTGTTGTCCGTCATCGTCGGCTGCATGGTATTCGTGGCGCTGGTCACGAACCCCCTGATCGTCTTCCTGACCACCCGCAAGAACCCCTACCCCCTTGTATTCAGCTGCCTTCGCGGTAGTGCCATCACCGCCTTCTTCACACGCTCAAGCGCCGCCAACATTCCGGTCAACATGGAGTTGTGCAAGCGCCTGGAGCTGGACGAGGACACCTATTCCATCTCGATCCCCTTGGGTGCCACCATCAACATGTCCGGCGCAGCCATCACGATCACGGTGATCACACTGGCGGCCGCCCACACCCTCGGCATCAGCGTCGATTTTGCCACCGCACTGCTGCTGTGCATCGTCTCGGCGCTTGCCGCTTGCGGTGTCTCGGGTGTCGCCGGTGGCTCGCTACTGCTGATTCCCATGGCGGCCAGCCTGTTCGGCATATCCGCCGATGTGGCCATGCAGGTCGTCGCGATCGGCTTTGTCATCAGCGTGGTGCAGGACTCCACGGAGACCGCGCTTAACTCGTCCACCGATGTGCTGTTCACCGCCGCCGCCAGCCGCAGAGCCGATCGCAGCACAGCCGTCGACTGACCCCGTCCTGCGGCTGCACGAACCAAGCCCCCGTCACCCTGCGGTGACGGGGGCTTTGTTGAGTAGGATTGCTGAATGGGCGTTGCTTAGCGGGCTGCTGGACAGACTTGTTTAAACACATGACGCCGTCACTCAGCCCGCCACCACCTGCGGATGATAGCGAGCGGCAATCGCCACCAGGCGCTCCATGGTCTCGCGACTCGGAGGTTCGAGTCCGGCCAGCGGATAGTGCTGTCCCAGCTCCTCCCACTTGTACTCGCCCAGACCATGGTAAGGCAGCAGCTCGACCCGCTCGATGTTATCCAGGGTCTGAATCAACTGGCCGAGTCGGTGCATCATCTCGTCGCTATCGGTATGGCCCGGCACGATCACCTGTCGAATCCAGGTCGGCTTGCCGATCGCCGCCAGATGGCGTGCGAAGGCGAAGGGTCGACGGGAGGAAATCCCCGTCAGTACGCGATGGGCCCCTTCGTCGATATGCTTGATATCCAATAACACCAGGTCGGTGGCATCAAGCAGTGCATCGAGCACATCGTCGTAATGGCAGGCGTAGCCGTTGGTATCGAGACAGGTGTGCATCCCCTCTGCCTTGGCGGCCACGAACAGATCCCGCACGAAGGCTGGCTGCAGCAGCGCCTCTCCCCCGCTGCAGGTGATGCCCCCTCCGGAGGCGCGCATGAACGGTAGATAGGTTCGCGCTTCCGCCATGACCTCTTCCACGCTGACCTCGCGTCCCCCTTTCAGATCCCAGCTATCCCGGTTATGGCAGTACTGACAGCGCATCACGCAGCCCTGAAGAAAGACCAGAAAGCGGATGCCGGGGCCATCGACGGCACCGCAACTCTCGAGATGATGAAGACGGCCGATACGGGACATGGCGTGGCCTCGCAAGAAAAGGGCTCCGGGGAAAATTCCCGGAGCCAGAGGGAGGCCGCTGTCGCGGCCTCAGGACGAGTCTTGGGCAGTACGCCCTAGAGCGTCTCGGTGAAGGTACGGCTGATCACGTCCCGCTGCTGTTCTGCGGTGAGCGAGTTGAAGCGCACCGCGTAGCCGGACACCCGAATCGTCAGCTGCGGGTACTTGTCGGGATGGACCACGGCGTCTTCCAGCATCTCGCGGTTGAGCACGTTGACGTTCAGGTGCTGGCCACCTTCCTGGCGATCACTGTGATGGAAATAGCCGTCCATCAAGCCGGCCAGATTGCCACGCTGCGTGCCTTCGTCCTTGCCCAGCGCCTTGGGCACGATCGAGAAGGTGTACGAGATACCATCCTTGGCATGGGCATAGGGCAGCTTGCCCACCGACGTCAGCGATGCCACTGCCCCCTTGGTGTCACGTCCATGCATCGGGTTTGCTCCCGGCGCAAAAGGCTCGCCGGCGCGACGCCCGTCCGGCGTAGTCCCGGTTTTCTTGCCGTAGACCACATTGGAGGTGATGGTCAGCACAGACTGGGTAGGCTCGGCGCCACGGTAGGTCTTGAGCTGGCGAATCTTGTTCATGAAGACTTCCACCAGCTGACAGGCGATATCATCAACCCGTGCATCGTTGTTGCCAAAACACGGGTAGTCACCGTCGATCTCGAAGTCCACCGCCACACCGTCTTCGTCGCGCACTGGGCGCACGGTGGCATACTTGATCGCGGACAGTGAGTCCGCCGCCACCGATAGCCCGGCGATACCGCAGGCCATGGTGCGCTTGACGTCAAGATCATGCAGCGCCATCAGGGCCGCTTCGTAGCTGTACTTGTCGTGCATGTAGTGGATGGCATTCAGCGCGGTGACGTATTGCCGTGCCAGCCAGTCCATCAGACCATCCATACGCTGCCAGACGTCATCGAAGTCCAGCACCTCATCACGGATCGGCTCGCTCTTTGGCCCCACCTGAATCTTGAGCTTCTCATCGACGCCGCCGTTGATCGTGTACAGCAGCGTCTTGGCCAGGTTGGCACGAGCGCCGAAGAACTGCATCTGCTTGCCGATCACCATGGGGGACACGCAGCAGGCAATCGCGTAGTCATCGGAGGCAAAGTCCTGGCGCATCAGATCGTCGTTCTCATACTGGATCGACGAGGTGTCGATAGACACCTTGGCGCAGTAGCGTTTGAACCCCTCTGGCAGCTGCTCTGACCACAGCACGGTCAGGTTGGGCTCAGGACTTGGGCCCATGGTGTACAGACTGTTGAGGAAACGGAAGCTGGTACGGGTGACCAGCGTGCGTCCGTCCTGGGCCATGCCCCCCAGGCACTCGGTCGCCCAGATGGGGTCGCCGGAAAACAGTTCGTCGTACTCAGGCGTGCGCAGGAAGCGCACCATGCGCAGCTTCATGATGAAGTGGTCGACCAGCTCCTGGGCCCCCACTTCATCGATCACTCCCTGGCTCAGATCGCGCTCCAGGTAGATGTCGAGGAAGCTGGAGGTACGCCCCAGCGACATGGCCGCGCCATTCTGGGACTTCACCGCAGCCAGGTAGCCGAAGTAGGTCCACTGAATGGCTTCCTGAGCCGTGGTGGCCGGCACCGAGATATCGAAGCCGTACTTGGCCGCCATCTCTTTCAGCTGGTCCAGCGCACGATACTGCTCGGCGACCTCTTCGCGCAGCTGAATGACCGCCTCCAGATCATCGCCCCGTTCAAAGCGTGACTGCAGAGAAGCAAACTGGGCCTGTTTGTCGGCCATCAGGAAGTCGACACCGTAAAGCGCGACCCGGCGATAGTCACCGATGATGCGGCCGCGTCCATAGGCATCAGGGAGTCCTGTCAGCACGCCGGACTTGCGACACTTGAGGATGTCCGGGGTGTAGACATCGAACACGCCCTGGTTATGGGTCTTGCGAAACTCGGTGAAGATCTTCTTCACCTGCGGATCCAGCTCGCGGCCGTAGGCCTGGCAGGACCCTTCCACCATCTTGATCCCACCATTGGGCATGATGGCCCGCTTCAAGGGTGCCTCGGTCTGCAGACCGACAATGGTCTCGAGAGACGCATCGATGTAGCCGGCGTCATGGGCGGTGATGGAGGACACCAGCGAGGTGTCGAAGTCCAGTGGCGCGTGGGTGGCATTCTCCTGCTTGATGCCCTCCATGACCCGGTCCCACAGTGCGCGGGTGCTCGTGGCGGGCTCTGCCACCAGAAAATGCTCGTCGCCTTCATAGGGCGTCACGTTGGCCAGCAGGAAGTCGCGTACGTTGACCCCCTCCTTCCACGCGGTGCCCGCAAACCCTTCCCACGCCTGTGCGAATTGCTCTTTCATCGACTTGCCCCTCAACCAAAGGAAATACGAAACTAGTGCAGACTCACTGCCCCCCTCTATCCATCGGAGGGGGCAGCAAAGCTTGAAGATCGGTGGCAGCGCGGTCGTCACTTCGATGGTGACGTGGATGCTGCGCTCTTGCTGGGCGAGACAACCTCTGTCCCAGCGGGACCATTCGACTTTAGCAGTAGAGGGACAGCCCGGACTTGACCCGTATCAGCGTCCAATAAGGTCGCGGCGCAACTGGCGATTTAGCGCATCAGGGAGGATAAACAGGCGGGAGGGTCAGCGAGCAGAGCGCGCCATAAAAAGGCGACGCCACCCGAAGGTGGCGCCGCCCTGGCGCAACGATGGCGCTATGTACCCAGAGGTACGCCGATCAATCTGCCGGCCTGTTGTCAGGCGCTGAGCAAGGCATTCAGACGCTTGACGTAGGCAGCGGGATCATCGAGATGGCCGCCCTCGGCGATAATCGCCTGATCAAGCAGAATCCTGGCGAGATCGGCAAAGCCCTCGTCGCCGGCCGCTTCGAGACGCGCGACGAGCGCATGCTCCGGGTTGAGTTCGAGGATCGGCTTGACCTCCGGCAGGCTCTGGCCCGCCGCTTCCATGATGCGGCGCATCTGGAAGCCCATCTCGTGCTCAGGCAGGACCACACAGGCAGGAGAATCCGTCAGGCGATGGGTGACCTTGACCTCCTGGACCTCGTCTCCCAGCGCCTCTTTCACCCGCTTGACCAGGTCTTCCTTGGCCTTGGCGGTCTCCTCCTGGGCCTTCTTCTCTTCCTCGTTCTCGACATCACCAAGATCGAGGTCGCCCTTGGCCACATCGACCAGCTTCTTGCCATCGAACTCGGTAAGGTGGCTCATCAGCCACTCATCGATCCGGTCGTGCAGCAGCAGTACCTCGATCCCCTTCTTGCGGAAGATCTCCAGGTGGGGGCTATTCTTGGTCGCATTGAAGCCGTCGGCGACGATGTAATAGATCTTGTCCTGACCCTCTTTCATCCGCTCGACATAGTCGGCCAGTGACTGGTCCTGGGTGGCGCTGTCGGTGTGCGTACTGGAGAAGCGCAGCAGGCTACTGATCTTGTCGCGGTTGGCGAAGTCTTCCGCCGGGCCTTCCTTCAACACGGCGCCGAAGGTATTCCAGAAGCTCTGATAAGCCTCCTTGTCCTTCGACAGCTTCTTCAGCATGTCCAGCGCACGCTTGGTCAGCGCGGACTTGATCTTGTCGACCTTGGGATCCTGCTGCAGCAGTTCGCGGGACACGTTCAGCGACAGGTCGCGGGTATCCAGCACGCCCTTGATAAAGCGCAGGTAGAGCGGCAGGAACTGCTCAGCGTCGTCCATGATGAACACACGCTGCACATACAGTTTCACCCCACGGGCGCCATCACGCTCGTACAGGTCGAAGGGAGCACGGCCCGGCACGTACAGCAGGCTGGTGTACTCCAGGTTGCCTTCGACCTTGTTATGGCTCCAGGCCAGCGGGTCGGAGAAGTCATGAGCCACATGCTTGTAGAAGGCCTTGTACTCATCATCCGACACCTCGCCCTTGGGACGAACCCACAGCGCTGTCGCCTCGTTGATGGTCTCCCAGGTGGTGACTTCACTACCGTCGACCTCATTGCCTTCGTCGTCGGTCGCCTTTTCCGTGCGCGGCATTTTCACCGGCACTTCGATGTGGTCGGAGTACTTGCGCACCAGACTTTGCAGGCGATAGTCATCGGCGAACTCGCTGGCATCATCCTTCAAGTGCAGGATGATCTCGGTACCGTGCTTCTCGCGCTCAAGCTCGGCCACCACAAACTCACCTTCGCCCTTCGAACGCCACTCAACGCCCGCATCCGCTGCGTCTCCCGCCTTGCGCGTGCGCACCGTGATCTCGTCGGCGACGATAAAGCCCGAGTAGAACCCGACACCGAACTGACCGATCAGCTTGGCGTCCTTCTGCTGCTCGCCAGATAGCTGATTCAGGAACTCCGCGGTGCCGCTCTTGGCGATCGTGCCGAGGTTGGCGATCACATCGTCGCGATTCATGCCGATACCGTTGTCACGAATCGTCACCGTCTTGGCGTCGCTGTCGTGCTCGATCTCGACACGCAGTTCGCTGTCGCCTTCATACAGGGCGTCGTTGTCCAGAGCGGCGTAACGGAGCTTGTCGCAGGCATCCGCTGCGTTGGAAATCAGCTCCCGAAGAAAGATCTCGCGGTTGGAATACAGCGAGTGGATCATCAAGTTGAGAAGCTGCTTGACCTCGGTCTGAAAGCCCAGGGTTTCTTCGTGAGTAGCGGTGGTCATGGTAGGTCGAACCCCTTTCGACATAGCGTTTTCCGGACCAGTGCCGGGACACTGGCGTTCCAGAGTGTGCGACGCGGGTAGCGAGGCGTCAGGGCATCCCCTGTCGGCGCTCGCTCAACGCCGTACGATCTTCAATTGATCATCGATATGGGGCTAGACGCTGTCTTTTCAAGCCCGCAGCGCACCCCTTGGCGCTGGTTCCGGCACATACGCTTCAGGATTCAGCACACGCTAGGCGGGATCTAACACATAGCTCATGCGCGCGCGGGCGATCGGGGTCGCTTCGTCATCCTGCCACGCCCATGTGTCCACATTGACCATACGACGCCCCTCGCGTACCAGGCGACAGCGGGCACGGGTCGGTTTCACCGCAGCGGGTGCCAGGTAGTCCACGGTCACATTGACCAACCGAGGGAGGCGTGGCTGGCGGGACTGGCTGAGCGTATGCAGGGCCGCAGCCGTTTCCATGAATGCCGCCACGACACCACCGTGAAGCGCAGGCAGCATGGGGTTACCGATATTGGAAGACCGCGCCTCCAGCGCAAAACAGAGCCCCTCATCGTCGCGACAGGCCGACACCCCGAGCTGCCCTGCGTAAGGTATCTGCGCTATCCAGGGGGCGAGGTTATCATCGTTGATGCCCGCCTCTAACAGCAGTGGATCCAGGGCATCGCTGCTGCCACGGGCCGCCATCACCGGGGTCGGTGGTACAGCCGGCGATTCATCCGACTCCGCGAGACCGGCAAACATGGCATCGGCAAATCCAGGAGGCGTGTTGCGGGGTCCTAGCCTGGCGAAATGCCCGCTCGCTCGGGCCAGTGGCTGTCCATCCTGCTGCCATGCCTGAGCCTCGGTGAACACGACACTGGACGATACCGCATCGGCTCTGGCCTTGACCCACAGCGGCCATTCCTCGATACCGGGGCGGCGGTGGCTGATATGCAGGTCCAGGGTCGGGCATACCTCGGGCTGGGGCAACGCGGTCAGCACGGACGCGCCACAGGCGGTGTCAAGCAGCATGCTGAGGACCCCCGTGTGCACCAGTCCTCGTTGGCGATCTCCCGACAACAGCGGATGCCAGGGCAGATACAGCGTAACGCCCTCCTCGTCCACCGAGGTGACCTGCATCTCCAGCATGTGGGTGTGCGGAATGACATCGATAAATCGCTGAAGAGCCTGGCGCCACAGCGAAAAGGAAGGTGAAGCGAAAGCATCTTCTTGTGCGGACATGACGAGCGCCATAGTCAAACGTTTGACTGACAGCCTAGTCAGAACCCTTCAGGTCCACCATTCGCCTTTTTACCTATGAACGATGGGTCTAGCTACCCATGACGACGTATCTATGAAGACGTATCTATGAAGACTTACCCAAGAACAGTGGGCCTGGCGGCGGCAGGGCATTCCACCACCGCTCAGCGTTGCCGACGCCGACGGGTCAACCGGGCAGACTACAGATCACTGATATCCCGCTCTTCCCGCTGCGCGTCCTCTTCGACGTCGCCACGCCAGGCCCGGTAATCTGCCAGACTCGCGTCCACCTTGGTCAGCAACCACCCGACAATGACCACGTCATCGACGAGACCAAACAGCAGCAGCACGTCCGGAACAAGATCCAACGGAGACACCAGGTAGGCCAAGGCCGCCGCCATCCAGCCAAAGGCGGACCAGGGCACTGGGCGATAACGTCCGCCGAGCACATCCTGGAGCATCGGAATGAACAGCTTCAAGGCCCTCAAGATGTGCTTGAAGGCTCTCGAACGCTGGGAAAGACGTCCTATCACAGGGACACGGTCAAACAGGGACATCTCAACAACCTCCTGGATGCAGGTCTCGTCAAACGCCTGCAGCGGTGACAGCAGCCGGCCTTTGGGGACGATGTCCTGGGCTTCGGCCTCGACACTGTCAACATGGAGGCGGACCTGTTCTGGGTCAAGCTTCAGCGTCAGATAACATGACTGTTCAAGCTTCCCATGTTCGGTCACCATGGAGCCTCCAGGCGCACTCAGGCGCGCCCAGGCAATCGTGTCTTCACCTCAGGACCAGGAGGGTCTCAATGCCATTCGCCCTGTTTCGCCGCCTAGCGCCACTGCTGGCCGCGACGGCCCTTTGTACACCGTCGCTGGCCTCTGCCCAGGCCAGCGATGGCGCCATGCGCAGTGCCCTGGAAGCTGCTCGCAGCGGTAACTTCCAGCAGATCAACGACGCTGCCATACGTGGTCACGAACTCGAGGGCTACGTGGCGTACTATCGCCTGCGCGACCGTCTGCCCAACGCCTCCCCCCAGGAGGTGCTGGGCTACATCTCCGCCAATGCCGACGCTCCCCTCGGTGACTGGATGCGCGAACAGGCCATCCTGCGCTATGGCCGTGCCGGTCGCTACGGCGACCTGCTCGCCGTGGCCAACGGCGTTCCGGCGACCACGGCAGAGCAGTGTTACTACTACACCGCTCAACTCGGCCAGAATCCCTCCCAGGCCGCACAAGGGGGACGCGAGCTGTGGAACGTCGGCAGCTCCCAGCCAGATGCCTGCGACACGCTATTCTCGACGCTACGGGCCAGGGGCGACATCGGCGACCTGGAGATCTTCCAGCGCATGATGCTGGCTTGGGAAAACGGCGAAGACGGGTTGGTCAGCTATCTCGGCCGCCAGCTGGGGCCGGCCTGGAGCAGCGCAGTGGCTGCACAACAAAGCGTGGATATCAGCCCCTCCCGTCTGGCCAGCGTAGGCAGCTGTGTCGGGCCGAACTGCGCCGGCACAGAAGACTTTGTGCGTGCCGCCGTCATCGCTGGTGCGGAAACGTCGGCGGCCTCTGCGCTCAACGGCTGGCAACAGGTATCGACACGGGTGAACCTGTCCCCGCAAGCGCGCCAGTCCCTCGAGCGCGAGATCATGTATCACGCCCTACGGCGTGACCAGCGCGAACTGCTTGGCTGGATCGATGGCGCCTTGCCGACGCAGCAGGATGCCGAAGTATTTGAACTCCGGGCGCGCCTGGCCATCCGCGACCGCGACTGGGGGGCGCTGGAACGCACGGTCGCCGCCATGCCCGCGGAGGTGCAAGGCAAGGCCCGCTGGCAATACTGGCTTGGACGTGCGCTCACTCTGCGCGGCCAGCAGACCGCCGCACAGGCAGCCTTTACTCGCGCAGCCGGGCAGCGAGACTTCTTCGGTTTCGTCGCAGCAGACCGCCTGGGGCAGCCCTACAACCTCAATATGGAAAGCCACCACTCCAGCGATACGGAACGCTCTCAGGTCGCGAACTGGCCCACAGTGCGCCGCACGGAAGCCCTGCTGCGCGTCGGGCAGGAGGGACTGGCGAACCTGGAGTGGTACCACGCGGTGCGAAAGGCCAGCCCCGCCGATGCGCGGCGCCTGGCTGACTACGCCGCCTCCAGGGGCTGGCACGTGCGCCTGGTGCAGACCACCATCGTCGGCAAGATGCTGGACGCCCTGCCCTGGCGTTTTCCGGAAGCCTATCGCGCTGACTTCCAGCGCTGGGGCCAGGCCAATGCGGTGGATCCCTACCTGTTGATGGGCATTGCCCGACGCGAGAGTGCCTACAACCCCGAGGCGCTGTCGCCGGCAGGCGCCCGTGGTCTGATGCAGCTGATGCCGGGTACCGCCGCACTGGTCGGACGGCAGGTGGGGATCGGCGACCCTGGCCCCTATGGGGTGCTGGATCCCGCCACCAATATTCGCCTCGGCAGCACCTATATCCGGGATATGATCGCTCGCTACTCGGGCAACCGCATTGCGGCGGCGGCTGCCTACAACGCGGGGCCCCACCGGGTCGACAACTGGCTGGCGCGGTCGCCTGGCGAGTTCGATCTGTTCGTCGAAGAAATTCCGTTCAAGGAAACGCGTCGCTATGTACGCGCCGTGCTCGAATACCGCGTGGTGTTCGAGAGCCTTGCCAAGGGGTCGACCCAAGGCGTGCAGGTGCTGACGCCGGCAGAGAAGACGGCACGCTACGATGCGGGCATGGTCAGGCGCTGAACCAGCATAGACGTACCGTTACCTCCCCACAGAAAAGCCCCGGTCCAATTGGACCGGGGCTTTTCGTTACCCTGTTTGCCATGTCTCTCTACGCTGCCACCTTGCGTTAGCGCAAGCCGAACGCCATCAGCATAGGAGTCGACCGGGCGGCCGCCTATTCAGCGCGGCCTTACGCCGGCGCCCTGGTCAGCGCCAACTTGATACCAAACGCCACCAGTACGCCCCCGGTCAAGCCATTGAGCACCCGGGAGAACGCGGGCCGTGCCAGCCAGTGGCTGGCGCTTCCCACCAGCACCGCGACCAGAATCTGCCAGACGTTCGCGATGATGAAGTGGATGCCCGCCAGCCACAGCGACTTGAGCAAGGCGGGATCCGTGGGCGCGATGAACTGCGGCAGAAAGGCCATGTAGAACACGACGGTCTTGGGGTTCAACACATTGGACAGAAGCCCTTCCCGCAGGGGACGCCACATCGGAACCGCTTGCCGCGAGGTGCCGCTGACCGCCGCCACTTCCAGGCCGCCGCCCTTCCAGGCTTGACGCAAGCTGGCCACTCCAAGCCACGCCAGATAGGCAGCGCCCACCAGCTTCAGCGCAGAGAAGGCCCACGCCGACTGCAGCAGAATCAGTGACACACCCAGGGCCGAAACCGTGGCGTGGACAAACAGACCAGAGCAGATCCCCATACTGGTAAGCACACCATCACGCAGGCCGCCCCGCGCCGTATTTCGAATCACCAGCAGGGTATCGATGCCGGGCGTCAAGCTCAGCAGCGTGATCGCCACGACAAACGCCAGCAATTGCCCGTCCATCCACTCCGCCATGGTCATTGTGCTCCGGGGTTCTCGGCGTGCTTGAGAGAAATCTGGTCGTTCAGGGTCCAGAAGTCATACAGAATGCCAACCAGAAACAGGCCGCCGGTCAGCAGATAGATGATTCCGGTCACCCATTTGCCCATGTAGAAGCGGTGAAGGCCAAACACGCCAAGGAAGGTCAGCAGCACCCAGGCCACCGTGTAGTTGGTCGGGCCACCACGAAAGCGCAGATCCGCCTCCCGATCCATGCTCGGAATCAAGAACAGATCAATGATCCACCCAATGAAGAATAGGCCAAGCGTCAAGAACCAGATGGTTCCCGTCACCGGCTTGCCGTAATAGAACCGGTGCGCACCGAGAAAACCGAACAACCACAGCAGGTAGCCCACTACCTTGGAATGGGTGTCGTCGTTGTACATCGCAGGAGCAGTCATGCAGATTCCTTTTACGTTGAATCCCTGTCGTCAGGTCCGTCGACACGCCATTACACGCGTGCCGCTGGACGCTGCAGACCTTTCGATCTACAGTAACTTGGCGGGTCGAGGTAGGCCATTCTCGCTTGTCTGAAGAAACCGTTCCAGCGGTGTCTCTCAAACACGTCGAGAATGTGCTGATTGAGTCGCAGCGTAGGACAGCAAGTGGAAACGTCGTCAGTGGTAGTTCGAACAATCTATTGTCGAAACACGCAATGCGCCCTTCTTTCTTGTCATGCCCACGCACCAGGGTTCAGACCACATGATGGGAGAAAAGCTCCCCTGTGGCTGCACCAGCACCATCATTTAGCGAGTTAAGGAAATCGACAATGGCAACTGGCACTGTCAAGTGGTTCAACGACACTAAGGGCTACGGCTTCATCTCTCCGGACGACGGCGGTGACGACCTGTTCGCCCACTTCTCCGAGATTCAGGCTGAAGGCTTCAAGTCCCTGCAGGACGGCCAGAAGGTCTCCTTCGAAGTGACCCAGGGCAAGAAAGGCCTTCAGGCCTCCAACATCAAGATCGCTGACTAAGCTTCGTGCAAGTCACATCTTGACGCGGGAACGCTGTTCCCGCGATGCAGTACCGCGACATCGGAACAACCTGTCAGCATGATGGATTGGACCCGGCGTCGTAACGGAAAGGCCCACCGCGAGGTGGGCCTTTCTTATGAGCGTATGAGCCCAGAGACTAAGGTACGGGCGGCTACTGCTCGATCTCGCCTTCAGCGTTGACGTCCACCTTGTAGGTGGGGCCGCTCCCGCTGGTCTCGACAGGGGTCGTCTCCGGCACCTGTCGTTCGGCCTCTTCAAACGTCTCATCGATCTTGCGGCTGGCCTCTTCGAAACGCCGCTCGGTCTCTTGCAGGATGGCATCGACCTCGCTGGAGTCATTGCCAGGCGCACTGCTGGCGCCGCCTTGCCCATCACCATCTGCCAGCGGTGAAGCGCTGGCCGCCCCATCGCCGCTGTCATCGACGGCACTGGTCGGCTCAGGCGCCGAAGCATCGACGCTTGCCGCTTGCGTACCGGAGCTGTCCGGGGCCGACGCCTCCGCTTGCTGATACGCTTCATCGATCTTGCGGCTGGCCTCTTCAAACCGGCGCTCGGTTTCCTCGAGGATCGCGTCAACGTCGGAACGGCTGGCCTCACCAGGCACGGCCTGCTCGGACTGCAGGGTATCGGTTGCGCTGCTGCCCAGCTCCACGCTGGCACCCTCAGGCATATCGGAGCCTGCAGCAGCATTGCTGGACGTATCGTCTTCTGCCGGTTCAGGGCGTTGCGATGCATCACCCTCAGACGCCGTATCCACGGCACTGTCCCCTTGAGACGCCAGCGTGTCGCCTGGCGCTTCATCTGTTGCCGCCTCAGGCGCTGACGAGGAGTCCTCACCAGCCACAGTTTCCGCACTGCTGGTCTGAGTCGTGGCCTCTGGGTCTTCACCCTCACACCCGCTCAACCACAGCGGGATGCTGAGGGCCACCACGGCCACCGCCACTCGCGGGGTCACTGCCATTGTCTTCTCTCCATGTCATGGGGCTCCTGTTGATACGACTGCGGGCAACATCCATCGATGTCACCTTGGACCGCAAACGTTCACAAATATTGCAGCAAAGGCGCTGACGAGGTGCAACGCTGACCGACCAACCGCCGCCCCTCGCCGCGGGACGGCTCACTGAACGCTGGTCACATCCGGGTTATCTACATCAATACCAGCTACATCAATACCAGCTACATCAAGGCTACTCGCCACGTGGTGATGCCATGCGACAGCTATCCGGCATGGTCAGTCGCAGCGCCAATGGCATGACCTGGGCTTCAAAGGCCTGCTGGTAGCAGGCCTCGCCGTCCAGCGTCAGAGGCAAACGTGCCTCCCCATCCGCCTCGAAGCGCAGCCAGGCACTGCGAAAGGCATCGACATACTGACCGTGGTAGGGCCGCGCACGTAGCTCGCTCATCATGGCCTTGAGCTGTCGCAGAGAGCGAAAGTCCCGCACCAGCAGCACATCGAACAGTCCGTCGTCCAGCCGCGCTGCCGGGGTCAGCTGCTGGCCTCCTCCGGCCTGGATGCCATTGCCAATGCCCAGCAGAAAGATGCCCGCGCGACTCTCGCCACCGTCCCAGGCCAGGTGCCCCTGATAGAGCTGATAGCGCCAGGCCTTGAAAGCACCAAACACCGAGTAGGCGCCTCCCCCCATCAGCCTTTTCAGCGGCCGGGGGGTGGACGTGGTAATTTCCGCGCCGAACCCGCCGGTGGCCATGTTGATAAAGTAACGGTCGTTGAGACGGGGGATATCGATCCAGCGGCTGGGTAAGCGGCACGCCGCATCCAATGACGCGGCCTGGCCCAATGGCAAGCCCAATGACTTGGCCAGATCGTTGGCGCTACCTAAGGGCATGATGGCCAACTCGGGACGGTCCTTGCGGGGTAACTGCATCAGACCATTGACGACTTCATGTACGGTGCCATCGCCGCCCCCTGCGATCACTCGCTTGACGCCATCGCGACCGGCCTGGGTGGCCTGACGCTCGCCGTCTCCTTTCTCCCAGGTGACGCGAACATCCACATCGAGTCCCCCGCGCCGGCACGCAAACACCGCACTGCGGACCTCCGGCAGCTGCGATGATTGTCCATTGAGGATCAGCCGATTGGTGCCCGGCGGCTGGGTCATCCTGACAGTTCCTTCTTCACAAGGGGTTCATGTAAATCGCACATCCTGGTGCGGTTTGCTCTCCACGTGGACAGGGCAACGCCTCTGCCACCGTTTATCTTGACTTGGCACCGCAGTCGCATTTTAGCTCGCAGAGGGGGACATGCATCAATGTGGCATCAACACGCACATATCCGCCACCATGCTGACAACGCATCCCTTACAATTGTCATCACTATCAGCCCCTTCTGACCGAGTGCCTGCATGATTGAACCTATTTTTGTGCTGACCGCCTTCTTGTCCGGCCTGGCCGCCATGGCCCTCAGACTACCACCCTTGGTCGGTTTTCTCGCCGGCGGCTTTCTTCTCAACGTGCTCGGCTACGATGAAACGCCTGTGCTCACGCTGGTGGCGCACCTGGGGGTGACCTTGATGCTGTTCACCATCGGACTGAAACTCAACGTCAGGACCCTGCTGCGCCCAGACGTCTGGGGCGGAGCCAGCCTGCATATGCTGGCCTCAGTGGTACTTTTTGTTGTCATCTTGGGGCTCCTGAAGGGCATTGTCACCCTGGGCTGGCTGGCATCTCCCAACGGATTGCTGGCGGGCCTGGATCTGACGACGCTGCTGGTGCTGGCCTTCGCCATGTCTTTTTCCAGTACGGTGTTCGTCGTCAAGGTGCTGGAGAAACGCAGTGAAACCCAGGCGGCTTACGGCCGCCTGGCCATCGGCATCCTGATCATGCAGGACCTGTTTGCGGTGATTTTTCTCACGGCATCCACCGGCAAGTTGCCCAGTCCCTGGGCGCTTGGGCTATTCGCTCTGATTCCCCTTGCGCCGCTGCTGCGTAAATTGCTGGATCGTATGGGTCACGGCGAGATGCAGATGCTGTGCGGCGTCGTCATGGCGCTGGTACTGGGTTACGGCCTGTTCGAGGCGGTAGGCGTCAAGGGCGATCTGGGCGCGCTGATCATCGGCATGCTGCTGGCGCCCCACCCCGCCGCCCAGACATTGTCGCGGTCCATGTTCAACATCAAGGAACTGCTGCTGGTCGGGTTCTTCCTGAGCATCGGTCTTACCGCCCTGCCTAGCTGGTCTCTGCTGGGGCTGGCGATGCTGCTGGTGGTGCTGCTGCCGCTCAAGAGTCTGCTCTATCAACTGATACTGATGCGCTTTGGCATGCGCCACCGCACATCCGTACTGGCGACGCTGAGCCTCAGCAACTATTCAGAATTTGGCTTGATCGTGGGCGCCATCGCAGTGTCCAGTGGCTGGCTTGCGCCAGAGTGGCTGGTGGTGGTGTCCCTGGCGGTAGCACTGAGCTTCGTCGCTTCAGCCATCCTCAATGCCTTCAGCGAACGCCTCTACCAATGGCTCGAACCGCGCCTGCCCAAGGTCGATGAATCAGCGCTGTCGCCCAGTGACAGACCCATCGAAGTCGGAGATGCCGAGGCGGTGGTGTTGGGGATGGGTCGCATCGGTCGCAGCGTGTACCGGCGTCTGACAAAGGAATACGGGCTGAAGGTACTCGGGGTGGACTCCAACCCGAAAAGCGTGAAGACCCTGGCCGAAAAGGGCTTCAATATCGTCGAAGGCGACGCGGTAGACTCCGACTTCTGGGACAAGATGCTGATGTCTTCGCAGGTCGAGCTGGTCGTGCTGGCCATGCCCCATCATGCGGGTAACCTGTTCGCCCTGAAGCAGCTGAGAAGCCGCCACTTTCCCGGCAAGATCACTGCGGTGGTGGAATACCTGGAAGAGATCGATACCATCCGCGAGCTTGGCGCCCATGCGGTCTACCATGTCTACGACGAGGCGGGCCGTGCCCTGGCGGACAGTGCCGCCGAGGAAGCCGGTATCATCTCGCGTACCCAGCAGCTGGGCTAGCCGAGCCGAGGTGGCGTGGAGCGGGTGCACTGCGGCGGTAGTTGCCCCGCCTCCCCATGGCAAGGATACTCGTGTCTCTTACCTCCTCGACCGGCGTTGCGGAGCGGTACACGATCGATGACAAGGATGCATGGCGGTGGAAGATCTCTTTACCTGGCTGGGCGAAGCACTGGGCACCCTGATACGGGTGGTCGTCGATACCCTGGGAGGCTTTTTTACCGGCCTTGATGATGCGGCAGCAGGCTTCATCGATGGCTTGTCTCGCTCCCTCGGTATCGCTCCCTCGTTCTTCAGTCTGGCCTTGCTGGTGCTGGGTCTGTTCTTCCTGTGGCGAGCCCTGCGGGCGATTCTCGCACGCTCAGCTGTCGCGGCGTTGCTGTGGGCCCTGCTTGGCCTGTTGACCCTGGGCATGCTGCTGCCGTAACCGCTGACACGGTTTAGATGTCGCCAACGCAAGACGCCGCCCACAGGGCGGCGCCTTTCTCGGCATCTTTCCGAGTCCGGGGTCAGGCCAGCGCCTTCTCCACGATCTCGTAGACATTGGGCGACAATGTCTCCTGACGAATCCGCTCGAGTTCAGCGCGCATCAGCTCCTGGCGCGCCTTGTCGAAGCGCTGCCAGCGCGTCAGCGGCGTGATGATGCGTGCCGCGATCTCCGGATTCAGGCGATTCAACTCGATCACCACCTCCGCCAGCAGACGGTATCCTTCCCCGTCCAGCCGATGGAAGTTGACCCGATTCTGCCCGGCAAAGGCGCCAATCAACGCTCGCACCTTGTTTGGGTTCTTGAGCGAAAAGGCCGGGTGCTCCATCAGGTAACGCACGCGATCCAGAGCGTCTGCCTGGGGGCGGGTCACCTGCAGGCTGAACCACTGATCCATCACCAGCGGATCATGGGACCACTTACGGCCAAAGGCCTTGAGGGCCGGGTCGGCAATGTCCGAACGACTGCTGTGCACCAGCAGGGTCAGTGCGTGGCGCACGTCGGTCATGTTGTGGTCGGCATCGAACTGTGCCTGGGCAAGCTCGATCGCGGCCTCGTCCTCGATGCTCATCAGGTAGGACAACGCCACGTTCTTGAGCGCCCGCTGCCCGATCTGCTCTGGGGTCGGGGCATAGGGAGCATCACTCTGGTTTGCGTGGTAGAGCGCCATCAGCTCGTCGCGAAGCTCCCGAGCCAATGACTGCTGCACGAACATCCGAGCGGCATGGATGGCATCCACATCCACCAGCGGCTGCTGCTCCGCGATGTAGGCCTCGCTCGGCAGCTGCAGCATCTCCGCCAATACCGCCTTGTCATCGTTGCCTTCTTCGATCAGCGCGCGGAAGGCGTCGACCAAGCGCCCGTCCATGACCTTCTCGACGCCATTGCGATGAGCCGCAATCAGATCGTCAAGGGCCAGCAGGGTCAGACGCTGGCCAGCGTCCCAGCGATTAAAGCCATCGCTGTCATGAGCCATCAGGAACGCCAGGTCCTCCCGCGAGTAAGGGAACGACAGCTTCACCGGCGCTGAGAACCCACGCAGCAGGGAGGGCACCGGCGCTTCCTCGATGTCGGTGAAGATGAACTCCTGTTCGTCTTCACGCAGATGGATGACGGCGTCACGGCCCAGGGTTTCGCCGTCAAGCGTCATGCTCAGGTCTCTGCCGCTCTTGGTACCGACAAGACCCAGGCGCACCGGAATATGCAGCGCCTGCTTGTCGGGCTGCCCCGGGGTTGACGGGGTACGCTGACGCAGGATCAAGCGATAGCGGGAGTTGGCGTAATCGTACTCGCCAAAGGCATCGATTTCCGGAGTGCCCGCCTGGGAGTACCAGCGCATAAACTGCCCCAGATCCAGACCGGACACTTCCGCCATGCAGTCGACAAAGTCTTCGATCGTCACTGCCTGACCATCAAACCGGGAGAAGTACAGGTCTGATCCCTCGCGGAAGGTCTCCGGCCCGACCAGGTTAGACAGCATCCGCACAATCTCTGCCCCTTTCTCGTAGATGGTCAGGGTATAGAAGTTGCCGATCTCGATGTAGGACTCAGGACGCACCGGGTGAGCGGTGGGACCCGCATCTTCCGCAAACTGAGCGGTACGAAAGAAGGACACTTCCTCGATACGCTTGACCGGCGCAGAGTTCACGTCAGCCGAGAAACACTGGTCACGGAAGACGGTAAAGCCCTCTTTCAGCGACAGCTGAAACCAGTCGCGGCAGGTCACCCTGTTGCCCGACCAGTTATGGAAGTACTCGTGGGCCACGATACCCTCGACGCGCTGGAAAGCGGCGTCGGTAGCGGTCTTCGGATGGGTCAGCACCGCCGCGGAGTTGAAGATGTTGAGGCCCTTGTTCTCCATGGCGCCCATGTTGAAATCATTGACCGCGACAATCATGAACAGGTCCAGGTCATATTCGCGACCGTAGGCCTGCTCGTCCCACGCCATGGAGCGCTTCAACGACGCCATGGCGTGCTCGGTCTTGTCGAGGTTTTCTTCTTCCACCCAGATCTGCAGGGTGACGTCACGCCCGCTCATGGTGGTGAAGTGATCTTCCACCTTCTCGAGGTCGCCGGCGACCAGGGCAAACAGGTAGGCAGGCTTGGGATGCGGGTCTTCCCAGGTGACAAAATGACGCCCATCCGGCAGTTCGCCACGCTCAACGGGGTTGCCATTGGACAACAGCACCGGCTCACGCGTGACATCCCCCACCACGGTGGTGGAGAAGGTAGCCATCACATCGGGACGATCGGGATAGAAGGTGATCCGGCGAAAGCCCTCCGCCTCACACTGGGTGCAGAACATGCCCCCGGAGCGATAGAGGCCTGACAGTGCCGTGTTGTCCTCAGGAGCAATCTCGACGTCAGTCTCCAGCACGAAGGAGGCAGGCACCTTGGCGATGGACAGCCCCTTGTCGCTCAGCTCGTACTCGTCATTGGACAGCGGCCGCCCATCGATAGCGATGGACACCAGTGACAGCTGCTCCCCATCCAGCCACAGCGCTTCGCCGGCCTCGCGCTCAGGATGGCGCTCAAGATGCAGCCTGGCCTTGACGCGGGTCGCGCCAGGCGCCAGATCAAAGGACAACTCGGTGCGCGTGACACGGTAAGCCGGGGGAAGATAGTCGCTGAGATGAATCGGCTGGGGGTCGGACATCGGGGATGCTCCAATCAGAAAAGTCGTCGCCATTGTACGGGCATGGAGGGGCCAGGCTCAAAGCGCCGGCAGCGCATTGAGCGGTTCAGGACGAGGACGCGGGCTCGGGTCGCGTAAAGATCCAGATGGCGATACCGGCCAGCATCGTCACCAGGCCCAGCTTCAACCACCAGAGGGATACCGTGAACAGCAGCACGATCACCGACAGCGACAGCATCACCAGGGCCATCCACTTGGCATGACGAGGGATCGCACCCGACTCTTCCCACGCCACCACCGCGGGGCCGAAGCGCGGGTGTTCCCGTATCCAACGGGCGAAGCGTGGCGACCCCTTGGATGCCGCCCACACCGCCACCAGCAAGAAGCAGGTGCTGGGCATAAGGGGGACGAAAGCCCCGATGACGCCAAGGGCGAAGCTGATCCAGGCAAGCATTTGCCACGCCACACGGCGCGTGGTGGTTATCAAGGGTAAGCTCCGATGGTGCGGCAGAGGGTGTGATGGAAAAAGCGGTTGACCGCCCCGCGCACACGGCCGTTGATCGCTGAAACTCCCATTGAACCGCAACGGTCGAGCAGGGGCCAATTGCACGAGGCTATCGACATCTTAGAGCCTCTCGACACCCGACAGGCTACCGATGCCTTGGATGCCGACCTCAGGCCGTCGCCCCAGCTCGCCATGGTGTTGCGCTCAATCTCGGAAGTTATCGAACTGAAGGGCGAGATCAGGCCCATCGTCACCACGCAGCAGCGCCATGACGCTCTGCAGATCATCCCGTTTCTTGCCAGTGACGCGCACCTTGTCGCCCTGAATCTGCGCCTGCACCTTGAGCTTGGAGTCCTTGATCCGCTTGACGATATCCTTGGCTTCCTTCTGCTCCAGGCCTTGCTTGAGCAAGACGTTCTGGCGAGCCTTCACCCCGGACAGCTCGGCATCCTGCACGTCCATGGTGCGCGGATCGATGCTACGAGCAATCAGCTTGTTGCGCAGAACGTCGAGCATCTGCTGGAGCTGGAAGTCCACCTCGGCATGCAGTGCAACGGTCTCGTCGGACAGCTCGAACCCGGCGTCGACGCCACGGAAATCGAAGCGCCCCTGGACCTCTCGGTTGGCCTGATCCACGGCGTTCTGTGCCTCGTGGCGATCAAATTCGGAAACAATATCGAAAGAGGGCATGCTCACTCCAAGGGGTAAAAGCGCTAGTCTACCACTGGAAGCGGTGCCTGCGAGGCACCTCGCGGACCAACCTCTGCAGCGTCGTGCTGAGGGTCCGTCGGATCCTGCGTCTGCTCTTGTGAAGAGACGCTCGCCGAGTCAGTCGCCGAGGCAGCCGCCAAGGCTCGAGGCGTCCTTTGCCTCACCACCTGTCCCCCGTCTGCTCCCCCCGAGTGAGTGGGGGCGCCTGTCGGTTCGCCCAGCGTCAGGATCATTCTCCAGGCGGCGCAGCCATCCTCGTAGTACTCGTCCAGCCAGGCATCCAGGCGGAACCCGGCACGTCGATACAGCCCGAGAGCCACGCGGTTATCGGCACGCACCTCAAGGCTCATGCGCGAGCAGCCTGACGCCCGAGCCTGCTGCTGCAAGGCCAGCAGCAACGCCCGACCTACGCCATCACCGCGGGCCTCTGGTGCCACGCAAAGCGAGTAAAGCCGCGCTGTCTGACTACCCTTGCGCAGCAACAGGGTGCCGTATCCGAGCAACCTCCCCTCGGGCGGAACCGCCCCATGAGCGTCGCCGGCCTCCGCCGGGACAGCAAGCAGGGTGATTGCCCTGGCGCGGGTCAGCAGATACCTGAGCTGACGACGATTGAAACGATCACCGCTGAAGCCACGACGTTCCAGCGACTCGAGAGCATCGAGATCGGCTGGGAGCGCCGGGCGCAGGACAACAGACATCGAGAAAGACTTCCATGCAAGGCCACGAATTCCGTGTCGGCGACGACGGAGTATATCGCTCGATTCTGTCGCTCCCGAGGCCCGCTGTCAGCCGTCGATGAATGAATTTTTTTCACCCAGATAGCATATTGCTTTGCGGCTGGCTCAGGTGCATTCTTGCGCCACTCGACCAGACACTCCTCCTGCTCCCTCGCCGGCTGCCAGAACGATCGAGCCCCGCCCCTTCCCCCCTGCCCGAGGACCCATGACGATGTGCGCACTGCGTATCGTGGTTGACCGCCAGCGCGACTGGCAGCCCTATCACCCCAGCGACGATGTGATCGATGCCGAGACCTATCTCGCATCGGCGGCAACGTCCGGCAGCGAACAGGTCATCAACCTGTGCGCGGATCTCGGCTACCTGGGGACTGGCTACTATGTCTCGTTGCTTGCTCAGGCGCGTGGAGCGAGGGTGATCCCCACGGTGGATACTCTCAACACGCTGCGTCGCAAGTCCACCACCGACATGCAGCTCGAAGGCCTGGCGCCGCTGCTGGAGGATCTGGGCAAGGTGGCAGCCAGCCAGCAGCTTGGCGACACGATCGACGTCACCATCTTTTTTGGCGAGTGTGACGCCGCCCCGCTGGCAAAGATCGCCAGGCGACTTTTCGAGCGCCTGCCCTGCCCGCTGCTGGAAGCGCGCCTGACACGTCAGGGCCACAGCTATCGGCTGGCACGCCTTCGCCCCCTGGCGCTATCGCGGCTCAAGGAGCACGAGCAGGACACCTTTGCCCGCGCCCTGAACCGTCACTCACTGAAGGTCTGGCGCACCCCACGGGCCAGGCGCCGCTATCGTTTTGACCTGGCCATGCTGGTCAATCCGGAAGAGCGACTGCCACCCAGCAACAAGGGTGCGCTCAAGCGTTTCATTCGCGCCGGGCGCCGCCAGGGAATCAATGTATCGCTGATCACCCATCGCGACAGCGCACGCCTGGCGGAATTCGACGGGCTGTTCCTGCGCGAAACCACGTCGCTTGACCACCCGACCTGGCGCATGGCCCGGCGTGCAGAACATGAAGGGCTGGTGGTGATCGACGCACCTCAGGATATTCTGCGTTGCACCAACAAGGTCTACCTGCATGAGCTGCTGCGCACTCGCAATGTGCCAGCGCCCGAAGGGCTTCTGCTGCGCCGCTCCAGTGCTGAACGGCTGATCGAACAGGCCCGCGAGCTCAGTTTTCCAAGGGTGCTGAAGGTTCCCGATGGTGCGTTCTCCAAGGGAGTGGTGAAGGTGGCGTCGGCGGAGGCCCTGGCCCGGGAGGCCAGCATTCTGTTCGAAAGCTCGGACCTGTTGCTGCTGCAGGAATGGCTTCCCACCGACTACGACTGGCGCATCGGCGTGCTCGATGGTCAGCCACTGTTTGCCAGTCGCTACTACATGGCCCGTGGACATTGGCAGATCTACGACCACTCCGGCCCGCGGACTCGCAGCGGCGGCTTCACCAGCCATCCGATCAGTGATGTGCCTGCGGCGGTACTGCGCACTGCCCTCAAGGCATGCCGACTGATCGGCAACGGCCTCTACGGCGTTGACCTCAAGCAAGTCGGCGAGCGAGTTCTGGTCATCGAGGTCAACGACAATCCCAATATTGATGCGGGTATCGAGGACAACGTGCTGGGAGATGCCCTCTACGATCGCCTGCTGGACGTGTTTGCCCGGCGTATGGAAGCTGGCAAGCAGGATCCGTGACCGTCACGATGGCGCCGTGATGGCCCAGCGTGACGGCCTTCGGGCTGACGCCAGCGAGCGACTCGGCTACCCTGCGCGTTCACGACCAGAAAATCGGAGCCAGCATGAGCGATCAGCAACGCAACGAGCGCCACAAGAAGGCCATGGAAAAGCTCAAGAGCCACGTCGATGCCAAGGTCGCCGCGGCAGAGGAAGAGCGCGGACTGATGCTGGTTTTCACGGGCAATGGCAAAGGCAAGACGACGGCGGCCTGGGGCACGGTGACTCGCGCGCTGGGCTACGGCTATCGGGTGGGCGTCGTCCAGTTCATCAAGGGTCTTTGGGAGTGTGGCGAACGCGAACGGCTTGAGCAGGATGCCAACCTCGAAGTGGCTATCATGGCGACAGGCTTTACCTGGGACACCCAGAACCGCGAGTCGGACACCCAGGCCTGTCAAGAGGTATGGCAACAGGCCAGTCGCATGCTGGCGGACCCTGAGGTCTATCTGGTCGTGCTCGACGAGATCACCTATATGCTCAAGTTTGGCTACCTGGATATCGACACGGTGCGCACCGCGATCGCCAACCGCCCGCCAGAACAGACCGTGATCATCACCGGGCGCAACGCCCATAGGGAGCTAGTGGCCATGGCCGATACCGTCACCGAGATGCAGGAAGTCAAGCACGGCTTTGCGGCAGGGCTCAAGGCACGCCGCGGGATCGACTTCTGATCCTGCTGCCGATCGTGTAGCCCTGCTGCCGACAGACCGACCGCATTCCCTGTCACGCAGCAAAACAATCGGCCCGGGAGCATGCTCCCGGGCCGATTGTCTCAAGCTACTACCTACCTCTAAAACGACGTGCCGCTGGAACCTGTGCGCCGCTGAAACCTATGCGTCGCTGAAACCTATGCGTCGCTGACACCAAGCGCCGCTGCAACGACGAGGACTGACTGCTCGGCGACGTATTGTCGCCACGCGTCCCTCGGCTCGCATCACTCTACCTGCAGCTGGTCGTTGGCGATCATCTGCTGCAGGAAGGTGGCGGAGTCCTGCCCTCCCATAGTGACGCCATTGAGCACGATGGTCTGATCGGCATCGTTGCCATTAGCGGCAATGCCTCCACTGCTCTTGACGTGCAGCACCGTATTCCCGTTGCCATCTTCCTGAGCAAAGAGATAGTCGTTGACGCTGGCGTCAGTGGCACCATCCAGCAGGTCCGCCACTTCCAGACGATCCGCTTCTGGGTCCACCCCGTAGCCACCCACGGTGAAACCAGTGACGGTGTCGACGGCCGGGGCGCCGTTGGTGCCGGCATCACCCTGGCTCCAGGCCAGGATATCGGCGCCGCTTCCCAGGTCGATGATGTCGTTGCCCTTGCCGCCCTGCAAAGTGTCGTTGCCCTTGCCACCGATCAGCGTATCGTTGCCGACACCGCCAATCAGCGTATCGGCTCCCGCACCTCCGATCAGCAGATCATCACCTTCTCCGCCGTCCAGGGTGTTGGCCGCACCGTCATCGCGACCATCCCCAAGGTTGTCGATCTCGGCACGAATGTAGGCACGAATTTCCTCATCGCTGGGGGCCGATCCAGTCGCATCGGCAATGCGATCCGCCACACCGCTGCCGCCTGGGTTCTCCTGTGTCCAGGTCAGGTAGGCGTACAGGCCTGCATAACCCAGACCGTCGTGGTCGCCCGCGGTGAAGGTTTCGCCGGTGGCCGCGTTGACCCATTCTAGATGATCACTGTTCAAGGTGTCGGCGACCAGAATGTCGTCCCCACCGCCACCACTGAGGGTATCGGCACCGACCGGCAGCAGGCTGGCGGCGGCTTCCTGCAGCGCCGCATCAAGATCGCCACCGCTCAAGACGATCTGAGGCTGGCCTGCGTTTGCAGTCACGCCCACCACCCCATCGTTCGGATTAATATCCGTCGAGGCCGTACCAACCACATTCGTGTTATCAAAGAAGCGCAGCACATTGGAATTGATGCCCTCGCCGATCCCAATGGCGGCCACCTGGGCCACTGAGGCCAACTCGCCAAACGCATTGACGGACTCGTTCATCACCGTCTGGCTAAAGGTGCTACCGTTGCCGCCGAGGCCACCAGTGGAGCCGCGGTAGTAGGTCGGCACACCATCCGTCAGGAAGAAGCCGATATTGGTGAAGCCGTTGCCCTGGCTGGCAAACCAGTCCCGTGCCGCATCGAAGCCATCCTCATAGTTGGTCCCCCCTCCCGCGATCATGGCATTGATAAAGGCGATCGCTGCTGGCAGGTCTGCCGCGCTGAAATTGGTGAAGGTGATGGTGTCGCCGTTGCCCACCGCGCTATCGAAGTCGACAATCTGAAGGTTGATGGTGCCCTCGTGGCCGCTGAGCTGGGTGACCAGGTTCTGCAGGGCCTCCTTGGCCAGCTGCATGCGAGACTTGCCGTTGACCCCAGAGCTGTTGCCCATACTGCCAGAGCTGTCGACGATCAGGGTGATGTTGTAGTTGCCAGCGGGCTCATTGAGCGTGCCACCCGCATCGCCGATGATCACGTCGTCACCACCACCGCCCGTCAGGGTCTGCTCTCCGTTGCCGCCCACCAGCAGCTTGTCCTTGGCATCTCCGTGCAAGGTCAGGCTAGCGGATAGCTCGTCGTCATCACCATCGCGACCAATCAGTCCAAGCTGGACATCAAAGTCGTCGCTGGGGCCGCCCAGACGATAGGACGCATCCTCTAGCAGAAGGTCATCGTTGCTGGTGCTGCCGCTATCCGCCGCGGTGATTTCCACCGCTTCAAAGGGCCGGTCGCTCGCGGTTTCCAGCGTCACCTGCCAGCCGTCCTTCAACCCGGTCACGCGCAGGCCGTTGCCGTCAGCGGTCACGCTGACCTGGCTGGTCACATCCACCCCAATGGCGTTGAAGACCTTGATGTCGGCGGGCGTCACGGCAAGATAGCCGCTGGATCCGGTGCTGGGATCGCCACTTCCGGCGCTGCCATCGGGCGAGTAGAGCAATGCCGCGATGACCAGTGCCGTGGTGGCACCTTCGCCGCCTGCCACCTGCACCCGCTGGGAGAAGCTGACCATGCCTTGATGGTCGGTCCAGCTCGGGCCGCCAGTTCCCGCGACAAGGTCCTTCAGGGCATCGAAGCGCACGCTAGCACCCGTGGCGACGGCGATCTTGCCATCGTCGACGACCACGGCTCCGCTGCTGCTGGACACCAGCAGGTCGTTATCACTGGCATTATCCAGGTGATTCAGCGCGAGATAGCCACCCGTCACGCTCTCGCCGTCCTCGAGTTCGGCAGCGACATCCACGCCATTACTGACGTCACCGACCACATCGATGGTATAGCCATCTCCGGTCTGCGCCAGGGTCACGCTAAAGCCATCTTCAGCCCCATTCGCAGACTCGGCATAAAGTGTGGTGCCATCGGCACTGAGTCGATAGGTCAGCGGCTTGCCGTCGACTCGCAGAGCGTTGCCTGAGCTATCCGTCGCCGGCTGGCCATCCAGACTGGCGTCGAACACCATCTCCTTGACCCCGTCTGCCCCTGCATTGGGTCCGAAGTCCAGGATGCCGCTTCCGTCCTCCAGCGCGTGCTCCGCCGGCGAGAACTGTTGTGGCACGTCATCCTTGATATCGATGGTCAGATTGGCCGGATCGCTGACGTCGCCGTCGGAGTCGGTCACCACCAGGCTGAACACGTCCTGGATGCCGTCGCTGCCAGTGCCCTGGCTGCTATGGTCGGTGGTGTTGTCGTCCAGGGTGTAGCTGTAGCTGTAGTCCCCATTCACCACGCTGACGACCAGGGTGCCGTAGGTACCTTGCACGGTGCCGCCATTGGTCACGTCCACGCCGCTGATCACCACCGAGCCCACGCTGTCGGAGCCGGT
>NZ_JAHVHY010000011.1:0-157485 GCF_019802025.1 Halomonas sp. DP5Y7-2 | reverse complement strand
AGCGTGGGAGCAGATGGCGACTACAGCTGGAGCTACACCCTCGACGGCAGCACCCAGGATCACACCAGCCAGGGCACCGGCAGCGATGACCTGGCGGATCAGTTCGCGATTACGGCGACTGACAGCGACGGCGACGAAGCCTCCACCGACCTGACCATCCAGGTACAGGACGACGTCCCGGTGGCGGTGAATGACAGTGCCAGCGTGGCCGAGGACACTGCACAGGCCATCTCTGGCAATGTGCTGGCCAATGACACGACCGGTGCCGACAGCTCCACAGCGCAGCCCGCGACGGTCGCCCTGGATAGCCCCAACTCCACAGGCGAGTTTGGCACCCTGACCCTGAACAGCGATGGCAGCTGGAGCTATACGCTCAACAACAGCGATGCCCGTGTGCAGGCGCTTAGCGGCGACGAAACGCTGACCGAGACCTTTGCCTACACCCTGACCGATGCCGACGGCGACACCTCTCCGGCGACGCTGACCATTACGGTCACCGCCACCGATGATGGTGTGAGCCTGGGCGGCTTGGCCACCGAAGGTGGCGACGTCCAGGTCAGTGAAGCCAACCTGGCGGATGGCAGTGCGGCAGATAGCACTGCGCTGACCCGCGGCGGCAGCTTCATCTTCACCAGCGTGGATGGTGTGGCCAGCGTTCAGGTAGGGGATCAGTCACTGACGCTGAATCAGCTGCAAGGTCTGTCCACGACCAACCCGGTGGTGGTCGATACGGCCTATGGCAGCCTGTCCCTGACCGGCTTCGACGGAGATGCTGCCGGCGGCACGGTGAGCTACAGCTACACCCTGGATGCCCGCGTCGACAACGATAGCCAGGACGGCGCCACCGATAGCGGCTTCACCGAAACGGTGGGGCTGGTGGTGACGGATGATAACGGTAGCGCGTCCAGCGGCAGTCTTCGTATTGCCATTGCTGATGATGCGCCGTCGGCGAGCGATGACAGTGCTAGCGTGGCCGAGGACACTGCACAGGCCATCTCTGGCAATGTGCTGGCCAATGACACGACCGGTGCCGACAGTTCCACAGCGCAGCCTGCGACGGTCGCTCTGGATAGCCCCAGCGCCACAGGCGAGTTTGGCACCTTGACCCTGAACAGCGATGGCAGCTGGAGCTATACGCTCAATAACAGCGATGCCCGTGTGCAGGCGCTTAGCGGCGACGAAACGCTGACCGAGACCTTTGCCTACACCCTGACCGATGCCGACGGCGACACCTCCCCGGCGACACTGACCATCACGGTCACCGCCGCCGATGATGGCGTGAGCCTGAGCGGCTTGGCGGCCGATGGTGGCGACGTCCAGGTCAGTGAAGCCAACCTGGCGGATGGCAGTGCGGCAGACAGCACTGCGCTGACCCGCGGCGGCAGCTTCACCTTCACCAGCGTGGATGGTGTGGCTAGCGTCCAGGTAGGGGATCAGTCACTGACGCTGAACCAGCTGCAAGGTCTGTCTACGACCAATCCGGTGGTGGTCGACACGGCCTATGGCAGCCTGTCCCTGACCGGCTTCGACGGAGATGCTGCCAGCGGTACGGTAAGCTACAGCTACACCCTGGATACCCGCGTCGACAACGATAGCCAGGACGGCGCCACCGGTAGCGGCTTCACTGAAACGGTGGGGCTGGTGGTGACGGACGATAACGGTACCCGTGGTCAGGCCAGTATCAGTATTGCTATCACCGATGATGGCCCGTCGCTGCAGATCGGCGACTCTACTGAACCGGGTACCGCAACAGTGGTGGAAGGCCAGAGCGTCAATGGCAGCTGGACCACCGATGCCGGTGCCGATGGTGCCACCGTTACCGTGACCGTGGGAGGTGACTCCCTGGTTCTGGGTAGCGCAGCGGATGCCACGGTGTCCTTCGACCTGACCGAAGGCACTCTGACCGTTGGCCGCGATGGCAGCTGGACCTTCGAGGCCAACAACAACCTCGATCAGGCCGAGAGCCCGTCGGTCAACTTCACCATCGAGACCGTCGATAGCGATGGTGATACCGCCTCCGACAGCCACACCGTCACCATCACCGACGGTACTGGCCCGACGGTCACCGTCACCGACAGCGATCCGGCGAGCACCAACGCCGCCGTGTCCCTGGATGATGCCGACACCGAAGGCGACGCTTCCTCAACGGACGTAGCTAGCCTGACCTTTACGGCGGGCAGCGATGCCATTGCCTCCATCGGTTTTGGCAGCACAGATAATATTGATGTGGATGGCCTTAATGGCACCCTGACCTGGACGCTGAACTCCGCCGGTCAGCTGGAAGGGCGTACCGAAGCTGGTGGCGAGCCGGCCATCACTCTGACGCTGAACAATAACGGCTCGGTCACGGCTGGCCAGTCCGCGGTAGTGACCGTGACGGCCACTCTGGCCGACAGCCTGGCCCACGCTGATGGCGTCGATGCACTAACCATCAGCGGCATCACCGTGGTCGGTACCGATACCGACGGCACCAGCACCGAGGCAAGCGTCTCGGTCAGCGTGGCGGACGGTCAGCCCGAAATCGCCATTACCGATGCTCCCGAAACAGTCGTGGAAGGCCAGAGCGTCAATGGCAGCTGGACCACCGATGCCGGTGCCGATGGCGCCACCGTGACCGTAAGCGTGGGCAGCGAGACGCTGACACTGGGCGACGCCGACACCGACGTCGTGACCTTCAATACCCCCGAAGGCGTGTTGACCGTTGGTCGCGATGGCAGCTGGACCTTCGAGGCCAACAACAACCTCGATCAGGCCGAGAGCCCGTCGGTCAACTTCACCATCGAGACCGTCGATAGCGATGGTGATACCGCCTCCGACAGCCACACCGTCACCATCACCGACGGTACTGGCCCGACGGTCACCGTCACCGACAGCGATCCGGCGAGCACCAACGCCGCCGTGTCCCTGGATGATGCCGACACCGAAGGCGACGCTTCCTCAACGGACGTAGCTAGCCTGACCTTTACGGCGGGCAGCGATGCCATTGCCTCCATCGGTTTTGGCAGCACAGATAATATTGATGTGGATGGCCTTAATGGCACCCTGACCTGGACGCTGAACTCCGCCGGTCAGCTGGAAGGGCGTACCGAAGCTGGTGGCGAGCCGGCCATCACTCTGACGCTGAACAATAACGGCTCGGTCACGGCTGGCCAGTCCGCGGTAGTGACCGTGACGGCCACTCTGGCCGACAGCCTGGTCCACGCCGATGGCGTTGATGCACTGACCATCAGCGGCATCACCGTGGTCGGCACCGACACCGACGGCACCAGTACGTCTGCCAATGTGGGCGTGACGGTGGCGGACGATCAGCCGACGCTGCAGATTGGCGACTCCACTGAGCCGGGTACCGCGACAGTGGTGGAAGGCCAGAGCGTCAAAGGCAGCTGGACCACCGATGCCGGTGCCGATGGCGCCACCGTGACCGTAAGCGTGGGCAGCGAGACGCTGACACTGGGCGACGCCGACACCGACGTCGTGACCTTCAATACCGCCGAAGGCGTGTTGACCGTTGGCCGCGATGGCAACTGGACCTTCGAGGCCAACAACAACCTCGACCAGGCTGAGAGCCCGTCGATCAACTTCACTATCGAGACCGTCGATAGCGATGGTGATACCGCCAGCGACAGCCACACCGTCAACGTCACCGACGGTACTGGCCCGACGGTCACCGTCACCAGTGGGGACGATGATCCGGCAACCGAGAGCCTGGATCTTACGCTGGACGAAGTGGGTACGATCGGCGGCGCAGAGCAGGACTCTGGCGTGCTGACCTTCACTGCAGGCAGCGACAACCTGACCAGTTTCAGGTTTGCCAATATTGCAACAGACGGCAGCGTGTCAGGCATTACCACCGCTGGGCTGGAGCCAGGGCAGACGCTGGTATGGACAGCGAATGCGAATGGCCAGCTCGAAGGCCGCTTGGGTCGTAGCACTGCTGTCGCGGTGACCCTGTCCCTTGCTGCTCCAGCGTCAGTGGAAGCGGGTGAGGACGGCATCGTGCGGGTTACCGCTGAACTCAGCGAGGCCCTCCCGCATGAGGTGGCCGATGCGCTGGCGAACTCGCTTTCTATTAGCGGCATCGGAGTTGTTGCGACCGAGGCTGACGGTGATAGTGCCACGGCCCAGGTGACCGTCGACGTCGTTGATTCTGCACCGCAGGCCGTAGCCGACGTTAACGCCATTACCGAAGACACCGCCTCCGTCTCTGGCAACGTGATTGACGGTGCTGCAGATGATGCCGGTGCCGACACCCTGGGAGCCGATGCCACCACGGTCACCGCGGTGACCAGCGACAACGCCAGCGGTAACACCGCCACCACCAATGCGGATGGTCAGCTGGTGATTCAGGGCGAGTACGGCACCCTGACCATCGCAGCCGATGGCAGCTATAGCTACGCGCTGGACAACACCAACCCGGCGGTTCAGGGGCTGGACGGCAGCGAGTCGGTGACCGAGGTGTTCACCTACACCCTGACCGACGCCGACAGCGACGCCAGCAGCACGACCCTGACCCTGACCATCAACGGCCAGGAAGATGACCTGCCCACCATCACCGTGACCGACAGCGACGGGAACGTGACCGGTGCCGACAACAGCGTGGAAGAGGACAGCGGCGAGACCGTCACCGGCACCTTCACCGTGGGCGGCAGTGCGGGTGTGGCCAGCGTGACCATCGGCGGTGTGGAGCTGGTGGGAGCGGACTTCACCACTCCGGTGAGCATCCCCAACACCGGTGGCCAGGGCAGCCTGAGCATCACCGGCTTCGATGCCGCGACGGGCGAGTTCAGCTACAGCTACACCGAGACCGGAGGCCCTGCAGAGCACAACGCGGCTAACGACAATATCGTCGACAGCTTCGCGATCGTGGTGACCGACAACGAAGGCGACACCGCCAGCGATAGCCTGGATATCCAGATCCTGGATACCGCGCCGCAGGCCGTAGCCGACGTTAACGCCATCACCGAAGACACCGCGTCCGTCTCTGGCAACGTCATTGACGGTGCTGCAGATGCTGCCGGTGCCGACACCCTGGGCGCCGATGCCACCACGGTCACCGCGGTGACCAGCGACAACGCCACCGGCAACACCGCCACCACCAATGCGGCTGGTGAGCTGGTGATCCAGGGCGAGTACGGCACCCTGACCATCGCAGCCGATGGCAGCTATAGCTACGCGCTGGACAACACCAACCCGGCGGTTCAGGGGCTGGACGGCAGCGAGTCGGTCACCGAGGTGTTTACCTACACGCTGACCGACGCCGACAGCGACGCCAGCAGCACCACCCTGACCCTGACCATCAACGGCCAGGAAGATGACCTGCCCACCATCACCGTGACCGACAGCGACGGGAACGTGACCGGCGCCGACAACAGTGTGGAAGAGGCCAGCGGCGAGACCGTCACCGGCACCTTCACCGTGGGCGGCAGTGCAGGTATTGCGGGTGTGACGGTGGCAGGTATTGATGTCACCGGTGCCACCCAGGCGAACCCTGTGGTCATCACCACGGGCACCCAGGGAACCCTGACCATCACCGGCTTTAACGCCGCGACGGGTGAGTTCAGCTACAGCTACACCGAGACCGGGGGGCCGGCCGAGCACAACGCGGCCAACGACAATATCGTCGACAGCTTCGCGATTGTGGTGACCGACAACGAAGGCGATACCGCCAGCGACAGCCTGGATATCCAGATCCTGGATACCGCGCCGCAGGCTGTGGCCGACGTGAACGCCATCACCGAAGACACCGCCTCCGTGTCGGGCAACGTCATTGACGGCGCTGCAGATGATGCCGGTGCCGACACCCTGGGCGCCGATGCCACCACGGTCACCGCGGTGACCAGCGACAACGCCACCGGCAACACCGCCGCCACCAATGCGGATGGTGAGCTGGTGATCCAGGGCGAGTACGGCACCCTGACCATCGCGCCCAATGGCAGCTACAGCTACGCGCTGGATAACACCAACCCGGCCGTCCAGGGGCTGGACGGCAGCGAGTCGGTCACCGAGGTGTTCACCTACACCCTGACCGACGCCGACAGCGATGCCAGCAGCACGACCCTGACCCTGACCATCAACGGCCAGGAAGATGACCTGCCCACCATCACCGTGACCGACAGCGACGGTAACGTGACCGGCGCCGACAACAGCGTGGAGGAGGACAGCGGCGATACCGTGACCGGCACCTTTACCGTGGGCGGCAGTGCGGGTGTGGCCAGCGTGACCATCGGCGGTGTGGAGCTGGTGGGAGCGGACTTCACCACTCCGGTGAGCATCCCCAACACCGGTGGCCAGGGCAGCCTGACCATCACCGGCTTCGATGCCGCGACGGGCGAGTTCAGCTACAGCTACACCGAGACCGGCGGCCCGGCAGAACACAACGCGGCCAACGACAATATCGTCGACAGCTTCGCGATCGTGGTGACCGACAACGAAGGCGACACCGCCAGCGACAGCCTGGATATCCAGATCCTGGATACCGCACCGCAGGCCGTGGCCGACGTGAACGCCATTACCGAAGACACCGCGTCCGTTGCTGGCAACGTCATTGACGGCGCTGCAGATGATGCCGGTGCCGATACCCTGGGAGCCGATGCCACCACGGTCACCGCGGTGACCAGCGACAACGCCAGCGGCAACACCGCCACCACCAATGCGGCTGGTGAACTGGTGATTCAGGGCGAGTACGGCACCCTGACCATCGCGCCCGATGGCAGCTACAGCTACGCGCTGGACAACACCAACCCGGCCGTCCAGGGGCTGGACGGCAGCGAGTCGGTCACCGAGGTGTTTACCTACACCCTGACCGACGCGGACAGCGACGTCAGCAGCACCACTCTGACCCTGACCATCAACGGCCAGGAAGATGACCTGCCTACCATTACCGTGACCGACAGCGACGGGAACGTCACCGGTGCCGACAACAGCGTGGAGGAGGCCAGCGGAGAGACCGTCACCGGTACCTTCACCGTGGGCGGCGGTGCAGGCATTGCGGGTGTGACGGTGGCAGGCGTTGATGTCACTGGCGCCACCCAGGCGAATCCTGTGGTCATCACCACGGGCACCCAGGGAACCCTGACCATCACCGGTTTCGATGCCGCGACGGGCGAGTTCAGCTACAGCTACACCGAGACCGGGGGCCCGGCAGAGCACAACGCGGCCAACGACAATATCGTCGACAGCTTCGCGATCGTGGTGACCGACAACGAAGGTGACACCGCCAGCGACAGCCTGGATATCCAGATCCTGGATACCGCACCGCAGGCCGTGGCCGACGTGAACGTCATCACCGAAGACACCGCGTCTGTGTCTGGCAACGTGGTGTCTGGCGGCACTGGTGCCGACACCCTGGGAGCCGATGCCACCACGGTCACCGCGGTGACCAGCGACAACGCCAGTGGCAACACCGCCACCACCAATGCGGATGGTGAGCTGGTGATTCAGGGCGAGTACGGCACCCTGACCATCGCACCCGATGGCAGCTACAGCTACGCGTTGGATAACACCAACCCGGCGGTCCAGGGGCTGGACGGCAGCGAGTCGGTCACCGAGGTGTTCACCTACACCCTGACCGACGCGGATAGCGACGCCAGCAGCACCACTCTGACCCTGACCATCAACGGCCAGGAAGATGACCTGCCCACCATTACCGTGACCGACAGCGACGGGAACGTGACCGGCGCCGACAACAGCGTGGAAGAGGATAGCGGTGAGACCGTCACCGGCACCTTCACCGTGGGCGGCAGTGCGGGCATTGCGGGCGTGACGGTGGCTGGCATTGATGTCACTGGTGCCACCCAGGCGAACCCTGTGGTCATCACCACGGGCACCCAGGGCACCCTGACCATCACCGGCTTCGATGTCGCGACAGGCGAGTTTAGCTACAGCTACACCGAGACCGGGGGTCCGGCAGAGCACAACGCGGCCAACGACAATATCGTCGACAGCTTCGCGATTGTGGTGACCGACAACGAAGGTGATACCGCCAGCGACAGCCTGGATATCCAGATCCTGGATACCGCACCACAGGCCGTAGCCGACGTTAACGCCATCACCGAAGACACGGCGTCCGTCTCTGGCAACGTGATTGACGGTGCTGCAGATGATGCCGGTGCCGACACCCTGGGAGCCGATGCCACCACGGTCACCGCGGTGACCAGCGATAACGCCAGCGGCAACACCGCCACCACCAATGCGGATGGTGAACTGGTGATCCAGGGCGAGTACGGCACCCTGACCATCGCGCCCGATGGCAGCTACAGCTACGCGCTGGATAACACCAACCCGGCGGTACAGGGGCTGGACGGCAGCGAGTCGGTGACCGAGGTATTTACCTACACCCTGACCGATGCGGACAGTGACGCCAGCAGCACCACTCTGACCCTGACCATCAACGGCCAGGAAGATGACCTGCCCACCATCACCGTGACCGACAGCGACGGGAGCGTGACCAGCGCCGACAACAGCGTGGAAGAGGATAGCGGTGAGACCGTCACCGGCACCTTCACCGTGGGCGGCAGTGCAGGCATTGCGGGTGTGACGGTGGCTGGCATTGATGTCACCGGCGCCACCCAGGCGAACCCTGTGGTCATCACCACGGGCACCCAGGGAACCCTGACTATCACCGGCTTCGATGCCGCGACGGGCGAGTTCAGCTACAGCTACACCGAGACCGGCGGCCCGGCCGAGCACAACGCGGCTAACGACAATATCGTCGACAGCTTCGCGATCGTGGTGACCGACAACGAAGGTGACACCGCCAGCGACAGCCTGGATATCCAGATCCTGGATACCGCACCGCAGGCCGTGGCCGACGTTAACGCCATTACCGAAGACACCGCCTCCGTCTCTGGCAACGTCATTGACGGCGCTGCAGATGATGCCGGTGCCGACACCCTGGGAGCCGATGCCACCACGGTCACCGCGGTGACTAGCGACAACGCCAGCGGCAACACCGCCACCACCAATGCGGATGGTCAGCTGGTGATCCAGGGCGAGTACGGCACCCTGACCATCGCGCCCGATGGCAGCTACAGCTACGCGCTGGATAACACCAACCCGGCGGTACAGGGGCTGGACGGCAGCGAGTCGGTCACCGAGGTGTTTACCTACACCCTGACCGACGCCGACAGCGACGCCAGCAGCACCACTCTGACCCTGACCATCAACGGCCAGGAAGATGACCTGCCTACCATTACCGTGACCGACAGCGACGGGAACGTGACCGGCGCCGACAACAGCGTGGAAGAGGACAGCGGCGATACCGTCACCGGCACCTTCACCGTGGGCGGCAGTGCGGGTGTGGCCAGCGTGACCATCGGCGGTGTGGAGCTGGTCGGAGCGGACTTCACCACTCCGGTGAGCATCCCCAACAACGGTGGACAGGGCAGCCTGACCATCACCGGCTTCGATGCCGCGACGGGCGAGTTCAGCTACAGCTACACCGAGACCGGGGGCCCGGCCGAGCACAACGCGGCCAACGACAATATCGTCGACAGCTTCGCGATCGTGGTGACCGACAATGAAGGCGATACCGCCAGCGATAGCCTAGATATCCAGATCCTGGATACCGCGCCTGTTGCTGCCGATGATCGCGTCGACGGTGTGCAGTCCTCGCAGGTTGTGTCGAAAGACGCCACCGAAGGACTGCTGTCCAATGATGATCAGGGAGCGGATGGCTCCAGAGTGACGGCGGTAGACCTTTCCTCGCTGCAAGGTAGCCTCGAGTGGAACGCCGACGGCAGCTTCGTCTACACCGCGACGGAGTCCGGCAGCTACACCGAAGTGGTGCGCTACACCATTACGGACGCCGATGGTGATACCAGCGAAGCTACGCTGACCATCCAGGTTGAGAATGGCGTGCCGAGCACTCAGCCCAGCAACGTGCAGGTCAACGAAGCAGGCCTTGACGGCGGCTCCCAGGCGGGGAATGGCTCGGCGACGGTCACCGGGCAGCTGGTCGCGACGGATCCCCAGAGCGACACGCTGACCTTCAAGGCGGAGACCATCAAAGGGGAGTACGGAGACATCGTGATCCGTGCCGATGGCTCATTCACCTACACCTTGACCAAGCCAGTGACGTCCTCCGACAACCCGGTGGACGATGCAGAGAGCTTCACCTACACCGTCACCGACAGCCAGGGCAACTCGGCAACCGGCACCATCACCGTAGATGTGATTGATGACGTACCGCAGGCCGTCAATGACACACCGGCCGCGCTGCAGTCAGGCACATCGCTGACGACCACGGCCGACAATGGCTTGCTGGCCAACGACGTGCAGGGCGCAGATGGTGCCGAGGTGGTGTCGATCGATACCAGCGGGCTGCGTGGCCAGCTGACGTGGAATGCCGACGGTAGCTATACCTACACCGCGGAAGCCAACGCCAGCTATGAAGAAGTGGTGACCTACGTGATTCGTGACGCCGACGGCGACACGAGTCAGACCAACGTCAAGTTTGTGGTGACGGACGGTTCCCCGACCGCCAATCAAGCAACAGCAACGGTCAGCGAGGCCGGTCTTGCCGCTGGTAGCGATGCCGGTAGCGGTAGTCACAGCGTGTCCGGGCAGCTGAGTGCAACCGATGCCCAAGGAGATGACCTGAGCTACACCGAAGCGCGGATCGAGGGGGATCATGGCGTACTGGTGATCAGCAGCGATGGTTCCTTTACCTATACGTTGACCAGCGCTGTGACCGGGAGCCAGGCGGACAATGGCGGCAACACGCTGACCGCCCAGGAGACCTTCACCTACAGCGTGACCGATGCCCACGGCAATACCGCCAGTGCCAGCATCAGCATCAATATTGTGGATGACGTGCCGCAGGCGGTGGATGACACGGCCGCCACGGCAGAGGACACCGCGGTCACCGTTGATGTGCTGGCCAATGACATTGGCGGAGCCGATGGTGCTGTACTGCAGTCGGCTGCACTGGCGCCTGGACATGAGTCTGCCGGTCGGGTGACGGTGAACAGTAGCACCGGAGAACTGACCTTCACGCCAGGACCTGGGGTCGAGGGAACCGTCGTCATTCGCTACACCATCGTCGACGCCGATGGAGATACCAGCGAGGCCACCTTGACCGTCAATGTGGCAGCGGATTCTCGACCTGAGGGGGCTATCGACAAGGCGCTGCTCGATGAAGACGGATTGCCGGGCGGTATCGCTGGCGGCGTCGGTGACCTGGCGGGTGAGGCCACCGTGGTCAGCGGTACATTGGGATATTCCTTCGGCGCGGATGGTGCTGCCAGCCAGAACGCCTTTGCCTGGAGCCTGTCGGGACTGCCGAACGTATCCTCTGGCGGGGAGCCGGTCAGCTATGGCCTGAGCAACGATGGACGTACGCTCACAGGCCGTGATGCCTCCGGGGCCCTGGTGCTGAGCGTGGCGCTGACGGACGTCGCCAGCGGTGCCTACGAAGTGACCCTGCATCAGCCGCTGGATCATCCTGACAGTGAGAGCGAGGATGTCCTGGCGTTCAAGATCGGCTACAGCGTCACCGACGGTGACGGCAGCTCTGCCGATGGGGCGCTCCAGGTGCTGATCAATGACGACAGCCCTGAGGCGTTCACGGCGCAGACCGCTACCCTGAGGGATGGCGGCGGTGGCAGCATCGACTTTGCCGACGCCGCAGGGGCAGATGGCGTATCCAATGTGGTGTTTGCTGGCATGGATGGCCAGGTCGCCACGGACACCGATGGTCAGCCGCTGTACTTTGAAGGTGAAGCGTTGACCTATCGCATGTCCGCTGACGGTTCTCAGCTTGACGCTGTGACGGCGGATGGCACCGTCGGCTTCAGCGTGGTGCTGGACGCTGCGGGCGACAGCTACCGTCTCGAGGTCAGCGATGGCGACGTCAGCAACGGGCGCACCGAGCGTGCGGAAGTGTCGGATCTGGATCTCTCGGGTGTCGTGCGCTACCACGGCGCCAACTATCAGGACCTAGAAACTGACAACGATGTCCTGTACTCGACGCCCAATGGCGTCGGCATCGTGCCGCTTGAGGGCGGAATTGGTGTGGCCGGCGGCCTCAGTACGGGGATCGAACTCAATGAGGCTATTCGCATCAGCTTCCTGGACAGCCTGGCATTCTCAGGAGTGGGAGAGCCGAGCTGGCAAGGGCATGAGCGCGTAGCTGAAGTGCGCCAGACCATCCACGTCGATGGGGATAATGCGAAGGCCGTGGTGACCGTTGCTGCCATCGACTATGTGGCAGACGGTGCGGGCGGTGGCTCACCGGCCCAAGGGGCGAGCAGTGACTTCCGTCTGACCGCGGACGATGTTCGTATCGTCGACCACACGGGCACCGATGTGACCAGCCAGGTTGGCATCACTGTCGACGGTGCGGGCCGACTGGTGCTGGATGGCATGCAGGATGGCTGGTCATTCGTGCTGAGCCCGGAAGGCGGCATGGAGTGCATCGAAGTCACCGGCGGTGGCGCGGTCCCGTTCGTGCTGGGAGACATGGACTATCGCCTGGGTGAGGCAAGCAATGCCTTCGATATCGAGCTTGGGTTGTCGGGTATCGACGGGGATGGAGATACCGCCAGCGGCAGTCTGACCCTGGAAGTCAGCGCTCCGGATCAGCTGTTTGTCGGTGATAACTCCGACAACAGCGTGACCGGTGGCGGTGGCAGCGACGTCATGATCGGCGACGGCGGAGGCAAGTTCACCGTCATCAATCCGGCCCAGAACTACAACGTATCGCTGATCCTCGACAGCTCCGGCAGCATGAGCGCTGGCTCGGGCACGCAGGGCCTGTCGCGCATGGAACTGGCCAAGCAGGCGCTGGCCAACCTGGTGGAGCAGCTGGCGGACTTTGACGGCATCATCAATCTGCAGGTGGTCGACTTTGATACCGGGGCGCGGTTTACCCAGACCCTGGACCTTGGCTCGTCAGACAGCGAAGTCGACCGCATCGTCGACTACATCAATAGTGTCGACGGCTCGCGCAACTCGGGAGGTGGTACCAACTACGAGGCGGCCTTCGATGCCTCCAAGGGATGGCTCGAGGAGCAGTCTGCGGCGAACGGCTACGACAACCTGACGTACTTCCTGACCGATGGTTTGCCGACCTTTTACGTCACCGATAGCGGTGGTACCGGAGGTAATGGTAGGGATACCGGCTTCAACGAGGTCAACAACGCGCTGGAAGCCTTCGAGGGCCTGTCCGCCATCAGTCGCGTCGAGGCCATCGGTATCGGTTCGGGGATCAACGAGGACGTGCTGCGCTTCTTTGATAACACCGATGTGACGGGCGTCAGCCAGGTGATTCCTTACTCCTCGGCCTCCTTCACCGGAAGCCGCGGCTTGGTGGACTTCTCTGGTAGCGATAGCCCGTTGGATACCCAGACGGGCTGGACGAAGTCCGGTGACAGCTCCGGTGTGTTGACCGTTGGTGGAGGCTACCTGACCCTGACGGATGTCTTCTCCGGGGGTAACTCGGGACGAGCGGTAGCGACGAGCAGGGCCTTCACCCTTGAAGCGCCAGAGCACGGCTATTCTACCCTTCAATTCCGCTATCAGACGGATGCCTACGGCGGTTCAGACAACTTCCAATACTTCGTGCAGCAGTCGGACGGTCAAGGTGGCTGGAATACAGTCCATTCCGGCCGAGGTGGCCAAAGCACTTCCTGGTCGACGTTCGAGACAGGGGTTCTGGAAAGCGGTGTCTATCGTATCGTTCTGGATGTCTATAACGGCAGTGGCGCGCAGGATTGGATCCGGCTCGATGACATCACCATCAGGGATTATGAGTACCCGACAGCTCCGGTGGGCGAGGCCTCCATCGTCAACACGGCAGAAGAACTGGAAGCGGTACTCAACGGCGGGTCTTCCTTCGACAAGCTGGCGGCCCTTGGCGATGACACGCTCGATGGCACGGACCGTGCCGACATCATCTTTGGTGACACCGTCAACACCGACCACCTGGAGTGGACCGATGGTAGCGGCAAGGTGTTTGCTGCCGGTGAACATGATGGTCTGGGCTTCTCGGGTCTGTTCGAGTTCCTGAAATGGTCCGAAAACGGCGGTAGCGATCCTGATCAGGATCAGATCATGGATTACATTCGCAGCAACTATGAGGCGTTGCTCGATAGCGGCCGCAAGGATGGTGGCGCCGACACCCTGACAGGCGGTGACGGTGACGACGTGCTGATCGGCGGGGGCGGCAATGACACCCTGCACGGTGAGGATGGCGATGACCTGCTGCTGGGTGGTGCGGGTGACGACCTGCTGCTGGGTGGACTCGGTGCCGACACCTTCGCCTGGGTCCTGGGTGACCAGGGCGAGGCAGGCGCCGCCGCCGATGACGTGATCGCGGACTTCCATGTTGCGGCGGCGGGCACGGCGCCTGGCACCGATCCGGAGGCCGATGTGCTGGATCTGAGCGATCTGTTGCAAGGCTTCGATGCAAGTGATGATCAGCAGTCGCTGAACGACTTCATCCACGCTGAGCAGGACGGTGATGACGTGGTGCTGTACATCAAGAGCGACGGTGGGCTGGCTGGCGATAATGCCAATGCCGATCAGTTGATTACCCTGGAAGGGGCGAGCATGTCAGGGCAGTCGGGCGAGGACTTCTTGACCCAGCTGCTGAACCAGGGACAGCTGGACGTCTGATCACGCCAGTGGGCGGGAGACGACGGGGTAGTCAACAGTCGTCAGTAGTTGCAGGTCGAGGGGGCCCCATCCGTGGGGCCCTAACGAGAATCGAGCAGCGCCCCTGCAGAGTGAGGTCAGGTGCTGGGGCACAAGAGAAAGTTGATATATGCTCGATCAACGAAGAACAGGGAGAAAGCGGCATGTACGTCCAGCGTGACGGGGAAGGTAAGCTTGTCTGCGTGAGCCGAGAGCCAACGGCTATCTGCGACGAGTTCATGGCACCAGATGACCAGGAGTTGCTGGCATTCCTGTCTGACGGCAGCCCGCGCCATGAGCAGTCGCAGTTTCACGCGTCTGATCTGGCGTTTGTGCGGGTACTTGAGGATGTGCTGGACCTGCTGATGGACAAGGGGGTGATCAGCTTTACCGATCTCCCTGAGGCGGCGCGTCGCAAGATCATGGATCGCCAGTCACTGCGTCGTCGCTACAACGACGTGGACCTGGTGGGCGGCGATGACGACCCTCTGATTTAACAGCGCCGTACGCAACAACAAGGCCACCTTTTCAGGTGGCCTTGTTGTTGCAGCCTAGTGGTGTTGTGCGCTCTGGTGGCTTTGTGCTGTCCGTTTGTCAGAGCAAGGCCTGCGTGTAGTCAGGCCTTCGATGGCACTGCGACGAGCCGTCTATCGCCCTGACGCCGCATCCGCACGGGCCGAGACGGCGGGACCGGTCACGCCGTCGAGGCCTAGCTCGAACAGGGTCTCGATGTCCTCGTCTTCATCGATACCTTCAGCAATCGCCTTGATCGCCAGCGAATGACACAGCGTTGCCATGCCCCTGAGGATGGTCTGCTGCTCTGGACGGTGGGAGACACCTCGACACAGGGTGGCATCGATCTTGATGTAGGACAGGCCAAGATCGCGCAGGTCACCGAGCTGGCGGAAGGCGGCACCGACATGCTCCATGCCCAGGTGGCAGCCGAAGGGCGCCAGCGACTGGCACAGGTAGCGGAAGCTCTCCAGGTCGGCCCGGGCAATGGATTCTGGCACCTCGATCCATAGGAAGGGGGCCGAGTCTGGGCGCGCACTCAGTCGCTGCTGCAGGGCAATGACCACGTTGGGTTGAGTGATGGCAGCGTGGGATAGGTTGATGCCGAGCGGTTGACGGTGGTGGTGAATGGTCTCAAGCGCAGTATCGATGACCCGGATATCGAGGCTGTCATGCAGGCGCAGACGTGCGATCCAGGGCATGAAGGTGCCCGCCTGGCGCCACTCGCCCTTGATATTGAGGCGTGCCGGCGCTTCGTGGTGAAGCAGGCTGCCCTGGCGGTCCAGTACCGGGTACTGGCCCAGCAGGACGCCGTGCTCCATGGCCTCGACCAGGGCGGAACGCCATTCGGCGCGGCTATGGTAAAGAGCGGCCTGCTCGGCGTGGCGGCAGGTTTCAATGGCCTGGCCGGGGCGTGTTTCGGCCATGGACAAGGCGCCGTCCAATGCCGACATCAGCGTGGTGCGGCTTTGACCATGATGATAGGTGCCAAGAGCAGCGGGCAGACGCAGCACCGGTGAATTCTGTTCGGCCAGAGCGGAAAGGTTGTCGCTCAGGCGCTCGCGTGCCCAGGCTTCATCGACGTTGCCGCACAGCAGCAGGGCAAAGTCGCTGCCATTGAGGCGGCCCACATAACCTTCACCATGGGCATCGGCGATGGCCGTCAGGCGCTGGCACAGGTCGCTGAGCACGGCGTTGGTGTGCAGGTGGCCGCGGCGTTCGTTGAGCGCGGCCAGGTCGGTGGCACGAATCAGTGCAATGATGCCGTAGCTGGACTCGCCGTCCTGCTCCAGGCTGTAGCTGAGCCGGTCGATAAAGGCGTCGCGGGTCAGGGCGCCGGTGATGGCATCGTGCAGCAGTTGCCGCCTCAGTCGGTCGATCTGCTCACTTTCACGCTCCAGCATCTCACGCACGCTTTCCGACAGACGGTTCATCGCTTCCGACACCTCGCGCAGTTCCAGCGTGCGCGGTAGCGGAGCAATGGTGAAGCGGCGCTCGCCAATGTCGTGAGCCTGACGCGTGACGGTCTTGAGCGGTCGGCTGATGTGACGCACCAGCATATAGGCGATCAGTAGACTCAGTGCACCGGCGGCGACGAACCAGCCGGCCATGCGCAGCGTGCTTTGCCACAGCGATTGATAGGCGAAGGCGTGGGTGCTGTCCACCTCCAGGGTGCCGAGCAGGGTCCAGCCGTCCTGCACCGCGGCGGTGCCGCTGGGCACATCGAAGGAGATCAGCTGGCGGAACCAGCCGGGAACGCTATGGTCTTCCGCCACTTCCGAGACGCGCTGAATGATCGGTCGTCCTTCGCCGTCGACTAGCTGCAGCTTGCGGTAGTAACCGGTGTCGAACTGCGCCGAGATCATCAGTTCAATGCCCACCAGATCCTGATTGGGAGCATTGCTTATGGCTTGCGCCAGCACATTGGCATTGTCGGTATTCTTGATCTCGAGCTCTTGTTCGATATAGGCACGACTGCCGGTCACGGCCACCAGCAGGCTGCCGCCCAGAGCGATCAGCAGGATGACGATGATGGCGAGCCAGAGTTGTTTGATCAACGACATGGCGGCGTCTCTAGATAAGCGTGAAGCGGAAGATAGGGCATTGGGCTATTGAATCCCTTGTCGGCGCATGCGATCAATCGCATTACGCCAGCGCGAAAGTCGGGCCAGAGGGTCTGCACGCGACTGCGTGGAGCCTCCTGCCCACAGGCCACTACTATTGAAGCTGAATAACGGGTCCAGGTCGGTTCGCAGGCTGGCACGAGAAACGCTGGCGGCAATGTTGTCGAGGATAAGCGGCTCGGCGCTTGGTGTCTCGTAGTACCCCAGGACCATATGGGCCTGGGTAATCTGGCTACGTCCTAGCCTGGCACGTACGTAGATCATGCGCAGTTTGCTGACCGGGATGCCCAGCTCCTTGAGCGTGACGTACTTGGCAATGGAATAGTCTTCGCAGTCGCCGGCGCCGCGTCCGAGAGACTCGAGCGGGGTGGCCCAGTAGTCACTCTGGCGCCAGATGGTGCGGTCCTCGAGCCAGCGAACCTTGCGATTGAAGAAGTCGTTGACCTCGCGCAGCTGAGTCGCGATATCGGCACCCCTGAGTCGGTTGATCAGGCTTAGCCACTCCTCCAGCACCTGCACCCCTTGAGCGCCAAATTCTGCGCTCATGGCCGAGCGCATTCTGGCGTGGTCCAGAGCGGCACCCGCCGGCTCAGTTGTCGACAGCAGGCCGCCGCCGAGCAGGCTCGCAGTGCCCAGTCCCAGCCAGCGCAGCACGCTGCGGCGGGATACAGAGGCGTCGGTCGACGCGGGTGAGGTCATGACAGGGTCCGGGTCGTGGTCAGGCCTTTCCTGGGCCTTGCCACAGCGTCAGCTGTCCCACCCAGGGGAGAGGGGCTAGGTCTCGGCATAATTCGTGAGCTAACTCATCAAGGTCGTCATGATGGATCTGAGAGTCAACGTACAACGAAATATCTACCCGGTCATCCAAATAGTGCAGGTTCAGCGCGAGACGTCGGCGCCAGGCGGGATGTTTTGCCCATCTTTGATCAAGGATTTGCTCGATCTCTGCCCGCAGCGGCAGGCCTGGTCGCAAACTGTGCGCAATCAGGCCTTCATCGTCCTCTGGGTCAATATGGAAGGTCACGTCCTTCAATCGGCGCGAGGACTGGCGCAGCTCACGGCTGACGGCGTTACCGATCTCATGGGCCTCCGACACCGTGACCCTGGGCGCCACGACAATGTGCAGGTCGAGCACCACGTCGCTGCCCAGTCGGCGAGTGCGCAGGTCGTGGACGCTCGTGACCCCTGGCACAGATTCGGCCAGCCGACGCAGCTGCCGTTCATCTTCGGCCGGAAGTGCAGTATCGATCAATTCCCGGGAGGATTGCCACATCAGTCGTCCCCCCACCCAGCCGACCATCAGGCCCACCACGATGGCGGCTGCGGCATCCATCCAGCCCACACCGAACTGTCCGCCAATCAGGCCGACCAGCACGACCAGGGTGGAGAGGGCATCGGTGCGCGAGTGCCAGGCGTTGGCCTCGAGCAGTGCCGAGTCCAGCCGCCGTGCCGCGTGCAGCGAATAGTGGAAGATTGCTTCCTTGGCGAGCAGCGATACCACCGCGATACCAATGGCCGTCGCCCCTGGTGCGGTGGCGAGCTGGTCGTCGAGCAGACGCTCGACGCTGGAGGCGGCAATCGCACCGGCGACGAAGATCAGCACGCCGCCCAGCCATAGCGTCGCCAGTGTCTCGATGCGGCCGTGGCCATAGGGGTGATCACGGTCCGGCGCCTGCCGCCCGTAGTGGGTGGCGGCCAGCACGAAGACATCGGTCACGATATCGGAGAAGGAGTGGATGCCGTCGGCAATCAGCGCAGCAGAGCCGACGATCATCCCGGTGATCAGCTTCATGACGCCGACCACCAGGTCCACGCCGGCGCCAATCAGGGTGACGCCCTGAGCCGTCCAGTAAAAACGACGGGTTGCCGGCGAGGAGGGGGTGCTCACGGCGCGATCTCTCGCCCCGCGCAGTTGATGACCGGATTGGCGTACTGTGCCAGCCACCAGGGTTTGAGGTCGTCGGGCACCTGCGCCAATCGCTGTGCAAAGCGCTCCCGGTCGGCGTCGGTGACCTCAGAGAAGTCGAGCAGGTCCGGGTGCGTGCCCAGGGCCTCGAGCGCCAGGTAATGACTGGGAAACAAATGGTAGTCGCCCAGCACCTGGCGATCGATCTCGGCTGCCACGGCCTCGGGGGTGTCGAAGCTGCGGTCGATGGGCGTCCCGAAGCGCAGGTGAACGCGGCCTTTGTGACCAGTGATGCCCGCCACGATCGAGCTGATATCCTCGAATTCGCTCTTGTTGTAGCCGCCATCCTCGCTGACGGCTTTCAGTTCTCTGGCCTTCTGGATATCGCAAGGGTCGTATTCGTAGCTGATGGCCACCGGGACCAGGCGCAGCGCCTCGACGCCTTCGCCCAGGGGGGCGTGACGATTGTCGGCACGATGGGCCATGGTCATCATCTTGATAATGGCCGGATCGGTACGGTCGATACCGTCCTTGGCGCGGCCCTCGCGCTGGGCCATCCAGATCGAGTGGTTGTTGTCCTGAATCGAGTGGCGAATGTAGCTCGAGAGCTGAAGGTAGGCCTGCAGCATGGCGCGCTTGCCGCGGGCGCTGCGAGGCACGATGAAGCTCTTGTTCAGGCGCATCAGGTCGGTGACATAAGGCTTCTTGAGCAGGTTGTCACCGATGGCGATGCGCACCGTATTGCGGTTGGCCAGGTACAGGGCATAGTTGACGAAGGCCGGATCCAGCGAGATGTCGCGATGGTTACCGATGAACAGATAGGCCGTGTCGGCATCCAGCGCGTCGAGGCCATCCACTCGGAAGTCGTCGGTGGAGGTGCGCAGCATGCGCTGCATGTAGCTGGCGATGCGCTGCTGGAATTGCGCGACGCTGGTCACATCGCGGGTTTCACGCTTGATCGCCCAGCTGGCCAGGGCACGGGAGACGCGAGGCATCAGCCGCGAGAGGCGCGGCAGGCGATAACGCGTCAACGCGGTCAACAGCTCAGGGTCTTCTGACAGGCGTGCAAGCGTCGCCGCCACCTCGTCATCCTGATAAGGGCGTATGTCATGCCAGGGATCCTGCCCGGCCTCAGCATTCGAAGTCATGTTGTCGTCGCAGTCAGGTCAGTAGCCGTAACGGAGTTGCTCTGGGCTTCACCGCCCAGCCAGTCGATCAGGCGATCCACGCTGTCACCCAGCGTTTGTGCCATCAAAATAAAGTCGGTTTCCATCCGCAGAACGGCATCGTCACCGTCATCGGCCTGGTTGGCTTCATCAATCAAGGCATCATCAAAGGCCAGCGACTTGACGGCCAGGTCGTCATGCAGCACGAAGCGCAGACGTCCCTCCATGGCCAGTGCCAGCTTGCTGGCCTGGCGCCCACCTTCCAGCAGCTGCTGGATGTCGTCACCGTCCAGGTCCACCTGGCGTGCCTTGAGTACGCCATCGTCGCCCTTGGCCTTCAGCTCCACCTGATCACCCAACAGCATATCGGCGGGACGCGATGAGGCGTCATTGAGCCAGGTGGTCATGGCGCGAATCGGCAGGGTCTGGGCCGCCAGCGGCGTCACCTTTAGGCTTCCCAGGGTTTCGCGCAACAGGTCCAACAGCTCTTCTGCACGCTTGCGGCTGGAGCTGTTGACCGCAATCAGGTTGCGCCGGGTGTCCCACCACAGGTCAGTCTTCTGGCTGCGGACGAAGGCGCGGGGCAGCAGCTCTTCGTAGACCTGCTCCTTGATCGCCTGTTTTTCCTGGCGGCGCAGCTTGCGGCTCTCCTGGGCTTCGATGACCTCGACCCGCTCCTCGACCTCTTCCTTCACGACCGAGGCCGGCAGAATGCGCTCCTGGCGCAGGGCGGTCATCAGCCGCTGGCCTTGCAATTCGTGCAGGTAGCGATCACTGCCACGACCGGCGGGGGCTGTCCAGCCGCTGCGGCGAGCCTCGCTGCTGCCGAGCGGACGAAAAGCCTGTTCAGCGAGGGCTGTTTCCAGCTGCTCGCTGTCCAGTGTGCTGGCGTCGTGCAGACGATAGAGGTGCAAGTGCTTGAACCACATGAAGCAATTCTCGGGTCGAAAAGGAGGCACATTATGGCGAATGGTGTTCTCGGGTGCCAGTGACCCGCTCAGGTCGGTCGCGATTGCGCCAACGCTGGCGGCCTAGGGTGAAAAAGATGCAGCGGTCAGGCCTGTATCGAAGGCAAGCGTAGCAGCGAAGCGCCGCTTCGCCTCTGCCTCTTTGGGGGCGGTATTGCCAGCAGGCTCGACAGCGCTCAGTATCAAACAGTAGTTTGAATGTTGGGTGTCGGCGCCTTGTTGTCGACGTTGAGGTATCGACACCCTCTTTGAGCGGAATATCGACAAGGAGAGCAGCATGCAGGACAAGATCGGCAAGGTGACGGTGGCCGTGCGTGGCTACCACCTGGACGGCTATGGCCACGTCAATCACGCCCGTTACCTGGAGTTCATGGAGGAGGGGCGCTGGGACTATTTCGACCGTCATCCGGCGTTGATGTCGCGCCTGGCGACCGGTGACATCGCCTTCGTTGCGGTGAATCTGAACGTCGACTACCGCGAAGCGGCGGTGACGGGGGATCGCCTCGAGGTGGCCACCCGTCTGTCGGTGCTGGGTGGGCGCAGTGCCAAGATGCACCATGAGATCCTGCGACAGCGGGATGGTGCCACGGTGGTCCGCGCTGAGCTGACCTTTGTTCTGCTCGATGTCGCCAGCAACAAGGCAATGACCATCGATGGAGAGCTGCGTGATGCCTTGGCGGCGCTGGTGGTGGTGGACTGACGCTGCCTGCTGCGCCATTGGCGTCTGCGAGCCGCTGAAGAAATGATGACAAGTGCCTGGAAGCAATGACAGACGCTGCGCTATAGCCACCAAGGGTGGTATGCTACGTGGCTGTATTTGTGCGCCTTGTCACGGCTGCGTGACGCGCCTACCTGTTGCTGTGCAAAGGACTTGACGACCCATGGGTGACATCGCCAGAGAGATTCTGCCAGTCAATATCGAGGACGAGCTGAAGCAGTCGTACCTCGATTACGCGATGAGCGTGATCATCGGCCGAGCGCTGCCGGACGTGCGCGATGGCCTGAAGCCGGTTCATCGGCGTGTGCTGTTTGCGATGCACGAGCTGGGTAACGACTGGAACAAGCCGTACAAGAAGTCTGCCCGTGTGGTGGGTGACGTCATCGGTAAATACCACCCCCACGGCGACAGTGCGGTGTACGACACCATCGTGCGCATGGCGCAGGACTTTTCCATGCGCCATGTGCTCGTCGATGGCCAGGGCAACTTCGGTTCCATCGATGGCGACAATGCCGCCGCGATGCGTTACACCGAGGTTCGCATGGCCAAGCTGGCCCATGAGCTGCTGGCCGACCTCGAGAAGGATACCGTCGACTGGGTCGACAACTACGACGGCACCGAGCGTATTCCCGACGTGCTGCCGACCAAGGTGCCCAACCTGCTGGTCAATGGTTCGTCCGGTATCGCGGTGGGTATGGCGACCAACATCCCGCCCCACAACATGAACGAGATCATCAACGCCTGTCTGGCGCTGGTCGACGACTACACTCTGAGCGTCGATGATCTGATGGAGCATGTGCCGGGGCCCGATTTCCCTACCGGCGGCATCATCAATGGCCGCGCCGGTATTCTCGAGGCCTATCGTACCGGCCGCGGGCGCATCTATATCCGTGCCAAGCACACCATCGAGCATGACGACAAGAGTGGTCGTGACCACATCATCGTCACTGAACTGCCTTACCAGGTGAACAAGGCGCGTCTGATCGAAAAGATCGCCGAGCTGGTCAAGGACAAGAAGATCGACGGTATCGCCGAGCTGCGTGACGAGTCCGACAAGGACGGCTTGCGCGTGGTGATCGAGGTCAAGCGTGGCGAGAGTGGCGAGGTAGTGGTGAACAACCTGTTCGCCCAGACTCAGCTGCAGAACGTTTTCGGCATCAACATGGTGGCGCTGGAAGACGGCGAGCCGAAGACCATGAACCTCAAGGAGGTTCTGGAAGCCTTCATTCGTCATCGGCGTGAAGTGGTGACCCGCCGGACACTGTTCGAGCTGAAGAAGGCCCGAGAGCGCGGCCACATCCTCGAAGGCCTGGCGGTTGCCATCTCCAACATCGATGAAGTGATCGAGCTGATCAAGGCCTCGCCCAACGCTGCCGAAGCCAAGGAAAAGCTGCTGTCGAAATCCTGGCAGCCCGGCCAGGTGACCGGCATGCTAGAGCGCGCCGGCGCCACGTCGTGCAAGCCCGAAGATCTGGAAGAAGGCTTTGGTCTCAACACGGTAGGTACCGAGTACCGCCTGTCGCCGGCTCAGGCCCAGGCGATTCTCGAGCTGCGTCTGCATCGTCTGACCGGTCTCGAGACGGAAAAGCTGCTGGACGAGTACCTGTCGATCCTCGAGAAGATTGCGGAGCTGATGGCCATTCTGGCCTCCGCGGACCGTCTGCTGGAGGTGATTCGCGAAGAGCTGATCGCCGTGCGTGACCAGTTCGGCGATGAGCGTCGCACCGACATCCAGGCCAGCCACCTTGATCTGTCGATCGAGGACCTGATTGCCGAAGAAGACATGGTGGTGACCGTGTCTCGTTCGGGCTACGCCAAGACCCAGCCGTTGTCCGACTACCAGGCCCAGCGTCGCGGCGGACGCGGCAAGTCGGCCACGGCCATGAAGGACGAAGACGTCATCGAGCACCTGCTGGTGGCGTCGACCCATGACACGGTGCTGCTGTTCTCCAACCGCGGCAAGGTGTACTGGCTAAAGGTCTACGAAATGCCGGCCGCCAGCCGAGGCTCCCGTGGCAAGCCGTTGGTCAATCTGCTGCCGCTGGACGAGGGCGAGGCGATCAACGCCATCATGCCGGTCAAGGATTACGATCCGAACTGCTACATCTTCTTCGCCACGGCTCGCGGTACGGTCAAGCGCACCAGCCTGGAGCAGTTCTCGCGCCCGCGCAGCGTCGGTTTGATTGCCATCGACCTCGAGGAGGGCGATCGCCTGGTCGGCGCCGCCATCACCTCGGGCAGTGACCATGCCATGCTGCTGTCGTCCAACGGCAAGGCGATCCGCTTCGAGGAGTCCCAGGTGCGTGCCATGGGACGTACTGCACGTGGGGTGCGCGGCATGCGCCTGCTCGATGATGCGGAAGTGATCAGCCTGATCATTCCCCAGAGCCTGGAAATCGATGCGGACGCCGAAGGCGGAGAGCACGGTGAGGCCAGCGACGTCGAGAGCGTGGGTGATGATGGTCAGATCTATATCTTGACCGCCAGTGAAAACGGTTACGGCAAGCGCACCCGTCTCGAGGAGTTCCCCCTGCGCGGTCGCGGTGGTCAGGGCGTTATCGCCATGCAGACCAGTGCACGTAACGGCGCCATGGTAGCCGCCATGCAGGTGCTGTCCTCCGACGAGATGATGCTGATCACCGACCGCGGCACGCTGGTGCGTACTCGGGTCGAGGAAGTCTCGATCAGCTCACGTAACACGCAAGGGGTGACGCTGATTCGTCTCGGCGATGCCGAATCCCTGGTCAAGACCGTGCGTATTCAAGAGCTCGAGGGCGAGGACGCCGAAGACCTCGATGACGAGTCTGCGTCCCCCGAGAGCACTGCAGAAGAGGGCGCTGCTGAGGGAAGCACTTCAGAGGAAGGCTCTGGAGAGGACGGCCCCTCTGACGACAGCGCTGCCGATCACAATAACGACTGATCCCGGGATGACGCGGCGCCCATAGCGGGTGCCGCCCCCCGCCCTGTGACAGGTCGGCGCCTGCGGGCGCCTCCCCATGACGATCGATCGCCAGGACACCATGACACGCCACTATAATTTCTGTGCGGGCCCAGCCGCCCTGCCTACCGCGGTACTTGAGCGCGCTCAGCGCGAGATGCTGGACTACCAGGGGCGCGGCCTCTCGGTGATGGAAATGAGTCACCGTTCCAGCGAGTACGTTGCCATCGCTGAGCAGGCCGAGGCGGACCTGCGCGAGCTGCTGGCCGTCCCCGACAACTACCGCGTGCTGTTTACTCAGGGCGGAGCGACCCAGCAGTTTGCCGCGGTACCTTACAACCTGCTGGGCCACGGCGGTCAGGCCAACTTCCTCGAGACCGGTATCTGGGGCAAGAAGGCCATCAAGGAGGCGCAACACCTGTTCGGTCGCGCCCACATCGCCGCCTCCAGCGCGTCAAATGGGCATGTGGAGGCGCCTCGCGATAGTGATATCGCGCTGTCCGATGATGCCGCTTACCTGCATGTGACCCCCAACGAGACCATCGGTGGCCTGGCGCTGGACTATCTGCCCAGCGCCCGTCGCGCAGATGGGGTCGAGGTGCCGCTGGTGGCCGACCTGTCGTCCACGATCCTGTCGGGGCCTCTGGATGTGTCGCGCTACGGCGTCATCTACGCAGGCGCCCAGAAGAACATTGGGCCCGCTGGCCTGGTGCTGGTGATCGTGCGTGATGATCTGCTGGACCGGGCGGTGGACAGCATGCCAAGCCTGTTCAGCTATCGTGCCCTGGCTGAGGCCGGTTCGATGATCAACACCCCGGCCACCTACAGCTGGTATCTGGCGGGGCTGGTGTTTGACTGGCTCAAGCGGGACATCGGTGGGGTAGACGTCATGGCTGAAATCAATGCGCGCAAGGCCGGCAAGCTTTACGCCGCCATCGATGCCAGTGACTTCTATTCCAACCCCATCGCCAAGCGCAACCGGTCTCAGATGAATGTGCCCTTCGTGCTGGCGGACAGCGCCCTGGAGGGCGATTTCCTGCGCGAAGCGGAGGCGGCGGGCCTGCTCAACCTGAAAGGGCACCGTAGTGTGGGTGGCATGCGTGCGAGTCTGTACAACGCCGTGCCGGAAGCCGCAGTCGATGCGCTGGTGGCCTTCATGAGCGATTTCGAGACGCGGCGCGGCTAGGCAGCAGGGCAGCGACACGACATGTGTCGCGGCCCGCGCCAGGTTGGATCAGCCGTCCTATGCCACATGCCCGTACCCGCGGCAGGGCGTGACAAGGAGACACATGATGAGTGATTCGAAAGAATCGGGACTCGCGTCGCTGCGTCAGCGCATCGACCATATCGATACCGAGATTCTGCGCCTGATCAGCGAGCGTGCCGAGTGCGCGCGCCAGGTTGCCGAGACCAAGACCGCCAGTGACCCCCAGGCGGTGTTCTATCGTCCTGAGCGTGAAGCCCAGGTCCTGCGTCGGGTCATGGAGCTGAACCAAGGGCCGCTGGACAGCGAGGAAATGGCCAGACTGTTTCGCGAGATCATGTCCGCGTGCCTGGCGCTGGAGCAGCCGATCAAGGTGGCCTACCTGGGTCCCGAGGGGACCTTTACCCAGCAGGCGGCGCTCAAGCACTTTGGCGACAGCGCCGTGAGTCTGCCCATGGCGGCGATTGATGAAGTCTTCCGCGAGGTGGAAGCGGGCGCGGTCAACTATGGCGTGGTGCCGGTGGAGAACTCTACCGAAGGGGTGATCAACCACACGCTGGACTCGTTCATCGACTCCGGTCTGCGTATCAGCGGTGAGGTGGTGCTGCGCATCCATCATCATCTGCTGGTCGCGGACACCACGCTGAAGGACAAGGTCTCTCGGATCTATTCCCATCCCCAGTCCTTCGCCCAGTGTCGCAAGTGGCTCGATGCCCACTATCCTCACGCCGAGCGCGTGCCGGTGTCATCGAATGCCGAGGCCGCTCGCCTGGTCAAGAGCGAGTGGCATAGTGCGGCCATTGCGGGAGACATGGCCGCCAAGCTTTACGGCCTGACGCACGTCGCCGAGAAGATCGAGGATCGCCCGGATAACTCCACGCGCTTCTTGATCATCGGCAATCAGGATGTGCCGATGTCCGGTGTCGACAAGACATCGCTGGTGGTGGCGACCCGCAACCAGCCCGGGGCATTGCACGACCTGCTGGAACCTTTCCATCGCCACCAGATCGATCTGACTCGCCTGGAGACGCGTCCCTCCCGCACTGGCGCCTGGAACTATGTGTTCTTCATCGATTTCAGCGGACATGTGGAAGAGCCGAGGGTGTCGGCGCTACTGGAGGAAGTGCGCCTGCGCGTGTCCGAGGTGAAGGTGCTGGGGTCCTACCCCCAGGGGGTTCTGTAGGCATGGGGAGTAGTGGTTCACCTTTGCCATCTTCATCGCGTATCGTCATCGTAGGTCTTGGATTGATTGGCGGCTCCCTGGCCGCCGCCCTGCGCCAGGCAGGCGTCGGTCAGGCTGACGGCAGTACCCTGTTGGCGTGTGATTGCGACGAGCGGGAGGTCGCGCTTGGCGTAAAGATGGGCCTGATTGATGCGGGAGGCCCATCTCTCGAATCGGTGATCGACGGGGCGACCCTGGTGATCCTGGCGGTGCCGGTGATGGCCATGGGCAAGGTTATGGCGGAGCTGCAGGCGCTGCGGCATCGGGCCGCGGACGACCTGGTGATCACCGACGTAGGCAGCACCAAGGGCGCCATCGCCGAGGCCGCGGTGGCGGCATTTGGCGAGTTGCCGCCGCGCTTCGTCCTGGGACACCCGATTGCGGGTTCGGAGAAGAGCGGCGTGGCGGCGGCCAACCCGGATCTGTATCAGGCCCATAAGGTGATCCTGACGCCCATGGCCGATACCGACCACGAGGCGCTGATGCGGGTTCGCAGCCTGTGGCAGCTCACCGGGGCCGAGGTGCTGGAGATGGACATCGCGCGTCACGACCAGGTGCTTGCTCGCACCAGCCATCTGCCCCACCTGCTGGCGTTCTCCCTGGTCGACACGCTGGCACGCCAGGACGAGCGCCTCGAGATCTTTCGCTACGCCGCCGGTGGCTTTCGCGATTTTACCCGGATCGCCGGCAGCGACCCTGTGATGTGGCGAGATGTCTTTCAGGCCAATCGCGGCGCCGTGCTTGAGGCGCTGGATGACTTCGAGGCCGGACTCGCACAGTTACGTGAGGCGGTGGAGCGCGGTGATGGGGACCATCTGCTGGGGACCTTCGATCGGGCCAGCCACGCGCGCCACTATTTTGATACCTTGCTCAACCAGACCAGTTATCAGGCGGAATATCAGATGCAAGAAACAGCCATGCTGCGCTATCGGGTAGCCCCCGGTGGTAGCGTTACCGGTCGCATTCGCGTGCCTGGTGACAAGTCGGTGTCACATCGTTCCATCATGCTGGGTGCCCTGTCTGAAGGGGTGACCGAGGTGTCCGGTTTCCTCGAGGGCGAGGACAGCCTTGCCACCTTGCAGGCTTTCCGCGAGATGGGCGTGGCCATCGAAGGGCCTCATCATGGGCGAGTCACCATTCATGGCGTCGGCATGCACGGCCTGAAGAAGCCGGCGGGCCCTCTCTACGTGGGCAATGCCGGCACCGCCATGCGCCTGTTTGCGGGTCTTTTGGCCGGCCAGGCATTTGATACCGAGTTGACCGGCGATACCTCGCTGACACGTCGTCCGATGGGGCGTGTGGCAGACCCTCTGCGTCAGATGGGGGCCGTCATCGATACCGCCGAGGGCGGTCGTCCGCCGCTCAAGATCAAGGGTGGTCAGGCGCTCAAGGGAATCCATTACGACATGCCCATGGCCAGCGCCCAGGTCAAGTCGTGCCTGCTCTTGGCGGGGATGTTTGCCGAAGGCGAAACCCGTGTGCGTGAGCCTGCGCCGACCCGTGATCATACCGAGCGCATGCTCAACGGCTTTGGCTACGACGTGCAGCGAGACGGCGACACCTGCTGGCTGCAGGGAGGCGGTCACCTGACTGCGGGCCCCATCGACGTGCCGTCCGATATCTCTTCGGCGACCTTCTTTCTGGTAGCGGCAGCCATCACGCCGGGCTCTGACCTTGTGCTGGAACATGTCGGTATCAACCCGACCCGGATTGGCGTGATCAACATCCTGCTGGCCATGGGGGCGGACCTGCGCCTCGACAATCAGCGTGAGGTGGGCGGTGAGCCGGTCGCTGATCTGCATATCCGCTATCGGCCTCTCACCGGCATCGATATTCCGGTGGACCAGGTGCCGCTGGCCATCGACGAGTTTCCTGCGCTGTTCATCGCGGCCGCCAATGCCCAGGGCGTCACGCGCCTGCGTGGGGCTGAGGAGCTGCGCGTCAAGGAGTCTGACCGCCTGCAGTCCATGGCCGACGGCATGAGCGCGCTGGGTATCGAGAATACCCTCTACGATGATGGCATCGACATCGTCGGCAAGGGCGGCGACGGCGCCAATTACGCTGGCGGCACTGTGGAGAGTCACGAAGATCACCGCATCGCCATGGCGTTCACCATCGCGGCGCTGCGGGCCAGTGCGCCGATCGAGGTCAACGACTGCGCCAACGTGGCGACGTCATTCCCCGGCTTCGTGGAGCTTGCCCGCGGTGTCGGTCTTCAGCTCGATGAGCTGCGTGAAGAGGCGCGTGAGGAGGGGGCATGAGCCAGATCGAACACGCTGACGTCCCGGTATTGACCATTGATGGTCCTGGTGGGGCGGGCAAGGGTACGATCAGCCGCCTGATCGCCGAGCGGCTGGGCTGGCATCTGCTGGACAGCGGCTGTCTGTATCGCCTGACGGCCCTGTCAGCCCTTCAGCGGGGTATTGCGCTGGATGATGAGGGTCAGCTGGAGCGGCTGGCGCGTCAGCTCGATGTGGTGTTTCGGGCGACGGATGGTGAGGTCATCGTTGAGCTGGAAGGCGTGGATGTGACCCGGGAAATTCGCACCGAGCAGGTCGGTAACAGTGCCTCTCTGGTAGCCGCTCTGCCTGCGGTGCGCCAGGCGCTGCTCAAGCGTCAGCGGGACTTCCGCAAGGCCCCTGGGCTGGTGGCCGATGGTCGCGACATGGGCACTGTGGTGTTCACCGCTGCGCCACTGAAGATTTTCCTCACCGCAAGCGCAGAGGAGAGGGCGCGACGGCGCCATCTCCAGTTGCGGGAGGCAGGCGTCGATGCTAGTCTATCGAGTCTTTTGAAGGAGATTCAGGCGCGAGACGACCGCGATACGAATCGCAGTGTCGCCCCGCTGGTGCCGGCCGATGATGCCATCGAGCTGGACACGACAAGCCTGAGCATACCGGAAGTGGTGGATCGGCTGACCCAGCTCTTGTCCCGAAAGGGTCTGTGCTGAGACTTCTGAACTCCCTTGCGGCGTCCCCGGCAAGATGTCACGACGTGCTCGAGTGCATGAAACGGAAAACTCGTTCAGGTCTAACCAGTGTCAACATCCCCGGGGGTTTTTGAATATGGCCCGCACTTGCTGGTGGTGCGGAGAAGCGGCCCTGCCGCACTCAACGTTGATCACGTAGGAACATCATGAGCGAAAGCTTTGCTGAACTGTTTGAACAGTCTCTCCAGGACATCAACATGGAGCCGGGCGCGATCGTCGCGGCTACTGTCGTCGACATCGAAGGTGACTGGGTCACCGTCAATGCCGGCCTGAAGTCCGAAGGTCAGATCCCTGCCGCGCAATTCCGCGACGACAGCGGCGAGCTGACCATTGCCGTTGGTGACGAGGTCCACGTGGCCCTCGAAGCCGTGGAAGACGGCTTCGGTGAAACCCGCCTGTCCCGCGAGAAGGCCAAGCGCGCCGAAGCGTGGAAGGTGCTGGAAGCTGCCTTCGAGAAGGAAGAGATCGTCAAGGGCGTGATCAACGGCAAGGTCAAGGGCGGCTTCACTGTCGACGTCGACTCCATCCGTGCCTTCCTGCCGGGCTCCCTGGTCGACGTTCGTCCGGTGCGCGACACCACGCACCTGGAAAACAAAGAGCTGGACTTCAAGGTCATCAAGCTCGATCCGAAGCGCAACAACGTTGTCGTTTCTCGCCGCGCCGTGCTCGAAGCCGAGAACAGTGCCGAGCGTGAAGCTCTGCTGGCGACCCTGCAGGAAGGTCAGCAGATCATCGGTATCGTCAAGAACCTGACCGACTACGGTGCCTTCGTTGATCTGGGCGGCGTTGACGGCCTGCTCCACATCACCGACATGGCGTGGAAGCGTATCAAGCATCCGAGCGAAATCGTTGCTGTTGGCGACGAGATCAGCGTCAAGGTGCTCAAGTTTGACCGTGAGCGCAACCGCGTTTCTCTGGGTCTCAAGCAGCTGGGCGAAGATCCCTGGGTCAACATCAAGGATCGTTACCCGGAAGGCACCAAGGTGCACGCTCGCGTCACCAACCTCACCGACTACGGCTGCTTCGCCGAGCTGGAAGAGGGTGTCGAAGGTCTGGTTCACGTCTCTGAAATGGACTGGACCAACAAGAACATCCATCCGTCCAAAGTGGTTCAGGTCGGTGACGATGTCGACGTCATGGTGCTGGACATCGACGAAGAGCGTCGTCGTATTTCCCTGGGTATCAAGCAGTGCACTGCCAACCCGTGGGAAACCTTCAACGCCCAGTTCAACAAGGGCGACCGCGTTGCGGGTACCATCAAGTCCATCACCGACTTCGGTATCTTCATCGGTCTGGACGGTGGCATCGACGGCCTGGTTCACCTGTCCGACATCTCCTGGACCGAGACTGGCGAAGAAGCCGTGCGCTCCTTCAAGAAGGGCGACGAAGCGGAAGCCGTCATTCTGTCTATCGATCCGGAGCGTGAGCGCATCTCCCTGGGTATCAAGCAGCTCGATACCGATCCGGTTGCCGAGTTCCTGTCTGTGAACGACAAGGGCACTGTGGTCACTGGTCGCGTTGTTGAAGTTGATGCCAAGGAAGCTCACGTCGAGCTGGCTACCGACGTCATCGCCGTGCTGAAAGCCTCTGAAATCAGCGCTGACCGCGTCGAAGATGCACGCAACGTGCTGAACGAAGGCGACAGCGTCGAGGCCCGCATCGTCGGCGTCGATCGCAAGAACCGCCAGATCGCCCTGTCCGTCAAGGCCAAGGATCAGGACGACACGCGTCGCAACATGACCAAGCTGCGCGAGCAGGAAGTCGAGACCGGTGGCCCGACCACCATCGGCGACCTCATCAAGCAGCAGATGGGTCAGGACTAAGTCGCCCCTCGACTCACGTCGAGCACGACAAGGTTCAAGGCGCCTCCTTCGGGAGGCGCTTTTTTTCGTCTCATCATTTTTATGTGCAACGCTCGCTTGGGGCGTCGCATATAAGGTGACGGCACAATACCAAGTGCACCGACGGAGACATTGGGTGGGTACTTAGCAACCCCGGCACGGCGAAGCGAATAGACGGAGTGATACTGGACGTGGGTTCCAAGGCGTCAAGCCGATCTTGCTAGTTGTAAATATATGTCAGATTGGCGACGCCTCGGCCGGGAGAGACGCCCTTCCTGCAAAGACGCCTCTCATAGCAAGACAACCTTCATAGCAAGACAACCTTCATGGCGAGAAGACCGTCATGAAAAAAGACCCTTCAGGGAAAGATAGCGCTTTATAAAAGCGCTATCTCCTTTGAATGGGTGTCCTCCGCGAAAACCCTATGCAAACCCCCATGCAAACCGAGAGGGCAGGGCATAGCGGTCACACAACAATATGCTGAAAGAGGTTGTCAGGGAGAATGAGAGAGCCATCTCTGTGATACCGGCCACGCCTTGCTGGTGCATGCTTCACCAGATCTTGTTCGCCGAAACATGGAGGCGCGCTCTTCGTGGCATCTAGATGCCGAGCGTACCCGAAAATAGCGAGCGGCTGGCAATAGACGGTGCCTCGCAATAGAGAGCGCCTGGCGATAGATCGTTCTGAGCAGTAGAGACTGCCTGGTAATAGATCATCCAGAGCCGTAGAGAGCCTTTGTCAGCTGGGTGCTCCAGTGCCGTGTGTCTGTGCATGCATAGATATGGAGGGAGCCCATAGTAGGCCCACTGCGGTAGGGCGCTGCTGTTGTCGTGTGGCGAGGGCGATGACGTCAGGAAAACAGTTAATACTGTTTACTTTGTGAGACAAGGGTGTTGAATGTCGCGCCTGTATCGATATGGCGACATATTGTTCCACGCACCGTTGCCAAATATGCCTCAATTATATTAGTAAAATCTTTAATGGCTATTTCCTTTTTTTGTTCACGTTGTCATATGTTCGCTCAAGCCAAGTATTCCATTCCGCTTGCCAGATAGTGGGACAGAAGGCGGGGCTGGACAGCGTTAGCGATGGGGGTTAGGTTAATTATTGTCCGATCTTGCCCCTACATTGCCGTAGTGTATCTATCATTGTGGTGTCTCGACCTAGTGTGCGTTGTTAAAGATGGTTGTCACACAGAGATGCAAGAGTGATAATACCGCGGCATCCGAAAGCAACTACTACAGGTTTACGCCAATGTCTTCATTGTTGAATGACTACATGCAGATGGAGCAGCAGCTGCAGCAGCTCCAGCAGCGACTCGATCAACTGCAGAATGACGATCGTCTCAAGTCAGAGCTCGAGTTCAAGGGAAAGCTCGAAGAACTGATGAAAGAGTTCGATAAGAGTGCCTCTGACGTTATCGCTATCCTTCAGCCGAAGCCCGCTGCCGCTGGCAAGGCTGCTGCACCCGCCGCTGGTGGTCGCCGCAAGCGCAAGCTGAAGATCTACAAGAACCCGAATACCGGCGAAGTGGTGGAAACTCGTGGTGGTAACCACAAGACACTGAAAGCCTGGAAGGAAGAGCACGGCAACGATACCGTCGAATCCTGGCTGGTTCGTGTTGAAGGCTAACGCCAGCGCTTTGTGACGGAGCGGTGATACGGCATTTGATGTAGCGTAGCTCCCGTCATGATCGCTCGCCCGGGTAGGGAACGGTGAAATGTCACCGTCATCCTGCTCGGGCGATGTCGTTTTAGCGCCGGTAGGGCGAGGCTTGGTGTGTCCTTTTGGCGTTTACTCGATATCGCCTCGCCACCGTCAGGGTGCGTAGCCCACCAGCGTCTCTTTGTTGATGCTGTCGCCGGCACCCGGGTGTTCTCTCTCTCATCCCGCAGGGCTCTTGTAGAGTCTGATGACGAGGGTGGTATAGAGGGTGGTTCTCCCCGAGATGTGGCCTCTGTGGCGTCCCGCCAGGGCAGCCAAGGCTGTGTCCATTGTGTTCTTAGATGTATCGCTATATGTCATGGCGTGACATTGCGCTGACAGCATATAGGCGTGGCCGTGCAGCAGGTCAGCCTGATCGCCGTAGCACGATGCCTGCTGTCCGTTGCCTGGGGGAAAGGTCAGGGGTGCAACTGATACAGAGGGGACAGTCGCCTTGGATGTCCTGAAGGTCGTTATCTGGGCAGTCGTCCTGGCTAGCGCCAAGGCTATTGTTGGGGCAGTGGCTCGGGTTGTAGAGTGGCGTAGATTGCTGCAAGCGCCTCGTATTCCCCGCTGTCTGCTTGTGGGTAGCCCCTTGTGGGTAGCCCCTTGTGAGTAGCCGCGTGTGGTAAAGGCAGTGTACAGCCCTCAGTGGTGGCTGACGGTGGCAGCGACGGCGTGAAATTCTGGTATGATGACTGCAGAAAAAAGTGGCCACCGAGGTGGCCACTTCAAGGGAAGGCATGAATGTTGGTTCGCGGAAGGTCAGTCTTCCTCGAGTAGCGGCAATCTCAGTTCCAGCCCATACTTGCCTTTGACCAGTTGCGGTGCCTCACCGCTGAGGTAGACCCCGTGTTCAGACAGTCCTCTGCAGGCCATGAACAGCATTGCACTGGTGAGGTGTGAACTGTCCTCAAGGGTGATGCAGGCATGACGCTGCGCCGGCAACATGACGAGTCGGAAGGGCAGCGGTAGCGCCAGGCGGTGGGCATGTTCCTCGTCGACATGGACTCCAAGGTCGATACGCGGGGATTCACTGGCCAGCGGATGGTCATGCAGGATGGCGATTGGCGCTGCGTTGGTGAGGCGTGCCGGCAGATCGTAGGCGCCTTCTGCATTGCGTTGCCAGTTATCCAGGTTCTCGATGATTTCCGGCGGCTGATACAGACGGGTGACCGCGGCGCGGCGCAGAGGCAGGTCTGCCATCTTGACCGAGAAGTGAGGCAGGTTGTGGCGCTGGCGGTAGAGTTCCAGGCGCTGATTCTGACGATATTCGCGGGGGGCGACGCGATAGCGGCGCTGGAAGGCGCGAGTAAACGCCGAGTGGTTGCGATATCCGCAGCGCCTGGCGATATCATGGACGCCGTGTGGCGTGTGGATCAGGAGCCTGGCGGCTTTTTCCAGTCGCAGCATGTCGCGATAGGCGCTGGGCGAGATGCCAAATGACTGGCGGAAGCGCCTGCGCACCTGAGATGAGGAGTACCCCATACGGGTGGCGAGGTCTTCAATACTGAGCTGGCTGTCCAAGGTCTCCTGGAGCCAGATTTCGGCGCGCATCATCTCGTTGAACATGGTCATGCCTCCCTGAACCATCGCGATGGACCTGACCCCTTGCTGGGTCCTCGGAGGACGAATCCGAGCGTCTGTCCCGTGGTCATTGTTACCGGGACATCCATCTGTCCCGAAATATAATGATGAAAGTTTGTTGCGTTAAGATACATCCTGTTACGTAGTTATGCAGTCTAGCCACTTTGGTTGGCAAGTGCAATGTGCCGTTTTGATTGTTTGTGCACAAAAATCCTGTGCCATTTGAGCAGTTAAGATGCTGTTATAGAGGAAGAAATCGCGATTTCTTGGTCCTTTTTTGATACGCTGGTTTGCCAGCATGCTCGATTCGGCTTATCCCTGTTGATGTTAACGACTGGTAACAAATGAAATCTCAGAGTTCCCCCAAGCCTATGGACGAACGCGAAAAACTGCGCCGCTTTCGTGAGTTGGATGATGCCTTCGCGGAAGCGCTTCGCAGCCTGGACAACCCGAGCAAGGCCGCCGAGATTCCCACCGGACCGCCTGTGCGCACCATTGACAGCGTTGAGGAAGAGGAGCGCCGGCAGCGTGAAGAAGACTTCGAGCGTCGCTTGCATGCGTTGATTCAGGAATACGCTCAGAGTCCGGAAACCGTCACCGAACTCGTCACGCTGCTGCAATCCATGGGGCGCGTGGCCTGATAGCGGTGCCTGCCGGAGGCGGCAGTGGTCAGGTCATCTTTCGCCTGTTGCGTCTCGGTAGTGACGCGAGTGATTACAGTTTGTGACATGATGGCTTGACTGTGCTGTTTCTGCAGTCGTTTTGGGCGACGACTCCTCGTTGGATATTCCGCAAAAGAATGTCAGTGATATCGCACGCATAAGTCGCACTGACGTCGCTAGGAGAGCCTCTTTCCTTGCGGGCACGGCGTATATCGCGCTGTTGGCGCCCAGGCCGGCTTCGCTGGCGAGTTGAGGGCGGCACGGAGTGCTGGTGCGATCAACGGTAGCGGTAGGCTCTTAGACTCGGCAGAAAAGGTGTGTCTTCGAGGCGCTCGTCGCTGCGTCGAGCGCGCTGACGCTCCAGTGGCGGGGCAAGGGGAGGCAGGTTGTGTCGTGGAAGGTGCTGCTGCGGCAGGAAAAGCGGTAGGGCGACATTCATGGCTCGCCGCATGCGGCCGTCAGTCAGTGGCTCGTGATAGAAGAGATTGGCGCGCATCAGCGGCGCCTGGCGTTGCACCTGTGCCAGCATCTCGCTTGACGGAATACCCGCTAAACGCTTCAGTTGTATGCGGATATGGGCTGCCTCGCTGTCGAGTGCCAGCAGTTTCTGTTCCGCATCGGCCACACTGATCCGCTTGATCGACCTGCCGCTGCTGTACCATGCCAACCGCACGCGATCCACGGAGGCCTCGGCCACGGGGACGTGGCGCCATGCCTGTTTGAGGTGAAGACGGGCAAGGCCCGCACCGCCTAGATGCTGGTTGAGGTCGGGATGTCGCTGGGGCAGCCGAGCCTTGATCTCTGCCATCAACTGCGGCGAGTGCTGACGAATCTCTGCCAGTTGGTGGGACAAATCTCTCTTGGCCTCATTCAATCGTTGCGCAGCGGCGTAGGTGGCGTCGTCGCAGCAGACCAGTCCAACGTGGCTTTGGGTGACTCGGCCATCCTGGCCGTCGACATACCAAAGGTCGAGCAAGGACTGGCGAAGCCACTCAGGATCCACCTTATCCCTGCCAAATGCCCATCCGCCGAGCCCGGACGCCGCCCAGGCATCGGCGACCTGATGCGCCCTGTCTACCAGGCGATCAAAGGCCTGATCGAGTGCCGCGAGCCATTGATAGGACGGCGCTGAGGCTGACGTGTCGTGCCCATCGCGTGGCATTGGCTCAGTCCTGCTGGTACAGGTCGCGTTCAGCCCGCGCAACCCATTCGTCAATACTGGTTTCGTCCATCGCGGGCTCTCCCGCAATACGATGGCTGCCGTCGGCCCAGGCGCCCAGGTCGAGCAGCCGGCAGCGTTTGCTGCAAAAAGGCCGAAACTCGTTGTCGCTGGTCCAAAGCACCTCTTTGCGGCACTGGGGGCAAGCGACCTTGAGTGGCCCCTGGGATGCCGTGTGGGACATGTTGGGTCTCCTTGTGTCAGGTGGTGGGGCTTGGCACCGTCTCTAGCGGTGCTCGCCATGTGTCTCGGAACGCGGTTGGGGCGTGAGTCTGGACCTGCGAATGGCTATTCGCCAGTGCTATTCGCCAGTGCTATTCGCCAGTGCTATTCACCAGTGCTATTCGCTGAGCATCAGTTGTATCAGCTAACCGCCATGGCACGATAGCGTTCATCCAGCGCTTTGACCGCGTCGACTAGTGCGCTGAGATCCCCTTCGTTGACGAGGACGTCATCGGCGAGAGAGAGGCGCTTTTCTCGCGGCATTTGTGAACCCAGGATAGCCTTGGCCTGGTCAGCATCGATCTTGTCGCGGGCCATGGCGCGTTCCATCTGGACGTCCTCGGCCACATCGACCACAAGCTTGCGCTGGACCATGTCGGCTTGACCGGACTCAAACAACAGCGGAGAAACCAGCAGCACGTAGGGGCTGTCCTGCTGTTGCAGTAGGGCCAGACGTGTGGTCAGCCGTTCTCTGATCCGTGGGTGGGTGGTGGCTTCGAGCCAGCGACGTTCCTTTTCGTTGGCGAAGACGATGTCACGCAGTGCGCTGCGGTCGAGACGACCTTCACGGTTGAGGATGGTGTCACCGTAGCGATCGACGATGGCCTTCAAGGCCGGTTCACCGGGGGCCACCACTTCACGCGCAATGTCATCGGCGTCGACCCACCTGACACCAAGCTCGCCGAACAGTCTTGCGACAGTCGATTTTCCTGAGGCGATACCGCCCGTCAATCCAATGATCATGCCGCCATTACTCCATTGTTGCCTTTGTGACGACCCTCATGGGTCGCATCATGCGCCAAGCATGGCCTTGTACGTCAACAGCATTTCTTCGCCCGCCAGTAAGGCCAGGCCGCCAGCGATGACCAGGGAGGGCCCGAAGGGCAGCGCCTGTCCTTTGAGATGTGGTCTTTGCCACTGTACCAGCAAGCCCGAAATCACGCCCACTACCGCGGCGACAAGAACGACCAGGGGCAGCAGCTGCCAGCCCAGCCAGGCACCGAGGGCGGCGAGCAGCTTGATGTCGCCACGCCCCATGCCTTCACGCTGGGTGATGGCGTAGAAGATCGCACCCACGGCCCACAGCACGCCATAGCCTGCCACCACCGCGATGACCGCGTCTGCCAGATGCGCGGGGCTGAATAGTAGCTGGTAGAGCAAACCTGCCCATAGTAGCGGAAGGGTCAGTGCGTCCGGCAGTAACTGGGTGCGCAGATCAATGACCGCCAGTGCCAGCAGGGTCAGGCAAGCCGCAAAGATCCATAGCGCGCTCCATTGCAGTCCGAACAGCTTAAGGCAGGTCAGCGCCAGAATGGCGCTGGCCAGTTCGACCAGCGGATACTGGACGCTGATACGTCCCTTGCATTCAGCGCATCGACCGCGGCGCTTGATCCAGCCCACCAGGGGCAGATTGTCGTGCCATGCGATGGGGTGTCCGCAGCGGGGACAGCATGAGCCGGGGCGGGCCAGCGAGATGGGAGCCTCGATGTCATCCTCAAGCTCCAGAGCGGCACGTGCCTCGGTGCGCCACTGCTGCATCAGCATGACGGGCAGGCGGACGATGACGACGTTCAGGAAGCTGCCCAGGCAAAGTCCCAGGGTGATGACGATGATGGTGGTGATGACATCCATAGGCAGCAGTGCGGCTCCAGCAGCAGGCAAATCGAGAGAACGGACCCTGAGGTCCGCGGGTGCTATTCTATCGTCGCTGCCATGGGTTGTCTGTGGTCGTGCCTGGCATTGCGCTGTCGGGGTGTCACGACGTAGCCCATTGGTCTAGAATCGTTCCCTTTTTTCCGACCAGGTAAGCGACATGACCCAGACATTCGGACCTGTGATGCTGGATCTCGATGGCCTCGAGCTGTCGGCCGAAGAGCGCGAACTGCTTCTGCATCCCGCCCTTGGCGGAGTCATCCTGTTTGGCCGCAACACCCATGATGCCGATCAAGTCAGGGCGCTGTGCCGGTCGATCCGAGAGCTGCGTCCCGGCCTTCTGCTGGGGATCGACCAAGAGGGTGGTCGCGTGCAGCGACTCAAGGAAGGGGTGACGCGCTTGCCGCCCATGTCCCGGCTGGGTCAGGAATACCGCAGCGCGCCCGAGGTGACCTTGCGCCTCTGCCAGGATGCAGGCTGGTTGCTTGGCATGGAGATGGCGGCCTGTGGGCTGGATCTCAGCTTTGCTCCGGTGCTGGATGTCGATGTCGGCCTCTCGTCGGTGATTGGTGACCGCAGCTTCGATGCAGATCCCGAGGTGGTGGCGCGGCTCGGTGGTGCCTTTATCGAGGGGCTGCACGAGGCGGGCATGGCGGCCGTCGGCAAGCATTTTCCAGGGCATGGTGGGGTCAAGGCGGATACCCATCACGAGGTCGCCCGGGACGAGCGGAGTCTCGATCAGCTGCGTCAGCACGACCTGGTGCCCTTCGAGCGCCTGGCCGGCAAGCTGGATGGCATGATGCCGGCTCACGTGGTCTATCCGGCGTTCGACCCTCGTCCGGCGGGCTTTTCGCCCTCCTGGTTGGGAATGCTGAGGGAGACTCTGGGCTTCAAGGGCACCATCTTCTCCGATGACTTGACCATGGCAGGGGCGCAGGTCGCCGGTGGCCCCGCTGAGCGAGCCAAGGCTGCTCTGGAGGCCGGTTGCGACATGGTGCTGGTATGCAATGACCGTCCAGCTGCCACGGCGGTGCTTGATGCCTGTGTCGATCAGGCGCCGCGCAGGGCCTCGCGTCTTCGCTATGCCCGAGCCCGCCCCGACCTTGATGCCCTGTCTGCCTTGTCGCGCTGGCGCCGTGTCCACGCGCGCCTGGCGGCGATGACTTCCGATTGATGAATGAAACGAGCTGACTGATATGCCGAAACTTGATCCTGCCCATAGCGCCTCACGTGATGACATGCGTGAGGTAATGGACACCGCCGACTGCCTGATCAGTCATGATGAGGTAGAGCGTGCGTTGGACCGCATGGCGGAAGAGATCACCCGGGACCTGGGTGACAAGCTGCCGGTGTTTTACTGCGTGATGAACGGTGGCTTGATCACCACGGGACATCTGTTGCCCCGGCTCGGGTTCCCGCTGGAGGTGGACTACCTGCACGCCACGCGTTATCGCGGCAAGACCCGCGGCGGAGAGCTGTTCTGGCGAGTGTCGCCAGAGATCCCCATGGCCGGCCGTGATGTGGTGATTGTCGATGACATTCTCGACGAGGGCGCGACCCTGGCGGCCATCCTGGACTATTGCCGTGAGGCAGGGGCCAAGAGCGTGTCTACGGCCGTGCTGGTGGACAAAAGCCACGATCGCAAGGCGGTGCCGGGCCTCAAGGCAGATTACTGCAGTCTCGAAGTGGCCGACCGCTACGTGTTCGGCTTCGGCATGGACTTCAAGGGTTACTGGCGCAACGCGCCGGGGATTTTTGCTCCCAAGGGCATGTAGTCCCGCCTGCAGATATCCAGGCCAGCCGCGTCTGCCTGGCCAGGCAAAAGGCGTCCCATTGATGGGGACGCCTTTTTTGCGGGTGGGGCTGAGCGATTGAGTGTCAGCGCTTGAGTTTCAGTGCTTGAGTGTCAGTGCTTGAGTTTCAGGGAGTGGCCCACGAGCCCGGGGACTTATAACCCTAGTTCGTCGGTGGCTTCCTTGCGCATCTTGAACTTCTGAATCTTGCCGGTGACGGTCATCGGGAACTCGTCGACGAACTTTACGTAGCGGGGCACCTTGTAGTGGGCAATCTTGCCTTTGCAGAATGCCTTGAGAGCGTCTTCATCGAGCTGCTCGCCCTCGCTCAGCTTGACCCAGGCCATGACCTCTTCACCGTACTTGCGATCCGGCACGCCGATCACCTGCACGTCCGAAATGGCGGGGTGGGTATACAGAAAGTCCTCGATTTCGCGCGGGTAGATGTTCTCGCCGCCACGAATGATCATGTCCTTGATGCGTCCGACGATCGAGACATAGCCCTCGTCATCCATGGTCGCCAGGTCGCCGGTATGCATCCAGCCTGCCGCATCAATGGCCGAAGCTGTTGCCTCTTCATTGTTCCAGTAGCCGAGCATCACGCTGTAGCCGCGCGTACACAGTTCGCCAGGTTCACCCCTGGGCACGACGGCCCCGCTGTCAGGATGCACCAGCTTGACTTCAAGGTGAGGATGAATGGTGCCCACGGTGGTCACGCGCTTGTCCAGCGGGGCGTCAGTGGTGGTCTGCAGGCTGACGGGGCTGGTTTCGGTCATGCCATAGCAGATGGTGACGTCCTGCATGTTCATCTGATCGATGACGCGGCGCATGACTTCGATGGGGCAGATGGAACCCGCCATGATGCCGGTGCGCAGTGACGACAGGTCATAGCGCTTGAAGTCGGGATGCTCAAGCTCCGCAATGAACATGGTGGGCACGCCGTACAGTGTCGTCGCCTTCTCCTCGGACACCGCCGCCAGAGTGGTCTCCGGGTCAAAGCCGTCGGCGGGGTAGATCATGGTGGCACCATGTGTCACGCAGCCCAGGTTACCCATGACCATCCCGAAGCAGTGGTACAGCGGCACCGGGATGACCATCCGGTCCTGATCGGTGAGGTTCATGGCGCGTGCCACGAACATGCCGTTGTTCAGGATGTTGTGGTGGGAGAGGGTGGCGCCCTTGGGGGCCCCGGTGGTGCCGGAGGTGTACTGAATATTGATCGGTTCATCGAACTGCAGGCCCGCCTGGACCTCGGCAAGCTCCGCCGCGCTGACTTCTTCCGTGCGATCGAAGATGCGCGGCCATGCCAGCATGCCCGGGAGTGCCTTGTCGGCGTCGAGGCAGATGACGCGCTTCAGCTCTGGCAGGCCCTTGAGCGTCAATGGACCCGCCCCTGGGATATCGTGAAGCTCGGGCGCCAGTTCCGCCAGGGTGGCCACATAGTCCGATGTCTTGAAACTGCCCTGCAGGATCAGGGTCGAGGTGCCGGACTGCTTGAGCGCGTAATCGAGCTCATGGGTGCGGTAGCTTGGATTGATATTGACCAGGATGGCGCCGATCTTGGCCGTGGCGAACTGGGTGATCGTCCATTCGGCGCAGTTGGGCGACCAGATCCCGACCCTGTCGCCTTTCTTTACGCCCATCGCCAGCAGCGCTCTGGCAGCCTGGTCGGTCACTTCTCTGAGCTCTTGCCAGGTGTAGCGCAGTCCCTGATGTCGACTGATGAGGGCGTCCTGGTCAGGGAAGCGAGCGACCGTCTCGTCGAAGCAATCACCAATGGTCTGGCCCTTGAGAGGCTGGTCGCTGATCCCGCTCACATAGCTGGACGGGATCCTGGGGGCTGAATGGGCGGTCTGGCGTGTCATTGTGGGTCTCGTTATGTCGTCGGGTTGTTCTGGATGTTGTCGTTATTGATGGTCAGGTCGTCATTGGCCGACGGGGTGCTGAGGCCGGGGCGAGTCGGCTGAGGTTCGGGTTCAGCCTCTGAGTGAGCGCGTCACTCGTCCAGCTGATCGAGAGCCTCTCTGGCGCGCCGGTCGACGTCGTCCATCTCCAGGCGCATCAGGCGTATGTCCTCAAGCTGACGATCCAGTTCAGCGCGTTTTTCGGCGATGATTTCCAGAAGTCGCTTCAACTGGCGCGCATTTCCGTCGGGCATGGCGTCGTACATCATGACCACTTCGCGAATCTCGGCCAGAGAGAAACCCAGGCGCTTGCCTCTCAGGGTCAGCTTCAGCCGCACACGATCCTTCTCGCGATAGATGCGCTTCTGTCCTTCGCGTCGAGGCGCCAGCAGCCCTTCCTGTTCATAGAAACGAATGGTGCGGGGGGTGACTTCGAACATCTTGGCCAGTTCACCGATGGTGTAATGGCGAGACGTCACGGAGACCCCAGTAGAGCCCTTCGCTGTTTGCCCGGCGCTGGCAGCCCCTGGGCGAGTGGTAGAGGGGGCGCTGGCAGGTTTGCTCATGATGCGTTGTCCTGTTGAGGGACCCGATGTACTGGAGTCCTTGGAAGAGACACTAGTCAAAGTTGACGTTAACGTAAAGTGAATGTTGCTGGGTCGGTGACGACCCTCACCATGCAAGGCCAGGGTCCCGTACTCGCCAACCAGGCGCGGGCAGGGCTGGCGTTTGAGGCTATTGGCCGACACATGGCGTGAGCGATATCGACGGTGTGTACGACTATGGATTGATAGGTACACAACCAAGCAAGTGCTAGGTTGGGGCCGCATAAGGTGCCCGTAGCAGCGCCGTCATCGCGAACACCCCGACGAGCCTGTAGTCGCTGAGCCGCCTGTCGCGCAGTCCCCATGGCTCACGTTGCAGGGGCTTGGCGCAGGGCGTCGTCGGTAGGCTGACACGGGCCGATCCAACATGAATATCCAGGGATGAGGCGGCCACCGCCATCCTGGAGACGAGGAAGCTGTCATGGACTTTGCTCTCACCGATGACCAGAAGGCCTTGGTGGCCGCCGCAGCGGATTTTTCACGTGTCGAGCTGGCCGATCATGCGGCCGAATGGGACGCTCAATCACACTTTCCCGTGGATGTGATCCGGCGTGCTGGAGAGGCCGGTTTTCTTGGCATCTATACCCCTGAAGAACAGGGCGGGCTCGGGTTGTCGCGCCTGGACGCCTCACTGATCTTCGAGCAGCTGTCCCAAGGCTGCATCGCCACCACCGCGTATCTCACCATTCACAACATGGTGACCTGGATGATCGCCAATTGGGCGGTTGACGAGGTGCGCAGTCAGTATGTGGAGGCCATGGTCAGCGGTGAGCTGCTGGGATCCTACTGCCTCACCGAGCCAGGTGCCGGTTCTGACGCGGCCAACCTGCGAACCAAGGCGGTGCGTGACGGTGATCATTATGTCATTGATGGCGCGAAGATGTTTATCTCTGGTGCCGGTGCAACTCAGGTGCTGGTGGTCATGGCACGCACCGGGGCAGCGGACAGTGGTGCCCGTGGCGTATCGGCCTTCGTCGTGCCGGCCGACGCGCCGGGCATCAGCTACGGCAAGAACGAAGACAAGATGGGCTGGAAGAGCCAGCCGACGCGGTTGGTCAGCCTTGATGGCGTGCGCGTGCCGGCCAATCATCGCCTGGGCGAGGAAGGCGAAGGGTTCCGGTTTGCCATGAAGGGGCTGGACGGTGGCCGTCTCAATATCGCCAGCTGTTCACTGGGCGCTGCGCAGCACGCGCTGACGCTGGCGCGCAGTTATCTGGGTGAGCGCAAGCAATTCGGGCGTGAGCTGGCCTCCTTCCAGGCGTTGCAGTTCAAGCTGGCAGATATGGCGACCGAGCTGATGGCCGCTCGCTTGATGGTGCGCCAGGCCGCCTGGCGATTGGATCAGGCCGACCCCGAGGCCACCGCGCATTGCGCCATGGCCAAACGCTTTGCCACCGACATCGGTTTCAAGGTCTGCAACGAGGCGCTGCAGCTGCATGGGGGCTACGGTTATATCAGGGAATACCCCTTGGAGCGCCTGGTTCGTGATACCCGTGTCCATCAGATCCTTGAGGGCACCAACGAGATCATGCGACTGATCGTCGGTCGTCGGCTGCTTGCGGATGGTGTGATCGAAGCGCTTCAGTAAGCGCCGCCGACACATCTAGCCCTACGCGGTTGGCCATCCCCAACGTCACGGTATTTCACTACGGCAAGGCATTTCACTACGGCAAGGCATTTCATTACGGAGAGTATCTTGCATGCATCAGGATCTGGTCAGATTTCAGCGGCGACCTGCAGCGGGTGGCGGCTGTGTCGGTATCGCAACCCTTAACGCGCCCAAGGCACTCAATGCCCTGTCGCTGGAGATGATCGAGCAGCTGGATGAGCGTCTGGAAGAGTGGGCCCAGGATCCCGACGTGCACGCCGTCTGGCTGCAAGGGGAGGGTGACAAGGCATTCTGCGCCGGGGGCGACGTGGTGGCTCTGGTGCGCGAGTTGCAGCGAGAGAAAACGCAGCGGGTCCAGCCAGGTACCTACGCCACCCAGTATTTTGCCGCCGAGTACCGGCTTGACTACCGTCTGCACACCTACCCAAAACCGCTGCTGGTGTGGGCCGACGGTATCGTCATGGGGGGAGGCCTGGGGCTGACCGCCGGTGGCCGCCATCGTCTGGTCACCGAGACCACGCGCATCGCCATGCCCGAAGTGACCATCGGGCTGTACCCGGATATCGGGGCCAGCTGGTTCTTGAACAAGATGCCTCCCGGCGTAGGCCTGTACCTGGGCTTGACCGGTGCCAGTATCAACGCGCGTGACGCCCTGGACCTGGGCATGGCCGATCGATTCGTGCCCAGGGAGCGCGGTGACGAACTGTTGGACGCCTTGTGTGACTGCCACTTCGCCGCCGGTCACGTGGTCGATGCTGAGGCACTGGTATGCGAGGTGCTGGCCCGCTTTGAGTCACCCGAGCAGGCTCCCGCAGCGCAGGTCTGGCCGCATCTCGATCACCTGCGTTCGCTGGTGGGCAAGGGGCGGGTCGAGGATGCCGTCGCTGCCATCACCGCCGATCACAGTGACGACGCCTGGCTCGCCGCCAATCGCAAGCGACTCACCCAGGGATGCCCGCTGACCGCGCACCTGGCGTGGCACATGCTTAAGCGACATCGCCACTCGTCCCTTGCGGATACCTTTCGGGATGAACTGGTGGTGTCGGTGCAATGCAACGTGCTGGGAGACTTCGCCGAGGGTGTAAGGGCACTGCTGATCGACAAGGACAAGTCACCGCAATGGCGTCACCGGGACGTATCCAGCGTGCCTGCGGCTGATCTGGGGGCCATGTTCGGCGCGCCCTGGGGCAAGGCTCCCGGCCCGCTTGATGACCTGTAGCGGCCCCCAGCAGCGCGCGCCGGCCTTATAGACATATTCTGATGAAGGGGCGGTGGAAGGTTCTGGCGCTTGTTCAAGCAAGACCAGTCGGCGGATCACCCTATCGCCAGCAACAACGAAAACAATGCAAACCGTCCTGAGCACAGCCAGGACATGTGGAGACAGCCAATGCACATTGCCTTTATCGGGTTGGGTAACATGGGGGCCCCCATGGCGGCCAATCTGGTCAACGCGGGTCACCAGGTCTGCGTGTACGATCTCGTAGAAAGCGCCATGGCCGCGCTGGAGCAGAAGGGGGCACGGCGCGGGGTGTCGGCCATTGATGCGGCCACCGGGGCCGACGTCGTGGTATCGATGCTGCCGGCTGGCGCCCACGTCAAGGCGCTGTATCTGGGGCGTGACGGAGAAGCGGGCTTGCTGGATGCCCTGGAAGGCACCCCCCTGCTGCTGGATGCCTCCACCATTTCGCCGGATGACGCGCGGCTGGTGGCGGCGGAAGCGGCCAAACGTGGGTGTACCTATCTGGATGCGCCGGTGTCCGGTGGTATCGGTGGAGCCCAGGCCGGCACCCTGACCTTTATCGTGGGCGGTGACGCAGCAGGCTTCGAGCGCGCCAGGCCGGTGCTCGAGGTGATGGGCAAGAATCTGTTTCACGCTGGCGGCAGCGGTAGCGGCCAGGTGGCCAAGATCTGCAACAACATGCTGCTGGGTATCCTGATGAGTGGCACCGCCGAGGCGCTGGCGCTGGGGGTGAAGAATGGGCTCGACCCCGCGGTGCTGTCCGACATCATGAAGCAGAGCAGCGGCGGCAACTGGGCGCTCAATGTGTATAACCCCTGGCCAGGTGTCATGGAGGGGTCTGCGGCCTCGCGTGACTATCAGGGTGGCTTTCTGACGGATCTGATGGCCAAGGACCTGGGGCTTGCCTGGGAACTGGCGCTGGGCTCCCGCTCCAGCGTTCCCATGGGCTCGCAAGCGCGCAATCTCTTCGCGCTGCACAGTGCCCAGGGCAACGGTGGCCTGGATTTCTCGAGCATCCAATCCCTGTATCGCGCCGGAGAGCCAGGTCAGGACTGACGCTTTGGTGTGACGGCTGGGTGATCAAGCGGCACCGCCTGCCCAGGCGGTGCCGCTGCTTTTTGGGGCGCGTTGCGCCGCTCGCGGATGTCGTCAGCGCTTGCCTAGGTTTCAGCACATTGGGGCAGCATCACGTTGGGTTCGACCAAGGTGGTGGTTGGCATCATGGGGAATTAGGTCTACATTTATCCAAAATGTAGATATTTTGGAGTTTGGCTAATGAGCAGCATTACCCCCGTCACCTGGGACGACCCCTTCCGTCTGGTCGATCAGCTGAGCGAAGAAGAGCGAATGGTCCAGCAGACTGCTCACGACTATTGCCAGGAAAAGCTGTTGCCGCGGGTGCTCGAAGCCAACCGCCACGAGCATTTCGATCGCGAGATCATGAACGAAATGGGCGAACTTGGCCTGCTGGGCGCCACCATCGACGGCTGGGGTTGCGCTGGCATGAACTACGTCAGCTACGGCTTGATAGCGCGTGAAGTGGAGCGCGTGGATTCCGGCTATCGCAGCGCCATGAGCGTGCAGTCGAGCCTGGTGATGTACCCGATTCACGCCTTTGGCAGCGACGCCCAGCGGGATCGCTACCTGCCTAAGCTTGCCAGCGGTGAGTGGGTTGGCTGCTTCGGCCTGACCGAGCCAGACCACGGGTCTGATCCGGGCAGCATGTCGACGCGGGCCTATCGCACGCAGTCGGGCTGGAGGCTGAACGGTACCAAGACCTGGATCACCAATTCCCCGATCGCCGATGTCTTCGTGGTGTGGGCCCGTGACGAGGAAGGGGTTATTCGCGGCTTCGTGCTGGAGAAAGGCATGCCGGGGCTCAGCGCGCCCAAGATCGACGGCAAGTTCAGCCTGCGTGCATCGATTACCGGTCAGATTGCGATCCAGGACGTCGAGGTCTCGGACGAGCAGCGCCTGCCCGGCGTGCAGGGACTCAAGGGGCCATTTTCCTGTCTCAACCGTGCGCGCTATGGCATCAGCTGGGGCGCCATGGGGGCGGCCGAAGCCTGCTGGCACGCGGCCCGTGACTACACTCTCGAGCGCAAGCAGTTTGGTCGACCGCTGGCGGCGAACCAGCTGATTCAAAAGAAGCTGGCGGATATGCAGACCGAGATTGCCCTGGGTCTGCAGGCCTCGCTGCGAGTGGGGCGGATGATCGACGACGGCCAGCTGGTGCCGGAAGCGATCTCCCTGATCAAGCGTAACAATTGCGGCAAGGCGCTGGATATCGCTCGCCAGTCTCGCGATATGCACGGTGGCAACGGCATCAGCGACGAGTATCACGTGATCCGTCATGTGATGAACCTGGAAGCGGTCAACACCTACGAGGGCACCCACGACGTCCACGCCCTGATCCTCGGGCGCGCCCAGACCGGCCTCCAGGCCTTCAGCGGTTGAGCGAGAGGGTCACGATGAGCGAGATGTCGACTGCTGCAGCTGCCGCTCCCGGCCTGGGGGCGAATCAACCGCTGTCCGGTGTGACGGTGCTCGACATGTCACGGGTACTGGCTGGACCCTGGTGCGGTCAGCTGCTGGCTGACATGGGGGCCAGGGTGATCAAGATCGAGCATCCAGGCCGGGGTGATGACACGCGTGGCTGGGGTCCCCCCTGGCACCAGGGGGTGGCGGAGGCTGAGCAGGACGTCGAACGTCAGGCGGCGTACTACCTGTGTGCCAATCGGGCCAAGCAGTCGCTGGCGATCGATATTGCCAGCGGTGAGGGCCAGCGTCTGGTCAAGGCGTTGGCCCGCGGCGCGGACATCGTGCTCGAGAACTTCAAGGTCGGAGGGCTGGCGCGCTACGGCCTGGACGCTGCGTCGCTGCGGGCGCTGAATCCTGCTCTGGTGGTATGTTCCATCACCGGCTTCGGTCAGACGGGCCCCTATGCCCATCGGGCGGGTTACGACTTCATGATCCAGGCCATGGGCGGCTTGATGAGCCTGACCGGCGAAGCCGATGGCATGCCGATGAAGACAGGCGTGGCCATTACGGATGTGATGACGGGGCTGTACGCTGCCGTTGGCGTTCTGGCGGCGCTGAATCGCCGGCGTGATACCGGGGAGGGCAGCCATGTCGACCTGGCACTGCTGGACGTCCAGGTGGCGACCTTGGCCAATCAGGCGCTGAACACGCTGGTCAGTGGTCGTGCACCAGAGCGCCATGGCAACGCCCACCCCAATATTGTTCCCTACCAGGCGTTTGCCTGTCGGGATGGCCACCTGGTGCTGACGGTAGGCAATGATGGACAGTTTGCACGCCTCGCTGAACTGCTCGGGCATCCCGAGTGGAGTCAGGGCGAGTACGCCACCAATGAAGGGCGGGTGGCCCATCGTGACGACCTGGTGGCCTTGATCCAGGGCATACTCAGCGGCGATGAACGGGATGTGTGGCTGGCGCGCTTCGAAGCCCTGGGCATTCCCGCAGGGCCGATTCACACCCTGACGGAAGTGTTTGCCGATCCCCAGGTGCGGCACCGGGGGATGGCCCGTGAGATTGATGGCGTGCCCCAGGTCGCCAACCCGCTGCGCTTCGATGGCGAGAGTGCCACCGCCGATGTTCCACCCCCCAGGCTCGGCGAGCACAGCGAGCGTGTGCTGACCGACATGGGGCTCAGTGCAGACGATATCGCGCGACTCAGGCGCGAGGGCATCATTCGCTGAGGCGCCTGGTCCCTGGTGTTGCTTCTCAGGTAATACGTGGATGTTGCTGCTCAGGTCAGATGGTTGTCCCAGCGCAGCGGCAGCGAGGCGACCAGGCTATGGTGACCTGACGACGCAAGGTGGTGGACATCACCGCTGCCGGTGGTGATCAGATAGCCGCCGCTGCCGTCGCAGCGAAGCCCGGCAGCATCGTCGATCGGGAGGTCTGCCTGCAGCGCGCCACTGTTTCGGTCGATCAGCAGCACGCGATTTCCTCTGGGTGCAGATACCGCTGCAGTGGCGGCAACCTGGCTGACCGCAACACTTGCCGTGTATTGGGCAAGGCCCGCCTGGATCTGGTCGGGCAGGGTCCACTCCTCAAACCCACCATCTGCGGATCGCCTGGCGATCAGCGGGTGGTGGGTTTCCCATTCGGGGCCCTGGAATTGATAGCCGACGATGATGCTGCCATCGTCGGCAATATCCAGGTGGCGGCAGCTCAGCTGGTGGTGAGACGGGCGGTGGCGCTCCACAATGTCACCGCTCTGGCGATCGATCAGCAGCAGGGCCGGTGCCATCTCGGCCAGGTTGAGCTTGGCGCGGCCGCTTTCGGGACGGGTCAGGATGCCGCCCAGGGCGATCGCCAGGCTGGCACCGTCGGGCATCAGGCCGATCTCGTGGGGCCCGATACCGTCCAGCTCCCACTCGTTCACCAGGCGATAGTGATCCTCTGCATCCCGCACCTGCACCAGGCCCATGGCATCCTCGACGCGATTGGCGGTGAGGTAGAGCCAACGGCCGCTGGGGTCGAACACCCCATGTCCATAGAAGTGGCGCCCGTCACCCGCTTCAATGGTCATCAGCGTCGCTTGATGCGATGCGTCGATGACGTGGAAGCGGTAGCCGGGACGACGTGCAAACAGCACCGCCTGGTCGTGGCCTGGCCGCAGGCAGCCGCCGTGACAGCGCTCTGGCGCGGGCAGCAGAAAATGCTCGCTGCCGTCACGCCGAACACCCGCCAGGTGATGGCCGCCATGGGAGTCGTCCACCGCGCTGAAAAACCACTCACGCCGCTGCTGCTCGTCGCTGGCCCACAGCGATGTGGGCAGACCCGATAACGCCAGGCCGGTCAGGGCGAGTCCCGCACTGGAGCTGACCAGCAGCCGTCGGCGCAGGGGGTCCTGAACCGACGCTTGCCGAGACGTCGACGGCGGTCTGCGGCCGATGGCTAGCCTCGATGACATGGGATCAGTCTCCGTCGCTCGAGTTGAAACCGCGAACGATACCTAGCGCCGGGGCGATTTCATCGCCGAGTACCTGGCGTAGCTGGGCAACTTCCAGGTAGAGCGTGGCCAGCTGCTGGCGCGCCTGGTCGTCTTGCAGTCCGGCGGCAATGCCTGTGTCCAGTTGACGTGCCTGGTTGAGCGTATCCTTGAGCTGGTCGCTGAATGCCGCGGCAAGCTCGTCCTGGTGCTGCTGCGAGAGCCTCCGCGCTAGCCCTGGGACGAAGTGAGCCTGCAGTCCCTCCAGGGTGGCCGTCGCCAGGGTGATCGAGGCATCACTGCGCCAGGCCTCTGCGCGGTAGCCATTGGCCGGTGCGCCCATCATCCCCAGGGGCTCGCCCAGGCGCTTGTCCTCGAGGATCTCTAGGGACTGCAGCGCGGCGTGAACGGTGGCCTCGGAGTAGCTGTCGGTGGCCAGGTAGTGGGAGCGGAAGGCTTGCCAATCGCGGGTCAGCTCGCTGGCGACCTGAGCAAGGTGCTGACTGATGGCCTGGGCAAGCGCACAGGCATTCGGCTGCTGGAGCGAGTGCTGCGTCATGGCGTCGTCAAACAGCAGGTATTCCAAGGCAGGGAAGCCCTGCTCGGCGACGCCGGCGGCGGCGATGTCAGCGGGCGTGACCGCCGTCTCCTGACGCAGTCGGCTGGCGATGCGACTGCCGACCAGGTTCTTGTTGTCAGGCCAGAACTGCAGCTGCCAGGCGCGACTGTCGACCTCGATCGGGCCAAAGTCCACGAAGCGGACGGCCTGCCAGGCCTGGTAGGCGTCCAGCCAGTGCGCTGCCAGGGCGTCTTGATCGAGCGCATCGCAACCCGGCGTGAAGGCCTCCGCCAGGGACTCGGTGGTGCGGTTCAGCTGCTGGTAACCCTGCTGGATATCGTGATGCCACGTCTCACGGGGCGAAGTACCCGCCTGGTCAGCGAGGGCGGCGCTACTGTACATCGCGACGATCGACGCCAGCGTGGCGCCACCCAGTGAAAAGGCGCGAGAAAGTGACGCGAAGGGGGAGCGTGAGCGGTACGTCATAGTGAATTCAGGAACTCCAGCAATTGTGCACGCTCCTGCTGCGCAAGAGCGCGATAACGATCCCGGGCGGCGAGCGCTTCACCACCGTGCCACAGGATGGCCTCTTCAAGGGTGCGTGCCCGGCCATCGTGGAGAAAGCCTGCCTGGGGGTTGACCTGCTGGGCAAGACCGATGCCCCACAGCGGCGGGGTGCGCCATTCGTTGCCATCTGCCTGGTACTCGGGGCGGCCGTCGGCAAGCTCAGGCCCCATATCATGCAGCAGCATATCGGTGTAGGCCCACAGGGTCTGGCCCGCCAGTTCAGGACGAGCCGTGTCCTCCGGGGTGGTCAGGCTGGGGCGGTGGCAGGCGGCGCAGCCGAGTTCGTTGAACTGGCGGGCGCCGGCCTGTACCGCAGGATCCTGCATGTTCCTTCGCTGCGGAACGGCCAGGCTCGAGGCATAGAAGGTGACAAAGTCGGCCACTTCGTCGCTGACCTCCGGGTCGCCGCCGTCGGGGAAGTCCTCGCAGCCCTGGCCTGGCATGCAGTCGGTAGCGGCGGCCAGACGTGAGGTCAGCCCCATGTCGCCGGCGAAGGCATGCAGGCTCTGCTGTTCCACACTGGGTTCGCCGGCCTTCCAGCCAAATCGTCCCAGCACCGTCTCCTGCTGGCGCACGTCCCAGACGCGATTGGCGCGCCCGGAGATACCGTCTGCGTCGCTATCGTCGGGATCCGCCCACTGCAGCAGCTGGTCCTCGTCCACGACTTCAAGCAGGCCCAGTCCGATCATCGGTGGCGCCACCCGGGGCGAGGTCAGCAGCGTCTCGGGCAGGTCGCCGTAGGCAGGATCCTCGATGTGGTAGGTGGGCACGGCCAGCGTGACCTGGTGGCCATCATCGAAGGTAATCTCTCGGGACGAGAGTGAGCGAACCATGTCGGCTTCAGGCGTTGCGCCCGGAATCGCCGCGGTTTGCAGCTGACGGCCGTAGTGGGGCACCGGCACAGCTCCGGTTCGCCTGACCAGCTCTTGGTCGTCCGCGGTGGTGGCCGGCACGGATAGCCTCAGGAACAGGGACACCGGTGGTTCACCGTCTGCCGGCGGGTGACCGCGACCGTCCTTGATATGACAGCCCTGGCAGCTGTTGGTATTGATCAGCGGACCAAGGCCGTCACGGGCATCGGTGCTGGCGGGGGCCACGACCCAGGGATTGCGAAAGAAACTGTTGCCGACGCTGAAGTCGAGCCGCTTGGTCATGCTCATGTTGCCCAGGGGCAGCGAGTAGGCGTTGTGGTCGAACTGCTTGACCGAGCCTTCGCCGCCGGAGCGAGGATCGGTCTGGAGTGATGGCTCGCCGCTGGCAAGGACCTGCGTGCCAAGGGTGAGCCCAGCCAGCAAGACTGGCAAGGTACGGTTTAGTGTGGGCATGTGACGCATCTGGCGATTCCTTGACACAGTCAAGCCGCACGCCAAGGCGTGCGGCTTCTCGAGGCGAATGAATCGCATTTCATCATTTAGTTCCTGGCCTGAATGTGATCTACATCAACAAAGCTCCGGCCAGGAGACGATCAGAAGTCGTGACCGGCATCATCCGGCTCGAGTGAGGTGACGCCAAGCTCGCCCGCAGCCTGCTCGATGGAGACAGTCTGGGTGACCAGGGCAAGAATGGCGTCGTTGACGATGGCCGCACCTTGCTCATTGCCTGGAGCGATCATCATGTCGAAGGTCATGGGCGACTCGCTCTGCTCCGCCGTCTGCTTGAGGGTGCCCAGGGCTGCCATGGAGCTCTCAAGCTGCTGCTCAAGGGTCTGCGCCAGGTCGCTGTCGGTCTGCGCCAGCAGGGCCTCTACATTGGGTCCCTCGAGAACGCTGCCATCGATGCGCTGATATTGGCCGGTGTAGACGTTCTGAATGCCCTTGCCGTTGTAGTAGTGCGAGTTGTGGGTGTTGTCGCTGAAGCAGTCGTGCTCGTCTTCATAGGAATTGGCCTCCAGTGCGACCTTCATGCGCTCACCGGCCAGCTCGCCCAGTGACAGCGACCCCATGCCAAACAGAATACGGCGCAGGCCTTCTTCGCTCGGTACGCTGGTCAACTCGCGGCGATAGTTGTCTTCGTCCACCGGTGCCCATTGGGCCACCATCCACTCCAGATCCTGGATCAGCAGCTGGCTGGCGGCTTTCAAGTAGGCGCGGCGGCGATCGCAGTTACCGTTGGTGCAGTCATCGCCAAGGGCGAAGTCGCTGGCTCCACGCTCGCCGGCACCCGGCTCGTAGCCATGCAGATCCTGTCCCCACAGCAAAAACTCAATGGCGTGGTAGCCGGTAGCGACGTTGGCTTCGGAGCCGCCAATTTCATTGAGCTCTGCCAGCAGTTCCGGCGAAAGGGTGGAGACATCGATCTCGTCGCCGCCGACGGTAATCGAGGAGGAGGCGATGATGTTGGCGGTGGCACCGGCGTTGCCGAGCTCATGCTGATAGCCGTCCTGGCTGACGTAATCGATCATGCCCTCGTCCAGCGGCCAGGCGTTGAGCTGGCCTTCCCAGTCATCGACCACGGCATTGCCGAAGCGGAAGACCTCACTCTGCTGGTAAGGAATGCGTGCCTCGCGCCAGGCCTTCTTGGCGGCAGCCAAGGTTTCGGAGGTCGGGGCCGCCAGCAGCTCATCGATGGCGACGTCCAGCGCCTTGGCGGTCTTCAGCGCATCGCTGTAGGTGGTGTGTGCCAGGTCAGCGTAGTGCCCGACGACCGCGTCGGCGGTGACATCCTCGGCGGAAGCATGGGAAGCCACGGCCAGAGCACCGGCAGCGATAGCAAGCGCCAGGGGGCGACGCACAAGACGAGAGATCATGGAATTGTCCTTTTCACGAAGGCAGGAAGGAGGCGCTGGAACGCGTTCTTGAAATAGTAACGAGATTGACTCTCATTGCAAGCTGGGCGACCGGTTGTAGAAGGGAAAAAGCACCTATGCGAAGCGATAGAAACAAGCACTTGCTGCAAAGATGACGAGTGGACGTCTGTCCGTGGGCCGACAGTCAACCGTGCCGACCATGAGGCCCATCGGACAGAGAGCAGAGGTAACCGGGGACTCGGAGCACTTGCCCCGATGTCCTGAGCGCGATCAGCGAGGGGAAAAGCGGCGGTTGATGCCGGTTTCCGCAATCATGCGCGTCGAAATCTCTTCCACGGAAAAGCGCGTGGCGTCGATGAACGGAATATGCAGCTGTCGGAACATGGCCTCAGCCTGAGCGACCTCCTGCATGCACTGGTCCATGCTGCTGTAGCGGCTATTGGGCCTTCGTTCGTGGCGAATCGCTGCCAGTCGCCTGGGATCGATGGTCAGGCCAAACAGCTTGTGGCGTTGCTTGGCCAGCACGGCCGGCAGTTTCAGGGTGCCGCTGTCGTCCTGGTCGTCTTCGGTCAGCGGGTAGTTGGCGGCACGAACGCCGAACTGCAGTGCCAGGTAGAGCGACGTCGGGGTCTTGCCGCAGCGCGACACGCCGACGAGGATCACGTCCGCCTGGTCGTATTGATGGGTGCGGGCGCCATCGTCGTTGTCCAGGGCGAAGTGCACCGAGTGAATGCGGTCCATGTAGACGTCATCGCTGGAAATGGCGTGAGTGCGCCCCACACTGTAGGACGAATGAGTTTCCAGTTCCTTTTCCAGCGGCTCCAGAAAGGTCGAGAAGATATCGACCTTGAACCCCGGCGCCTGACGAATCACGGCGCGAATCTTTTCGTCGACGATAGTGTCGATGATGATCGGCTGCACGCCGTCCCTTACCGCGGTGGCTTCGATGATCCCGACCAGCGAGCGCGCCTTCTCGATAGTGTCGATATAAGGCTTGGTCAACTTGCGTATCTCGACGTTCTCGAACTGGGCCAGCAGGCTGCGTCCAAGACTTTCGGCGGTGATGCCGGTGCCGTCGGAAATGAAGAAAGCGGTACGGGTCATGGCGGATACCTTGTATTGAGTGCTGGCATTGTCCGCTGCATGGCGGGGACAGACAAGTTGTGCGCGGTCGAAGTAAAGTTAGCCATGCTTGGCCTCCCTGACTACAAGCACGACACTCTGCTGCGTTGGCCCAAGGGTGGGCCGAGACCGTCGGCCCCCAGGCCAGGTGAGGGAAGGGCCGGGGGGATATCGGTCGTGCGCCGCCATGACCCAGATGGAGGCATTGCGTAGTGGCACGCCGATGCCCCTGAAGGTGTCCAGACTACAGAAAGCTGGCTTTTTCCCCCGGTGTTGTAAAAATCCTCCAGTGACTTCGCTCTTAGACCAATGGCGAATATGGTGGGGCGCTGATAGAGTCGCCAGCATCCAGTCATGACGGCGTGTCATGGACGAGTTCGTCGACATCCAAGGGGGTCACGTGGACAAGTACATTCTGTGGTTTGATCAGTTGGGCATGAACGACGTCGAGCGCGTTGGCGGCAAGAACGCTTCTCTCGGCGAGATGATTTCCAATCTGGCGGGAGCGGGGGTCACGGTGCCCGGCGGTTTCGCTACCACCGCTGATGCCTATCGCGAGTTTCTCTCCCATGAGGGGCTCAATGATCGAATCAATCAGGAACTTGCACGCCTGGACGTCGATGACGTCAATGCCCTGGCCGAGGCCGGCAGCAAGATTCGTCAGTGGGTGATCGATACACCCCTGCCGCCCGCCTTCGAGGCGGCGCTGCGCGAGGCCTACGAGCAGATGCTGGGCAAGCATCCGAACCTGAAGGTGGCCGTGCGCAGCTCTGCAACGGCGGAAGACTTGCCTGACGCTTCCTTCGCTGGCCAGCAGGAAACCTTCCTCAACATTGAAGGCTACGACAACATCAAGCGTGCGGTGCACGAGGTGTTTGCGTCGCTGTTCAATGACCGCGCCATCTCCTACCGCGTGCATCGTGGCTATGCCCACGAGAACGTGGCGCTGTCCGCCGGGGTGCAGAAGATGGTGCGCTCCGAAACCGGCGCCAGCGGCGTCATGTTCACCCTAGACACAGAGTCCGGCTTCCGCGACGCGGTGTTTGTCACCTCTTCCTGGGGCCTGGGGGAGACCGTGGTACAAGGCGCGGTGAACCCCGATGAGTTCTACGTGCACAAGCACACCCTGGCGGCAGGGCGTCCTGCAGTGTTGCGCCGCAACCTGGGATCGAAGCTGATCAAGATGATTTACACCGGCGACGCCAGCGCGGGTAAGTCGGTCGAGACAGTAGACGTGCCCCTGTCCGACCGCGGTCGCTTCAGCATCAACGATGAACAGGTCATGGCCCTGGCGCGCCAGGCGATGACCATCGAACAGCACTATGGCCGCCCGATGGATATCGAGTGGGCGCTGGATGGCGACGACAACCAGCTGTACATCGTGCAGGCGCGTCCTGAAACCGTGGTGTCTCAGCAGGAAGGCGGCTCGCTGGAGCGCTTCCAGCTGAAAGAGAAGGGGCGCACCCTGGTCACCGGCCGTGCCATTGGTCAGCGCATTGGCCGTGGTGCGGTCAAGGTGATCCTCAGCCCGGACGAGATGGATAAGGTCAACAGCGGCGACGTGCTGGTGACGGACATGACCGACCCGGACTGGGAGCCGATCATGAAGCGTGCCTCGGCCATCGTCACCAATCGTGGTGGACGTACCTGTCACGCGGCGATCATTGCCCGTGAGCTGGGCATCCCCGCGGTGGTTGGCTGCGGCGATGCCACCGAGGTGCTGCATGATGGTCGCGAAGTGACCGTATCCTGTGCCGAGGGTGATACCGGCCACGTCTACGACGGCCTGCTGGAATTCGATCGTAACGTGACCAGCGTCGACGCCATGCCCGACATTCCGTTCAAGATCATGATGAACGTGGGCAACCCGGATCGTGCCTTCAGCTTCTCTACGCTGCCCAACGCGGGCGTTGGCCTGGCGCGCCTGGAGTTCATCATCAATCGGATGATCGGTGTGCACCCCAAGGCCCTGCTGGAGTACGACACGCTGCCGGGTGAGCTGCAACAGACCATTGACCTGCGTATTGCCGGCTACGACGATCCCGTCAGCTTCTATGTCGACAAGCTGGTAGAGGGTATCTCGACCCTGGCCGCCGCTTTCTACCCCGAGCGTGTCATCGTGCGCATGTCGGACTTCAAGTCCAACGAGTACGAGAACCTGATCGGCGGCAAGCTGTACGAGCCCGGCGAAGAGAACCCGATGCTCGGCTTCCGCGGTGCGTCGCGCTATATCTCCGAGACCTTCCGGCCGTGCTTCGAGCTCGAGTGCCGTGCCATGAAGCGGGTGCGCGACGAGATGGGACTCGACAACGTCGAGCTGATGATTCCCTTCGTTCGCACCACCGAGGAAGCCAGCGAAGTGGTTGACCTGCTGGCGGCCAACGGCCTCAAGCGCGGCGACAACGGGCTCAAGGTCATCATGATGTGCGAGCTGCCTGCCAACGCCCTGCTGGCGGACGAGTTCCTCGAGTACTTCGATGGCTTCTCTATTGGCTCCAACGACCTGACCCAGCTGACGCTCGGTCTCGATCGCGACTCCGGCATTGTGGCGCACCTCTTCGATGAGCGTAATCCCGCCGTCAAGAAGCTGCTGGCCATGGCGATTCAGGCCTGCAAGGCCAAGGGCAAGTACGTGGGCATCTGCGGCCAGGGGCCGTCGGATCATCCGGAGCTGGCCAAGTGGCTGATGGAGCAGGGTATCGACTCCGTGTCCCTGAACCCGGACGCTGTACTGGAAACCTGGTTCATGCTGGCGGGCGAAACCATCGGCTAGACTAGCAGCGCCCTCTGTCGAGGGCGTGTGACCAGAACGTCTGACGAGAGCGTTTGACCGGAACGTCTGACGACAACCTCTGTAGAGAACGTCTGTCAGCACCCTCCGTATTCACGCCGCGGCCATGGCCGCGGCGTGTTACGTTGGTTCGGGGTGCATGGCATCGCCGTATCAGGTGTAGTGGCCAATGATGCCGCGACGAGCGGCGCATACCGAGCAGGCAGCAAAGTGGCCTCCAGGGCTCCCCAAGGGCCATGAGAATTGGCACCATACAGGCAGTTTGTTGATAGGACGTTGTAATGGCATATCTGTTGGTCATGGGGAGCGTGCTGCTGTCCATCGGGGTGTGCCTGGGATGGATGTGCTGGTCGCTTGGGCGCTGGCTGCTGGCGGGTATCCTGCCTGAGCGGACCCCGGCGGCGAAAAAACCGACACCCAAGGCGCGCAGCAAGCGGGCTCCGGCGAGTCGCGCCAAGAAGGCGGGCAGCGACAAGGCCGCTGCGGCCAAGGCGACTACCTCTGGACCAAAGACACCGCGACCCAAGCGCGAGCCCACCCCGCCCTGGTCATTGACCAAGGCGCTTGCGCGTGTGCGCTCGGCGCTGCCGTTGGGCCTGCTGATGGCGTTGGTGTTTGGGGTGGTGCGCCTGGCGGAAAAAGGCATGGCCGAGCGCGCCGAGGATGTACCGCAGGGTTACCATCAGTTGGTTTCCACCCTCGGCGGGTTGACGCTGGTGATGCTGGCATTGGCGCTTATCTGCGCGTTTTGTCGTTTGCGCATCCGGCGCCACGAGAAGCGAGCATGAGCGTGCGGTATCGTAGGCTGCGATAAACTATGCTGAAACAAGCTTGTGTTGAAGCACACCTATGCATCAGCACACCTATGCATAAACACACCTATGCATAAACACATAAGGCATCTTTGATTTCGTCACAAAAGGAGCGGTGATGAGAGCGACGTTCTTGCGTCGGCCTGACGGCCTGGCCACGGCAGTGGCCTGGGTAATGGCAAGCAGTCTCCTGGCATCGGCAGCGGAAGCCGCGCCAGCGTTTGACTACACCCGTCCTGCCATTTCCCCAGAGGAGGGCTCCGGTTACGAGGAAAAGCCGGGTTGGGCGACCGAGCAGTTCGCGGTGGCAGCGGCCAACCCGCTGGCGACGGATGCCGGCTATCAGGTATTGAAGGCAGGTGGCAACGCCATCGACGCGGCGGTCGCGGTACAGATGGTGCTGACGCTGGTCGAGCCTCAGTCCAGTGGGATTGGCGGCGGCGCCTTCCTGATGCTGTATGACGGCGAGAAGGTCCACGCCTTCGATGGCCGAGAGAAGGCTCCGATAGGGGCCGACGAGGCGCTGTTTCTGGACGCAGACGGCGAGCCGATCGAGTTCATGACCGCCGTGGAAAGTGGCCGCTCCGTCGGGGTGCCCGGCACCGTACGTATGCTCGAGCTGGCCCACGACGAACATGGCAAGCTGCCATGGGCGTCCCTGTTTGTGCCCGCCATCACCCTGGCAACCGAGGGCTTCGAGGTCAGTCCACGCCTCCACCAGAGCCTGGCCGCCACGCCATCGCTGGCGGAGGACGATGTCGCGGGTGCCTACTTCTTCGATGACGAAGGGCAGCCTGTCGCGGTCGGCACCCGGCTACGCAATCCTGCGCTGGCGGCGATTCTGACCAAGATCAGCGAGGAGGGGAGCACAGCCCTGCATACCGGTGAGATTGCCGAGGATCTGGTGTCCAGGGTACAGAATCATCCGGACATGCCGGGCACCCTGAGTCTCGAGGACATGGCCGGCTACGCGGCCGTGGAGCGGGACGCACTGTGTACCCCTTGGCGGCAGTGGGAGGTCTGCGGTTTTCCGCCTCCTTCCTCGGGGCATCTGACGATGATGCAGATCCTGGGCATCATGGAGGCCAGGCCCGAGATCGAGACCGCGCTGAATGAGGGCGTGCCCACTGTGGATTGGCTGCACCCGTTCCTTGAGGCGTCGCGTCTGGCCTTTGCCGACCGCGCCCGCTTCATCGGTGACAGCGACTTTGTCGAGGCCCCTGGCGGTACCTGGAGCTCGCTGGTAGCGCCGGAGTATCTGGCCAAGCGGGCTGAGCTGATCGAAGAGCAGAGCATCGGTAGCGGTGCGGCGCGGCCGGGCAACCCAGGGGCGATGAAGACAGCCTACGCGTCGCAGCCTCATCAGCCTGAGTATGGCACCAGTCACATCAGCATCATTGATGGTGACGGGCAGGCGGTCGCCATGACCGCGAGTATCGAGCAGGCGTTCGGCTCGCGCGTCATGGCCAATGGAGGGACGGACCTGGACGGCGGCTACCTGCTCAACAATGAGCTGACCGACTTTTCCTTTACGCCTACCGATGAGCAAGGCACGCCCATTGCCAACCGGGTCGAGGCGGGCAAGCGCCCCAGGTCCAGCATGAGTCCGACGCTGGTGTTCGAGCGTGAGAGCGGCGACCTGGTTGCCAGCCTCGGGTCGCCGGGGGGCGCGGCCATCATCCACTACACCGCCCAGACGCTGGACGCCATGCTGGTGCGTGGGCTCGACGCCCAGCAGGCGCTCAATCTGCCCCATGCCATCACGCTGGGTGACGCTGTCTATCTGGAGGAAGGGCGTTTTCCCGAGGCCACCGTGCGTGATCTGCAAGGGATGGGACACGAGGTGGAGACCCGTGAGCTGACCAGCGGCTTGCAGGCACTGGAGGTCACCGAAGAGGGTCTGTTCGGTGGCGCTGACCCCCGTCGAGAAGGCGTTGTCATGGGCGACTGAGGTCATGCCTGGCTGAGCCTTGGCAGCGCCAGCTGGGCTTTGGCTGGCACTGCCACTTGGCCTGTGGCTGGCAGTGCCATGCCTCCGCCGCCGGAGCTCAGCTCTCCAGCCAGTGGCGTAGCTTGGTCAGCATCAGTTCCGCGTCGCTCATGGCCTGGCGCTCGCGCAGCAGCGCCGTCAGCAGGTCGGGTCGGTCGGTAATGATACCGTCGACCCCCAGGTCGATCAGGCGAGCCATGCGCGCTGGGTCATTGACGGTCCAGGCGTACAGCGGCTTGTCGCTCACGTGAGCCCGGCGCAGCTGGTCGTCGTCAATCTGCGTGTGGCGCAGCCCGAGCCCATTGAAATGGCGATAGGGCAGGCTTCCGGGCAATGCCCACTCCGCCAGCAGCAGGCTGCGTGCATCGGGCGCAAGCTGATTGATGCGCTGAACCTGGCGATAGGACAGCGATGCCAGCCAGCTGGTCTGCAGCAGCTGCGGGTCGCCGCAGACGAGCCGGTCGAGCTTGTCCGTGGCATCGTGACGACATGCCAGCCGCTGCTGCCGCTCCCTCTGCAGGTCGCCTAACACAGCCTCGATCAGCGCTTCTTCCTGGCCCCGCTCAGGCTTGAGCTCTATCAACAGCCTAGCGCGTCCGCGCACCTCCTCCAGCACTCGATCGAGCCTGGCCAGGGGCTCTCCGGCAAAGGCATGCGCGAAGCTCGCGCCGATGTCCAGCCTGGCGAGCTCACTCCAGTCGAGCTCGCCGATGCGTCGGTCATCACCGGCCAGGCGCAGCAGGGTGGCATCGTGACTCAGTACCACGGTGCCGTCGCCGGCCAGCCTGACATCAATCTCGATCACATCAGCACCGTCGTCCATGGCGCGACGGATGGCCGACATGGAGTTTTCCGGCGCGACCATGGAGGCGCCCCGGTGGGCGATCACGTGGACCTGTTCGCGGATATCCTGTCGCTCGACCATCATCCATGCCTGAGACAGGGCAAACAGCACGATGCCTACCTCGATACCCCATGCCCAGCGACCCGGATGGGCGTCGGCAGGAGGTGGGGCGGGGCGGGGCAGGCGATGGGCACGCCGCAGGTAAAGGCAGGTCGCCAGCAACGCATTGACGACGATGATGGCAAAGGCGACGCCCAGGGTCAGCAGCGTGGCCGAGGTGACCACCGCCAGCATGGTCGGTATGACCACTGCGCTGATATCCGGCAGGTTGGCGATCAGGGGGCCGACCCAGGCACTGAATACCAGTGAGACCGCGGAAGGCAGGGCCAGCAGGATGGTCAGCATGCTGAAGATGACCAGTGCCAGGCCGCCTTGGCGTTTGACCGTCAGAGCGTGGCTGCGACGCAACGCGGCAAAGGGCTTGAGGCCCTCCAGCACGAGGCTTGGCAAGGCAAGCCACCAGCGAATGTACAGCCTGCCTGCAAGCGCCAGCCACAGTCCTACCATCGGCAGCAAGGTAGAGAGATAGAGCCAGAAAGCCGGTGGTCGCACGTGACGGACGTAGTAGGCGTCCAGGCCGCTGAGCAGACTGTCATGCACCAGGTGGGCACAGGCCAGCAGGATGGCCACGCCGCTCAAGTGAACGGCCACCTGCAGGCACGCCAGTGTGGCCAGTGCTGGCAGCCGATGCAGGCTTTGCCATAGCGCCACCAGTGCCTGACGCGCATGGGAGCCCTGGCGTTCGACCGCCACCAGCATCATGCCGGCCTGCTGCAGGTACAGCAGCGTCAGCAGGCCGGCGGCAAAGGCAAAGACCCAGGTGAAGCCCAGAGGTGACAGCAACAGCTCGACGGCGTCGGCAGTGGTCACCAGTGGTCGACCGACCTGTTCCAGCCAGATGGCCAGCAGCCAACCCAGTGTGGGCAACAGCAGGGCGGAGGCGAACAGGGTGAAAAGCAGATGGTAGGCCAGCAGCGGGCGCAGGTGGTCGCTCAGGCTGGTAAAGACATCCCGGGCAAGCGTCATTGAGGGTCGTCTGCCGTTGGACGGTGCATGTATGGCGTGCCGAGGCTATGGTCGATAGTGCTGGACCACAGCCCTGGATGGGTCACAGGAGGCTGGGCAGCCGCGGTAGGGGGAAGCGTCGCGCCGATCGCGGAACACCTCACTCCAGAGCGAGACGCTCTTCAGCCACCAGGATGCCGTTGTTGTCGGCGTAGACCCATTGGCCGGGGGTAAAGCTGACCCCAGCGAAGGTGACCGGCACATCGCGCTGCCCTTCACCACGCTTCTCGCTCTTGCGTGGGTGGGCGCCGAGCGCCTGAATGCCTAGATCCGTCTCGGCAAGGATGTCTACGTCGCGCACGCAGCCGTACATGATGACGCCGGCCCAGCCATTGCCTGCCGCCTGTTCTGCCAGCATGTCGCCGAGCATCGCGCAGCGGGTCGAGCCGCCGGCATCCACGACCAGCACCGCGCCGTCGCCAGGTTCGGCGACCGCCTGCTTGACCAGGGAGTTGTCCTCGAAGCACTTGACCGTGCGAACCGGGCCGGCAAACGCTTCTTGACCGCCGTAGTTGACGAAGATCGGGTCACATACGGCCACTTCAGGAAAGGCATCACAGATATCTGGGGTGACAATCTGGCTCATGGGGCATCTCCGTTGCTGTTAATCGCATGATGCCATAGATGCGGGGGTTATCCAGCCCCGGGGCACTGCGTGACATCGTGACATTCGCGAGGCGCCCAACGAAAAAGCGCCCGGACGTTGACGTCCGGGCGCTTCATTACTGACAGGCGGCGTGCCTGATCAGGGTGTGACTCAGGCCTCCTGGGCGACCGGAATCACGTTCGAGGCGGCTTTCTGATATTCCTCGATTTCATGGAAGTTCATGTAGCGGTAGATTTCACCCGCCATGGCATCGAACTCACCCATGTAGCGACGGTACTCGTCGACGCTCGGCAAGCGGCCTTCCACCGCCGCCACCGCGGCCAGTTCGGCGGAGGCCAGGAAGACGTCGGCGCCGTCGCCCAGGCGGTTGGGGAAGTTACGGGTGGAGGTGGACACCACCGTGCTCTTGGCGGCAACACGCGCCTGGTTACCCATGCACAGCGAGCAGCCGGGCATTTCCATGCGGGCGCCAGCGCGGCCATAGATGCCGTAGTAGCCTTCCTCGGTCAGCTGGTGCTGGTCCATCTTGGTCGGCGGAGCGAGCCACAGCTTGGTCTTCAGGCTGCCTGCGGGCTGCTTCTCGAGCAGCTTGCCGGCGGCACGGAAGTGACCAATGTTGGTCATGCACGAACCGATGAACACCTCATCGATGCTCTGGCCAGCCACTTCGGACAGCAGGCGCGCATCGTCCGGGTCGTTGGGGGCACACAGCACCGGCTCCTTGAGCTGCTCCAGGTCGATCTCGATGACCTCGGCGTACTCGGCGTCGGCGTCGGCGCGCATCAGGCTCGGGTTGGCCAGCCACTCTTCCATGGCCAGGATACGGCGCTCGATGGTGCGCTTGTCGCCGTAGCCGTTGGCAATCATCCACTTGAGCAGAGTGATGTTCGACTTCAGGTACTCGCTGACCGAATCCTCGGACAGGGTGATGGTGCAGCCTGCAGCGGAGCGCTCGGCACTGGCGTCGGACAGCTCGAAGGCCTGCTCGACGGTAAGCTCCTCGAGGCCTTCGATTTCCAGCACGCGGCCAGAGAAGGCGTTCTTCTTGCCGGACTTCTCGACGGTCAGCAGGCCCTGCTGGATCGCGTAGTAAGGGATCGCGTGGACCAGATCACGCAGGGTCACGCCGGGCTGGCGCTTACCCTTGAAGCGAACCAGAATCGACTCCGGCATGTCCAGCGGCATGACGCCGGTGGCGGCGGCAAAGGCGACCAGACCAGAACCCGCGGGGAACGAGATGCCCATCGGGAAACGGGTGTGGGAGTCGCCGCCGGTGCCGACAGTGTCCGGCAGCAGCATGCGGTTCAACCAGGAGTGGATGATGCCGTCGCCGGGACGCAGGGAGACGCCGCCACGGTTCATGATGAAGTCGGGCAGGGTGTGGTGAGTTTCCACGTCTACCGGCTTGGGATAGGCACTGGTGTGACAGAATGACTGCATCACCAGGTCGGCCTGGAAGCCGAGGCAGGCCAGGTCCTTGAGCTCGTCACGGGTCATCGGCCCGGTGGTGTCCTGGGAGCCAACGGTGGTCATCTTCGGCTCGCAATACATGCCCGGACGCACGCCGTCCATGCCGCAGGCCTTGCCGACCATCTTCTGGGCCAGGGTGAAGCCCTTGCCGGTGTCCTTGGGCTGCTCGGGCAGGCGGAAGACGTCCGACTGATCCAGGCCCAGCGCCTTGCGCGCGTTGTCGGTGAGTCCGCGACCAATGATCAGCGGAATACGGCCGCCAGCGCGGACTTCGTCGAGGATGACCTGGGTCTTCAGCTCGAAGGTGGAGATCACTTCGTCGGTGTCGTGACGGCAGACCTTGCCTTCATAGGGGTAGACGTCGATGACATCACCCATCTCCATCTTGGAGACGTCCATTTCGACGGGCAGGGCACCGGCATCTTCCATGGTGTTGAAGAAGATGGGAGCAATCTTGCCGCCGAAGCAGAAGCCACCAGCGCGCTTGTTGGGCACGTTGGGAATGTCGTCACCAAAGAACCACAGCACGGAGTTGGTGGCGGACTTGCGCGAGGAGCCGGTGCCGACGACATCGCCGACGTAAGCGACCGGGAAGCCCTTGGCCTTGACCGCTTCGATCTGGGCCATCGGGCCTTTGGTACCGGGGACTTCCGGCTCGATGCCTTCACGCTCGTTCTTGAGCATGGCATTGGCGTGCAGCGGAATGTCCGGGCGTGACCAGGCGTCCGGAGCCGGCGACAGGTCGTCGGTGTTGGTCTCGCCGGGCACCTTGAACACTGCCAGGGTGATCTTGTCGGCCAGGGCGGGCTTGGACAGGAACCATTCGGCATCGGCCCAGGACTGCATGACGTCCTTGGCGACGTCGTTGCCGGCCTTGGCGCGGTCAGCGACGTCGTGGAAGGCATCGAACATCAGCAGAGTGTGCTTGAGCTGCTCACCCGCTTCCTTGGCCAGCTCTGGGTTGTCGAGCAGTTCCACCAGGGTGGCAATGTTATAGCCGCCCTGCATGGTGCCCAGCAGCTTGACCGCATGGACCTTGTCGATGAGCGGAGACGTGGCCTCGCCCTTGGTAATGGCGGTCAGGAAGCCGGCCTTGACGTAGGCTGCTTCATCGACGCCGGGAGGCACGCGATTGGTCAGCAGATCGAGGACCGCTTCTTCTTCGCCGGCGGGCGGCGCCTTCAGCAGTTCGACCAGTTCGGCGACCTGCTCGGCATTCAGCGGCTTGGCAGGGATGCCTTCCTGGGCACGCTCTTCGACATGTTGGCGATAGGCTTCAAGCACGTGGGGGCCCTCATTGGTTTATGGTGGTCACGCTCCGGCGGACTGAGCCGAGCGTGAGGGACACGCTGTCAACGGTGGCCGGGATTCTAGAATAAACTGTCGACAATGTTAAGCGAGCCCCCCATAACGGCCTTTGAACTTTGGTCGCCGAGGGCATTGCCGAGCCAGTTCAGGGGTGTGTCTCGGCGGTGCAGGCGTTACCATGTCGCCGATTCAAGAGACGGGAACAGGCGGTGCATCAATGACGGGAGCAGTGCTGTCTCCTTGCGTCGGGCTATGTTCCACCACGCTGGGGGATGACGTTTGTCGAGGCTGTCAGCGCCATCGCGACGAAATTCGCGACTGGTTTGCCATGCCCGCAGAGGAACGTCAGCGGCGCATGAACGAACTCGATGCCTTGCGCCAGCAGCAAGCGTCGGTGCTGATCGACGTATTCGATGAAGCCCGGCTCGAGCAGCAGATGCGTCGACATCGCATCCGTTTTCGTGCGTCACAGCCGGCGTTGTCCCGCGCCGTCGAGCTGTTACGCGTCGGTCGAGAGCGCATTGGCGTGCTCGACGCCTATGGCCTCAGTCCGCGCCCCGGCGCGCCTGCGTCGGCGGCCGAGTTGTACGCAGCGCTGAGCGACGCCTTGAATGGCGCCGCCGCTTCCCGTCGTCAGCGCGATTCCCAGGCAGGTCGCTGACCTGCCCACTACTGGATGTTTTCTGCATGAACAGTCCTGTCAGCACCGAGCATGACGCCTCCTTGCCTGTCGAACTTCTCGAGTTTCTGCCCTGTGAGACGCCTGCATCATGGGTTCAATGGGCCCTCGATAACGAAACCCTGCTGTTGATCGATCACGCTCAATGCGAGAAGAAGGCGGCCTCGACCGCCATGAGCCTGATGTACCGTTATGTCGATCACACCGATCTGCTGACCAAGATGTCGCAGCTGGCGCGGGAGGAACTCCTGCACTTCGAGCAGGTGGTCAAGATCATGAAGACGAGAGGCATTGAATACCGTCACCTCAGTGCTTCGCGCTACGCTGAGGGGCTCAGAGAACTGGTCAGAAAAGATGAGCCTGATAGGCTTGTAGATATACTGATCGTGGGTGCCTTGATCGAAGCGCGCAGCTGTGAACGGTTCGCACGACTGATTCCGCATCTTGATGAGGAGCTTGCCAAGTTCTACCGAGGTCTGGTTAAGTCGGAGGGACGTCACTTCGAGGATTACATCAGTCTGGCCCGCCAGCTGACCGACGCGCCGATAGAAACGCGTATTGCGGAGTTCAAGGCCCGCGAAGAGCAACTAGTGACGACCCCGGACGTCGCCTTTCGTTTTCACAGCGGTGTACCGGCCTGACGCCGAGTGCATCGCCACGCAGGGACACCATCATGCGGGACGCCCAACACGATGCTTCCCAGATAATCGACCAGGATCACCTGGCACTCTTCGGGCACTTTTCCCTGAGCCTGGGAGACGATGTCCTCGTTCAATTCAGCTACGACAAGGTCAAGGCATTACTGGTGTATCTGCTGCTGCATCAGCAGCCGGTCAACCGCGCCACACTGGCAGAACTGCTGTGGCCCGATCAGGGCCTGTCATCAGGCAGGACCAATCTGCGTCATGCACTGCACTGCCTGAGACAGTCTCTGGGGGATGAGGCCGACAAGGTGCTGACCGTGTCGCGCCAGACCATTGCCTTCCAGCTGCCGTCCCAGTGGGGCTTCGATGTACATGGCTTGCAGCGTTTGCTCGAGGGCAAGCGCGATATCGACACCCTCAAGACGATTCTTGAGCTGTATCGCGGAGATCTTGTCGAAGAGCTGCAGCTACCTGCCTGTCCTGACTTTCAGCGCTGGCTGATTCAGGTGCGTAACGAGTGGCGTCAGCGCGTCATCCGCTTTGCTGAAGACGTGCTGGACCAGGAGGGCGAAGCGCCTGATCAACTGCTGCAGGATCTGGTCAGCCGTTTCTCAGGCTACGCACCGTTTCACGAGCGACTGGTTCGCCAGCTGGCCGAGCAGGGTCAGATGGCGGCCGCTCACGAGCAGTACAACAGCTTCCTGCAGCTGCTGGCGCTGTCCGGCCAGCAGCCTGACCCCGGCTTCCTGCAGCTGGCCGCCTATTGGTCAGACAGCCAGGCCGATAGTGGTTCGCTGTCGCCCAAGGGAGCGTTCTCACGCACCTTGTCCGTGGACAGTCCACCTCTCAGTGAAGACGAAGTCGAGCATCGTCAGCTGTCCGTCATGGCAATCCGCCTGAGCCTGCAAGGCGACATGGGCAGCCGCGCGGAGACCCGTGCCTGCCTGACGCTGCAGATCGAGCTGATGCGCTGGCTGGAAAAGCAATGTCATCACCTGGGTGGGTTCTGGCTGCCCGGTGCGACCGGCGGCCTGGGGCTTGCCTGTTTCGGTACCCATGGCCCGGCCCACCAGCTGGCTGAACTGGTTGCGCTGTACGAGCACTGCCGTCGGCTGCTGGATGAAGAATGCCAGCGCCATTGGACGGGCGAGGGCAGTGTACCGACCATCGAGCTGGCCGCCGGGTTGAACAGTGGCCAAGTGGTATACCTTCCAGCACGTCATCTGGTAGATCCGCTTGGCCAGGTGACCCAGGGGGCACTGAATTTGATGAGTGCCGCCGAGGGCAGCGAGCTGGTCATCTCCCAGGAGGCCAGTCAGCACATGCCGCCTGCACTGGACCTCCAGCCTCGGTTGTTTTCTCGGTTGGTCGCCAGCGATGGCCGGGTGCGCCTGCGGGCGCTGGTGCTGGGCAGCAACGAAGGCGGGCGCGACGCCATGCCACCCAGCCTGGTGGGCCGTGAGAATGCGCTGCGCATGTTGCGTGATGCCCTGGCGAGGGCAGGCATTGGCCTGCGCCAGAGCGTGCTGGTCAAAGGGCCATCCGGTCTCGGAAAGTCGGCCCTGCTGGTAGGTTTCCGTCACCTGGAGCAGAGCCGTGACGCGACGATCTGCTGGCAGCCAAATACCCGCATGTCGGTTCAGGAACCCTATGGAGTGGCGCGTCAGCTGCTGCGCTGGCACCTAGGTGGGGAGCTCGATGCCGAGGGGTTAAGCGGACTGGTCGAGCGCCTGGGGCTGGGTGAACTTGACGACAACGACCGGCAATGGCTGGAAGAGGCCATGGGCATCCGGGATGCCCAGGAGAGCACCTTGCTGGCCAAGAGCAGCGAGGCGGTGGAAGCCGTCGTCTCCCTGTTGCACGGCCTGGTGCTCGAGCTGTCTCAGGATCGGCCGCTGGTCCTGATGATCGATGACCTGCAATGGGTCGACGAGCCCTCCTTCAAGGTGCTGGCCGGACTGCAGGCTCGCCTTCCGATCAACTGCCCGCTGCTGTTGATCGCCAGTCATCACGGACGTGAGTCACTCCCGACTCGCCTGCACTGGGACCAGCAGATCACGCTGGGCCGTCTTGATGCGATGCAGTCGTCGCGGCTGCTGACCCAGCTGGCTCGACGTTATCGGCTGCACCTGTCACCGCGCTTGCGAGGTCAGATCATCGAGCGCTGTGATGGGGTGCCGCTGTATCTGCAGGAGATCTGCCGCCGCCTCGATATGGATCGACGTGAAGGCCGTAGCGTTCAGCTAGATGAGCTTCCCCACGGGTTGCTGGGCCTTCTGACCAGCCGGATCGACCAGCTGGACGTGGATCGTGAAGTTGCCCACGTGGCCGCCGTGCTGGGGCGTAACTTCCGTTTCGACTTTCTGGCCGAATGCAGCGGTTGGGAGCCCGATCGTCTGGGCAAGGCGCTGGAGGAAATGCGCCGGCTGGAGATCATCGAGATCGCTGACGGTGAAGCGGGCGCAAAGCAGTATCAGTTTACCCATCAGCTGCTCCACGAAGCCGCCTATCTATCCTGTCCCCGGGATGTGCGAGTCGACATGCATCGCCGCGTCGTGCAGTTGATCGAAGAACGCTTCCCTATGTGGATCAGCCGCCACCCCGGCGATTTCGCGATGCACTTGCGGCGCAGCGGACATTACGCGCGGGGGGCTCGCTACTTTGAACTGGCGGCACGTGAGGCCCTCAAGGTCAGCGCCAATCGCACGGCACTGAAGATGGCCGATGCGGGACTCGCGAGCCTGCGTCAGGTCGAACGACAGGCCGAGCGAGAAATCAGCCTGCTGACGGTCCGAGGTCAAGCCGCCTTTGCACTGGAGGGTCACGGTTCTCCCACTGCCCACGAGAGTTTCGTCAAGGCCAGGGAGCTTCTGACCGAGTGCACCAAGGATCTTGAGGACGAGGACGATCTCGAGCAGGCCTTCCTGGTCAAGTGGGGGCTATGGGTGGGCTGCAGTCAGCGCAACGCCCATGCCGATGCCTTCCTGCTGGCGTCACGTCTGAACGATCTGGCGGTGCGGCTGGAGGATCCCCGCTATCAGCGGCTGGCAGACTACGCCGGCGCCAATTGCGAGTACTGGGCGGGGCGCATTCGTCAGGCCTATGACCACCTCGAGGAACTGGATCCGCTCAATAACCCGATGATGATCGAGTGGCTGCCGTTCTCCGATCATCCTCAGGTGGCGGCGGCCTGCTTCCAGGGCTGGACGCTGTGCCTGCGGGGTGACTATCAGCGGGCTGAGCGACACGTGGAATCGGCGATCCGACTGGCGGAAGAGATTCATCACCCCGGTAGCCTGGCGATGGCACTGATGTACGCCGCCGCCTTGTACCGCCAGCTGGGCCATGTGCACGAGGCCGCCCATCGCGCGCAGCGCGCGTTCGAGTTGACCGGAAGCTCCGATCTGCACCTGTGGCAGGTGTCCTCGCGGGCGGTGGTTGGCTGGCAGCGTGCGCTGGCGGGCAGCCGTGACGGCCTGCAACAGCTTCAGGCCGCCCACGAGGAACTGGCCGAGATCACAGGGCGAGATCCCTGCCAGCGTCCCAACTTCTGGTATGTGGATGCCTGCCTGGCCATGGGTGAACTGGAACAGGCCGAGGACTATCTCGACCAGTGCCTGCTGCTGGCTAGAGAACGCGCGACCCTGTTCGTGCCGGAGCTGGCCATTCAGTTGGCGCGGGTCAGGCGCCAGATCGGCCGTGATCTCGACTCGGTGCGTACCTTGGCCGAGCTGGCGAGACAGCAGGCCAAGCGCGACGGCAACCTGCATCAGCAGCTCTGTGCGCTGGAACTCTGGTTGAGCCACGTCGACGGCAATGATGATGCCGCCCACGATGAGTTCCGTCAGCTGTTGGCCCAGGTCTCGCTGAGCGATGCCCCGGTGCTGATTCGCTGGCGCGCCTTGCTGGATCGGCGAGTATCGCAGACTAGCGGAGCCTGATCTGCCCATCACGAGCGTTAGTGTTCTGGAGGGCCGTGACGCTTTTTTCGAAACGTCTCAAGGGCCCCAGTAGCAGGGCCCAGTGGCCAAGACCCCGACAGGCTAACCTGTTGGGGTCTTGTCGTTATAGAGCAGGGCGTGAGTCGTCCTGTAGTGTGGCGGAGGGGGTGCTGCTCACGTCATCTGCTCCAGAGCCGTGATGCGATCAAGCGCTTCATCGCGATGGGTTCCGCAGAGGTCGGCATCGAAGTCGAAGCGTGCGCATACCGCTGGGCGTTCGGGCGAACCAAACAGCTTGCACAGGTGATCGTTGTCGAGCTGGACGCAGCGCACGCCGGCCGGTTTTCCCTCAGGCATGCCCGGTATCGGCGAGCTGATCGACGGGGCGATGCAACAGGCGCCACACCCCGGCCGACAGCCGAGGTGGCCAGATGCCTGGGCTTCTGTCGCTGGTGATGCCGCCGCGGCGACGGCAATCAGCTTGTCCGTGGACCTCATCGTCATGATCAGTGGGGGGCCTTGGCCGTGGCGGTGGCACCCTTGTCCACGCCCTCGTAGGCGCGCACCCAGGTATCAATACCCGTGTCCCGTGCAACGTGTTTGGCCAGCCACATGGCGATTCGTTCGACGGTGGTCGCGCCAGGCAGGCAGCGGCAGCGTTCCCGGGGCAGCCGCAGTTGGAAGCGCCCCTGGGGTGCCTGATAGGCGCTGACCAGGGCGTCACCTTCTACGCAGACCAAGTCATGCTCGTCCACCAGGTAGCTGTCATCCAGCCAGCGTGCATAGTGCTCCTCAAGTCCAGGCTGGCGACTGCCGCGCTGGATGATCTCGAGCCGCGAACGATGGCCGTGGGCAATGCGCTGACAGTTCCCGGCGTGGCGCCTGAGGCCGTGGCTATAGGTATAGGCCGCGCCGTCAATCGACTCGTCGCTCAGGCATAGCTCGATGTGCTCGACCCGCTCTGGCGGATGGCGCAGCAGTTGGCGCGACAGATGCTCGGCCATGGCAGCCTTGGTGATTCGTGGCCAGGGCAACAGGGTAAACGCCTGTCGCGGGCCGCGGACTTCCATGGGGTAGGGCGATGAGGTACGCACACACAGCCCCTCACGGCACTCACTGACCTCTACCCCGGGAGCTTGCGTAGGCACCAGCAGTGTATGGTCGGCACCGCCATCAAGGCGCGACTTGATCCATGGTTTGACCTCGCCGAAGTCGAACAGCATGCCATCCTCACCCAATTCACCGTCGAGGGTGGCATCCACTTGCCAGCTGGCCCCGATCAGACCACGGTCCGGGCACCACAGCGACACGTCGAGGTGCGTCAGTCGTCGTACAAAGAGTGCCATCAGTCGATTCCTGCGATCTTGTGGGTTTGCAGCGACAGCCGCCAGCGTGGATGAGCCATGCAGTGGGCGACGGTGGCTTGCAGTGGCGTGGCAGGCGCATCGCTGGCGACCAGCGAGGTGTCCATTGGCTGCAGCAGAAAGTGATCGAACTGCATCGCTTCAAAGGCCTCCGGCGGCGCCTCGGCCTGGGGAAAGACCAGCTTCAGCTCGTCACCATGGCGCTGCGCCAGCGGGGCGGCGCCCTTGGGACTGACGCACAGCCAGTCGATGCCCGCCGGGGCCGGAAGCGTGCCGTTGGTTTCGACGCCGATCTCGAAGCCCGCCCTGTGCATGGCCTCGATCAGCGGTGTGTCGAGCTGCAGCAAGGGCTCCCCTCCGGTAAACACCACGTAGGGAATGACTCGGGAATCGCTGTGGGGCCAGAGTGAGGCGAGGTGAGCGGTCAGCGCCTCTGCAGTGGAAAATTTCCCACCGTTCTGACCGTCCGTGCCAACGAAATCGGTATCGCAGAAGTGGCACTGTGCGCTCGCGCGGTCCTGCTCACGACCGGACCACAGGTTGCAGCCAGTAAAGCGACAGAACACGCTAGCCCGCCCGGCCTGTACGCCTTCGCCCTGCAAGGTATAGAAGGCTTCCTTGACGCTATACATCCTGCGTGGCTCCAACCGCCGGTTGGGCGTCTTCTGCTACAGCAGCATAGGCTAGTGGATCCGTGACGCCCTGGGCCGCGAAGGCGGCGAGGCGCTCACGGCAGCTGCCACAGCGGCCACAGGCCAGTGGGCGTCCCTCGTAGCAGGTCCAGGTGTGGCGGTAGTCCAGGCCCATGGCAAGCCCATCGGCGAGGATGTCGCTCTTGCTGGCATTGAGGTAGGGCGCATGTATGGCCACCGGGGAGAAGTTGGCGATGGCGGCCACGTCGTTCATCTTGTGCACGAATTCCGGGCGACAGTCGGGGTAGAGCACGTGATCACCACCATGAGCCCCGTAGTCCACGCGGCTGGCGCCAATATTCACCGCCTTGGCGATGGCCAGTGAAAGCAGCACCATATTGCGGTTCGGGACCACCGTGGCACTCAGGTTGTCCTCGGCGTAGTCCCCGTCGGGCATGGCGCGGGCCGCATTGGTCAAGGCGGAGTTGTCGATCAAGCCGTGGATGGCGGTGATGTCGACCACTTGATGGGGAATCTTCAATTCCTGGCACACCTGCCGCGCCACCTCGAGTTCACGGGCGTGACGCTGCCCGTAGTCGAAGGACAGGGCATGTACCTTGAGGCCCTCGCGAAGGGCGCGATGAAGAACGGTATAGGAATCCATGCCACCGGAGTAGATCACCACGGTGGTGGCGGGAGTAGGGCTCATGCTGAATATCTCGAGTCGGAGAATTTGGGGGAGGCGACTCGCTGTCGCCAGGGGCCGGGGTCCGGTCCGGCTAGATGCCATGGCAATGTCGCTGCCTGACTTGAGTGGCTTAAATGCTTAGGTGCATAGGCGGCTCAAGTGTCAGCGAGACACGCCGGCGCTGGAGCATTCTCTCGCCAGCGCTTGCCTGTGGCGCCGCATAGGGTACCGAAAGGTGGGGAACAAGGCCAGGCACCTTTGATGCCGATCATTTGCGCCTCGTCAATATCGCACGTTCCCTGGCATGGCATGCTGCCAGGCCCGCACTGCGGTGTCTGAGCTGTGATGTCTAAGCTGCGGCGTCTGAGCTGTGGTGTCTGAGCTTTAGAAGGAAGCAGGATGTCCAGCCAGGCCTGGCTAGACATACGCACCGCCGTGTTGCCTTGACCATCACCCCTGATGAGAATCGCCACCATGCATGCCCCTGAACTGCTGTCCCCGGCCGGCACCTATCGCCATATGCGTTTCGCCTTTGCCTACGGTGCGGATGCGGTCTACGCGGGCCAGCCCCGCTATTCGCTGCGGGTGCGCAACAACGACTTTGGCTTGGATAATCTGCTGCGTGGTATCGAACACGCCCGCAGCCGGGGCAAACGCTTTTACGTGGCGTCCAACATCGCCCCGCATAACGCCAAGCTGCGAACCTACCTCGATGACATGGCGCCGATTTTCGAGGCGTCACCCGACGCGCTGATCATGTCCGATCCAGGCCTGATCATGATGGTGCGGGAGCGCTGGCCCGAACAGCCCATCCACCTGTCGGTGCAGGCCAACGTGGTCAACCACGCGGCGGCCCGGTTCTGGCAGGCCCAGGGGATATCCCGGATCATCCTGTCACGGGAGCTGTCCCTCGAGGAAATCGCCGAGATTCGCGCCGAGTGTCCGAGTCTCGACATCGAGACCTTTGTTCACGGGGCGCTGTGCATCGCCTACTCAGGCCGCTGCCTGTTGTCCGGTTACTTCAATCGTCGAGACCCCAACCAGGGGACCTGCACCAACGCCTGCCGCTGGCAGTACCAGACACACGCGGCCACCACGGATGACTGTGGCGACCTGGTGCCGACCAGCGCTCAACCGTCGGTGTTGATCGAGGACCCGCAGCGCTCGGGGGAGCTGATGCCGGTCCATGAGGACGAGCACGGCAGCTACATCATGAATTCCAAGGACTTGAGAGCGGTCCAGCACGTGGCAAGGCTAGTCGAGATGGGCGTCAGCTCGCTGAAGATCGAAGGGCGCACCAAGTCTCCCTACTACGTTGCCCGCACCGCCCAGGTCTATCGTCGTGCCATCGACGATGCCGTGGCGGGACGGCCGTTCGACAGGCGACTGATGGATGAGCTCGAGAACCTCGCCAATCGCGGCTATACAGAAGGCTTCTACCGCCGTCACGTGCACGACGAGTACCAGAACTACGAGCGTGGGCACTCGATTGGCGTGCACCAGCAGTTTGTGGGAGAGGTGCTGGGCATGGAGCGTGAAGGGTGGCTCGAGGTGGCCGTCAAGAACCGCTTCGAAGTCGGGGATGGGGTGGAGTTGATGCTGCCGACCGGCAATCGGCGCTTTACCCTCAAGGCCATGATGTCGTCCAGCGGTCGTCCCCTGGAGGTGGCGCCTGGCGACGGGCACCGCGTGCGCCTGGCGTTGGAGGGCGAGTCATTGAGCGCTGCGGCGCGCAGCCAGGAGGCTCTTGGCTTTGGGCTGCTGATGAGGGCTCTTCCCGCTGCTCGCCAGGGCGCCGTACCTTTACAGGAAGACGTACAACCCTGATGCTGGGGCTTGTACGAAAAGTGCCTGCGCTTGGTGATACGGCGTTAAAAATCAACTTAAAATGCTAATTTACACCTCGTAAACTGCGCTTTCTCACCGTTTTTTGCCTTGTCTAACCTTCGCACGTCGACTTTTCGGACAAAGCCTCGGGCTCAAGTGGCGCCACGGGTTGAGCGGGCGCCGGGACTTTCTGGCTCAGGATGCTGCCATGGCCACCATTGAACATAGCGCTGTTCTCGCCGCGCCACCGGAGCGGGTGTTCGCCCTGCTCGAGAACGTCGAGGACTTCGCCGACTACTCCGACCTGATCACCTCGATCGAAGCCTTGGGAGATGATCGTTACCGCTGGCACGTTCACGCGGTGGCGATGGACTGGACCTTCGATGTGCAGGTGACCGAGAAGTCGGCACCGTACCGGCTGGCGTGGCAATCGGTCGATGGGGTCAGCAATGAAGGGCGCTATGACCTTGAGCGCGTGGAAGAGGGCACCCGGGTCAGCCTGACCATCGACTATCGGATACGCAATCGCCTTCTCGAGAAGGCGGTCAACCGAGCCGCCAAGCCGCTGGTCAGCAAGGTCAGCGCCCAGATCCTCGAGCGTGTCGAGGCTCGCCTGTGACGTCAGATCTGTTCCTCGACCCCCTGGTCGCTGGCCTCGCTGTCGTGCTGGATGCGGGCGCGCCCTGATGCCTTGGCACCGTACATCTGCTTGTCGGCTGCGGCGATCAGAGCCGCTGCATCGGTGCGCGGCATCTCGGGTAGCCACTGCGCCACGCCGATCGATGCGGTGACCTGCAGCGGCCGCTGTTCCACGCTGGCCATCGGTTGTCGGGCCAGCCATTGCTCGATGCGTCGTGCGACCTCAAGTGCGCCGGACGCTGGCGTGCCTGCGAGGGCGATCACGAACTCTTCGCCACCGTAGCGCGCGGCAAGGTCGTTGGCCCTGACGGCATCGCGCAGCGTGGCGGCTACGTTGACCAGCACGATATCGCCGATGCGGTGGCCATACTGGTCATTCAGCTGCTTGAAGTGATCAAGATCGATAAACAGAAGCGACAGTGGACGATTCGTGGAGTAGGCCTCATGCAGCATGGTGCCGAGGCGCTGTTCCAGGGCGGCTCGGTTGGCAAGTCCCGTCAGCGCATCCGTGGTCGCCTTTACGTCCAGGGCCTCGTTGTCACGCTTGAGCGCGGTCAGCTGGGTTTCACGATGATGCAGCTGTTCGACCAGGTGGAGCGTCAGTCCATGCAGCTGCTGCTTCCCGGCGAGCAGCAGGCGTTCAATGTCCTCTTCTGGTGACAACAGTGCGGCCAGGAAGCCGGGGAGGGTGCCCATGGCGTCGTCGAGCTGGCGGGTCAGCACCAGCTGCGTCTCATCGGCCAGGCCCGTGGTCAGCCTGAATCGGTGCAGACTGGCATCGATCGCCGCGCTATCGCCTGCCAGGCAATGACGGGATAGGTCATTGGCCAGGCGCAGGCAGCAGACGTCCAGCCAATGGGTCGTCATCTCGTTATCGACATCTTCCTCGAGCCTTGCTAGCACGGCGTGGGGCAGCTGCCAGCGTTCGACCAGCCAGCGTGAGGCCTGCTCGCGGGTGCAGCCCAGTGCCGCGCGCTCGATGGACTGGCGCTGGCCCTTTTCGTCGGCCTCGGCGATCAGCGCAAAATAGCCAGGATCGACTCCGTGCAGGACCAGCACCCCGATGTCCTGAAGCAGTGCCTGGGTGGTCAGTTCCGTGACATGTTCCGGCCGCAGCACTGTGGCAATGGCGCGGGTCAGATGGGTCGTTGCCAGGGTCTGGCGCCAGTAGTCCTTCAAGGGGCCGCGGACGGCGTCACGAATCAGCGTGAAGCCGAGCAGGGCGGTCAGGGTGCCATCGATACCCAGTCGCGCCACGGCGTCGGCATGACAGCTTAGTGGTTTGCCGCCCCGGCGGTAGTACGGACAATTGGCCAGCTTGAGCAGCTGCAGGCACAGGGCCGGGTCCTTGGCGACAAGCTCGACAAAATCTGTCAGTGGGGCGTCATGATCGTTGGCCAATGTCAGCAGTTCACCCACGACGGAGGGGAGCGACGGCAGTCGCTGTGCAGTTTCAAGTCGTGCTTCGATATCCGGAGAAAGCATGCTCACAGGGGCGCCGAGTCAAGTTCGTTGAAGGGGATAGTACCACCCAGGCATGCCCCTTCTGCGGGAGCAGTGCCTTTGGGATGAATGACAGATGATGGCAGTTCCATGACCGCCATCGCTGTCCCGCTGGCCGCTACCAAGGCCGAATGTCGCGGATGATGAGCGTCACGGTTTGCGCAGCGACGCATTCAGGTGATCGACGACCTCGGCCCAGTCCGCGTCCGCCTCGATGGCTTCGCGCAGGAACTCGGCTTGGCCTTCGTTCCAGCAGGCGGCATCCGGTAGCTCGACATCCTCGGGGATTGGCGCGTTGCGGTCGATGAAGCGCTTGATCGCCTCGGGTTCCGATGCCAGTCCCAGCTGTTCGAACAATTCACTGAACGGGTGATCCGGGTGTTCCATGGACGTCTCCTCATCCTTACGGTTCTCCCTAACCTTACTCCATCGTTCTCGTTGGGGAAGACCATGAGCACAAAAAAGTTGTCACGGTCTGCCCTTCAGCCGCGCTCGCCTACCAGCGGCGTGCGGAACAGCTCGCGCCGCTGGGCAGAGTCGAGAGGGAGAGACAGCAAATGGACGAGCTTGGTGAAGGCCGCCTCCGGGGTCATGTCATCCCCTGAGACCACCTCCGCCGCCGCCAGCAGCTGACCGGCGGCGTAGTGACCGATAGCGATGGTGCCCTGGGGGCACTGGCTGATGGCCACCAGCAACTTGCCTTGGCCGCTGGCTTCAGCAAGCACCGCGCCGAGCTGCGGATCGTCAGGCACATTGCCGCCTCCCCACACCTCCAGCAGGGCGCCTTCGACTCTGTCATCATCCAGCCAGGCCGCCAGCTGCCAGGGGCGAATGCCCGGCCACAGCGGAATGCGCACGACCTTGTCGCCAAGCCCACGGTAGTCGCCGAGCTCGAACCGCGGGGCGCCGCGCTGCATGGCATCAAGACCGCGAGACTCATACAGCTGCCATTGGCCGGAGGCACATTCGCCGAGGAGCGGTGCATTGGGGCTGGTGAAGGCGTCGCTGTCACGAGCGTGCCATTTACGGCTGCGGCAGCCGCGCAGCAGCTTGCCGGCGAAGCACACGGCCACTTCCTGCAGCTGTGGCATCGCGGCGAAGCCGAGCGCGTCCACCAGGTTGTCCAGTGCATCGCTCTCGGCGGCGGCCAGCGGCGCCATGGAGCCGGTCACCACCACTGGGCGGTCGATCCCTTGCAACTGGAAGGCCAGGCTCGAGGCCGTCCAGGCCAGGGTGTCGGTTCCGTGCAGCACCACGATGCCGCGATAGGCCAGGTAGTGTTCGGCCACCAGCCGGGCGAGCGCTGCCCAGTCTTCCGGCTGAGCGCTGCTCGAATCGATGGGTGTGGCCACCTCCAGCCACTCGAAGGCGGGCAATGAGGCGCGCCGCTGCGCTGGCAGCTCGTCTACGGCACGGCGGACCCTGGCCTCCATATCGGGGCCAGGAGCAAGGCCATGGGGCGTATTGACCATACCAATGGTGCCGCCGGTATAGATGACCAGAACCGTTGCGTCGTGCTGGGAGTTCATGTGGCGATGTCCTAAGGGTGAAACGGTGAAACGAGGCCTGCAGCCCATGTCATCTAGCGACGGCGAGATGCCTGTCGGGTGATGACGGTGTCGTTGTCATCGAAGGTCAGCTGGCGCTGGCGCCCGGCCAGCCAGGCACAGCAGGCGGCGGCCGCCGCGATACCCATCAACACGTAGGCCACCACGCTGATCGGAGCCTGGTGGTCCAGCAGGATGCCAATGCTCAGGGGGCCAAGTGACGCGAGGGCATAGCCGCCCCCCTGGGCCAGCCCCGACAGGCGTCCCGCCAGGCGGGCGTCAGCAGTGCGCAACACGATCAAGGTCAGTGCCAGGCTGAAGTTACCGCCTTGCCCAAGGCCCAGCAGCAGTGCGCCCAGATAGCGCAGCGAGGTATCCGCCATCAGCAGCACCCATAGCCCACTGGCGGTGGCGCCCATCACCAGCAGCAGCGCAGGCCGTTGATCACGCCCGAAGCGTGCCAGCCACGGTGCCAGTAACGCCGAAATCAGCTGGACCATGACCGACATGCCCATCAGCAGGCCAGCCTCGGCCTCGCCGATGCCACGTTGCATCAATAGGGTCGGCAGCCAGCCGAACACGATGTAGGCCAGTGAGGATTGGGTCCCCATCAGCAGGGCGACCTGCCAGGCCAGCGGCTGGCGTAGCAGTCCCTTGGTCATGCCGGTTCCCATGTCCGCGCGGGCACCTGGCGTGGCGGGTGTGCGCGGCATGTAACGTTCCCAGGCGATCAGCGCCGCCACCGCCAGCAGGGCCCAGGCGGCAAGGCTGCGCGTCCAGTCGCCCAGCAGATCCGTCAGCGGAATCGCCAGGCCTGCACCAAGCGCGCCGCCCAGGCAAAGGGCCATGGTATAGACACCCGTCATCAGGTCCGCCCCCCGAGGCAGCTCCCGCTTGACCAGTGCCGGCAGCAGCGCTCCGCTCACGCCAATGCCCGCGCCGACCATGAGGGTGCCGGCGAACAGCGCAAAGGGGGAGCCCAGGCCACGCAGCAGCAGACCGGCGGCGATGACCCCCAGGCCGATGGACAGCGCACGTTCGGGGCCGTGCTGGCGAGCCAGGCGGGGGGCCAGCGGCGCGAACAGACCGAGGCACAGCACGGGCAGGGTGGTCAGGGCACCGATGGCGGTGGGGGACAGACTGGTGTCCTGCTGTACTCGCGACAGCAGTGGTGCCAGTGAGGATAGCGCGGGCCTGAGGTTGAGGCCGACCAGAACCATCAGCAGAAGAAAGCGCCAGGGCAGCGACGAGGCCTTCATGAGAACTCCTGAAAGATGGCCGACGTGCAGGAGAGCCCGCCAGCGAGGGGCGGCAACCCCTCACTGGCGGCCTTTGGATTACTTCAGGAAGCGGCGAAGGTCGCCACGCACCTGGTCATTGAAGGTCAGAAACTGGCTGTGGCGCTCACCGTCGATGCCGTCGATACGTACTGCCGTGGCCATGCCCTTGTCGACCAGCAGCTGGTCGTAGATTTCCAGCGTGACCTTTTCGACCGGGGTCTCTCCGGGGGCCTGTTGACCATTCTCGAGGCGGAAGGTCTCCAGCAGGCTGGCGCGTACGCGGGTCGCCCCACCCTCGGACAGCACGCGCCGGACGAACAGCCAGCCCTCGCAGGCCAGGGCGACACCGTCGTGGTTGCGCAGGTACAGGGTGCGGTAGCAGGCACCTTGCTCGGCGGCCTTGTCGGCCATGCTGCGATAGGCCTCGGTCATACGATTGGCGCTGACCCTGGCCTCATCTATCTTGGCCTGAGCGCCACGGTGTTCGCTGTCGAGCTGTGCCTGCTTCTGGAAGGCCCGGAAGCGCCGATATTCCTTGATCAGTTCTGGGGTAGCCATGTCGCGTTCCTGCTCAGGTGGGAGAGGCGCTTGAGCGCCCCTCCGTTTTAGTGGCATAGGTTCTGTGACGTAGGTTTAGTAGCGTGCGTTCAGTCGCGCCGCCTAGGCCTGGCCTTGGCGGTTGCCTTGTCCACCGCGGCGGCGCCTGCGGCGAGCGGGCTGGTCGCTGGCATTGCGGTTGTGGCTGTTACCATTGTCGCTACGCTGGCCGCCGTTGCGCTGGTTGCCACCGCCATTACCGCTGTTACCGCCACCGCTGTTTCTGCTGGTGTTGCCACCTCGGCGCTGACCGCCGCCACGGCGATTGCGTCCGTTTTCGATGGGTTCCGGCTTGGCGTTGGGGTCCGGCTCGAAGCCGGGCTCGATGCGCTTCTCGAGGTCACGCTTGATCAGCCGCTCGATGTTCTTCAGCAGGCCATGCTCGTCGACACACACCAGCGATACCGCCTGGCCTTCGTTACCGGCACGGCCGGTGCGGCCAATCCGGTGGACGTAGTCTTCGGCCACATTGGGAAGCTCGAAGTTGACGACGTGGGGCAGTTCATCGATATCCAACCCACGCGCTGCAATGTCGGTGGCCACGAGCACTTGCAGATCACCCGACTTGAAGGCGCCCAGGGCGCGGGTTCGGGCTGACTGACTCTTGTTGCCGTGGATCGCCATGGCGGTGATGTTGCGCTTGTCCAGATGCTCTGCCAGGCGGTTGGCGCCGTGCTTGGTGCGGGTGAACACCAGTACCTGGTACCAGCGATGGCTCTCGATCAAATGGGCAAGCAGCTCGCGCTTGCGCTCACGATCCACCCGGTAGACCGCCTGATCCACCGTCTCGGCGGTGGTATTGCGGCGGGCGACCTCGATCATCTCGGGGCGGTCGAGCAGCTTGTCCGCCAGCGCCTGGATCTCGCTGGAGAAGGTGGCTGAGAACAGCAGGTTCTGGCGCTTCTCCGGCAGCAGCTTGAGCACGCGGCGAATGTCGTGGATGAAGCCCATGTCGAGCATGCGGTCGGCTTCATCGAGGACCAGGATTTCCACCTGGGACAGGTTGACGTGGCCCTGCTGATGCAGGTCGAGCAGGCGACCCGGCGTCGCCACCAGCACGTCCAGGCCCGGGCGAATGGCGTCGATCTGCGGCTGCTGGCCGACACCGCCGAAGATGACGTGATGGGTCAGTGACAGGTGCTTGCCGTAATCGCGGACGCTTTCCCCGACCTGAGCGGCCAGTTCCCGTGTTGGTGTCAGCACCAGGGCCCGTATCTGGCGCTTGGCGGGGCGGGGGCCTTCGGCCAGGCGCTGGAGCATGGGCAGGGTGAAGCCTGCCGTCTTGCCGGTGCCGGTCTGGGCACTGGCCAGCAGGTCGCCGCCCTTCAGCACTGCGGGGATCGCTTGGCGCTGAATGGGCGTCGGGGTGTCATAGCCCTGTGCCTCGACGGCACGGAGCAATTCGGCACGCAGGCCGAGATCGGAAAAACTCATGCAAACTCCAACACGCACGCACTCGCAGGACGCCAACTGACGGCTGGCGCCGGTCCCGGACAAGGCGTGGGATAAATTCGGCGGGGGACCCCCCGTCACCGTTGCCGGCATGATGCCAGATTTGTTGCGCCAGCGCACCGGCAACCGCCCTTCCAGCGGTCGTCGGTGGTGATGTAGGGGGCGGGTATCAGGCGCAGACCTTCAGGATGCTTGGCGAACCCGAGCGGCGATGGTGTCGGCAACGCCGTCCCAGGTGCGGCCAAGGGCGCGCACCAGAGCGGCATATCCGTCGCTGTCCAGCGGCTCTCTGGCTTCAAAGCTGTCGCTGTCGATGACCTGGCGTCGGGCATCGCGCAGCAGCCACTGCCCGGAGGTCACCGCGTAGCCATCGTAGTGCCCCTGGAAGCGGTCGATACTGAGCTCCAGGGTCATGGCGCCCTCTGCCGGTCCGCTCGACAACAGCACTCGGCGTCCCGTCAGTCGGTCGGCAAGACGATCACGCAACCCGCGCTCCAGCTGTTGTACCAGGGGGGCGGCCCATTGGTGACTCTTGGCCTGATTGAGGGAGATATCGTCGACCTGCAGGACGACGCCCTCGGCCTCAAGATAATTGGCCAGGCGCGGAGGAGCCACCACCAGTGGAGTGTCGCTGGAGGAGGGGATTCGCGCGTCCTGGCTGCCTGCATCGGCGGGCAGCACGTACTGGGTGACCGGTGTCTCGGCGGTGGCGCAGCCACCCAGCCAAAGTGCCAGCAGGGGAACACAGAGGTGTCTGATTGGCCTCATGGAGAACTCCTTTCCGTTGAGGTCAGTGATGTCATCACATTCGCTGGCCCGGGCCGGCATGGCCCGGGCCGCCTGAGTCAGCGCGGTGCCCGCGGAATCGGGTCTTCCGTCTGGATACTGTCGAACAGCAGGGCCCTTGGGTCATCGCTGATCTTGCGCGCCGCTGGCTGAAGGTCGCGAACCAGGCGCTCGACTTCGTTCAGCGTGCGAGTCAGGTCCTGGTAGGCACTGGACTCCGGTGACAGGCCGCTCAAGGTCTGGCGCAGCTCGTCCAGGGTCTGGTTGATGTTGCCCGGCAGACCCTGGGTCTCCGGGTTGTCCAGCAGGCTGTTCATGCTCTGCACCAGCGTTCGGGCCTGGGTCAGCATGGCTTCCGACACTTGCAGGTTGCGGTCCAGCCCGGACAGGATCGGCTCGATCTCGAGACGATTGAGCTTGTCGAGCAGCGCCGTGACCTGCGCCTGAATCTGCGCCAGGCCCGCCGAGGCGGTGGGGAAGACGGGGCGGTCGGCAAAGCTCTCCGCCACGTACTGGCCACGTAGCTCTTCGTCGATCTTGAGGTCCACGAACAGAGCGCCGGTCAGCAGGCTGCCGCTCTTCAGGGTGGCGCGCATGCCGCGCTCGAACAGACGGTTGAAGCGTTCGCGCCATTCCTCCAGGTCAAGGTCATTGGCACCGATGCCAAGGCGCTGTGGCTCGATTCGGATCAGCACCGGAATGGCCAGGCGCTCACGCCCGGGAGGCTGCTTGGCGGTAAAGTTCCAGGGCACCGCAGCCACGGTGCCGATGCGCACGCCACGGAATTCGACCGGGGCGCCACGGGACAGACCGCGGACGGTGTCCTCGTTGAGCAGCACGAACTCCAGGTAGCGGTTGAAGGTACCCTGACGCGCCGCTTCCTCGTCGGCATACAGCTCGAAGGTGGCGTCTTCCTCGGCCTCGGGGCCGGCAGGAATGTCATCCGGAACACCGAAGGTCACGCCGCCGCCGAGCAGGGCCTCAAGGGATTCGACTTTCACCTGGAAGCCTTCGGAACCCAGGCTTACGTCGATGCCGCTGGTGCCCCAGAAGCGTGTGTTCTCGGTGACCAGGGTGTCGTAGGGGCTTTCGATGAAGATGCGGTGATGCATGCTCTGGGTCGAGACATCGAATTCGGCCTTCTCCACGCGACCTACGCTGAAGCCTTGAAAGGTGACGGCGTCGCCCACGCTAAGTGAGTTGCCGACCTGGCTGACCAGGTTCAGGCGCAGCCCCTCGGCGCCTGGCGGCGCGACCGGAGGTTCATCGCTGACGTCGAAGTCCCGGGCATCGACCTCGCTGCGGCCCGGCTCCAGCTGAATATAGGCGCCGGACAGTACCGTCCCAAGACCGCTGATGCCCTCGCGGCCGATACGCGGCTTGACCACCCAGAAATGGGTGTCCTCGACCAGCATCTGCTCGGCCTGGGGCTCCATCTGGGCGGTGATCTCGACGCCGGACAGGTCTTCGCTGAGGGAGACGGATGTCACCTTGCCGACCTCGACGTTACGGGTCTTGATCAGCGTCTTGCCGGCTTCAATGCCGTCGGCCGTGGGCAGATGCAGCGAAATCTGAGGGCCACGGCTGGCATAGTTGTCATAGACCAGCCAGCCGCCGATCAGCAGTGCCACGAAGGGCACTATCCAAACCGGCGACAGGCGTTTCTGCTGGGTCGGTGCGGCACGGTGCATGTCCTGGTCCGGCGGCACTTGATGATCTTCCGGGTGGCGCGAATCGGCGTCACTCATGATGTGCTTCCTTGTTCGTCCTGCGTATGGCGTGTCATCGATGGGGGCGTTTCTTCACCATCCTCGGCGGGATGGTGGATGGCGTCGGTGGGATGGTGGCTGGCCGGTGTATAGGGGGCATGCGTCTTGCTGTCGCCATCCCATAGCAGACGTGGATCAAAGCTCATCGCGGCCAGCATCGTCACGATCACGACGCCGCCGAAGGCCAGCGACGCCGGGCCCGGGTCCACTGACATCAAGGCGCCCGCCCTGATGAGTGCGACCAGGATCGACACCACGAACACGTCAACCATCGACCAGCGTCCGATCAGTTCCGTCAGACGATACAGCCGAGCGCGAACCACGGAACGCATATTAGGTGCCCTTGGCGCGACCAGGCACAGCCACACCAGCGCCAGCAGCTTGCCGATGGGCACGATGACGCTGGCCACGAAGATCACCAGGGCGACAGGCCAGGAGCCGTGACTGACCAGGTAGATCACCCCGCCGATGATGGTCTGAGGTTCCGCCGAACCCAGGCTGGTGGTGTACATGATCGGGTAGACATTGGCCGGAATGTACAGCACCGCTGCGGTCAGCAGAAGTGCCCAGGTGGTCTGCAGACTGCGTGGGCGCCTGGCGTGAAGCTTCTCGCCGCAGCGTCGGCAGCGACCGTGGCCGTGCTGATCCAGCCGATTGATCAAACCGCAGGTGTGGCAGCCCGTCAGACCCTGGGACGCCGCAGTGGCGCCGGTGCGGGTGCCTTCCGGTGCCAGCGGCTCCCCGGTCAGCGAAAACCACAGCCAGTCCTGATCCAGCGACAGGGTGGTGGCCAACAGCAGTACGGCGTAGATGATGAAGGCCCAGAACGACACTCCGAGCGTGATCTCGGCAAGCCCCGCCACTTTGATCAGCGCGACCATGGTGCCGACGATAAAGACGTCGGCCATCAGCCATGGGGCGATGTGAGACAGTCCCCGTGCCAGCGTGCGACTGTAGGGCAGCCGACGAGGCAGCGTCAGGCTGAGCTGAAGATAGACGACGGTGATCAGATAGAGAGCGGGCAGCACGATGATCGACATCAGCACCATCATGGCGACGATTGGCTGATGATGCTCGAGCATCTGGGTCGCCGTCTGAGCGACCTCGATCTCATTGCCGACGCCCTTGGCACGAAAGCCGATGAACGGGAAGGCCAGGGCCGCCGCCATGGCCACCAAGGCGCTGATCGCCAGCGCCAGACTGCGCTGTGCGGGGAAGGCATGGCGCTTGACCAGATCATGGCCACAGCGTACACAGTCGGCTTCTTCACCGGGGCTCAGCGGGGGGAGTGCCATCACCCAGTCACACTCGTGGCAGGCGCGCAGGCGCCGGCGCGACTTGACGTGTGCCTCGGGTGGAAGATGCTGGGTGACGGATGTCTGGCGCAGCCGATCAATATGGCCGCGAAGGGATGTAGGCACGGTCGTCAATATCCTCCCGTGGGTGGCAGCAGCGAGGCGCTGTGCGGGTACTGGACGTCAGCGCTTTCGTAACAAGCTGATCCTGCGAATTAAAATAGTGTGGCACGTTGACGTGGGTGACACCATAGACAAAGATGCGACCGATATCATGGGCTGAGGAGTTGACATGTTGCTAGCGGTTTCTGCCGTCGTGGGCGGTCTGGTCGTACTGGTGTGGAGCGCAGAGCGGTTCGTCGAGGGGGCGGCAGCCACCGCCAATCGGCTGGGTCTGTCACCTTTGCTGGTCGGTATGCTGGTGATCGGCTTTGGTACTTCTGCCCCTGAATTGACCGTTTCAGCACTGTCTGCCGCCCAAGGGAACCCCGGCCTGGCGCTGGGCAATGCCTACGGCTCCAATATTGCCAATATCGGTCTCATCCTGGGGCTGGTGGCCCTGGTGTCTCCGCTGGCGGTGCACTCCTCGGTGATCCGGCGTGAGTTGCCGGTGCTGGGAGCGGCCACCCTGGTGTCTGCATTGATGATGTGGGGCGGGGTGATCAGCCGGCTGGAAGGAAGCCTGCTGCTACTCGGCTTGCTGCTGTTTATGGTCGTCAGCATCATTCAGAGCCGCCGTGAAGAGGCGGCGGCCAGGGCCGATGCCTTGGCGATGGACACGGTACAGGAACTCGATGCCCATGCGATGTCGCTGGGCAAGGGACTCGCTCTGACGCTTGGTGGCTTGGCGCTGCTGGTTGTCAGCTCGCGCTTGCTGGTGTGGGGCGCCGTCGACATCGCTCAGGGCTTGGGCGTGTCCGACGTGATCATCGGTCTGACGGTGGTGGCGGTGGGCACGTCCTTGCCGGAGCTGGCGTCGTCCATCAGTGCCCTGAGGCGCAAGGAGCATGATCTGGTGCTCGGCAATGTCGTCGGGTCCAACCTGTTCAACACCCTTGGCGTGGTCGGCCTGGCCGCCGTGATTGCGCCCATCGAGGCCGGACGTGAAGTGCTCCTGCGCGACTGGTCGATCATGACCGCCATGACTGTGATGATGGCGGTATTTGCGCTCGGCTGGAAAGGGCGCGCGGGGCGTATCAACCGCTTGGAAGGGGGCGTGCTGGTGGCTGTCTACGCCGTGTATACCGGCTACCTGGTATCGCTGGTGCTGAGCACGACCTCGGGCGCTTGATGCCTGGAGGCGAAGTACAGGCAGGCTGCGCCGTTGTCGTCGTTGACTGACGCACTGGTAGGCGATTGACGACTGCGGCGTGCGACAATTAGCCATGCGACAGAGGCCGATCTGCATTCTATGCTGGGTGCAGCGCTGGATCGAATGTGCAAACTTTTGCATATTGCGTGCGACGATGGGCCACCAGGGATGTGGTGAGCCCCTCGGCGTCTGATCCAGCTCGGTTCAGCTGGGGTCCGGTCCGCAGTGGTTGGGTGGATGGCGGGACACCAACGCCGATCATCTCTGCCTCGAGGAGTCGCTCATGGAACTGGATCCCGTGCTTCTGTCACGCATACAGTTCGCTTTCGTTGTTTCCTTCCACGCCATCTTCCCCGTGTTCACCATTGGCCTTGCCTCTTATGTCGCGGTGTTGCACGGGCTGTTCTACAAGACAGGCAACCCTGCCTGGGATCGGCTCGCCGCCTTCTGGGTGAAGGTCTTTGCCGTGGTATTCGGCATGGGGGTGGTGTCCGGTATCGTCATGGCATTCCAGTTCGGCACCAACTGGAGCAATTTCAGCCAGGCCACCTCCAACTTCCTGGGGCCCATGCTGAGCTATGAGGTGGTCACGGCGTTCTTCCTCGAGGCAGGCTTCCTCGGCGTGCTGCTGTTCGGCCGAGGCAAGGTGCCTGAAGGCGTTCACTTGTTTGCCGCCATCATGGTCGCGGTAGGCACCTTCATCTCAGCGTTCTGGATTCTCTCGACCAACAGTTGGATGCAGACCCCCGCCGGGGTGGAACTGGTGGATGGCCGCTTTCATGTGACCAGTTGGGCCGAGGCGATGTTCACCGCTTCCTTCCCGTATCGCTTTACCCATATGGCCCTGGCCTCCTTCCTCACGGGCGGCTTCGTGGTGGCTGGTGTCAGTGCCTGGTATCTGCTGATTGGCCGCGATGTAGAGGCCAATCGCAAGGCACTGTCCATGTGCATGTGGTTGCTGCTGGTACTGGCGCCGGTGCAAGCCGTCGTCGGCGATGCCCATGGCCTCAATACCCTGGAACATCAGCCCACCAAGGTGGCGGCCATGGAGGCCAATTGGGAGACCCAGTCCGGCGTGCCTCTGCTGCTGTTCGCCTGGCCGGACAAGGAGGCGCAGGAAAACCACTTCGAGATCGGTATTCCACGGCTGGCCAGTCTCATCCTGACCCACGATCTCGACGGCGAGGTGCCGGGGCTCAAGGCGGTACCCAAGGAAGAACAGCCGCCGGTATGGTTCGTGTTCTGGTCCTTCCGCGCCATGGTGGCGATGGGCATGCTGATGATTGCGGTCGCCTTCGTCGGACTGTGGCTGCGTCGTGGTGGCCGGCTTTACCGCAGCCGTCCGTTCCTGCAGACGCTGCGCCTGATGAGCGTGGCTCCCTTTATCGCGGTGCTTGGCGGTTGGTTTGTGACAGAGGCCGGGCGCGCGCCATGGTTGGTCTACGGCATGATGACCCAGGCCGAAGCGGTGACGCCATCGCTTAGCGGCTGGATGGTGCTCGCGACCTTGATTGGCTATGTGCTGGTGTATGCGGTGGTGTTCTTGACCGGCGGCTACTACCTGACCCGAGTGGTGCGTCAGGGAATGCTGGCGGAAGAGCCCCATGATGACGAGGTCGAGACGGCCAAGCGCCCGCTGTCCGCCGCCCACGCCACCCTTGAGGCCGATGCCGGCCGCCAGTTCGGGAGCTGATGACATGGAATTGATCAACCTCTCTGCCATCTGGGCCCTGATTATCGGGTTCGGTGTGATGATGTACATCCTGATGGACGGCTTCGATCTGGGGGTGGGCATTCTGTATCCGTTTGCCCCGGACGAACACGCTCGCGATGTGATGATGAACTCGGTGGCGCCCATCTGGGACGGCAACGAGACCTGGCTGGTGCTGGGTGGGGCCGGGCTGCTGGCAGCCTTTCCGCTGGTCTATACCATTCTGCTGCCGGCCCTGTACCTGGGGGTGTTCCTGATGCTCGCCGGCTTGATCTTCCGGGGGATTGCCTTCGAGTTCCGCTTCAAGTCGCGGCGCAACCGTCATTGGTGGAATCGGGCGTTCTGCTGGGGATCGATGGTGGCCACGTTCTGCCAAGGCGTCGTGGTGGGGGCCTATATCGAGGGTTTCGAAGTGGCCAATAACGTCTACGTGGGAGGTCCCTTCGACTGGCTGACGCCGTTCACCGTGATCACTGGTTTGGCGCTGATGGCAGGGTACGCCTTGCTGGGCGCAACCTGGACGATTCTCAAGTCCGAGGGTCACGTTCAGGAATGGGCCTATCGGATTACCCCCAAGCTGCTGCTGCTGGTGCTCGTCGGCTTCGCCATCATCAGCATCTGGACGCCCTTCGTCGATGACTTTGTGCGCGAGCGCTGGTTCGATCATCTGACCCTGTTCTGGGTCTTCCCCTTCCTCGCCCTGGTGTGTGCCGGCCTGATCTGGCGCTCCGTGGCCAAGCGCCGTGAGGGGCAGCCGTTCGTGGCGACCATGGGACTGTTCCTGTTTACCTACCTCGGTCTGGTCGCCAGCAAGTGGCCGTATCTGATTCCCCCCGACATCACCCTGTGGGAAGCCGCGTCAGCCCCCGAAAGCCAGCTGTTCCTGCTGCTTGGGGTACTGTTCGTCATTCCTGTGGTGCTGGGCTACACCGCCTGGTCGTACTGGGTCTTCCGCGGCAAGGTGCGGGGGGCGGGCTATCACTGAGTCCGCACACCGCCCTGGCACGCGGGCGCGGCGCTGGCTGGCAGCTCATGTCGGCCAGCACCGGGCCTGGCTTGGAGGAGCGGCGGCCTGTGGCATCCTGTCAGGGCTGATCGGTATCGCGCAGTGGCTGGTGCTGGCGCAGGTGTTGGCCATGGCCATTCAGGGTAACGCCTCCATGGACAGACTGTGGCCATGGCTATTGGGGTTGCCCGTGTTGGTGCTGTTGCGAGCGCTCAGCGGTATCGCCCAGGACCTGCTGGCCCAAGCCGCAAGCCAACGCCTGCGTCGCGCAGTGCGCCGCGAGTTGTTGGATCATCTGGCCGCGCTTGGCCCCCTGCGGGTGGCCAACCACCATAGTGCAGGACTGGCCCATCAATGGGTCGAACAGGTCGATGCGCTGGACGGCTACGTGGCGCGCTTCTGGGTTCAGAGCCGCGTGGTGCTGGTAGTGCCGCTGGTGATCCTGGTGGTCGTGGCCTGGACCAACTGGTTGGCCGCGGTGCTGCTGGCGGTGACAGCGCCGCTGATCCCGCTGTTCATGGCGTTGGTGGGCATGGGCGCAGAGGCGCTCAACCGTGATCAGTTCGAGGCGGTCAGTCGACTCTCGGGGCATTTCATCGATCGCGTGCGCGGCATTCAGACGTTGCGTCTGTTCGGGGCTGGTCAGCGTGCCACGGACGACGTTGCCCAGGTGGCTGACGACTATCGTCGGCGGAGCCTGCGCCCGCTGCGCCTGGCGTTTCTGTCATCCGCCGTGCTCGAGTTCTTTTCCTCCGTGGCCATCGCGGCCTTGGCGATCTACATCGGCTTCGGTCTGCTGGGTGATCTGCCGTTGTCGATTGCCGACCAGCTGACCTTGGCCAGTGGCTTGACCATCCTGCTGCTCGCGCCGGACTTCTTTCAGCCGCTGCGTACGCTGTCCCAGTTCTATCATGATCGAGCCTCAGCCTTGGCCGCAGCCCAGGGCCTGACCGCCTTGCTTGATGAGCCTGCGCCGCCGGGCCGCCGCCGCTCCCAGCTAGCGTCGGGCAGGGATGCCATGGAGTCGTCGGGGCAAGTCACCGAGCCAGGTGTACTGGTGAGCCTGCGCGGCGCCTGTCTTGACCATCCGGGACGCGGCCGCGCGGTAGGGCCCCTCGACCTGGACCTGCATGAGGGTGAGACGGTGGTGGTCAGTGGTCCTTCTGGTTCCGGCAAGTCGAGCTTGCTGGCGCTGGTGGCCGGCTTTGCCGGGCCTGGTGACGGGACTCGCCATGTGCGCAGCGACTTGTCCCTTGCCTGGATGGACCAGCGTCCTTGGCTATTGCATGGCAGTATCGCCGACAACCTGCGGGTGACCGCTCCCGAAGCGGATGACGAGGCGTTGTGGTCAGCCCTGGGCGATGCCGGTCTGGCCACCTTGATGAACACCCTGGAGCAGGGACTCGCCACGCCCATCGGCGAGCATGGAGTCGGTTTGTCGGGCGGTCAGGCCCAGCGTCTGGCCCTGGCACGGGTATTTTTGAGCGATGCTCGCCTGGTGTTGCTGGATGAGCCCACGGCAAGTCTCGACAGGGATACCGAGGCCATCTTGATCCAGGGCTTCCGGCGCCTGGCAGCAGAAGGCCGTACCTTGCTGGTGGCGACCCATCATCCGCAGCTGCTAGCCCTGGGAGGGCGCCATGTGCAGCTGGCAGCGTACTCCCCAAGCGCCAACACAGAGAGCGTTCTGGTGGAAAGTGCAGAGATAGAGAGTAGACCCTGATAGGGGCATAGAGGCGATTGCCCCGGGGCAGGGTCGCGACAGGTACTCTATAGTAGTCAAAGGTATTACCTGTTGGTTGGGAGGTTTATATGGCATCTGCAACGTCCATCAAGCTGGATGAGGATATGAAGGGGCGCGTTCGCAAGCTTGCCGAAGTCCGGCAACGGTCGCCGCACTGGATCATGCGGGAAGCCATTGCCCAGTATGTTGAGCGCGAAGAGCAGCGTGAGGCCTTGCGGCGCGACACCCTGCAGGCCTGGGCGGAATTTCAGGAGACTGGCGTACACGCGACTGCCGAAGAGGTTGAGCGGTGGCTGCAGAGCTGGGGAGGGGATGACGAACTTCCCGCTCCTGAATGTCACAAGTGAAGTTTGCCCCGGCAGCGATCCGGGATTTACAGCGTCTTCGTGAGTTTTTGCGCGCAAGGAACCCGGATGCCGCACGTCGCGCAGGTGAAGCCATCCGACAGGGCGTGCAGGTGCTGGGTGCTCACGCCCGACTCGGTCGACTTGTGGATGACCTTCCCGAAGTGTTCCGCGAGTGGCCTATCGACTTTGGTGACAGTGGGTATGTCGTGCGATATCGAATAGATGAAGATGCTGTGATCATTCTGGCGGTCCGACATCAACGTGAGGCGGGGTGTTTGTGAAAGACTGCTGCAGGCAGAGAACCATGAGCTCGCAACAGCCGTCTATGCTGGCCCATTGGCGCACGCTGAAGGGCTGGCTGGCCTTGCACGACGAACTGCGCGGTCGGCTGCTGGTCGGCCTGGCGTTGATGGTGCTGACCGCGCTGTCGGCGTTGGGTCTGCTGGCGGTGTCGGGCTGGTTCATCACCGCCAGTGCCCTTACCGGAGTTGCCCTCGCCGCGGGTGTCGCGGCCGCGCTGGATGTGTACACCCCGGGAGCAGGGATTCGCCTGTTCGCGGTCAGCCGCACGGTGTCGCGCTACGTCGAGCGACTTTATAACCATGACACTATTTTGCGCCTGCTGGCCAAGCTGCGCGCGCGCTGTTTTGCTGGCCTGGTGGCCATGGATGGCAGGCGTCTCGCCACGGCGCGGGCGAGTGACTGGCTGAACCGTCTGACCGCCGATATCGATACCCTGGACGCCTTGTATCTGCGTCTTCTCGCACCAGCGGGGATGGCGCTGATGCTGTGCTTGGCGGTAGTCGGTCTGGTGGCCATATGGCTGCCTGAGGCAGCGCTGGCGCTGTCGGCGCTGCTGCTGCTGGGATGGTGCTGGCTGACGCTGGGGCAAGCGCGTGCCGGTATGCAGGCCTGCCGCCAGCGTATGGTGGCGCTGGAACGTCTGCGCGGGGCCATGATTGAGAGCGTGACGGGAATGTGCGAACTCGAAGCCTATCGGGCGCTGGATCGTCGCCGTCAGCAGTTGGAAGCCCTGGAAGATGACGTGTTGAAGGCACAGTGGCGGCTGAGTGTGGTCACCGCCTGGGGCAATGCCGTATCCGTCATGGCGATGGGAGCGGCCTGGTGGTGGCTGCTCGTCAGTGGCTTGCTGGCGTTTCAGGGCGGGCAGTTGTCAGCGCCGGTACTGGTCATGTTGCCGTTGGCAGCGCTGGCCTTGGCAGAAGGGCTGGCAAGCCTGCCGGCGGCATTCAGCCACGCCGGGGCGAGTCTGGTGGCGGCTGAGCGCCTGAATCAGATCGAGTCGACCGCGACACCCCCGGCGGAGGCAGACACCGATGCCCGTCAGACGGCGGCGGATCATGCCACGTCGGGCAGTGGTGGGCCCGCTGGCGTGGCCTTCGACGCCTTGGCGTTTCGCTATCCAGCCGCGCTGGATGATGCGCTCGCACCTGTCAGCGGCCGTGTCGACCCTGGCGAGAGGGTGGCGCTGTGCGGTGCCTCCGGGGCGGGCAAGTCGACGCTGCTGGCGCTGCTGGCGGGTGAGCTGACGGGGTATCGTGGCCGGCTGACCCTGGACGGCATCGACCTCGCCCAGTGGCCACGCAAGGCGCTGGCCCAGTGTGTCGGCTGCTTGACGCAGCGGGTCGAGCTGTTCGATACCAGCCTTGCGGAAAACCTGCGCATCGGTCGGCCTGATGCCTCCGATGAGGCACTATGGCAGGCGCTGGAGGCGGTCGATCTTGCCGATTGGGCGGAAACCTTGCCGCGCCAACTGGACACTCGGGTGGGCGAGGGCGGGCGCCAGGTGTCTGGAGGACAGGCTCGGCGACTGGGCCTGGCCCGGCTGTGCTTGACCGACCCGGGACTGGTGATCCTGGACGAACCCTTTGCCGCGCTGGATGCTGCCACCGCCTCGAGGGTGGCGCGTGGAATCGAGCCCTGGCTTAGCCAGCGCACCGTCCTGATGCTGGTGCACCACCACGACCCTCGCGACCCTGCGCCGGGCATGCAGGCTGTCGGCCGGGTGATCCCTCTGGAGGCAGCAACAGCATGGCGCAAGACTCGCCAATCCGGCACCATGGACCTCATGTGACCGGCGCCACTCCGTGTCCGCGCCACACCGTGCTATAGAACAGGGCCACGACCTCATGAACGACGACTTTCTTAGCCGCCTGCCCAAGGCGGAGCTGCATTTGCATATCGAAGGCACCCTCGAGCCTGAGCTGATGTTTGCGCTGGCCGAGCGCAATGGCGTGACGCTGCCTTATGCGTCGATCGAGGCCGCCCGCAAGGCCTACGACTTCAGCGATTTGCAGTCCTTTCTCGACCTCTACTACCAGGGCATGAGCGTACTGGTCAGCGCTCAGGACTTCGAAGACTTGGCGATGGATTACTTTCGTCGCGCTGCCGCCGAGGGAGTCGTGCATGTGGAACTGCACGTGGATCCCCAGGCACACCGCTCCCGTGGGGTCACCCTTGATCAGGTGATGACGGGGCTGACGGCAGCCTGCGCCAGGGCCCGCACCGAGCTGGACCTGTCCAGCGCCATGATCCTGGCCTTTCTGAGAGATCAGCCCGCAGAAGATGCGATGCAGCTGCTGGAGGACGCTCAGCCATATCTTCAACACTTCAGTGCCGTCGGCCTGGATAGCGCCGAGCAGGGCAATCCGCCGAGCAAGTTCCGTGAAGTGTTCGCCAGGGCAAGGGAGCTGGGCCTCGAGCGCGTGGCGCATGCCGGTGAGGAAGGCCCGCCCAGCTATATTCGCGAAGCCCTGGACGAGTTGCAGGTGTGTCGTATCGATCACGGCGTTCGCGCCATCGAGGACATCGAGCTGGTGGAGCGGCTGGCAGATGAAGGGACAGTGTTGACCGTGTGCCCGCTGTCCAACGTGCGCCTGAAGGTGGTCGAGCAGCTTGAGCACCACAGTCTACCGGCGCTGATCGACGCTGGCCTAGTGGTGACGATCAACTCTGATGATCCCGCCTATTTTGGCGGCGGCATGCGCGAGAACTTCGCTGCTTGCCAAAAGGCCTTCGGCTGGTCCGACGAGACACTGACCTGGTTGGCCAGCAACGCCATCGAGGCAGCCTTTATGGACGATGCTCGCCGGGAAGAACTGCGCCAGCGACTGCTGAACCTGTAGTACGACACCACACCCCCGCCGATCCGGCGGGGGCGTGGGCTGACGGTGGCCGCTGTTCCTCAGGGCAGCGCCGGTACCGTGACCGTTGGCTGATCACCGGTCAGCGACCCAAGGAAGGCCACCAGTTGGGTGATGGTGGCGTCATCGAGTTCCTTGCCCAACATCTCGCGCCCCATGACCGATACGGCCTCCTCGAGGGTGGCAGTGGAGCCGTCGTGGAAGTAGGGGTAGGTCAAGGCCACGTTACGTAGTGACGCCGTTCGGAAGGCCTGGCGGTCTGCCTGATCCGAGGTGACGGCAAAGCGCCCTGGGTCATCGGAGCCAGGCACCTGAATCGGATGAAATCCGCTGTCGCTGAAGTTGGGTCCTCGGTGGCAGGCGATGCAGCCTTGGTCCACAAAGGCCATCATGCCTGCCTGTTGCTCGTCCGTCAGTGCCTGATCATCCCCCATTAGATAGCGGTCGAGCGGTGCGTTGGGAGTGTTCAGGGTACGTTCGAAGCTGGCAATGGCCGCTGCGAGATGATCGGCCGAAAGCGGCTCGTCGCTGTCAGGAAAGGCGTTGCGGAATGGTGCCATGTATCCCGGCAGGGATGACAGTCGCGCCAGTGCGCCGTCCAGGTCATGGGCCATCTCGACGCTGTTCTGGATGGGACCCAGGGCCTGGCTCTCCAGGTCGGGTTCGCGGCCATCCCAGAACTGCGCGGTCAGGAAACCGGTATTGAGCACCGTCGGGGAGTTTCGGTTGCCGACCTGCCCATCATGGCCCACCGCCGTGGGCAATCGGTCGGTCCAGGCCAGCGCCGGATTGTGGCAGGAGGAGCAGCTGATGTTGCTGCTCTGTGACAGCCTGGGTTCGAAGAACAGCATCTTGCCCAGCGCGATCTTCTCCGCGGTAAGGCTGTTGTTAGAAGGGATCGGCGGAAGGGCGGGTAGCGGACTGAAGTACTTGCGGTAGTCGTCTGCGGTGGTGCCAGCGCTGGATGACTCGGTGGCGGCCTGGGCGTCGGCGGATGAAGCGGCATTGGCCCAGGTCGTCAGCGTCAGCACAAGGGCGCCAACCAGCAGCGACGGGGAGGCGTATCGGGTTGTTGGCATGTTCTCGTCTCGTTACTGCGTCACGGGTAACCGTCGTTGTGTCCCGCAGTGCAGCCGCTGGTCCGGCGGTCACGCTGCGAAAGAACATGGGCGCGAACCGACGGCGGCGCACGAGCCCAACGGGGCGAGCAGAGTGTCGAGTCGAACGCGCCCGCCCACGCCTGCTATTTCTAACGTGAAGACCACCGCCACTGGGGCAACGATCGTCCCGAATGGCTGCTAGGGCACGCATCTGTCGAGATTGACTGGCTGTTTGTCGGTAGTGTGAAGAGAGTTGCGACGTTGCGGACCAGCGTCGCTGGCGATAAGCCACGCGATTGAAATGACGCAGGCTTGGGGAGCAAGCGATACGGAAAGGGCTGCAGACGGTGCTGTCGAGCGCTCATGAAAAAGGCGCCCGGTAGACCGGACGCCTAGCTGATCACGTCGTGATATGGCCGACGTGCCGAGGCGTGGTGGGGAAATGAAAGAAAAGGAAAGGCGAGGAGAGGACTGGGTCGCTTGCCGACCCAGCCCCAGTCCGAGCGGCTTAGGGCTGCTTGCTGTTGGCCTGTCGGGCCGCTTCGCGGGCACGCTGCTTGGCCTCACGACGCTCCGCCATTCGGGCGACGGCGTCGGCTCCTAGGTGCGACTCACCGCGCTCCCGCGCCAGCTGCATCTGGCGTTCCCGCTCAGCAAAGCGCGCCTTTTGCTCGTCACTGAGCTTGTCATAGCAGCGCGGGCAACAGACCCCCTGCTGGTAGTGTCCACTCTGCTTGTCATCTTCAGTGATCGGCATGCGGCAGGCGTGGCACTGATCGTAGCGCCCTGGCTTGAGGTCATGGTCGACGGTGACGCGGTCATCGAACACGAAACACTCACCCTGCCACAGGGTCTGCTCCTTGGGCACGTCTTCCAGGTACTTCAGAATGCCGCCCTTGAGGTGGTAGACGTCTTCGAAACCCTGCTCCTTGAGATAAGCGGTGGACTTTTCACAGCGGATGCCGCCGGTGCAGAACATGGCGACCTTCTTGTGGCGTGAAGGGTCCAGCGTATTTCTGACATAGTCCGGAAAGTCCCGGAAGGCCTCAGTGGAAGGGTTGATGGCGCCCTTGAAGGTGCCTACCTCAATCTCGTAATCATTGCGGGTGTCGATGACCAGCACGTCCGGGTCTTCGATCAGCGCGTTCCAATCCTTCGGTTCGACGTAGGTGCCGACGGTGTGGCGTGGGTCGATACCCTCGACCCCCATGGTGACGATTTCGCGCTTGAGCTTGACCTTGGTGCGCATGAACGGAGCTCGCTCGGTCAGTGACTCCTTGACGTCGAGCTGCGCCAGCCGCGCATCGCTGCGCAACCACGTCAGCAGGGCATCAATACTCTGACGCGGGCCAGCCACGGTGCCATTGATACCTTCGCGGGCCAGCAGCAAGGTGCCGCGAACCTGATGATCGAGCATGACCTGAAGAAGCGGCTCGCGCAGCGCTTCGAAGTCTTCCAAGGTGACAAACTTGTACAGGGCGCACACCACCAGTTTGCCGCTGTCAGCCTGGTGATCCGAAGCGCTAGTGGTGGTAGCGGTGGTAGAAGTGGTGATCCTGGTGGTCGAAGTCGTGCTATCGGTCGTCATGGGGGCCTCGTGCGAACCGGAGCGTAAATCCGGAGCAGGATGGGGGGAAAATCGGAGCGGCGGGATTTTACCTCACTTGCCAACGATTTTCTAAGCCATGCCCGGTGGCCGACAGCGGGCTGCCTCGGCCAGGAGCGAAAGTTGATCCTTTTGCATCACCCTCGAGGTCACCCCTGACGTCCGCCTTGATGTCATCCTTGACGCCACTCCTGGCGGCCCCCCGTGGTGGCTGCTGGTGTCACCCCTGGCGGCGATGCTGCAGGCGTCCTCCCGCCCAGGTCTCATAGATGGCGCGATCGTCACCCATCATCATCAGCGTGAACAGCTCTTCGGAAAGGCTTCGCGTGCGGCCCATGCGCCTCGCCATCAGCGGTGAGGCCATCGGGTCGATGACCACGAAGTCCGCGTCCTTGCCTGCCGTCAGGCTGCCGATCCGGTCATCCAGCGACAGCGACACCGCATTACCCAGCGTCAGGTCATGGAAGCCAGCCCAGGCGGTCAGTGGCGTGCCACGCAGCTGGCCTACCTGATAGGCCGCCTTGAGGGTGGCCAGGCCCGACAGGTCGGTGCCGGCGCCGATATCGCTGGCCAGGGTCAGCTTGAGGCGCTGTTGCCTGGCGCCGGCACGGTCGAACAGACCGCTGCCGAGAAACAGATTCGAGCTGGGGCAGAAGGCGATATTGGCACCACGGTCCGCCAGCCGCTGGCGCATGCCATCGTCCAGGTGAATACCGTGGGCAAAGGTGCTGCGAGGGCCAACCAGGTCAGAAGCTTCGTAAACATGTAGATAGTCTCGGCTTCCGGGGAACAGCTCGGCGACCCAGTCCAGCTCGCCGAGATTCTCGGCCAGATGTGTCTGCAGCCATAGGCTCGGATCGTTGCGCAGCAGGCCGCCGGCGGCATCCAGTTGGGCCCGCGTGGAGGTTGGCGCAAAACGCGGAGTGACGCTGTAGCCAAGTCGTGCTGTGCCGTGCCAGTCGCTGATCAGCCGTTCGCTGTCGCGGATGCCGCCCAGGGTGTCATCGGTCAGCGCGTCCGGAGCGTGGCGGTCCATCAGCACCTTGCCAGCCAGCATGCAGAGATCCCGGCGCCTGGCGGCGCTGAAGAAGGCGTCCACAGAGCCTGGGTGACTCGAACAGAACACCTGGGCGGTGGTGGTGCCGACCCGCATCAGCTCATCCAGAAAGACGTCGGCAATATGTTCGGCATGCTCGCGCTTGGCGAAGCGACACTCTTCGGGAAAGGTGTACTCATTGAGCCAGTCCAGCAGCTGTCGCCCGTAGGAGGCCATGATCTCGAGCTGGACATAGTGCACGTGGCTATCGATGAAGCCAGGCATCACCAGCTTGCCGCGATGATCAATGAGGGTGGTGTCGGCCGGCAGGCGCGGGGCGATATGGGCGTACTCTCCGACGGCTTGGATGACGCCGCCGGACCACCATAGTGCGCCATCTTCGATGTAGCTGACGCTGCCTTCGGCGGGTGTGTCGTCATCGCCTGGGTCGGCATTGAAGCTCAGCAGCCGCGCACGAATGACGTGATGGGCAGATGGCTGTGCCGCAACGTCTGGCTGCCGGGCAGGGCGGATGGACTCGGCGGCATGGCCGAGTGAGGAGTCAGGGGCATCCATCGGAAAACTCTCTTGTCAGTGTCGTCGCCGGCGCGGCCGGAAGGATCAGCGGTGGGCCCCATCCCTGGGGACGTTGCACGCCCGAAAGGGCGTTGGTGGCATCAAGGCATCAGGCGTTTCAGCGTCGCGCTGTCGACACCTCTTGAGGTGTCGTCACGTTTCGTTGTGTCACGTCGAGGGTGGGCCAACGGCAGCAGTTCTGCCAAGGCGGCCAGCGCCACGGCGTGAGGCGTCTTGTTGCCGCCGGAGTCACCGATGGGGCAGCGCACGCGGTCGATGCGTGACGCCGCCACGCCGGCACGCTCGAGTCGACCGCGAAAACTGGCCCACTTGCTGCGTGAACCGATCAGCCCGATTGACGCCAGGTCGTCTCTTTCCAATAGTGCCGCGACCAGGGCGTAGTCCTCGCCATGGTCGTGGGTCAGCACCAGGGCATGGCTGTGTGGCGCCAGGCCCGCGACAGCCTCGCTCGGGTCGTTCAAGCGGTGTTGATGAACGCAAGCATGTGCACCGGTACCTTCGAAGGCCGCGTCGCGACTGTCGAACCAGTCGATGCGCCATTCAAGCGGCGCCGCCAGTTCGGCGATGGCACGGCCCACGTGTCCCGCGCCGAACAGCGCTAGACGGGTCATGCTGCCAAGGTCGGTCTCCAGCAGTACATTGACGAAACCGCCGCAACACTGGCCACTGCGTCCGCCCAGGGGAAAGGCTTCCAGGCTCATGCCTGCCTGACCCTGAGCCAGCCGCTCGCGGGCGCTGGCGATCAGTTGCCACTCGAAGGTGCCGCCGCCCAGGGTGTCATGCAGGCTGTCCGGGGTGATCACCATCTTGGCGCCCGGCTCCCGCGGTGTGGAGCCAAGGCTGGTGACCTGGGTGGCCAGAACGAAGGGCTGGCCAGCCGCCTTGAGCCTTGCCAGGGCGAGGTACCAGGGCTGCTTGTCCGGTCCGGCGTGGGCGGTCATGGTGATGTGTCTCCTGACGGGGCGCCTGGACTTGCCTGGGCTGTTCGAAGGGCTGTTCGAAGGGCTGTACGCAGGGCTGTGCTACCGGCGATGTGACGTGCCTTGCGCGCGGCCTGCATGACCCGCTCCGGTGTGGCCGGGGTGTCCAGGCGCACCGCATGGCGGTAGTCGGTCAGGCTCGCCAGGGCGTCGCGCAGGGCACACCACACCGACATGCCAAGCATGAAGGGAGGTTCACCCACCGCCTTGGAGCGGTAGATACTGGCCATGGAATTGGGATGTCCCTCCATCAGCTGTACCTTGAAGGTGGCGGGCAGGTCTCCATAGGCGGGAATCTTGTAGGTAGCAGGGCCGAATGAGGTCAGCTGACCACTGTCATTCCACTTGAGCTCTTCGCTGGTCAGCCAGCCCATGCCCTGGATGAAACCACCTTCCACCTGGCCGACATCGATGGCGGGGTTCAAGGAGTCGCCTACGTCATGCAGGATGTCGACCCGGTCGACCTGGTATTCCCCGCTCAAGGTGTCGACCGATACCTCGGCCACGGCGGCACCAAAGGCAAAGTAGTAGAAGGGCCGACCCTGCCCACTGTGGCGATCGTAGTGGATCAGCGGCGTCGCGTAGAAGCCTTTCTCTGACAGCGAGACGCGTCCGAGATAGGCGTCCTGAATCAGCGTGCCCCAGGCGATTCGCTGCTCGCTGCCGGCAATGCCCGCGATAAGTTCACCCCGCTCCAGGCGCATTTCCTGGCGGTCGAGCTGGTAGTGCTCGGCGGCGAAGTCAAACAGGCGCTGCTTGAGCTTGTCGGCTGCGTCCCTCGCCGCCTGACCATTGAGGTCGGCACCGCTGGACGCTGCCGTGGGCGAGGTATTGGGGACCTTGTCGGTGCGGCTGGCACTGATACGTACGCTGGACAGCTCGAGGCCCAGCTCGCGGGCGACCACCTGACAGATCTTGGTGTGCAGGCCCTGGCCCATCTCGATGCCACCGTGATTGATCAGCACACTGCCATCGGTATACACGTGCAGCAGGGCACCCGCCTGATTGAGGTGCTGGGCGGTGAACGAGATGCCGAACTTGACCGGCGTCAGCGCCAGTCCTTTGCGGATCACCGGGCTTCGCGCATTGAAGTCGGCAATGGCGCGGCGCCGGGCCCAGTAGTCGCTGTCCGCCTCCAACCGTTCGACCAGTGTATGCAGCAGCGCGATCTGGTCTACCGTCTGGCCATAGTGGGTGGTGTCGCGGCCCTGGCGATAGAAGTTGCGCTTGCGCACGGTCAGCGGGTCTTCCCCGACCTGCCGGGCGATGTCTTCCATGGCGGCCTCGATGACCATCATGCCCTGGGGGCCGCCAAAGCCGCGAAACGCGGTGTTGGACGCAGTATGGGTGCGGGCTCGATGCCCCGTGACTCTGGCCTGTCCCAGTGAATAGGCATTGTCGGCGTGGAACATTGCACGGTCGACGATGGCGTCTGACAGATCCGGGGAGTAGCCGCAATCGCCGGTAACGCTGATATCACCTCCGCTTATCACTCCAGCGGCGTCGATGCCCAGGCGATAGCGGTTATGGAAGGGGTGGCGCTTGCCGGTGACCTTCATGTCATCGCCACGGGGCAGGCGAATACGGCAGCTCTTGCCGGTTCTTCGCGCCACCAGGGCCGCCAGGCATGCCCAGGGAGACGCCTGCGTCTCCTTGCCGCCAAAGCCGCCGCCCATGCGCCGCACCTCGACGGTGACCGCATGGAACGGAATGTTCAGTACTTCCGCGATCAGCTTCTGTGTTTCGCTGGGATGCTGGTTGGAGGTGTGGACCATCACCCCTTCGTCTTCGGTGGGGTGTGCGACGCAGGCCTGTCCTTCTAGATAGAAGTGCTCCTGGCCGCCGATAAATTGCTCGCCCTCTACCACATGGTGGGCGTCGGCCAGCGCCGCTTCCCAGTCACCGCTTTGCTGACGATGGGTGGGGCGCACCAGATCGCCAGCGTCGACCGCAGCCACCGGATCGAGAGACACTGGCAGCTCATCGATCTCTATGCGGGCCTTGGTGACGGCCTGTCGGGCAGCGCGATGGCTGGTGGCAGCCACGCAGAACATGACCTGGCCGGCGTAGAGCACTTCCTGGTCTGCCATGATCGGGTCGCCGGGGAAGACCGGCCCAATATCGGTGTGACCCGGCACGTCGACAACGCTGATGACATCGACCACGCCAGGGGCCCGCCGCACCTCGTCAAGGTGCATGGCGGTGATGCGCCCGTGAGCCTTGGGCGAGAGGCCCACGGCCAGGTGCAGGGCGTCGGAAGGCAATGCCAGATCATCGATATAAGCGGCTCGCCCAGTGACATGTTTCACGGCACTCTCGTGACGGGCGGACGAGCCAGAAAAACCGTGGGCAGCGGTGGCATCGGCGTTGTGGCGCTCCGTCGTATCGGACGGAGGTGTCGGCAGATCAGTGAGCGTACGCATGAAGCATCACCTCCGTGGCGAGGGTGTCGGAATGGTCACGAGCATCAGTGGATGACGCAACCGGGGACGTCGCGTTCTGGGCTGCCCCCTGGGCAGAGGATGCGATCACCAGCAGCAGTCGCTCGAGCAGGGCGGCGGCGGCATCTTGTCGGTATTCGCTGCTTCCGCGCACGTCGCTCATGGGCGTAAAGTCCTGGGCCAGGGCCTCGCTGACTGCGCCAAGGCTGGCGCTGTCCGCAGGCTTACCCTCAAGGGCGGCCTCGGCGCCCGTGGCCCTGGCGGGGATGGCGGCCATGCCACCAAAGGCCAGGCGAACATCGGCCAGGCGCCCGCCGACCAGGCGCCAGGAAAAGGCGCCCAGCACTGCCGAGATGTCATCTTCCCGACGCTTGGACAGCTTCCACACCTTCAACTGCTGATCGTTAGCCAGATGGGGCAGGAAAATGGCTTCCAGCACCTCATCGTCACCCAGGGCGGTATCCCGGTAACCCAGGAAGAACTCGCTGGCGGCCAGGGCCCGGCTGCCGCCGGGCCCGGTCAGCCGCAGTCGTGCATCCAGCGCCAGCAGTACCGGCGGGGTATCGCCGATGGGCGAGGCGTTGGCGACGTTGCCACCGAGGGTGCCGCGGTTGCGCACCTGGCCAGAACCCAGGCGATGCAGCAGGTGGGCAAAGGCGGGGTAGTGCTCGGCAAAGAGTGGCTCCAGGCGTGAGTAGGTCACCGCAGCGCCAATCCACACGCCGCTGCGACCCAGGTCGTCGGCCGCAGATTCGACGGTCAGAAGCTCTGCAACGCGAGTCACATCAATGACCTGTGGAAGATCCTTGAGCTGTTGCGTCACCTCGAGCCATAGATCGGTACCGCCCGCGACCAGCCGTGCCTCGGGGAAGCGCTGACGCAGAGCCACCAGGTCAGCCAGGCTGCGGGGCTGGTAGAAGCCGGAGGCGTTCGTTGTCTCAGCCCCGCTTGTCTCAGCACCGCTTGAAGCAACGTTGCGCTGGTTGGGAGTCGCGCCAGGGCCACCCACGTCGGTGGCAAGGGCGTCGGCCAGGGACAGGTCGTCGAGCCAGGCAGGACGGAAGCCCGGAGTGTCGTGCATGGCCAGGGCGGCATCTCGAATCGGCCGGTATCCGGTGCAGCGACACAGGTTGCCGCCCAGCGCGGCTTCCAGCCGCTGCGGGGTCAGCGGGGCGGGCTGCTGGACTTGGTGCTCATGCAGGGTGAACAACGACATGACGATGCCCGGCGTGCAAAAGCCGCACTGACTGCCGTGGTGCTCGACCATGGCCGCCTGGCAGGGATGGAGCTCGTCGCCATGGGAGATTCCTTCGACGGTCACCAGGTGACGACCGGACAGCTGATGGGCCGGCATGATGCAGGCGTTGGCACTGTGATAGTGCAGGCGGCCGTCGGCATCCACTTCACCTATGGCGACGGTACAGGCACCGCAGTCTCCGGAGGCACAGCCTTCCTTGGTGCCCGTCTGGTTCAGCCGTTCGCGCAGCAGATCAAGGACGCTGAGGTGGGGCTCGGCATCCACGTGCTGCATCCGGCCATTGAGGTAGAAACTGATCATGGCTAGAGGTCCCGCTTTGGCGTTGTCATTATCGTTGGACAGTAGGGCGCACGAGGCGTCCTGTCGTGGGGCTTGCGATCTTCGGTCGATGTCGCTTTGGTGTCGCTAGCGTCGGTCTGTATAGCTCGGGTCTGTTTAGCGCGGGCCTGCCAGGCGTCTGCCTATCTGGCTTCGGGCCATCACTTCTTGATGTATCACTCTCCGATGCATCACATTTTGGTGTATCAAGCTTTGACTCTGCTTTCCTAGACCCTGCTTTCGTGGATCGGGGTCCCTTGCGCCCCTATGTAAAGAAAATGGTGTATAGGGAAATGGTGCAAAGGAGATGGCTGAGCCGGGTCTTGTAAGCAGCAATGTTGTTATTCTTGACCAATCGGTCAGCTTCTTCAAGGTGAAGGAGTGAAATTTGCTTAGGACTGCCGTTTGGCGTTAGTTCGACAACGACATGACAGGGCTGCCATGCCTCACCCACAGACCTGTGTCGAATTGCCAGTCCCTGACCCTTCAGGCACTCTTTTACGGCGCGTTGTCCTGATCAGGCGTGACGTGGGTTCACGCCAAGGGCGGCGGTTTGTCAACGACCGGGATGAGCATGGGATCACAGCTGGATGATGCAGCGCTCGACAGGGCGCTCGACACCGAAGGCGGCGCCATACGCCAGCGCAACGAGCGCGAGATACTCGACGCAGCCGAGCGGGTGTTTTCTCGCCACGGCTATCGGGGTGCCAGTCTCAAGCTGATCGCGGAAGAGGCGGGCCTGCCAAAGTCCAATATCCTCTATTACATGGGCAGCAAGAAGGCACTCTACGTGCGTCTGCTGGAAGGCGTGATGGAGCGCTGGAACACCATGCTCGACGATATTTCTGTCGAGGACGATCCCGCCGAGGTGCTCAGCGCCTTTATTCGCTCCAAGATGGAGATGTCTCGCCGTTATCCCGAGGCCTCGCGGCTATTTGCCGGTGAGATCCTGCAAGGGGCTCCCTTTCTGCAGGACTTCCTGCGTGGCGAGCTGCGTGACTGGGTCGAGGGCCGGGCCGAGGTGTTTCGTCAGTGGGCCGAGCGCGGCCTGATGGACCCCGTGGACCCGGTGTCGCTGATCTTCCTGATCTGGTCGGCGACGCAGCACTACGCGGACTTCGAAGCTCAGGTGGCCGGTATCACCGGCCATGAGCACTTCACCGACGACGACATGCAGCGCGTTACCGACTTTCTCGTCCAGGTCGTTCTGAAAGGATGTGGAGTGGTGTCGGCACCCACAGGGCACTGAATGGCTGCGTGCCCTGGGACGCCGGCATGGTGACTCGTGACGGTTACTGCGCGGTGGCCAGCATGATCGCGGACAGCACTGCTGATACCCACATCGCGGGCTTGATCTGATCGGCCTTGCCGGTGGCCAGCTTGATCAGAACGAAGCTCATGAAGCCGAACGCAATCCCGAGCGTGATGGAGTAGGTCAGCGGCATCAGAATGATGGCCAGAAAGGCAGGAAAAGCGTCCTCGAAGCGACTCCAGTCGATCTTGCCGATGGGGGCCATCATGAACAGGCCGACCAGAACCAGGGCTGGCGACGTGGCGATGCCCGGAACCAGAGAGAGCAGTGGCGACAGGAACAGGAAGGGCAGAAACAGCGCCGCAATGACCAGCGCCACCAGCCCGGTACGTCCTCCCTGGGCGACGCCAGCGCCTGACTCGATAAAGGTCTGGGCTGCGCTGGTGCCCAGTGGTGCCGCGATCATCGAGGCAAACGCATCGACGGTCATCGAGCGTTTGAGGTTACGAGGATTGCCGTTGGCATCCTTGAGGCCCGCCGATTCCGACAGCGCCATGAAGCAGGACAGGGCGTCGAAGAAGTTGGTGAACAGCATCACGAAGATAAACGGCAGATAGGCGACCTTGAGAGCGCCGAGCACATCGACCTTGCCCAGGGCAGAGAAGTCCGGCCACGCCGCCAGCCCTTGCCACACCACCACGACCTCGTCTCCCCACAGGCGGCCCAGGGGCAGCGCCAGCAATGTGGTGGCCGCGATGCCAAGAATCAAGGCGCCGTTGAAGCCCCGGATGACCAGCACCGCAGTGATGATCAGCCCCGCGAGGAAGGTGACCAGCAGCGCATCCAGGTGTCCCAGGCTCACGAGTGTGGCCGGACTGGCCACGATGAAGCCGGCATTCTTGAAACCAATGAAGGTAATGAACAGGCCGATGCCACAGGTGATGGCGTAGCGCAGTGACGCCGGAATGGCGTCGATGATGGCCTCGCGGACGTTGAACATGGCCAGGACCGCGAACATGACGCCGGACCAAAAGACGCAGCCAAGTGCCACCTCCCAGGACAAGCCGGCTCCCAGTACCAGGGTGTAGGTGAACAGCGCATTCATGCCCATACCCGGTGCGACCAGAATCGGGTTACGGGCGTACAGCGCCATCGCCAGGCTGCTGAGACTGCTGATGACCACGGTGGCTGACAGTGCAGCGGAAAAGGGGATGCCCGCGTCTGACAGAACCGCCGGGTTGACCACGATGATGTACATCCCGGCCAGGAAGGTAGCGATACCGGCCAGAATCTCGGTTTTAACCGAACTACCGCGTCGGGTCACGTTGAAGAATCGGTCGAGCAACGCCCCCAGACCGCTGGAGTCGGAAGGGCAGGATCTTTCGCGGTCTGTCGTCTGGGGTTCTGTCGTCTGGGGGTCTGCGGTTGATGGTTCTGCGGTTGATGGTTCTGCGGTTGATAGTGCCGCGGGCGATGAACCGGGATCACTCATGGCGGGGTCCTCTTGTCGTTGTCATGGCCATGGGGTGTAAATCTGACCGTTCGGTCAGGCGCTTAGCGTAGACAAAGATGCGCCGTCATGGCAACAAACGCCGGGCGATAATGTATACAAAACCCTTGCCGCAGAGTGCTGCAAGGCTGTCGTGCTATGATCCCCGTCCGCGCGGCGCCACGCCGCTGAGCCAGCCGCTGAGCCAGCCGCTGAGCCACTTCCCCTGCCGACGGAGCTGTCGTGATGTCCTTGTTCCCGCCACTGCCGATCGACGAACGTCTGCCCGAGCTGCGTCGCGCGCTGGAGGCAGATAACCGCGCGATGCTGGTCGCCCAGCCCGGGGCGGGCAAGACCACACGGGTGCCGCTGGCGCTGCTGGAGTCGGACTGGTGTCGTGGTGACAGCGGTCGGGGCAAGTTGCTGCTGCTGGAGCCGCGGCGGGTTGCCGCCCGTCTCGCCGCCAGCCACATGGCAGACCTGCTCGGAGAGGTGCCAGGCCAGACCGTGGGCTATCGCATGCGTGGTGAGAGCTGCGTGGGTCCAGATACGCGGCTCGAGGTGGTGACCCAGGGGGTGCTGTCCAGAATGTTGCAGGACGATCCTTTGCTCGACGGTGTGACTGGCATTGTGTTTGACGAATTTCACGAACGCAGCCTCGAGGCGGATCTCGGTCTGGCACTGGCGCTGGACGTCCAGCAGGGGCTGCGTGAAGACCTGCGGCTGCTGGTGATGTCGGCCACGCTTGATGTCGCGGCATTGTCGCGGGTACTGGGCGACGACGTCAGCGTGGTTGACTGCCCAGGACGGCAGTACCCGGTCACGACCCTGTATCGGCAGGCCCCGTCGCGGCTGTCGGCGGAAGAGCATCAGGGGCGTGTCGTGCTGGAAGCACTGGCGGCAAAGAGTGCGGCGGACGAAGAGGGCGCAGCGGACCAGGCGGCGGACATACTGGTGATCTTGCCCGGCGTGGCGGAGATCGAGAGGCTATCTCGCTGGCTGTCCCAGCGGCTCGATCAGGTCGCGCTGGTGCCGCTCCACGGACGGCTGCCGCTGGATGCTCAGCGGGCTGCCCTAAAACCACGGGCGGACGGCCTGCGCCGGGTGGTGCTTGCCACCGCGATTGCCGAGTCCAGCGTCACCGTGGACGGCGTGCGCACGGTGATCGATGCCGGGCAGCAGCGGGTGCCGGTGTTTGTGCCTCGCACGGGGCTGACTCGGCTGGAGACCCGGCGTGTCAATCGGGCCAGCGCCGACCAGAGACGAGGACGAGCGGGACGCCAGGGGCCAGGGCGTTGTTATCGCCTGTGGGCGGAAGAACAACCGTTACCACCCCACGGTGAGCCGGAGATCCTCCAGGCAGATCTATCCTCGTTGGCCTTCGAACTCGCCCGTTGGGGAGTGAAGGACGCGACCCAGCTTGCCTGGGTCACGCCGCCGGGGCGCGCCTCGCTGAAGGCCGGTCGCCAGCTGCTGCGACAGCTCGAGCTCAGTGATGAGCGGGATGGGCTGACGCCGCTGGGTCGTGCCGCTGGCCGTTGGCCCACATCGCCCCGTCTGGCGGGGATGCTGGAGCGGGCGAGCCTGCGTGACGAGGCCTCGCTGGCCCTTGCCTGCGCGCTAGCCGCCTGGCTTGAAGGGCGTCAGGGTAACGGCCGTCAGGTGGACCTCGAAGCGGTATTCATTGAGTTACTCAATGACTCACGCCCAGACCCCCACTGGCAGCGAGAAGCCAAGCGGCTGTGTGCTCGCGCGGGTGTCTCGCTGTCTGCAGCGAAACGAGCGGGTGACGGCGCGCTGGCTCGCATGCTGTTGCACGCGTTTCCCGATCGGGTGGCTCAGCAGGTAGCGGCGGGGCGGTTTCGACTGCGCTCTGGCGGGCTGGTGACGTTGCCCCAGGATCAGCCCCTGGCCCATGCCCCCTGGCTAATCGCGGTGGAGCTTGACGGTCGCGCCCGGGAGGGCAGGCTGTATCGGGCAGTGCGCACCGATGAGTCGGCCCTGGTGGCCCAGTGGCCGATACTGTCCGAGTGGCGTGAACGGGTCGAATGGAACGCCGACGCGGGGCGCCTCGAGGCAGAACAGGTACGGGGTATCGACGCGCTGGTGCTGGCGCGCCGTCCGTTGCAGGGCCCCCCAGGCCCCGCTGCCTGTCGTCAGGCGTTGCTGCAAGCCATCCACGACGCCGAACGCCTGCCGCTCAATGACGCCGCTGAGGCGCTGCGGCGGCGGGTGGCGTTGCTGCGTCAAAGCCACGATGGTCAGTGGCCTGCGCTGGACGACGAGACCTTGAAAGCTGAGCTGGACGAGTGGTTGGGGCCCCATCTGGAAGGACTGACGCGGATGGAGCAGGTGCATGCGTTGCCGTGGGAGCAGCTACTGCGCGAGCGCTTGCCCTGGCCGCTGGCCAGTCGTCTGGACGAATTGGCACCGACCAGGTTGACGCTGCCCAGTGGCGACAGCGCTTCCCTGCGCTACGAATGCGAGGGATGGGTAGGGCAAGCCGCTGAGGCGAACCCGTCTCAACCGTCTTCTCAACACCTTGCGCAACTGCCAGATGATGGGCCTGGCGAGGCGTATCGTGTGGTGCCGGTGCTCGCCGCAAAACTCCAGGCGCTGTTCGGCTGGCAACAGACGCCACGGATCGCCGAAGGACGGGTGCCGGTGCGTGTCGAGTTGCTGTCCCCGGCCCGTCGCCCCCTCGCCACGACCATGGATCTGGCGAGCTTCTGGCGCAATGTCTATCCCGAGGTGCGCAAGGAGAACCGCGGTCGATATGCCAAGCACCCCTGGCCTGAGGATCCGCTGACGGCTCAGGCGACCTCGCTGACCAAGGCACGCCTGGGCAAGACGTGACGGCATCACCTGGCGGCTGACGTCGGTGGGCAGGGCTAGAGGGCCCGATGGCCGCAGGAGCTGTCAATGGTGAGTGCTCAGGGCAATCCGCGTACCGTGGGCGATGACCTCCGCCAAGGGAGCCGGGGACGTCGTCTGACCGACCATTTCGTCGGTGACCTCTGCCCAGGTCAGGGTGGCGTGGGTGAACCCCAGTGGAGCGAGAGTGCGACTGATCCACGCGGTGCCGGTAAAACGCCAAGGGTCACCCGCGTCATCGACCAGCAGCGCCATCTGATCGTCGAGGTGAATCCTGACCAGATAAAAGCCCATATCGATGGAGTGGATCTCGATGGTGGGGGAACGGTCCGTCAGCGCCGTCAGGCCTGTCAGGGTCAGGGTGTCGGGAAGTGAGTGGACGGCGGATGTGGCGTCCGCGGGGAGATCGCTGGTGCGGTCCTCGGAGAATGGCATGATCGTCTCTCTCTGTGGGTGGCGTCGTGCGTGGGTGGCGTCGTGTAGGTGGCGTCGTGTGCGCGCCCGGCGTTGAGGTATCTCTCTTTTACTGTCGACCTGTTCCACTGTCGCCTGGCGATACTGTCCCGGCCTTGTCACGATGAAGGGCTCCGGGGCTGGGCTGGTGGATGGCCATGGGCCAGATATAGGCTGTCAGCGACAGCCAATAATGGGATTCAAGTGATTTCTTGCATAGTATGTGTACAGGAAATGTACATGCCTGGTCGCATGGGCGCCACTCCGTCATCCACCCGGTAGCCACCAGATCGCCACCCGGCACGACCTTGATCACGGTCGCGAGAGAGCGCTGAGGCGTTGACAGTCGGGCGCCCTGTCGCCACCATCGCCGGCTTTGCCGAATCTGTCCTGCCTGGCGTGGCGAGAAGTGGCCTCGGTATCGCCGTCTCGCGATCAAGCGCCATGTGATCACCAGCTCTGTCAGCATACGCCCAGTCACCAAGAGTCATGCCCATGGGGAACACCCTGACGCCCAAGCAACTGCAATCACTGGTCGAGACCCTCGACCGCGAGGCTAGAGCCAGTGACCAGTGGGGCAACGTCGCCAGCTACATTCCTGAACTGGCGTGCATCGACCCCCAGCAGTTTGCCATCAGCATCTGTACCTGCGATGGGCGTGAATATCACGCAGGTGATGCCCACACCGGCTTCTCGATCCAGAGCGTCTCGAAGGTCTTCACCCTGGCCCTGGCGCTTGGACGACTGGGGGCAGGCCTGTGGGAGCGGGTCGGGCGGGAGCCCTCCGGGCGTGCCTTCAACTCCATCGTCCAGCTGGAGATGGAAGACGGCATCCCGCGCAACCCGTTCATCAATGCCGGTGCCATCGTCACCACTGACGCAGTGCTCGGGCGCAACGCGCCTCGAGACACCCTGGGAGAGATTCTGCGCTTTCTGCGCGAAGCCTCCGGCGACGATGACATCCATATCAATGAGCAGGTGGCCCGCTCGGAACACGCCACCGGGGACCGCAACTTCTCGCTGGCCTATTTTTTGCGTTCCTGCGGCAACCTCACCAACGACTGTGACCGGGTGCTCGGCACCTATTTCCACCACTGTGCGATCGAGATGTCCACCGCCCAGCTGGCGCGGGCGACCCGATTTCTGTGCGGCGGCTTCGAAGGTCAGCGGATGATTGGTATCGAGCGGGTCAGGGCCATCAACGCGCTGATGATGACCTGTGGTCACTACGACGGCTCCGGCGACTTCGCCTATCGCGTCGGGTTTCCGGGCAAGAGCGGCGTCGGCGGTGGCATCATGGCGGTCGTCCCGAACGTTGCTTCCATTGCGGTGTGGTCTCCCGGGCTCGACCGTTATGGCAATTCGCTCAAGGGCACGGCCGCACTGGAAGGCCTGTCGAAGGCGACCGGCTGGTCCGTGTTTGCCTGAAGGATGGCCCCATGGACCAAGATCCATCGTTACAAGGAGCCTGACATGGCCACATCGAATGCCTCTGCATGTCCCTGCGGAAGCGGCCTGGCACTCGCCGACTGCTGTCAGCCACTGCACCAGGGAGGTACGGCGACCAGTCCCGAGGCGCTGATGCGCTCCCGTTATAGTGCCTTCTCGCTGGGGCTCGATGACTATCTGCGCCACAGCTGGCACCCGGACTGCTGCCCACAGGAGATGGGTACCTCAGACACCTGCTGGAAGCGTCTTGAGATCTTGGACAGCGGTGAAGAGGGCGATGCGGGCTGGGTGCACTTTCGTGCCACCTTCGCAGACGGACCGCGTGCACGGCAGCGCTGGGGAGTGCTGGAAGAGCGCTCACGCTTCGTTCGCTACCAGCAGCGCTGGGTCTACCTGGATGGCGAGCCCAGCGTCACCAGACTCAAGCCGGGACGCAATGACAGCTGCCCCTGTGGCAGTGGGCGGAAGTTCAAGCAGTGCTGCGCCTGACATTCATGGTCGTTGCATCGAGGGTCCTCGCCTCGGCGGCATGTTGGGCATTTCGGCTAAACGCATCCGCTGCATGCCTCTATCCCACAGCAACTATCCTACAGCAACGCAAAAGGCCGCCCTCGGGCGGCCTTTTGCAGGTTGGCGGACGGCGTACGTGCCGCCCGCAGGTGCTCAGTCCTTGAGCATCGGCAGGTCGAGGCCGTTTTCGCGGGCGCATTCCTTGGCGGACTCGTAACCGGCGTCGGCGTGGCGCATGACGCCGCTGGCCGGGTCGTTGCGCAGGACGCGGGCCAGGCGAGCATCGGCGTCATCGGTGCCATCGGCAACGATGACCACGCCCGCGTGCTGCGAGAAGCCCATGCCGACACCGCCGCCGTGGTGCAGTGACACCCAGGTCGCGCCGCCGGCCGTGTTGGCCAGGGCGTTCAGCAGCGGCCAGTCGGATACCGCGTCGCTGCCGTCCATCATCGCTTCGGTTTCGCGGTTGGGGCTGGCAACGGATCCTGAATCCAGGTGGTCGCGACCAATCACGACGGGGGCCTTGAGCTCGCCGTTCTTGACCATCTCGTTGAAGGCCCGGCCAAGACGAGCCCGGTCCTTCAGGCCGACCCAGCAGATACGCGCGGGCAGTCCCTGGAAGCTGATGCGCTCGCGGGCCATGTCGAGCCAGTTGTGCAGGTGCTCATCGTCGGGGATCAGCTCCTTGACCTTGGCGTCGGTCTTGTAGATGTCCTCCGGGTCGCCGGACAGGGCTGCCCAGCGGAAGGGACCGATGCCCTGGCAGAACAGCGGGCGAATATAGGCCGGTACGAAGCCGGGGAAGTCGAAGGCGTTGTCGACGCCTTCTTCCTGGGCCATCTGACGAATGTTGTTGCCGTAGTCGAAGGTCGGCACGCCCATCTTCTGGAACTCGAGCATGGCGCGAACATGCACCGCCATGGACGCCTTGGCGGCCTTGACGACCACTTCCGGCTCGGACTTGCCGCGGGCGACGTATTCGTCCCAGGTCCAGCCAGCAGGCAGGTAGCCATGCAGAGGGTCATGGGCGCTGGTCTGGTCGGTCACCATGTCCGGCTTGACGCCACGCTTGACCAGTTCCGGCAGCACCTCGGCAGCGTTGGCACACAGGCCAATGGAAACCGCCTTGCCCTCGCTGGTGTAGCGAGCGATGCGTGCCAGGGCGTCGTCCAGGTCGCTCGCCTGCTCGTCCAGATAGCGGGTGCGCAGGCGGAAGTCCAGGCTGGACTGCTGGCATTCGATGTTCAAAGAGCAAGCGCCGGCCAGGGTGGCGGCCAGCGGCTGAGCGCCGCCCATGCCACCGAGACCTGCGGTCAGCACCCAGCGGCCCTTGAGGTTGCCGTCATAATGCTGGCGGCCTGCCTCGACGAAGGTTTCGTAGGTGCCCTGGACGATGCCCTGGGAGCCGATGTAGATCCACGAGCCCGCGGTCATCTGGCCGTACATCATCAGGCCTTTCTTATCGAGCTCGTTGAAGTGCTCCCAGTTGGCCCATGCCGGCACCAGGTTGGAGTTGGCGATCAGGACGCGTGGGGCATCCTTGTGGGTCGGAATGACCGCCACCGGCTTGCCGGACTGGATCAGCAGGGTCTGGTCGTTCTCCAGGCGCTTGAGCACCTCGACGATCTTGTCGAAGCACTCCCAGGTACGTGCCGCGCGACCAATGCCACCGTAGACCACCAGGTCTTCAGGACGCTCTGCCACGTCCGGATGCAGGTTGTTCATCAGCATGCGCAGCGCCGCTTCGGTCAGCCAGCTCTTGCAGGACAGCTCGGTGCCGGTGGGGGCGGCGATCTTGCGGGTCGGGTCGTGACGATCGTTCTTGGGGGGTGTGATCTGGTTCATGGGGTCACCTTGAATGTGGACAGATAGGGGGAAACGATGGCTCGGTCAGTGGTCCGACCGGGTCAGCTGGTGGACCAGTCGTGCGGCAAGGCGTGCGGTGCGCTGGTCAATGTCATACGCCGGGTTGACCTCCGCGATATCGATCAGGCGGAGCTTGCGTGAACGGCGCAGGAATTCGAGGATCGGTTCCAGGTGGGTCAGGATGACCCCGCGTGAGGCGGGAGCACTGACCCCGGGAGCATCGCTGGCCGGGAACACATCCATGTCGATGCTCAGGTAGACGTGATCGCAGTCGGCGACGAGTCGCTGGACATCGCGCTTGATGAAGGCAATACGGCTATCGCGAAATTCGCGGTCTTCTACCACCAGCGTCTTCAGGCGAGATGCCGTATGGAACAGGGCGCGGGTGTTTGCAGCCTGGCTGACGCCAAGGCAGGCGTAGCGAAATGGCCATCGACGGCTGGCGCAATCGGCGGCGATCTGGGCGAATGGGGTGCCCGAGGACGTCAGCTCGCTGGGATCGCGCAGGTCAAAGTGGGCGTCGAGATTGATGATCGCCACGCAGGACCGACGCTGCTGCTGTGCCAGATGATCCGACAGCCCACGCCAGCTGGCGTAGGCCACCTCATGACCACCGCCCAGCACGACCGGCAGATGGCCTCGATCAAGCAGCTCGGTCAGGTGCTCTCCCATGCGCTGCTGGGCATGCTCCAACCCGTCGCCGTGGCAGGCCACGTCGCCGGCATCGTAGACGGGGGTGTCATGGTGCCAGGCCATGGGGCCCAGCGCCTGGCGGATGGCGGTCGGGCCTGCTGCAGCGCCGATACGGCCCTTGTTGCGCGCCACCCCTGCGTCGCTGGCAAAGCCGGTCAGTACGGTGCCCGCAGCGGCATCCGTGTGATAGGCGGTTATCCGCTGATGCCAGCGCTCGCTATTCGGCTCCGGGTCGATACGCCCTTGCCACAGGCTCATGTCCGGCGTGGCATGGGCTGGCTTGATCACGGCAGCTTGATCATCCATGGGTCAGCACTCCTTCCAGCACGCGATGCCTGAGTCTTCCTGGCTGAACGGCGTAGGCCAGTTCCGCGGGTCGTTGTACGTCCCACACGCACAGGTCGGCGATGGCCCCCACGGTGATACGCCCAAGACCCGCCGTGCCGATGGCCGTGGCGGCGTGGGCGGTCATGCCGGCCAGGGCTTCCTGGGGTGTCAGCCGCAGCAGCGTGCAGGCCATGTTGAGCATCAAGGTCGGCAGCATGATGGGGGAGGTGCCAGGATTGGCATCCGATGCCACCGCCATGGCAACGCCCGCGCGGCGCATGGCATCGATGGGCGGATGCTGGGTCTCACGTAGCGTGTAGAACGCCCCCGGCAGCAGGACGCCCACCGTGCCGGCCTCGGCCATGGCGGCGATGCCGGCGTCGTCCAGGTATTCGATGTGGTCGGCAGACAGACCGTGGTGTTCGGCGACCAGGGATGCGCCGCCCGACAGCGATAGCTGTTCCGCATGAGCCTTGACCGGCAGGTCGAGTGCCCGAGCCGCCTCGAACACGCGCAGACACTGCTCCCGGGAGAAGGCGATACGCTCGCAGAAGACATCCACCGCATCGACCAGGCCTTCGGCGTGGGCCGCGGGCAGAATCTCGTTGCATACCAGGTCGATGTAGCCGTCGGCATTGCCGTGATATTCCGGCGGCAGGGCGTGGGCCGCCAGCAGCGTGGTGCTCACCCGTACCGGCAGTTCGCGGCCAAGGCGACGAGCGACCCGCAGCATCTTCAGCTCGTCGTCGGTCGACAGTCCGTAGCCGGACTTGATCTCCACGCTGGTCACACCGTCGTCGATCATGGCGCCAAGGCGCGTTGCGGCTGTCGTGAACAGTGCCGCTTCATCGGCGTCTCGGGTGGCCTGTACGGTGCCAAGGATACCGCCGCCACGTCGCGAGATGTCCTCATAGGAAGCGCCTTCAAGGCGCAGCTCGAACTCGTCGCTACGCTGGCCGCCGTAGACCAGATGGGTGTGGCAGTCGATCAGGCCTGGCGTCATCACACCGCCACTGCCCATGTCGATGCAGTCAGCCTGTTGTGCCTGATCCAGGCTATCCATGGCGCCCATGGCGGCGATGCGTCCGTCCTCGACCTTGACCCAGTAGCGTCCTGGCTGGGTGGTCAGGCCATCAAACAGGCTGAGGTCGCGCCACAGGCGTGAAGGGTGTTGGGGTTGGGATGTAGTAGCCATGAAGAGCTCCCGTGTCGTAATGTATATACAAATAAGCGGTCCGGAGCCTTTCGTCAAGCCAGGCGTTTGCTTGCAAGGTCCTGTCCTTTGGCTAGGAGTAGAGCGTTAAGTCACGGAAATCGTAAGAGAAAGGCAGGCTCTGGAAGAGCTGATGGGTGCCCCTTATGGGTTGGCTTAGACCATGGTCTAGAGCCGAACAACGGTTGCTGCGGGGCGAATAATCGGCAGGGCAGAAGCGGCGCCATAACGGCGCAAGAACGCTAGGAGAGGACGTGAATCATGGGCGTCTTATGGATCTTATTGGACTATAGTCTAAAGGCGGTCTCCGGTGGTGTTTTGCCACTATAGCGTCATAGCTGTATATACAAACTACGTGACGCATCGCGACGTCGACGACACTCCTGCGAGGCTTCCTCCATGGCGACGACTCCACACTCTTCAGCCAGCCGGCAATCGCCCGGGCTGTTGCTGTTCAAGCTGCTGGTACCCAGTGCCATCGGCATCTTCATCTTCTTCATCCCGGTGACCTGGGCAGGGCGCTCAACCATACCGCTGGATCATCTGGTGACGGCGGCTCGCGCGGGTCTCGGTGATGGGGCGAGGTACTATGCGCTGGCGCTGATCGTGGCTGGCGCCGCCTATCCGTTGATCAAGGGCGAGTGGCGGCGCAGCGCGACCGATATCGTGTTCACCGTGCTCAAGCTCCTGGGCGTAGTGGCGGCGGTGCTGACCATGACCTCCGCTGGCCCCGCATTGCTGCATCAGCCGGACATGCTGCCATTCCTGTATGACAAGCTGGTCATTCCGGTCGGGTTGATCGTACCCATCGGCGCGATCTTTCTGGCGCTGCTGCTCAGCTATGGCCTGCTGGAGTTGATCGGCATCCTGGTCCAGCCGGTCATGCGACCGCTGTGGCGGACGCCTGGACGCAGCGCCATTGATGCGGTGGCGTCCTTTGTCGGCAGCTACTCCATTGGGCTGCTGATTACCAGTCGTGCCTATGCCAGCGGGCAGTATTCCGCCCGGGAGGCAGCGATCATTGCGACCGGCTTTTCCACGGTATCGGCACCCTTCATGATCATCGTGGCCAAGACCCTGGGACTGATGGAGGTGTGGAACGCGTTTTTCTGGCTGACGCTGGTCATCACCTTCATCGTATCGGCGGTGACCGCAAGGCTCTGGCCGTTGTCGCGCATGGACAATCATGCCTCCGATGGCGAACCGGAGGCCCAGAAGGGCGACCGCCTGGGCCTTGCCTGGCGCACCGGGATCAAGGTGGCTGAGCAGGCGCCGCGGCTGAGCGCCAGCGTGCGCAAGAACCTGGCAGAAGGGCTGGTGATGGCGATCAGCATCCTGCCGTCGATCATGTCGGTGGGACTGCTTGGCCTGCTGGTCGCCAAGTACACCCCCGTCTTCGAGTGGCTGGGCTGGTTGTTCTATCCGATCGTTGCCCTGTTCGGCATCGAGCATGCCCAGGAACTGGCCCAGGCCAGCGCCGCAGGACTTGCTGAAATGTTCCTGCCGGCGCTGCTGCTGGGTGGCGACGCCGGGATCGATTTCGTCGCGCGCTTTTCCGCCGGCGTGGTCTCGATCTCGTCCATTTTGTTCTTCTCTGCGTCGATTCCCTGCGTGGTGGCGACGCGCATTCCCATCACCCTGTGGCAACTGGTGGTCGTATGGGCCATTCGCGTGGCTCTGACGCTGGTGCTGGCCATCCCCATGGGCATGTTGCTTCAGTAGACGCCAATCCATGGTGTAGCTCGAAAACGACGAAGGCCGGATGCCATGCATCCGGCCTTCGTCATTTGGGGGAGCGGCCAACAGCCCTAGAGGCCTGTATGCAGTGGTGCCCTAGTCCTTCCAGGCAGAACGCAGCGTGTAGCGGTCCCCTGGATGGATCAGCACGGCGTAACTGATCAACAGCTCGTTGGACCAGGTGCGACGGCGCAGGCGCAGGCAGGGCTCCTGGGTGGTAATGGACAGGGCGGCCGCCTGATCGGGCGTCGCCAACACCGCTTCTACCACGTGCTCGATATCGGTGATCGGCCAGGCCTGTATCAGCACCTGGTGAGGCGTCAGTCGAGTAAAGTCGGTGGCCAGATAGTCGGGGACATGGCGTGGATTGACGAAGCGCTCCTCCAATTGGATCGGCACGTCATTTTCATGGTGGACAATGCGAGTGTGAAACACCTTGCTGCCATGGCGCATGCCCAGCTGAAGCGCCACATCTTCGCTGGCGTCGATGGCCTCCGCCGCCTCTACCCGAGCGTGGTAGCGATGGCCGCGGCCCTGTACCTCCTCGGCAATGTTGTGGACTTCCATCAGCGAGGACTCGGCCTTGCGCTCGGTGACAAAGGTGCCGGCACCGGGCTGGCGCGTCAGGTAACCGCGCTGGACCAGCTCGCGAATGGCCTTGTTGGCGGTCATGCGGCTGACATTGAAATCCAATGCCAGCTGCTCTTCGCCGGGGATGCGATGATCCGTTGGCCATTCGCCCCGCTGGATCTTGGCGAGAATGTGCTGTTGAATCTCGAGGTAGCGGGGCTGGTTACGCGCCATGTGCCGTCCTTGGTGGTGAACAAGAGTACATGGCGTTAGTGTACCGAGGCAGGGCCTCGTTGGCACCGGCCTTCGTACATCCTGCGTACCTGTCATCGATTTTCTCTGAGGTATCTCTGCATGACCGATGCTCGGCTCTCCAGCCCGGCTGCCCTGCGCAATCGTGAACCCATCTTCGAGGTGCTCAAGGACTACCTTGGCCCACAGGCGCGGGTACTTGAACTGGCCAGCGGCACTGGCGAGCATGCCCTGTACATGACCCAGCGCCGGCCTGGCTGGGTCTGGCAGCCTACCGATATTTCCGAGCCGGCGCTGGCGTCCATCGAGGCCTGGCGTGAATCGCTGACCGATGGTCGTGACAACCTGCTGGCGGCGCAGCGCTGTGACGTCTTGAGTGAATGGCCAGAGCAGCAATTTGACGCCATGGTGGCGATCAACCTGATCCATATTTCGCCGTGGGTGGTGACGGCTGCGCTGATGGAGAAGGCGGCTCTTCATCTGGCCACGGGTGGCGTGCTGTTGCTGTATGGCCCCTATCGGCTTCATGGCGAGCACACGGCGCCGAGCAACGTTGCCTTCGATGAGGACCTCAAGCGGCGCAATCCCGAGTGGGGGATTCGCGACCTTGAAGCGGTGACTGAGCTGGCCGCGAGTGCAGGGCTGAGCCGTGAGGGGCTTCATTCGTTGCCGGCCAACAACCTGGCGCTGGTCTTCCGGCGGGGATAAGCGCCCGCGTCAGCCGAGGGCAGTGACAGACGAGGCCACCTACGCGGTGGCCTCGTCACGTTCAGATGTCATGAAGCGCTCACAATGCGGGTCAGTCCGCGCAGCGCAAGCGGCGTTTCAACCCGCGTTGTTGAGCCATCGGTGGTAGTCCTCGAGGCCTTCGCGGATGTCGGTGAAGCGGGGCTCGAAGCCAAGGTCCTGCCGGGCGCGGGTGATATCCAGCGGGCTTCCACGCACCACGAACGGGCCAGGCCCCAGGTGCATGCCGCTGTCGTGCCCCAGCATCTCTGTCACCGTATCGACAATCTGCTGATGAGCCACCGGCACACCACAGGAAATATTGTAGTGGCGGTGCGGCACGCTGGGGGCGTCGAACAGCGCCAGAATGCCGCTGGCGGTATCTTCCACATGGGTCCAGTCGGTGGTCTGGTCGCGTCCATTGGCGGGGGTAACGTTGCTGAGCCCCTCCAGCGGGCCAAACATGGCCTGGTAGACCGCATGCATGTGCGAGGGACGCTTGCCGGGCCCATAGACAAAGAACAGCCTGGCCTGGCGAATGTCCATGCCGAAGGTTTCGCTGTACTGGTCACCGTAGAGTTCGCCGGAAATCTTGGTGGCGCCGTACAGGTCCGTGGCCTTGTAGGGCATGGTCTCGACCTGGGGGCCTGCAGCGTCTCCGTAGACAGCGCCGGAGCTCATGTTGACGACCTTGTTGATGCCCAGTAGCCGACAGGTCTCGTAGACGTTGAGGGTGCCCATGGCATTGATCGACAGGTGCTTGAACGGACGAGTCTGGAAGAACGGGCCGGCGATGACGGAAACGCCGTGGATGACGCCTTCCAGCTCATCCTTGTAGCGCAGGAAGGTCTCGAACAGTGTGTGCGTATCCAGCACATCCACCGCCTCGAAGTGAATGTTGTCGCGAACGTCATCCAGATAGTCGAGGCCCATACGGTCAACGTGAGGGGCGGCCATGTCGCAGATGATGACCTTGGTGCCGCGACGGGCGAGCAGGGTGGCGACCCAGGAACCGACGTGACCGAGGCCACCGGTGATCAAAACAGCCATGACAGAACTCCTTCGCAAAGGTGCGGACTGGGGGTGATGAATGAGGTTGAAGGCTGAGGCCAGAACTGAAGCCAGAACTGAAACCAGAACTGAGGCCAGGGCGGCGACCCGTGACCGGTCAGGTCACAGGCCAGGCCCGCGGTTGACTCATTGCAGCATCAGGTTGGGCAGGAACATCACGATGGACGGGAACAGCGTGATGATGATGAGCACCGCCACCAGCGGGATGTAGAACGGCAAGGTGGCGCGCACCAGGGCGGTAAAGGGCAGGTCGGTGATCTTCTGGATGGCGAACAGCACCGTGCCCACCGGTGGCGTGATCAGTCCGATCATCAGGTTGAAGATCATCACCACCCCAAAGTGCACTGGATCGATGCCGTACTGGACCACGACCGGCACCAGCAGCGGCGTCAGCAGGAACAGCGCCGGTACCGAGTCGATGAACAGGCCGATAAGCAGAATGAACAGGCTCAGCAGCAGTAACAGCACCACCGGGTCACTGACCGTGGCCAGCAGGAAGTCCGCCACCAGCGCGGTGACCTGATAGCGCGCCAGGATCCAGCTGTACAAGGCACTGCCGGCGATGATCAGCAGCAGCACCGAGGTATCGATGGCCGTATCGCGAAGGATCTGGAAAAACTCGCGCAGGCTGATCGAGCGGTAGACGCAGAACGAGATGATCAGGCAGTACAGCAGCGCCACCACCGACGCCTCGGTCGGGGTAAACAGGCCCGACAGGATGCCCACCAGGATGATCACCGGCGTCAGCATCGGCAGCAGTCCACGGGACAGCGCGCGCATGAACTCCGCCAGGGTAGCGCGGGCGCGGGTCGGGTAGCCGCGGCGGTGAGAGATCACCGCGACCATGACCATCAGGCCCGCTCCCATGAACAGCCCCGGCAGAATCGAGCCAAGGAAGATCGCAGCAATGGAGGCATTGGCCAGCGCCCCATAGATGACCGCAGGAATGCTGGGCGGAATGATCGGCCCGATGGTAGCGGAACTGGCGGTGACCGCGGCGCTGAAGTCGGTAGGAAAGCCATCGTCTTCCATGGCCTTGATCTCGACGGCGCCCAGGCCACCGGCATCGGCCACCGCCGAGCCCGACATGCCCGCGAACAGCATGCTGGCGAGCACGTTGACGTGGCCCAGGCCGCCTTTCAGATGGCCGACGGCACAGCGTGCGACGTCAAACACCCGGTCCGAGATGCCGGCCGAGTTCATTAGTCTGCCGATCAGCAGAAACGCCGGAATGGCCAGCAGGGTGAAACTGTTGACCCCGTACAGGGTGCGCTGGGCGATCATTTCCAGCGGAATCTCGGTAAAGCCACGGGTGTAGGCGAGCACCGCAGCCGAGGAGGCAATCATCGCGAAGGCCACCGGCACGCCGAGCATCAGCAGCACGATCAAGCCGATGAACATGATGGCGAAAATTTCCATGGTGCTTACTCCTTGTCGCCGTCGCGAGGGTCAGGTGTCGTCAGGCGCTCGATAAAGTCCTCTACCAGCAGCAGTACCATCAGTCCGGCGGCGATCAGTTGCATCAGGTAGAGGTAGGAAAAACTCATGTCGAAGGTACTGGCGAACACGCCGGCGGTACGCTCCATCATGTTGAAGGCGCCGCCCATGATCATGGCCAGCACCAGGATGCTGACGATGTCGGCAAGCATCGCCGCCACGCGTTTCGCCCTGGCTGAGAGCAGGTCCGTGACGATGGTGATGCGAATGTGCTCCTGATAGCGCAGGGCCAGTACCGAGCCGAGGAAGATTTCGGCCAGGAACAGGTAGCGCGAGACTTCGTCGGTCCAGGGCACGGCCACGCCGAGGGCGTAGCGGGAGATGACCTGAATGCCCATGACCAGCAGCATCAGGCCGAAGGCGCCGACCACGACAGCGGTCAACAGCCACCAGAAGGCTCCCAGCGCCTTGGCCAGGGTCGAATTGGTCGTCATGGATATCTCCGTGGGCCGCTGACGAATGACAGCGGCAGCAGGCGGTGCATCAGCCGTCCCGCCCCAGGCCTTGGCAGCCTTCAGGTGCCGGGGCGAGACGGCCGCTGCCCCGATTACTGGATCAGCGAGAGCACGTAGTCACGCACGGCGGGGTCGTACTCCTGGGCGATCTGCTCGACCGCTGGACGTGCCGCCTGGCGGAACGCAGCCACATCCGGCTCCACGATCTGCATGCCTTCTTCCTCAAGCTTCTGATACAGCTCGGCCTGGCCATCGGCCACCAGCTGGTCGCCCCAGGCGGTGGCATCGGCTACCGCATCCAGTACCACCTGGCGATGCTCGTCGGACATCTCCTGATACAGGTCTTCGTTCATCAGCCAGTGGAAGAAGGAATAAACGTGCTCGGTGCGACTGACGTAGTCCTGCACCTCGTAGAGCTTACCGGCGTAGATGTTGTCGACCGGGTTCTCCTGCATCTCGATGACGCCGGTCTGCAGTGAGGTGTACACCTCTGGCCAGGCGATGGGGCTGGGCAGGGCACCGATCTCACCCCACACCGCGACCCAGGGCGCAATCTCCGGCACGCGCATGCGCACGCCGCTGACATCCTCCGGGGTCTCGACCGCTGTCTTGGCGGTCAGGTTGCGAGGGTTGCGGGCAGACAGGCCGACCAGGCGCATGTTGCCCTTGGCGATCAGACTCTGGTTGAGCGCCTCGCCCATCTCTCCCTCATAGATCTTGCGCGCCTGGTCGCTGGAGTCATAGACGAAGGGCAGGTCGGCGGCAGCGAACTCGGGGGCGTACAGCGTCATGGGCATGGAACCACCCAGGGCAATGGCGTACTCGCCGTAGCTGGCTCCCTCGAGGTGGTCCCGTTCACCGCCCACCTCGGTACCCAGCAAGGTGACGGTCAGCTCACCATCGGTATTGGACTCGATGGTGTCCTTCAAGCGTTCACCGATCTTGAACATCGCATGGGAAGGATCGGTATGGATGGCGATAGCCAGATCCTCGGCTGCGGCGGTGCCGGCGGAAGCCAGAGAAATGGCGGTGACAAGCGCAAGTGGGGTGAGGCGGCGTGGGTTCATTGTGATTATCTCCTCGGGACGTGAGCGGCGTGACGGCTCAGCGGGAAAGTCGGGCAAACGAGGGTATGCCCTGGCGTCATCCACCAAGGTAGTCGATGGACTTTGGGTAGCGCTACCATTTTGATGGTAGCGCTACCCATACTTTGGTCTTGGGTTACACTGCGCAGCAGGACGGGGATGATGTCCTTATGTGTTTTACAGCCCGAGGCCGCTTTCCCGCAAAGCGGACGGTCGCGGGCACGACAAGCGAGATCGAGGAACCCCATGGACAGACAGGAAGGTCGTTCACGCAAGCGTCATCGTGGTCAGGGCCGCGTCACCCTGGCGGATGTGGCTCGCCAGGCTGGCGTGGCGCCCATCACCGTATCGCGAGCGCTGAACACGCCGGGGCGGGTCTCAGAAGCGGTAAAGGCGCGGGTGGATGCGGCGGTAGAGGCACTTGGCTATGTACCGAACCTTATTGCGGGGGGGCTGGCCGCCGCGGGTACCCGGGTGATTCCGGTGATCGTGCCATCGCTGGCCATCCTGACCTTTATCGAAGTCATCGACGCCATCCAGAAACGGCTCGAGGCCGCCGGCTATCAGATGCTGCTGGCCACCACCGACTGGGATCTGGAGCGCGAGGCAGGGCTGGTCGATACCGTGCTGGGCTATTCACCCTCGGGTGTCATCCTGACCGGATTGCGCCATCACCCTCGGGTGATCACCCGCCTCAAGGAATGGGGGCGTCCGGTGGTCGAAATCATGGAGGTGGGGGAAGATCCCATCGACATGAACGTGGGCGTCGATGGACTGGCGCTGGGGCGTGCCATGGCGCGCCACCTGCTGGACAAGGGCTATCGCCGGATCGTATTTGCCGGGTCCCATCTGGGGCATGACTATCGTGCAGCCCAGAGACTCGAAGGACACCAGCAGGCGCTGGCTGAGGCAGGGCTTTCACAAGGGCAGGTACTTGAATACGCCGAGCCTGCGTCCTACGCGGTGGGGGCGAGGGCGCTGGCAGACCTGCTGGCGATGACGCCCCGGCCGGACGCGGTGGCCTGTTCCAACGACATCCTGGCCAGCGGCATCCTGCTGGCCGCGAGCAAGCAGGGCATCCGTATTCCGGACGAGCTGGCGGTAGGGGGGTATCTGGGACTGCCGTTGGCCGAGCACCTGTCGCCCCCACTTACGACACTGGCGGTGGCGCGCAGTGACATGGGACGACAGGCAGCCGAGCTATTGCTGCAGCGACTGGAGGGAATGACACCAGCGGAGCCTGTGCGGGACCTGGGCTTCACCCTGGTGGAAGGGGGCAGTACCTGAGGCGCTGCTCAGTTATCCGGTACCACCCCGGGCTCCCGGTAGATCACCCCTTCACGCTGGCGCTCCTGCTCGGACTTGTGCTCATCCACCGGCGGCACCCCCCAGACGGTTTCCTTGCGGCCGTCATCGTAGGAGTAGGTGGTGCACCCGCTGAGACTGGCCAGCAGCACGCAGGCCAGCAACGAGCAGGACAACACCAGGCGCGCGCTACGTCCTTGCGCTGCAGGCGTGCGGTCAGTGCTGCGGCCTGACCGGGCCAGGTGAAGCGGTGTGAAATCGGGCATGTTGACTCCCTGTCAGAGGCGGCGAGGCCTTGGGACGGCTCGTGATGCATCAGTATACCTGCTGAGGATTAGATCAGCAGCGGTACATAGACCACCAGCAGCAGCACGCCGATCAACCCCAGCAGATAGGGCAGAATCGCCCGAGTGATGCGCTCAAGCGGTAGCTGCGTCACCGACGATGCAACATACAGATTGATCGCCACCGGGGGCGTGATCATGCCAATGGCCAGCCCCACCACGATGATCAGGCCGAAGTGCACCGGGTCGATGCCGAGTTGGGTGACCAGCGGCAGCAGTACCGGTGTCAGGATGATCAAGGCGCTGGCGGTCTCGATAAACACCCCCGTCAGCAGGATGACCGCCACGACCAGCAGCAGCACGATGTAGGGATTGGTCGACAGCGACAGCACCGATGACGCGATCTGGGCCGGAATCTGTGCACTCGACAGCGTCCAGCTGAGCACCGCCGAGGTGGCGATGACCAGCATGATCACCGAGGTGGTGATGGCCGACTGGATCATCACGCGGTAGACGTCCTTGAGACTGAGGTCGCGATAGACGAACAGCGACACCAGCAGCGCATAGACCACCGCGACGACCGCCGCCTCGCTGGGAGTGAAGATGCCCGAGAAGATGCCACCCAGGATGATGACCGGTGTCATCAGTCCCCAGCTGGCGGCGCGCAAGGTGCGTGCAATGGTCGCCAGTGACAGCGGACTGCCGTGGGGATACTGACGTCGATGGGCCTGGACCAGAGCAATCCCGCCGAGTCCGAGTCCCATCGCCAGTCCTGGCAGGAAGCCCGCCAGAAACAGATCGGACACCGACTCCTGGGCGATCACCGCATAGATGATCATCGGCACCGATGGCGGGATGACCACCCCGATGGTGCCGCTGGCCGCGATCAGACTGGCCGCAGAGGCCGGATCGTAGCCCTTGCGCTTGAGCTCGGGCACCAGGCTGGAGCCCACCGCTGCGGTGGTGGCAGCACCTGAGCCAGAGATGGCGGCGAAGAACATGCCGGCGAGTACCGAGACCAGGGACAAACCGCCCTTGAGGAAGCCGAACAGGCTGTCGGCGAAGTCCACCAGCTTGCGACTGACCGCGCCCTGTGCCATCAGGTCACCGGTCAGGATGAACATCGGCACCGCCACCAGCGCAAAGGTATTGATGCCCTGGAACATCTGTTGCGGCACGACGGCCAGCGGCGTGCCTTGCATGACCAGCGTGGCCAGGGTGCTGGCACCGATGGTGAAGGCGATGGGCACGCCCAGCAGCATCAGCACAAAGAAGGCAATGAGCAATAGCAGCATCAGGCGTCACCCCCATGGTGGGCGGTCGTCCGTCCGGCGATCTCGTTGAGTATCGCGACAAGGGTGGTCCACGCCATCAGCACCGCCGTCAGCGGCATCACCGCATACACCCAGGTCATCGACAGGCGCAGTGAGGCTGACTTCTGAAAGCTCTGTAGCTGCATGTAGTTCCAGCCGATGATGGCCAGCGCCACCAGGAACACCAGGACGCACAGGTGCGCGCACAGGCGAGCCGCCTTGCCGCTGACGCCGGGCAGGGCATCCACAACGAAAGTGACGGCGATGTGGCGGCCGGAGCGATAGGCCAGGGTGGCGGCCAGGAAGGTGATCCAGACCAGCAGGAAGCGGGCGACCTCTTCGGTCCAGCCGACGGCGGTGAAGGCCACCCGTGAGACGATCTGCAGGGAAATGACGCCAATCAGCGCCGCCATGGCGATAAACACCACGGGGCGCGTGACGGCGTCGAGTCCCTGCTCAAGACGTTCGAGCAGGGACAGCACTTAGTTTGACTCCTGTTGCGCCTGTGCAGACTGCCCCAGCGCTTCCTGAATGCGCGGCAGGTAGTCACCGAACTGGTCGCCGTAGGTCTCGTATACTGGCGTTACCGCCTGCTGGAAGGCGGCGATATCCGGCGATTCCTCGATGGTCATGCCTGCCTCGCGCAGCTCGGCCAACTGCTGTTCCGCCATGGCCGCGTTCTGTTCGCGCTCGTATTCTGCTGCCTGCTGCGCGGCCGATGCGACCACTTCCTGGGCGGCCTCGGGCAGCTTCTGCCAGCTGGGCATGCCCATCACGAAGATGGCGGGTGCATAGGTGTGGCGTGACAGCGTCATGTAGTCCTGGGTCTCGTTGAGCTTGAACGAGTGGACCACGTTGATCGGGTTTTCCTGGCCGTCGATGGTGCCTTGCTGCATGGCCGTCAGGGCTTCGGTCCAGGCCATGGGCACGGCGTTGGCACCCAGCTCGCGGAAGGTGTCGACGTAGACCGGGTTTTCCATCACGCGGATGCGCAGGCCTTCGATGTCTTCCGGGGTCTTTACCGGACGCTCGGAGTTGGTCAGGTTGCGGAAACCACGCTCAGCGTAGGCCAGGCCCTTGAGATTGACGTCCGCCAGCTTGTCGAGCAGCTCCTTGCCGATCGGTCCGTCCAGCACCGAATAGGCCTCTTCCGGTGACGCGAACAGGAACGGCAGTTCAAACACCGCCATGGGCTCGACAAAGTTGGCGACCGGACCATTAGTGATCACGCCCATGTCGACGGTGCCGATCTGCATGCCTTCCAGCAGCGTGCGCTCATCACCCAGGGTGGCGTTGGCAAAGATCTCTACATCGACCTTGCCATCGGTACCGGCTTCCACCAGTTCCTCGAACTTGGTGGCGGCCAGGTGAAAGCCATCCTGCTCGTTGACCACGTGGGCCAGGCGCAGAGTGATCGGGTCCATGTCGGCGAAGTCGTCCGCCAGGGCGACAGGAGCGGCGAGCACAGAACCCGCAGAGATGGCAGCGGTGAGGGTAGCGAGGGCGAAGGGCGAGGGCCGGCGTGACGCGAGATGGCGTGTCATGACACTTCCTTGGAGTCGTGTTCAGCGAAGCAGGGCGCCTCATCCCGAGCCGAGTCATCGAGATGATTCGGACGGGAAGATAACGCACCTTGATTTTTAAGGGCTTTTATTTAGAGGCTGAAGGTCTTCAGCCACAAGGAATCATGCCGGAAGCGGCGCCACGCGGTCAATTCGGGGGGAGAGGTGCCATCAGCCCTTGAGGTGATCGGCGTTGTGCAGTTCACGCTGATCCGCGGGGGGCGGTGTCCACTGATAGATCCAGGTCTCGGTCAGGGGATTGCCGTCCTTGTCACGCAGGTACAGGCGCAGGTTGATCGGCTCGCTGCCGTCGTCCGGTGGTACGACGTCGAACATGGCGCGGTAGCCTTGGATCGCAGCCAGCGGGCGGGCCGAGGTGATTTCGATCTCGCCGGCGCTGGCCTCGATCACGGCCTCCACGTCCACCTCCTGGTCGCCGTCGAAGGGGAAAGGCCCGCCACGGAAGTCGACGGCAAACCGCCAGCTGAAGTACTCGCGCAGCTGGCCGACAACGCCCCCAAGCCCTGTGCGGGTGGCGACGCAGCGGGCCAGACTGGGCTGGCGGGCGGGCAGGTCATACCAGCTGAGGCGGTAGGAGTAGCGCAGCTCCTGGCCCGGCTCCACCGGTGTTTGTGGGCGCCAGTAGGCTACGATGTTGTCGAAGGTTTCGTCCTTGGCCGGCAACTCCACCAGGTCGATGCTGCCTTCCCCCCAGCCTTCGGTGGGCTCGACCCAGACGCTGGGACGGCGATCGTAGTAGACGCCGTCATCCTGATAGTGGTCGAAGTCGTGATCGCGCTGGGCGAGGCCAAAGCCCTGAACATCGGTGGCGGCGTAGGCGTTGTAGCGCAGGCTGGAAGGGTTGACCAGGGGACGCCACAGCCATTCGCCGTCGCCGGTGTGAATGCTCAAGCCGTCGGAATCATGGATCTCGGGGCGCCAGTCGTAGTTGACGTCGCGGTCGTTCTCGCCGACCAGGTACATGCTGGTCAGTGGTGCGATGCCCAGTCGTTCGATGGCCTTGCGTGGATACAGCGTGGCGGCGACATCCATCACCACGCCTTCAACATTGCGGCGGATATCGAAGCGGTAGGCGCCAGTGGTGCTTTCCGACTCGAGCAGCGCATAGACGATCACGCTATTGTCGCCGTCTGGCTGTTCCAGCCAGAAGCGGGTGAAGTCCGGAAACTCCTCCGGCGTATCGCGGGCGGTATCGATGGCCAGGCCGCGGGCCGACAAGCCGTATTGCATGCTCTGGCTGACCGCGCGGAAATAGCTGGCGCCAAGGAACGAGGCAATATCGCGCTCCGGGTCCTGATGATGGTGCAGGCGGAATCCCGCAAACCCGAGCTGCGGCGACAGCGCGTCGGTATCGACGACCGGGCTGTCGTCTTCACCGCCAAAGCGAAACAGCTCGGGGTCGTAGGCCAGCTCCTGGGCCTGCCCCTCGCTGACCTGGTAGATCCTCACCGGCGTGGTAAAGCCCCTGCCCAGATGAAACAGCTGTCCCGTGTAGGGGCCATTGCTGTCCTTCCACAGGGCGTGGTCGGCGCGATAGCCGATGGACTGGTAATCGTCCCAGGACAGCGACTTCAGCTGTTCAGGCAGTTCGCCCTCGTGATCGTCGTGGGGCTGCTGTGACAGGTGCCGAGCAAAGCCCTTGAGCCAGGCGTAGTCAAAGGCCACCTTGTCGCCGGTGGTGTTCAGGCGCTGGTCCATCGCCGCGAGCAGGGGGGAAATCGGCAGGGCATAGGCGCTTAGCGCGGTGGCGGCCTTCAGAAAATCACGTCGCTGCATGTCCATCATCCTTGTGGTGAGCAAATGCCGTGTCAGCAGGTGGCTGCTGTGAAGTGCGCGGTACGGGCCAGGGAAGACCCGAGCATCCAGCGCTACGACTGCTCGAATCAGCAAAGGTTCACCGATGGGAAGATCGTCGACGCGGTGACCGCCAGCAGCGGATGCGTCGATAGATCCGTGGGGAAGGCAGCGAAGGGGAAAGGCAGCGAAGGGGAAAGGTGTCGTAGGAAAGATGGCGGGGAAGGATGGCGGGGCAAATGTGCCAGTTATTGTTACCATGCTAATTAAATGCTAGTCTTCGCGGCCGCCCTGGGCGCTCATCGAGCGAAGCATTGGGCACGTTGACCTGTGCATGGCGCATCACCGCCGCCCCCCAGGGAAGGATGACGGCGAAGTGAGCGATTTCGAGCAAGAGGAAACCCATGACCCCCGATCAGCGCTTCAAGTGGCTAGTGCGCCTGGCCTTGGGCCTGTTTGTCCTGATGTTTGGCTATTTTGTGGTGGCCGACACCTACATGCCGATGACCCCGGAAGCGCGAGTCATGCGTCCGGTCGTGCGTATTGCGCCGGAAGTCAGTGGCCCGGTGGCCCGTGTCGACGTGTCCAACAATGTCCACGTCGAGGCTGGCGATGTGCTGTTTCGCCTGGACCCCGCGCCGTTCGAGCTGGCGCTGGAGCAGGCGCAGCTAGAGCGGGAGGCCGCGCGCCAGGAAAACGACACCCTGGGCGCGAGCATCGCTTCCGCCAGGGCGACCTTGGATGCCGCCAGGGCGCGAGCACAGGAGAGCCGCCAGGAACGCAGTCGCGGTGAGCGTTTGATTGGCCAGGGCAGTATCTCGCGGCAGCGGCTGGATGGCCTGGTGGCCACCGATCGCCAGGCTCAGGCAGAGGTCAAGGCAGCCGAAGCGGAAGTGGCGCGCCTGGAGGTGGAGCTGGGGGCTGAAGGCGACGCCAACCTGCGCCTGCGGCAGGCGCGTAACGCGGTGGAACAGGCCCGCCTGGACCTGGAGCACACCGTGGTGCGCGCCCAGCATTCCGGCATCATCAGTAACCTGCAGCTGGAAGTGGGCGACTACGCCACCCAGGGGCAGCCGCTGGTGGCGCTGATTTCCGATGAGCTGGACGTGATCGCTGACTTTCGCGAAAAGAGTCTGCGCAAGGTCGCGGCCGGTGATGATGCCAGGATCGTGTTTGATGGCCTGCCCGGCCAGGTGTTCAGCGCCCGGGTCGAACAGCGTGATGCCGGTGTCCGCGATGGCCAGGTCAGCGCCGATGGCAACCTGGCGGACATACCGACCACCGACCGTTGGCTGCGCGATGCGCAGCGTCTGCGCCTGCATCTGACGCTGACCGATGATGTGCCTCAACGGCTGCCGACAGGGGCTCGTGCCACCGTGCAGCTGTTTCCCGGTGACCACCCCATCGCCCATCCGCTGGGGGCCTTGCAAGTGCGGCTGATGTCCTGGCTTCACTATGTCTATTGATCGCTCTCGATCCTCTGACAGTGCACGGTCGTCTGATACGCCCGTGCCGAGCGACAAGCCCGCACCGCGGCCGTCGAAACTCAGCCGCAACGACTTGCGCCAGTGCCTGCGCATCGCGGTAGGCGCCTGGATCGGTTTTCTGGTCAGCCAGTTGATGCATTGGAATTACGGCGTCTTCTTTACCGTGTTTCCGATGTTTCTGCTGGGCATCATTCCCGTGTTCAATGCCCATGTGGTGCGTCAGTTCCTGGGCAATGCCTGTCTCAACGTGGTGGAGATCAGCCTGGTGGTCGGCCTGACCCAGCACCTTCCCGCGGTGATGACCGGCCTGGTGTTCCTGATGTTTCTGGGGCGCTTCACCTTGATGGCGCGCGGGCCGCTGTTCGTGTTTGGTGCCAATGGGGTACTGACCCTCAGCATCATGCTGCATTTTTCCAGCTATCCCGATCTCGACCTGTTCGACCTGCTGACGAGCAATACCGTAGCCAGCCTGTTGGCGGTGGCAATCGCGGCGCTGATGCATAGCGTCTTTCCTGACGTTGACCCGCGCCAGCCGCCTCCGCCCCAGCTCAAGAGCGTGTCGCTGCAGCGTCACCAGGCATTGATTGGCGCGATTACCGCGACGCTGTCGTTTCTGGTGTTTCAGCTGCTCGATCTGCGCGATTCTCTGTCGGCGCAGATGGCGACCATCCTGATTCTGTTCGCCCTTGGCTATCACGGCGCCAAGGCGTCTGCTCATCGTCGGGCGATAGGGACCTTGCTGGGCTGTAACCTGGCGCTGTTGCTGCAGTTGATTCTGTTCACCAAGAGCAGTCACCTGCCGCTGGTGCTGCTGGCCTACGGCATTGGCCTGCTGCTGTTTGCTCGCGAGCACGTTATCGAAAAGGCCGGGTCGGGTATCGGCTTTGGCGGGCTGACGACGCTGGGCATCCTGTTTGGCCAGTATCTTCGCCCCAACCAGGACCTGGTGGTGGATGCGCTGTACCGGTTCGGCTCGATGTGCGTCGCCCTGATGGCGACCTTGGTGGCCATGGCCGTGCTGCATCGATTGCTGGATCTGTGGCCGGCGGTATCCAGTCGCGGCGACGACGATCAGGGCTGAGGTTTCTCGGCGGACTATGAGTGATTGAGTGTTAGTGGGTGAGCGTTAGCGGCTGAGTGGGTGAGTGCTAGTGGATAAACGCCGCTGACGCTGTTGGCTTCCTGCTTAAGACGCCCATCGCCTGGCCAGCCTACGCGCACAGATGGGGGCCGTACCTCTACGGCCCCCTATTCGACCCCATCCGACCCTATTCGATAGTGGGTCGATAGTGTGTCGATAGTGTCTTTCGGTCACGTCCCGCTGGCGTCAGGCCGTTGGCCTCAGCGCCAATCTACTCCTTGCTGGCCAGCGTTTCTCCACCCGGTACCGGGATGGTCACCAGCCCGTAGGAGTGCACCTCGGCACTTCCCGGATAGGCGTCGACCACGCTAAGGCTGCCGTCCTCTGGATCGATGCCGAAGACCCAGATCTTGCCGGTGTTACCGCTGATGACGTTAACGTAGTTGCCGTCGGCGCTCAGGTCCATGTCGGCGAAGTACTCGTTGTAGTCCTCGGCCCGATAGGCCGCCTCCTCGAGCAGGGCGATGCTGCCATCTTCCGGGTCGATGCTGTAGGTCGACAGGCTGGACGTGTGGGAGTTGGTGGTCCAGGCGTAGCGTCCGTCCGCCGAGGTGGTGACCCAGCAGGCGGCCTGCTCGCCACCCCAGATGTCGGTTCCCGTCATCACATCCGCCGACACCATGGTGAGCTTGCCGTCGGGGTCGATGTCGTAGGATGACATCGAGCCGGTCTGGCCCTCGTACTCCTGCAGGAAGGGGTACTTGGCCTTGCTCTCTTCCGAGGATGGATGGAACTGATAACCCTGGGTGATATAGCGGGTCTCGGTGACCAGTAAGGTACTGTGGCCATCGGGCCGAGTGATCAGCTTGGTGCCGATGGGCAGCGCGAAGAAGCGATCTTCCGACAGGTGCGGCGACGGCAGGCTGGAGACTGGCGTCTGCGACAGCAGGCCATCGTCGTCGACCGCGTAGACGTGCACCATACCGGTAAGAAAGCCCACCACGGTGAGGTACTTGCCGTCCTCGGTAAATTCCATGCTGACCGGTGAGTCGTCCAGTGCCCGCAGTGAGTTGGCCAGCTCCGTCAGCTGGCCGTTCCCATCGATGGTGAAGCCCTTGATCACGCCGGGCTCGTCGTTGGCCCCATTGGTGCTGGCGACGTACACCAGCCCGGCATGGCCATCGATGGCCTTGGGCTTGGCCCCGCCAGCGTCAACCACGTTATTGAGGGTAAGGGTCAGGTCGTCTTGTACGTGCAGCGATGACAGGGTGCCATCGCCGATGTTGGCCACCAGCACATTGCGGTCGTCGGCGGAGCGCCAGACGCCATAGGCCGATCCCAGCGGATCAAGGCCGCCATCCATGCCGTTGCCAGCGCCACCGGTGGGGTATTCGCCGATCTTTTCCAGGGTGCCGTCATCAAACTGACGCCAGGCCACCAGCGAGTTCTGTTGCTGATGGTTGGTAGCGACGTACACGCCCCCGGTCACTTCCTTGGCCGTGGTCGGCAGGGAAACCGAGAGCAGCAGCGCTGTCATTACGACGGGTGTCTTCATAGGGGTGCCTCTTCCTCGGCCTGCTCCTGGGGCTGCCTGTCAAACTGTGCTCGACAGGCGCTTAGTTCAGGTAAATCTTAGGCAAGAATGGCGGCCATGAAGGCTTTTAACTGTCGTCAAACGAGCGTTGCTCGCGGAAGATGCGCAATTCCGTGCTACGGCTAGGCGATGTCCGAAAAGTCGGCGAGCGAAGGTTAGACAAGGCAAAAATCGGTGAAAAAGCGCAGTTTACGGAGTGTAAATGAGCATTTTGATCCTATTTTTAACGCTGTATTACCGAGCGCAGGCACTTTTCAGACGAGCCCTACGGCTCCTGGGACGACGGACGGCGGTCCCATAGCGGCGGGTCCCCTACCTGTTCCGTGACGTAGTCGACGAACAGCGCCACCTTGCGCGGTCCCAGGCGAGACGCGGCGTAAAGCAGGTGAATGGACCGCTCTTCCGGGGCCACCTCCCACTGCCATTCGTCAAGCAGCGCTACCAGGCTGCCTTCATCCAGCTCCTTGGCGATCATCCAGGATGGAAACAGCACGATGCCCTGGCCCAGTACCGCGGCGTGGCGAAGGCTCGGCGCGTCGTCACTGTGCAGCGAGCCGTCCACGTCCAGGCGCTGAAAGTCCGCCGCGCCGGGTTGGCGCCAGAACCAGCGCTGGCGGCCGTACTCACCCTGGTAGCGCAGGCAGTCGTGGTCGAGCAGGGCGGCCGGAGATGTCGGGGTGCCAGCTGTCGCGAGGTAGTCAGGAGACGCCGCCACGATATAGCGCATGGGCGCCAGCGTGCGTGCGACCAGGTTGGAGTCGGTCAGTGGGCCGACGCGAAAGGTCACGTCGGCTGCGCTGCGCACCGGATCAACGAACTGGTCGGTCAGGCGTAGTTCTGTCGTGATCTTGGGGTAGCGCCGGGAGAAGCCACGAATCAACGGCACGACCTGGCGCTCGCCAAAGGCGACCGGGGCGTTGATGGTCAGGGTGCCGGCCGGTTCATCCTTGGCCGCGGTGATGTTCTCAGTGGCGGCGTCCAGGTCGGCAAGCACAGGACGAATCGCCTCGATGTAGTGCTTGCCTGCCTCGGTCAGCTCCACCGCGCGGGTGTGACGGTGAAACAGGGCTTGCCCCAGGCTGCGCTCCAGCGTCTGAATCTGCCGTGAAATGGATGACACCGCACGATGGCTGCGGTGTGCCGCGGCGGTGAAGCCGCCAGCATCCACGACCAGTCGAAAGGTGCGCAGCGCGTTCAGGTCAACGTTGCTTCTCATGCAATAAACCTTTGCCATCATAGCGATTGTCGCAAGTGTTTATAGGTCCACAATGGGACACCGTCAATCCACAACGACGGCTATCGTCTAGGGATATCTTCATGCAGAAAGGCAACGCACTTGTTGTCGGTGCGACCGGCATCACCGGTGGCAACCTCGCCCAGTACCTCGTCGCCAGTGGCTGGACCGTCTACGGCATGTCGCGCAGTGGCACCACCACCAGCGGCGTCATCCCGGTCGCCGCTGACCTGCTCGATCCGCAGGCCACCGCCGACGCCCTGGCAGGGCTGCCGATCAGCCACGTGTTCTACTGCACCTGGACACAGCGCAGCACGGAGCGGGAAAACGTCGAGGCCAATGGCGCCATGATGAATCACCTGTTCGCCGCGCTGGACCCTGCGCGCCTCGAGCACGTGTCTCTGGTGACTGGCACCAAGCAGTACCTGGGATCCTTCGAAGCCTATGGCAGCGGCCAGGTGGAGACGCCGTTTCGCGAGTCCGCTGAGCGGGTGCCGGGTCCGAACTTCTATTACACCCTGGAAGACATCATGCTGGAGGTGGCGGAGCGCTACGGCATCCGCTGGAACGTGCACCGTCCCCATACGGTGATCGGCTACGCCTCCGGCAACCTCATGAACATGGGCACCACGCTTGCGGTGTATGCCTCGATCTGCCGGGCCACCGGTCGACCGTTCATCTTCCCGGGGTCCCAGCAGCAGTGGAACTACCTGACGGACCTGACCGATGCCCTGCTGTTGGCCCGCCAGATGGAATGGGCCGCGCTGGCGCCGGGAGCGGCCAACCAGGCCTTTAACACGGTCAATGGGGACACCTTTCGCTGGCGCCGGATGTGGCGGGAGATTGGCGAGTACTTCGGCCTCGAGGTGGGCGAATGCCCCCAGACCCCACAGCCTCTGGCCGAGCAGATGGCCGGTATCGAGGACACCTGGAAGGACATTGCCAAGCGCCATGACCTGGTCGAGGACGATGTCAGCAAGCTGGCGTCCTGGTGGCACACCGACGGCGACCTTGGCCGCACCCAGGAGTGCGTGAACGATATCAACAAGAGCCGCGAGTTTGGCTTCCACGAGCATCGCGAGACCCGGGCGGTCTTCCTCGACCTGTTCGACCGCTTGATCGCGGAGCGGGTGATTCCACCGGTGGCGTAAGCCAATATCGCTGTCGCCGCACGTTCGGGCCAGGCCATAACAGGCCTGGCCCGCTTGTGTTCCGCCCCTGGGACTGCCTATAGCCTGGCGACCGGCAGCTCGTCCCAGCGGGTGGTGTAGCGGGGGGTGCGGTGCTCGCACTTCAGTTGCCAGGCGGCGTTGTCACTGGCCTTGCCGAGGCTCAGTGCGCCGCGACCGTGCTTGCGGTTGATCGCGTCCAGAGTATCCATCAGGCGTTCATTGCGCTGGGTATCGGCGCTTTCGCTGGCGAAGATGTCATGCTGCAGGGTGGCCTTGTCCTGCAGGTCGAGGAGCATCACCCCCGCCTTCATGTACTGGTGGCCCTGGCGATGCATGCGTGCCAGCGCCTGGGTCGCGGTGGCCACTATGGCCAGGCTGTCGTCGCTGGCGGTAGGGAGTGGCACCACCAGCGACGGATGATGCTGGGGTTGGTCGGGGCGGTGGCGATTGGTACGCAGAAAGACCTGCACCGCTCGGGCAACGCTGCCCTGGCGGCGAAGCTTTTCAGCTCCGCGCGTGGCGTGGGCGCGCACGGCCTGGCGCAGCTGCTCCAGGTCCCCGGTGGGGCGCCCGAAGGAACGGCTGGTCATGATGCGCTCCCTGGGGACATCGCTGTCTTCCGGGGCCAGGCAAGACTCTCCTCGTAGCTCGCGCACGGTGCGCTCCATGACCACGCTGAAGTGGCGGCGCACGTGCTTCGGGTCTGCTTCTCGCAACTGCCAGGCCGTGTGGATGCCAAGCGTTGCCAAGCGCGCGGCACTGCGGCCGGCCACGCCCCACACCTCGGCCACCGGCAAGTGCTCCAGCCAGCGTTGGGTGTCTATGCTGTCTGCTTCCATCAGGCATACGCCATGGCCGTTGGGGTCCTTCTTGGCGCGATGGTTGGCAATCTTGGCCAGGGTGCGGCTGCTGGCAAGACCCACGCCTACCGGAATCCCGGTATGCCGCTGCACCGTGCGTCGCAATTCAACACAGTGGCCGATCAGGCGATCGCTGGCGAAGCCCTCGAAGTCCAGAAAGGACTCATCGATGCTGTAGACCTCTACCTGGGGGCAGAAGGTGTTCAGGGTCTCGACCACCCGTCGTGACATGTCCCCGTACAAGGTGTAGTTGCTCGACAGCAGGACGCATTGGCGCTTCAGGCGCTGGTCGATCTGAAAGGCGGGGATGCCCATGGGCACGCCGAGATCCTTGATTTCCTGACTGCGAGCGATGACACAGCCATCATTGTTCGACAGTACCGCCACCGGCTTGCCGCGCAGGCGCGGATCAAACACCCGCTCGCAGCTGACGTAGAAATTGTTGCAGTCGACCAGTGCGATCATGATGGCGTGCCCTGATAGGCGGAGCCGGCCTGGCGGCGGGACGTCCCTTGCGGCAGCGCATGGATGCTGTGCGTCACCACACCCCATACATCGCAGTCGTGGCCGTTCAGGGCAATCGGCGGGTAGGCCTCGTTGGCCGCCAACAGATAGGGCCGGTCGCCCAGCTTGCCCAGCTGCTTGCAGGTCAGCTCACCGTCCACGCTGGCGATCAGCACCGCGCCCTGGCGCGGCTCCAGCGACCGGTCGACGATCAGCAGGTCGCCGTCGAAGATGCCCAGTTCCTTCATCGACTCGCCCTTGGCGCGCAGATAGAAGGTCGAGCTGGGGTGGGGCACCAGGTGCGCCACCAGATCGAGCTGGCCTTCCAGATAGTCATCCGCCGGCGATGGAAAACCCGCGCGAACCTCGCCAGCCGCCAACGGCAGCGGAGCCCCCGGCGCCCGCTCATCCACCCGACCCAGCACCTCGAGATGCACCGTCATGGTTCCGCCCTCATCGGTATAGCCAAACGAGCAACAAGATTGATGTGGTGCATGGTGCCTCCCGCAACGGATGGATACTGTTCGTATGTACAGTATCAGCAGCAGAAAGCCTCCGCCAGCCAGCCAGCGCCCGGACCAAAGTTGGCTTGGTGGCCGCCTAGCGCGTCCCGGCGGGGTGGGAGGGGAGAGCGAGAGGGAAGGGCGACAGGAGAAGGTGGGAAGAGGTGGAGGTAGAAATCATCTGAACTGATGTCGAGACCGGACGTGTTGGATAAGCGACTGCTTACTTGTGGAGGTGATGGTCTGCGGGATTTTTCACGGAGTTAAGTCTGTAAAAAGGGATATAACTAAGTGCCACATCTGTTTGCCGTAAACAAACGGGATTTTAACGGTTTTTGGTGTGCCGAGATTTGCTCGACGTTTAGACAAAAGGAAGGGGGGCGAAAACTGGCGACATAGCTTGTTTCCCAGTAGTCTTCGATAGATTGTGCTGTGTTTGTGCCGGGTTAGCTGGCTAGGGGCGTGTAGTGGTTGGCTGGTAATTGGAGTACTGGGGAGCCAGGCGCATGTGGGCTGAGATACAGAGGAGAGGTGTGAGGTGACCGCTTTCGACCCAAAGCGGTCATTGCTAAATGAGCCTCATGGAGAATACTCTAAGAATACAAAGTTTAAAGTCTTTTTATGGTTAGGGTGAAACATGAAAAACGAAGAAAGGAAGCAGCTTTTGATTAAAATGGAGAAAGTAATCGGCTCAAGCTGTTTTAATGGAAATATACAAAACTGGGGGCCAAATGGCCAGTGGTTAGGTGAAGGGCGGGCATTTAGATACCCACTTAAGCTTAATAAGATAGGCTCTAGGAAAGTTGTTGATAAAGATATACCAATGAGGGATTTGATGACAGGGAGATATGCTTTTGGGGCCAATCAATTACACATCATTCAGGCTCTCGATGAAGTCCTTAACATGCTACAAAATGACTACGGCCTGAAGATAGGCGAGAAAAAGGAAGGTCTGAAGGCAGACTGCAGTCAGAAATCTGAATGTCCAATTTGTGCTAAGAAGGTTGTTGATGTAGATATGCATGTAAGTCAAAGCCATACCAAGGAATGGCACAAGTATTCTGATGATGATCAAGTCATGAAACGGCTTAAAGGTAAACTTCGCTGCTCAGGATGTGGCTCTTTTTTGAAAACTAGGAAAGGGCATGATGAAAAATGTCCGGGCACCTTGTTATAAAAGTTTTTTTCTGTCACGAGAGACATGGGTGAGTTAATGGATTTGCAGCGAACAATCCTGTTATCTGCCATATAGGTTGCTATAGCAATTTTGTTTTCTCCAACATTGCTGCAGGGGTATAAAATGTTTCAGTGTGTTAGTGCAATGAAGAAATCGGGAATGGGCTCGCACGAAACAGACAAGCTGACTTGCATACAGTATATAAATTGATGGGAATCGCTTGTTGGTGGGAAGTAAGATTAATGCTTGTTTAGATAAGTGGTTTGACTTTTCCTGATAAGGCAGCTTTCGACCCGAAGCGGTCACTCAGGAAATATTTTTCATCGAAGCTCCTTTGTTGAGTTTTTGTAAGGCGGATAGTATAAGTATATTTTTTTGGTGCCGTTGATTTTTGGAGGAATTGTGGATAGTAGAGACGGACATGGACTTTGCAGTTATGATGAACTATGCGACTTTTTGCGCGATAGAAAGTGTGAATATCTTTCCAAGTATGTTGTTGAGGATGGCGGAAGGTTTTTTTTAAATGAGAAGGAGTTTTTGCGCGTACGGCTTCCATCTGTCAAGTATCAGATAGCTTGCGTTTTTATGTTGCTGGGTGAATATTCTTTGGCGGCTGACATTCATGATTTGAAATGGACTGATTTAAGTTCTTGGGGAGATAAAGTGGGGAATGATTTGGTTAAGCATTTTATGCTGAAGTATAGTGATTGAATTCGGGAAGCTCAAAGCATGATTGACAAAAGATTCTGTCTCATCGCTGACAACGGTGATCGATTGTATCCATACAAGAAAACGCAAATTTCCACCGGGCGCTATGGCTATGCGTTGAATAAACCTGGCGAACAAGACCGTAAGGGTGCTGGGCATTACACAGCCGATCTGAATGAGGTAGTTCGGCGGGTAGTCCATGACGGATGGAGCGTGAGAGCCAAAGAAGAAAGCTCAGGAAAGAAAAGGCCACGTGAAGGATCATTTGGATTTAACAAACAGGCAATCGTTCGATATGAAATCTCGGGAGAGCTTGAAGAGCTAGTGCGGGGAGCCAAGCGTCTTCCATCGAAAGTGCATGCACCAATCACACCTGTCGAAAGGAGCAAGGCAGCCTTTGCGGAAGGTGATGAGCACGACAGCACTGAGTCAACGGTGGATGAAAAGATCTTCAGGGAAATCGCCACTCGTCGAGGGCAGCCGGAATTTCGAAAGCAACTACTGGCCGCGTTTCAGGGGAAATGTTGCGTAACAGGATCAGAGGTGAACGGTGTGTTGGAGGCAGCACACATCGTGCCGTTTTCTGAGAGGCCTGACTATAGCGTCACTAATGGACTACTGCTTCGCTCGGACATTCACACACTTTTCGATCTTGATATTTTGAGAATCACGCCTTCCGGACAGGTCGAAATTTCCCAACAGTTGAAAGGTACAGAGTACGAACAGTACGCTGGAAAAAAGGTTGTGGTTGAAATGCCGAAAAAAATGTCTGAAAACTTGCGTGAGCGCTATGAACGCTGAGTGCGGTGGGTATGCAGCTGATATCTGTTAGGCGATAAAAAGTAAATTTGAGCAATGGAAAATAGCTGGAGAGCAATCGGGGACAGACCCCATTTGCCCTCCTGCATCCGCATTCCCGGCGGGTGTGCATCCTTGCTGGCGACACCCTGATCGCCGATAGCCGCAATTCCATGGAAATGTGCGAGCGAGGTTATCCACTCCGGCCTGATCTGTAAAACGCTGACGCGAGCGTGTGGGTATATTGAAGGTTGCGGTATTTTCCTGGTCACTTGCCTGTCCAATCAATAAGGGGATGATCCCCGATTTAACTTTTGTTTGTGGTGTTTTTATGCGTCTTGTTAAAGTGTCACTGAAGGGTGTTAAGAAGTTCACAAAAAAAGAGCATGTCTTTTTTTTTGATGAAGAAGGAAAGGTGAATACGGTTAGCGGGAGGAATGGTTCAGGAAAAACTGCGGTTTTTAAAGCTGTTCAAGTTTTTCAAAAGCTGTTTTTTGCGTCTCAGCTTGATAGAGGCTCTGACGAAAACTCTGCATACTTCGAGGCGGCATTCGCAGATCTGGATAGTCTGGTTTCAGATCCTGAATATGAAATCGAAGTGGTGTTTCTTGTTGACGGTACTTTTGTGGGTGTGAAGTTGGAAGGCACCGTGCATCCTGAAATCCATTTTTCGTTTTCTGATAGCATTGAAGACGGAGTTGCTTCGCTTTTAGAGTTGTGGGATATAAACTCTCCTAAAAATCTTTTTTTGTTGATAAATGCAGGTAAGGCTTTCTCTGAGTTCGGTGTCGGGTTTGATAGTCTCGATATATCAAACAGGTTGGATCAAAGGAATTCTCTCCTTGAGTCTGTGTTTTTTCCGGAGAAGGTTTTTCAGACTATTTACAAAAAGTCGGCTCTTGATTATGTTCACTACAGATTGGATTCAAACAAAAGGTATGATTTCTTTAAAATAGCAAACGAAGTTGTTTCAAGCATATCTGATGACATCAAGGTGCATAGTTTTAGTGCTACAAAGAAACCAGGTGAGATAATAATACAGGGTAGGGCAAGCTCGAGGTCTAAGTATTATGATGTCAAGGATTTTAGTGCTGGCGAGATGTCGTTATATTTGACGCTTTTATATCTTTTTAGATATCCGAGTGTGGCTATTTTGGTTCTGGATGAACCAGAAAATCATTTGCATGAGGACTTGTTGATAAAGTTTTATGATCTTCTGAGAGAGTTGATAGATTCTGAGTCAATGAAGCGCTGGCTTGGTGGTAAGTTTCCGAAGGGGGTTTCTGGAGTAGATATGAAGGCGTTCCCTGATAGTAATCTTTCGTCTTTGTTTCTGCTAACGCATTCGAAAGCCTTGATATACAGGAATATGTTGTACGGGTGTAATTATATGCTTAGTGATGGCCTCCGGCAGATTAGTCGATCTGAAACTGAGGCTGAGCTTAGGAGTATTGGTGTTAGTTCTGTTTTCTCTAAAACTCTTTTTGTAGAAGGTGCCGGGGATGTTGAGTTATTTGCAGAGCTCATGGCATCTAAAAGTATAAGAGTTGTTCCTCTTGGCAATTGTGCCCAAGTGGAAGATATGTATAGGAAGGTTTCTAATATATATCATGACATTCATGGCGCCGCTTTTTGCTTCATGATTGATAATGATAACAAACCTCCAGAATACTTCGAGGAGTTAAGAAGGGTTAATCCAGGTTTTTATGATAAGACTTTTGTGGTGCTTGAAAGGCATGAGGTGGAGAATTATTTCATCGATAAAAATCTAGTTAAAGATGCAGTAAATCCGATTCTAACGCACTTCGGTGTCACGCCGCTTGGAGATCAAGAAATTGATGAGGTCTATCAGAGCTGTGCGGAAAGCACTAAAGAATTATCATACAAAAAATTTTATAATTTTAGGATGAAGCAGGGCCTGAATGAGATTGTTGTAAACCCGCTTTGCGGAAAGGGGGCGCATCAAGATTCGGCTGGCCTTGTCGAAAAAGTCTTTGAAAGAGATTTGAAGGCGGAGGTTAAAGGCTTGCTGGAAAAGATCGATAGGGATTTTCAGGATGAGTGGGATGCTCAGTGGGAAAGGCTGGTTGATGGCAAGGTTTTTTCTAGCAAAGTTTTTTCTGAGCTTTCTAAAATAGCTGAAGGTGTCAATAAGTCATCAATCAGGAGGAAGGTGGTAGAGTTGGCTGGTTCCGGTCAAGAATGCTATGAAATATGTAGTTTGGTGAAGAAGGTTGATTTGGTTTTTAAAGGGCAAAAGGCATAGTGAAGTTAAGTCCTCCGGAGTGTACATTGATGGTGTTCGCCTGACACATGCCCTCGTGCGCTCTCTATAGTTAAGCAGTGTTTTCTGTCGTTTGCTTGGGCTCCTTCTTCGCCCCCTTGGGGAGTCCTTTCTTGAAGACGGCATAGGGCGTCGCCTCAAACGCTACTTAACTCAGTCGTTATAGGGCAAAGTCAGTCTGCTATACTCACTTTGCCCTGCTGTTATCTATATCATCCGTTAAATCCACCATCACTAGTTATGGGTGGCAAAGGGGCGATATCTGGACCGGGGCCTCCATCACTAGAGGTTGGGCCTGGTAACTCTCCCGGCTGTTGCGCATAAACAAAAGATGACATTAAAACGAGAGCTGCGAATATAAATTTAAACATAGCGCTTTTCCTTTAGCTTGTGGGCGAGGATCGCCAATAGTCCTGAATGTTATGATTTTTCATTTTAGCCAGTCCAGATTAGCAAAGTCGTTAGCTCGCAGTCCACACGAGAAGGAGCCTTGTAACAAGGCTATCAATCACTGCTTCGCCTTCGGCTACGCTCGACAGTCAAACTGCCGTTCTTTTTGTGTATTGGCTGCGCCAATTTTCGCACAATATCAGCAGCACCTTGCCTGCCGGTTATGGCTGTAATGACCCCCTGGTTTCTGCACACCCTACGCCGCTAATGCCGGGTGTGCTCGGGGTGCCACATAGCCTAGAGACTGATGTGGCCGCTCTTCGTTGTAGTACCGGATCCAGCGGCTGATTACCGCTCGGGCCTGGCCCAGCGACTCGAACCGGTGCTGCCAGATGCATTCTTCCTTCAGGGACCGGAAGAAGCGCTCGACGAGACCGTTTTGCTCCGGGGTGTAGGGCGTCGTGAACTCCTGTGTAAGCCCGTAGGCCTTCACTGTCGCCGTATAGTGTCGACTGCTGAAAACGAGGCCGTTGTCAGAGCGTAGGGCCAGCGGTTGATGAATCCGGCCCAGTGCGCCGAATCGATGCACCAGAGCTTCTTCCAGCGCTGCTTCAGCCGTCTTGCTGCTGCCGTTGTCCGATAATCGCCAACCAAGGATCTCTCGGGTGCAACAGTCGATGATCACCGCCAGGCTGGCCCGCCGATCCTTACCGCACCACACATGGGTGAGGTCGGTGGCCCAACGCTCATTAGGCCGAGAGGCGACGGACGGCAGGCTCCGGGCACGCGGCCGGAAGCCTTGGGGTCACTTCATGGCTGCACTATAGCCTGTGCAGCTCGGGAGGGGGTCACTTCATGGCGACGTTATATGAGGGAGGTCTGAAGGGCCGCCTTTGGCCGATAGCCGTCATTACGCCGCTTAGGCGGCGTGATCGACGGTTTTTATCGTGCCGGTCCCTGAAGCAATATCAGTCGACCTTGCACTGTAGCTCTAGTCGATTGAATTTTGTAACGCCCTATAGCCGTAGACAGAGTTGACTCATTCGGGGGCCTAGGGGCGAATACAGTGTGAGGACTGATAAGCACTGGTAACTTTCACCATCTCCAGCGTCAACATCGCTCAAGCGGTCTGTGCAAATATAGTTGGGGGATATTCACAGAGGGCGACGTAGGCAGTGCAGGGGGCAGCGGCTACGGGGCATATCTCGCTCACCATATGCGCTTGCGTCGCTCTAACTGCACCCGTTTCATCTACGCCCCCTCACTCATACCTTTCCTGCCAGCGTTTGATGGCGATGCGGCCTTTCAACAGTTCCAGCATATCGACCAGTACCTGTTCGGTGATCTGCTCGGTTTCCGGGTCGGTGCGCAGCCAGGCGTCGAGGCCGCTTTCGGCCATATGTTCGACGAGGGTCGAGAACTGCGGGGAGCGCAGGCCGGCGAGGGCTTCGTCGACGATATGGCAGGCGAGGTCGGACAGGGAGGTTTCCAGGCCCTGGGTCAGCTGGCTGCCCATGGGCAGGCGTTTGAGGCGCTGCAGCTCTGGGGTCTCTGCCAGGGTGCGGGCCACCAGTCCGCGCACGTAGGCCAGGGTTTCGAAGCGGTTTCGGTAGGCGATATCGCCCACCATGTTCTCCAGGCGCTGGCTGATTTCCCGTACCAGCGCCTCCTTGCGAGGCGTGATGATCTTGTCGATGGCGGGTGAGGCCAGGCCCTCGCCGTTGGTCAGCTCGCGCTGGACATTGTCGAGCAGGCGAATGGCGATACGGTCGGTCAGCTCTTCCATCAGGATGTCGACGTACTTGGCGACAACGCTGTAAACGTACCAGCGGCGCACATCGATCAGGCCGAGACGCTGGAGCCGCTGCAGCAGCGAGATGACCCGCAGCACACGCAGCAGGCGAAAGCCCCCCAGCGGAATACAACCAAGCACGTCATACCAGTGCACAAAGGGGTAGAAGAACCAGCGATGGTAGCGACGCTCGGCGATGGCGACTGCCCAGCCCAGCAGCACATCCAAGAGGAAGACCGTGACGAAGGCCAGGTCGATCGTAAAGAAATTGGCGTGGATGTAGCGGTCGTAGGCGGCGTGCAGGCCAGGGGCGATACCCTCGAAGGCGGCATTCAAGGGCGGTAGCAGGTAGAGGCTGTCGAACAGCAGCAGTCCCAGGTTGATCACTACCAGGACGATGATCGCCAGGTCCCACGCCAGGTGGGCGCGCTCCAGGATGAGTGAGCGGGTTCGCTGTGTCGACATGGGCTCTCCGGCTGCGGACGGTTTAGGCGGTGTCTGTGTGGTTCCCTGCTGGCCTACTGAAACAGCCGGCTCTGGCGCTGAATCCGGCGTTCGATGGCGCGGGCCAGTACCTGGTCGTTGGCGCTGGCCAGGGTAAAGGTCTTCTTGGCTCGCGTGACGGCGGTATAGACCAGCTCTCGTGTCAGGATAGGCGAGAGGGTGTCGGGCATCACCAGCGCGGTATGCACGAACTCGGAGCCCTGGGACTTGTGCACCGTCATGGCGAAGACCGTTTCGACCCGCTGCAGACGACTGGGCAGCACCCAGCGAATGCCGCCTTGGCCGTCACCTGCAGGAAACGCCACGCGTAAAATGGTGCCGGCTTTAGCATTGCCGAATTCCGCCGGTACCTGCAGGGCGATGCCGATATCTCCGTTCATCAGCTTCAAGGCGTAGTCGTTGCCGGTGATCAGCACCGGGCGGCCTTCGTACCAATGGGTATACAGGTCAGGCTTGTCGATCAGGCCGTGGCGCGCCAGCGCCTGTTCGATGCGCTGGTTCAGTGTCTCGACCCCGTGATGTCCGCTGCGCAGCGGTGTCAGCAGTTGGAACTGGGCGTGGGCCTTCAGAATCTCTGCTGCCCACTGGTCCCACTCGCTGCGGTCGGCCGCTGTCGCTGGGCGTTCGCGGCCACCGCTAGCGGCGTCAGGTCCTGCGTCGGTGCGCGCTTCACGGGGGCGAATGGCGTCAAGGTAGTAGCGGTAGCCCCAGGCGTTGTCGTGGCCACGGCCGTCGAGCACCAGCGTCATCAAGGCCCGTTCATCGTTACGGCGCAGACTCAGGCGCTGGGCCTCAGTAAAGGAGGGGGCATCCAGTACCGCCATGGCTTGTCGACTGTCTCCCCCATTGATGGCGCGAGCCAGCTGGCCGATGCCGCTCTGGTCATCGAAGCGGAACGAGTGACGCAACATGGCGATGGACTGATCCAGCGGGCGTCCACTACTGGCCTGTTCCGGGGGGAGGCAGAGCGCCGCCGGCAACTCGATACCGGTGGCGTCCTGCAACCACTGAGCGGTGTCCGGCTGATAGTGGCCTTCCTCCGCTCGCGCACACAGGTTGCCCAGCACGGCCCCGGCCTCGACGGAGGCCAGCTGGTCCTTGTCGCCCAGCAGGACCAGGCGCGCCCTGGGGGGCAGTGCCTCCAGGAGTGCCGCCATCATGTCGATGTCCACCATCGAGGCCTCATCCACCGCCACCATGTCCAGCGGCAGCGGATTAAGACGATGATGCCGGAAGTGACGGGTATCCGGGCGCGCCCCGAGCAGACGGTGCAGGGTCGTGACCTCGGCGGGGATCGACTCGCGGACCTGCTCGGCGTTGGGCAGGTCGAGGGATGCCAGGGCGGCGATCTGGTCGCGGATGGATTCACTCAGGCGAGCGGCGGCCTTGCCGGTGGGGGCGGCCAGGCGAATGGTCAACGGCACGCCACGTGTGGCGATGGCCTGGGCCTGCAGCAGCGCCAGCAGGCGGATGACGGTGGTGGTCTTGCCGGTGCCGGGACCGCCGGTGATGACCGAGAAGGGCGTCCGTGCGCCCAGGGCGCAGGCGAGTTTCTGGGACTGTGCCTGTTGCGCACGGGGGTCCTGTGGTGGAAACAGGCTGTCCAGTATCGGGCGCAGCTGGCTGGCCTGGGGAACAGCGTCGCTGGCGCTGCCTGTTTCTTCGCCTAGGCTGGCCTGATCCGTGCTGGGACGGGCGGGATAGGCCGCTGCCAGTCGATCAGAGATGGCATCGGCGACCCGGCGCTCGTGACGCCAGTAGCGGCGCAGATACAGGCGGTTGCCGTCCAGTACCAGCGGCGTGCTGCCGGGGCCCTGGCCCACCGCGGACCACTGCTCAAGGCGCTGGGCCCAGTCGTCGCCGATGGCGGCCAGCACCTCATCCGGTGGGACTGGCGCGGTGTCGTCGGGGTCCACCGCGATCAGCGTCTGAGGATGCCGCCTGGCTTGGTCGAGGTCCACCAGCAGATGGCCCTGTCCGGCCTGGTGGCTGACCAGCATCGCGGCGACCAGGCAGCAGGCGTCAGCGTCCGGTGCCAGCGCGGCAAGACGATGGGCCAGGGCGGCGTCGAGGTCACGAATCCAGTCGTGTTCGGCCCAGGCGAACTGCAGGCGCAACATGGCCTGGGGATCGGCCAGGGCCTCGCTGACGCTGGGGCTGTCTGAGGCGGCATCCGTGCCAGGGCGGTCATGGGTCAGCGTCTCGTTCATGCCGGAGTCTCCTCTTGGCGTTCCCCGGCCAGGCAGCGATCCAGCGCCTCGATGAAGGCCAGCGGTGGCTTGATCGCGGCAACGCCTCGTGAGGGGGCATCGATACCGCGCAGAAACACCAGCATGGCGCCGCCCACGTGCTGCTCGTAATCATAGTCCGGCAACGTCTGGCGCAGGTGCCGATGCAGCGCCACCAGGTAAAGGGCGAGCTGCATGTCGTAGCGTTTGTCGAGCATGGCGTCGCGCATGGCATCGGGGTGATAGGCAGCATCGTCGGGGCCCAGCCAGTTGGATTTCCAGTCGATGACGTAGAAGCGCCCGTCGTGTTCCGCCAGCAGGTCGATAAACCCCTTGAGCAGTCCGTTGAGGCGCTGGAAGCCGAGCTGCGGCCGTGGGGCGCCAGGGAAAAGATGGTCCCGGGCGAGTCGGTCCATCGCTGGGGTAACCGCATTGTGGGTGGCAAACCAGAAGTCGGGTTCCGCCCGGTAGCGCGATAGCTCGCACAGCGTCAGTCCGTCTGTGAGTCCAGCCGTCGCTCCAGCCGCCACTTCAGCGGTGGACGAGGTGGCACCCGGGGGTTCCATGGCCGCAGGCGACAGTGGGGTGGTCAGCCAGCGCTGCATGCCTTGGGTCAGGGCGTCGATGTGATCGTCCCAACCTCGCCGTCGGCAGCGCTGTGCCATGCGCGCCTGCAGCGTGGTGTCGCCCACGGCGGCGGCAAAACCATGTTCGGCCATGGCTTCCAGCACCCCGTGGAGGAAGGTGCCGGGCCCTGGCCCACGGGGAAAGGCATGCAGGCTACCGGGCTCGGGCTGGCGGGTGTCGGCGCGACTTACTGCCTGACGCTGGTCGCTGTCTTCTTCTTCCAGCACTTCGGCGGCAGGTGTTTCTGGTGCCGTGGCGCCCTTCTGGGCCAGTGCCGAATAGCTGGCAATCCACCAGGGTGCAAAGGCCTGGTGGGCGGCGGAAAGCGCCGGCTTGTGGGCTCGCGTCGACTGCCGGGGCACGACGTTGATGATGGGAGAAGCCACGCTTGAAGGGGCGGTTTCCAGCAGGACGTTGCTACTGTCTCCCTGCATCTGTTGCCAGCAGGCACGCAGGCTCTGTTCGTCCGGGATATTCGCGCCACCGGCCAGCAGGTGACCAAGGGCCGACTTGTGCAGGGTCGCGGCCTTGCCATTGCCGTACTTGAGGGGCGCGAGGCCGATAAAGCTGGCGTGACGGGCACGGGTCAGGGCCACATAGATAAGTCGGACTTCCTCGGACAGCCGTTCATCATCGGCCAGCTCGAAGCCTTCCTTGGCCATCTCCTTCTTGGGCGCCAGTTCCAGCACCGGGCGGTCGTCAAGGTGGTAGAGCGGGGTCCCGGTCTTGCCGCTGACTTCCTTGTAGGTGCACAGGAAGGGCAGGCATACCACCGGATACTCCAGGCCCTTGGACTTGAAGATGGTGACTACCTGGATGAGCTCGGCATCGCTTTCCAGGCGCAGAATCTGTTCGTCGTCGGCGGGCTCCTGCACATGCTCCGACAGCAGGCGGATCAAGGCGTGGTCGCCATCCAGGGTGTCACTGGCCTGCTGGGCCCATTCTGCCAGGTGCAGCAGGTTGGTCAGGCGCCGCTGGCCCTGGTCGGCATTCAGCAGGCGGGCAGGGATGCGATAGTCGTGCATCAGCTTGCGCAGTGCCGGCAGAACGCCGCGCCGCTGCCAGCGCTGGCGGTAGGCCATGAAGCGCTCTTGAACGCGCTCCCAGGCGCTTTCGTCGCGCTGCAGGTGATCCAGCTCCACCAGACTGAGCCCCAGGGTGGCGGTGGCTAGGGCGGTGCGCAGGGTGGACACGGACTCGGGGTGGGCGATGGCCTTCAGCCAGTAGAGCATGTCACGGGCTTCTGCGGTGGCGAAGACGCTGTCCCGGTCGGACAGGTAGACGCTGGCAAGGCCGCGCTGGCTGAGCGCCCGGCGAATGGCGGTGGCCTCGACCCGGTCACGCACCAGAATGGCAATGTCACTGGCGTTCAAGGGCGTCAGGCGGTCGTCGCCCGGGCGGGCGAAGCCGGCGCGGGGCTCGCCGCCCTCAGGATGGGACTGGTTGAGCCATTCGGCGATGCGGTTGGCGCAGTGATGGGCGGCCTCGCGCAGATAGCGTTCCTTGTTCAGGCAGCCGCTGTCGCTGTCGTCATCGCTGACCAGCCAGCCAGTCAGGGCCGTGGCGGGCTGGCCATCCAGCATCAGGGTTTCCTTGCGGCCGTTGGCCTTGACCGTGACAAAGGGCAGCGGATTGGTGGCCTGCCCGGTGGCGTCGGCAAAGCGAAAGGCCCCCCGCTCATGGTGCTGCTCGGCGAAGGCGAACAGCTGGTTCACCGAGTCGACGGCGGCCTGACTTGAGCGGAAGTTGGTGTCCAGGCTGTGGTGATGACCCAGGGTGGCCTGGCGGGCCGCCAGGTAGGTATAGATGTCGCCACCGCGAAAGCCGTAGATCGCCTGCTTGGGGTCCCCGATCAGGACCAGCGCACTAGGGTCGTCAGCGTCGTCGATGCTGGCGTCCTCGGTCGCCTTCGCGTTCGCCTGGTCGATGCGGTAGATGCATTCGAAGATGTGGTACTGGGCCGGATCGGTATCCTGGAATTCGTCGATCATCGCCACCGGGAATTGCTGGCGAATCCGCCGCGCCAAGGCGTCTCCGCCTTCGCCGTCGAGGGCCTCGGCAAGCCCGGTAATCATGTCGTTGAAGCCCATCAGGGCGCTGGCCTCAAGCTGCTCGCGCAGGCGCTGGCTGATCCAGCGGCTGGCATCGGCAAGAAACTGGGGGAGCAGCTCACGCTTGAGGTCATCGGCGTGCTGCTGATAGGTGCCCCACTCCTCCAGGGCGGCAAACAGGGCGATGTCCGGGACCTCTACGCCTTTCTTCACCTTCAGGCGGGAGCGTGCCAGCTTCTGCACGAACTTCGTGTCGCCGGTGGCGATGCCGCCCTGGGCCCAGTGGTCGAGCTCTTCCAGCCAGCCGGCAAAGGTCTCGTCGTTGTCCTTGCCGCGAAAGCTGTTGCCGTTGAGGCTTGGGCGCAGCGCTTGCAGAGCGTCACGCACCTCCTGCGCTTCGTCGAGGTAGCGCTGGCGCGCCTGTGCTTCCAGGCTGTCGGCCTTGGCGCGATGGTCACTGAAGGTGGTCAGGGTAGCGGTCAGGTCGGTACTGACCAGCGGCTCGCCGCAGAACATCAGCGCGGCGTCATCCCGGGCGAGCAGGTTGCGGACGTTGCTATACAACCCCTGAGGCGATGAGAACAGCTCAACCACCGAAGCCGCCAGCGGCTCGCTGAGGGGGTAGACTCGGGTGCGCCAATAGTCGTTGACGGCCTCCTGGGTCAGCTCACTCATGTCCTGAATGACTTCCTGACGAAACAGCTTGCCGCTGTCGAAGGCGTGTTCCTTCAGCATCCGCTGACACCAGCTGTGAATGGTGGAGATGGCGGCATCATCCATCCATTCGGCGGCCAGTATCAGGCGGCGGGCGCAGACCGGCCAGGCATCCGGGACGAAGTCGTTGCGCAGCTCGGCCAATAGCGGGTCGCGGCCGGCCAGGTCGTCGTCGTGGGCGGGATCAGCGCGAAAGGCCTCGGCGGCCTGTACCAGGCGCGCCCGGATGCGCTCTCGCAGCTCCTGGCTGGCGGCTTCGGTGAAGGTCACCACAAGGATGTCGGGGGGCACCAGCGGCTGTGAAAAGCCGTTGTCCGCGCGACAGTCGCTGCGCCCCGGCTGGCCATGGCCCAGTACCAGGCGCACGTAGAGCAGGGCGATGGTAAAGGTCTTGCCGGTCCCGGCACTGGCCTCGATCAACTGGCAGCCGGTAAGTGGCAGGGCCAGCGGTAGCGCCTTGGTTGACGGGGGCTGATGTGCGTCTGACACCAGGGGGCCGTCAGCGGTGGTCTTGGCTGAGCTCATGCTTTGGCCCCCTTGGCGGAGTGACGGTTGCCTTGCGTTGCGGGGGCAACCGCAAGGGGGGACTGACGCGCGCGGCTGATCCAGGTGTGCAGGTCGGCGTACAGCTCCCGGGTGGCGTCGGCAAAGTCTGGGGCGGTGACCAGTGCTTCCAGGGTAGGGAACTCCCGCAGCATCAGCGGGCTGCGTTCGGCCAGGCGCTCCCAGCGGTCTTCCCATGAGGTGCGAAGCTTGGGATCGGACGCCAGGTCAGGCGGTGGCCAGTCAGGGTCATCCGCCGCGGGATAGGCCTCGAGGGCGTTGAAGGCGATATCGGGATGGGTCGGGGTGGCATGCTGCATGGCATGCTGCCACCGCTCCATCAGCCGGTTCAGCCGCTGTTCGGCCTGGGGTCGGGTCATGCCCGGTATGGTGAGCTGGCCGCTGGGCGATACCAGGTGGGTGACGGCGCCCGGATAAAGGGTTTGCAGCGCCAGGTGAGCAGGCCAGTGGCGCAGGATCTGGCGCCAGTTGAAGTGCTCGCCCTGGTGGATCTGACTGGTCAACAGCACGATGCGGGCCACTTCGGCAGAGGCATCTGCGCTGGCCTTTTCTCCCAGTTTCTCTCCCTGTCTTTCGCCCAGTGAGAGGGGCCGGTCGGCGTGCAGCTGGGTCAGGGTGTCTTCCAGTCGCAGGGTGAGCGCCTGCGTGTCGTCATCAGCGGCCAGTCGGCTTGCATCCAGGGTAAGCCCGCTGTCGTGGCTGACCCGTGGGGCGATCTCCAGGGCATGGGGATAGCGGGCGAGCAGCGCCCGATAGGCCTCCAGGGCAGCGGGAATCCGCTCCAGCAGGCGCTGTCGAATGACCGGGCCCACCGGGGCCGGTGGATAGTGGCCGGCGCGCTGCTGGCGCAGGACCTGGCGGTCGATCAACTCGCTCAGTGAGGCGGCGTCGTCTGGCCGGTGCGCCAATTGCTGACCAATGGGCTGGACCAGGGCTTCGCGCTGCTGCCAGGCGGCCAAACCCGCAAAGCCAAAGGGCTCGTCGTCGTCATTCAGCACGTTGTCATCGCGCATGCTGGTGGACAGGCGCTGCTGAAACAGCGCTTCGACCGGGTCACGCAACAGCCCGGCCAGGTGCGACAGCTGAAGGGGGCCTTCCGGTTGCCATGGGCCCAGGCCGTTGGTCGCGGAATCTGCTCCATGCGGCCCGTGGGGGGCCGTCAAGTCGAGTGCCGACGCCAGCGAGTCAGCGGTCGCGCGAGTAGCGGCCCCAGCGGCAGTGTCCATGGTGCTGCCAGAGGCGGCGTGCAAGTCCTGCCACTCGTCGGCGTAGGTGAACAGTCGGGAATCCGCCTGGAAGTAGGCGGCGCCAAAGGGCTGCAACGGGTGCTGGGCCGTCAGTGCTTCGAGCAGGGCGTCGGCCATCTTGGCATCGTCGGCCAGGCTGCGCTGGGCGTGAGGCGGCTGATCAGGGAGGCGCCAGCCTTTGGCCAGGTGGTCGCGCAACTGGCCCACCAGTACGCTGGGGGGCTTTTCACCGTTGTCCTGTGGGCTGCGACCGCACCAGCTGATGGTCAGGCGCTCCCGTGCGGACAACAGGGCTTCCAGAAACAGGTAGCGGTCATCGTCTCGGCGTGAGCGATCTCCGGCGCGATAGTGACCGCGCATGGCCATCAGGTCGAAGTCCATGGCGGTGGCCTGGCGCGGGTAGGCGCCGTCATTCATTCCCAGCAGCACCACCTGTCGGAACGGAATGGCACGCATCGGCATCAGGGTGGCGAAGGTGATGCGTCCCATCATGAAGCTCTGGGACAGCTGCGGGTCATCGATGCGCGATAGCCAGCTTTCGCGCACCACGGCCAGGGGCAGGTCGGTGGTCACCGCTGCCGAAGTGATCTCTTCCTGCCAGGTCTCGAGGGAGGCCTGGATGCGACCCATCAGGGTCTGCTCCGCGCTGGTGCTGGGGGTCAGGGTGCGTTCGAGCATGGTCGATAGCACGCGGTCCCAGTCCGCCGCCGGACGGGGTGCGGACAGCAACTGGCGCAGCTCACTCAGGGTCATGATCAGCCGGTACAGGGGGCCGACCAGCGCCGCGTCAAGGCCGGCCACCTCGTCGTAGGGCACCACCTCGAGCCAGTCGTCGCCGCTGTCCTCGGCCTCGCCGACGGCGTAGCCCATCAGCATGCGTTCAAGACCAAAACGCCAGGTATGCAGTTCGTCGTGCTCCGGCAGTCCCAGTTCGGCCCGCTGGGCGGCGTCCAGGCCCCAGCGCACGTTGGCCTCGCGGATCCAGCGCTGCAGGGTGGGCAGGTCGCCTTCACCCAGGCCAAAGCGCTCGCGCACCGCCGGGATGTCGAGCAGGTCGAGAATCTCGCTGGCACGGAAACGCATGCGCGGAAGCGACAGCAGCGTCTCCAGGGCGACCAGCAAGGGCTCCCGATGCCGCTGCTGCTGGTCGGCGACGTGGTAGGGCAGATGACGACGTTCGCCCGGGGCGAATTGCCCAAAGACGGCGTCGATATAAGGGGCGTAGTCGTTGATGTCCGGCACCATGACCATGATGTCACGGGGCTCTAGCGTCGGGTCTGCGGCAAAGCTTGCCAGCAGCTGATCGTGCAGGACTTCAAGCTCGCGCTGGGGGCTGTGGCAGATGTGAAAGCGGATCGAGCCATCTTGCTCAGGATCCAGTTCCGGCCATGTCTGCTGGGTCTCGGATAGTGGCCGCAGGTTGAGGATGTCGTCCTGCAACTGGCCCAGTAGGTGCTCGGTAGGCGGTTCGAGAAACAGGTCGACGGCGCCATCGAGCAGGGCGCTCATGGCCTCGACATCGGTATGGTCATGTTCGCTCAGCAGCTGCAGGTAGTCGCGGCCCTGCTTGCCCCAGGCCGCCAG
>NZ_JAHVHY010000010.1:0-185364 GCF_019802025.1 Halomonas sp. DP5Y7-2 | reverse complement strand
CCTTGACCACGCCCTGGTCAAAGCGGCTGCGCACCACGTCGGGTGCGCGTTCGGGCGCCTTGTCGGCGTCCTGTCCCGGCAGGTCTGTCATGGGACTTCCTCGACGGCTTGAGGATCGCGACAGGGCACGATCCGGAAATGAGGGGGCGGTGCCGTGGCACCGCCCTGAACGTTCAGGCACTGGCAGGTAACGCGGTACACCCTTATGCGATATGCCGTGTCGCTGCACACCAGGCGACAGTCAGCACGGCTGACGCGTTACCCTGAGACCTTGGGCTTACAGCAGGTTGTGGTTTTCCAGGTAGGCCACCACGGACTCGTAGAATTCCTGGGTAATCTCGTTCTTCTCGGCCCAGTTCTCCCACTCCTGCTTGGCGATGTTACGGAACGCTACGCGCTCTTCCGCCGGCAGGTCGATGATCTCGATATCCGGGTTCTGGCGCGCTTCGCGCACGGCTTCGAGGTCACGCGTCTTGAGCTCGGCGACCATCTCATACGCCAGGGCATCAACGGACGTCTCGAGGATGGTCTTGAGGTCGTCCGGCAGGCTGTCCCAGACATCCTTGTTCAGTGAGACCGCGACCATCGGCAGGGAGTGGAAGCCCGGATACAGCGGGTAAGGAGCAAACTCGTGCAGACCCTGTGCCTGGTTGGTGGCAAACACGGTGTAGTCAGCAGCGTCGATCACACCCTTCTCGAGACCGGTATAGACCTCAGAGCCCGGCAGATTGACCGGTGTGGCACCAGCGGCTTCAAAGATGTTGTACACCATGCCTTCCGGAGCGCGCAGCTTGAGGCCCTGCATGTCCTCGATGGAGCGCACCGGCTTGGTCGAAGGCAGCGACTCCAGCCCGGTGGCAGCAGCGCCGATCAGGTGCAGACCATAGGGTTCGACCAGCTTGTTGTAGAGCTCCTCGCCACCGGCATTGTTCATGTAGTCGAGGAAGTCATAGGGGTCGCTCCAGGCGCCCACCAGGTTGCCGATCATGCCGAAGGCCGGGTTCTGACCCGTGAAGTAGCTGGGATCGGTCAGGTGTCCCTGAAGGATGCCGGACTGCACCGCCTGCAGGGTCTGGTTGGCCTGAACCACGGCATTGACCGGCAGAATTTCGATGGCGATGCGGCCATTGGACATCGTCGAAACGTTGTCGGCCCAGGCCTTCTTCATCTCGAACTGAGGCTCGCCGGCCGTTTCGGAGGTCTGGAAGGTCCACTCATACTCGGCAGCCTGAGCAGAAGCGGCCATGGATGCCAGAATCGCTGCACTCAACAGCTTGAGCTTGGCGCTAGGGGTCTTGAGCTTGGTGCTTGCCATCATGGGAATCTCATCCTTCTTGTCGGCATGTTGCAGATAGTTCGGGAGCGTCAAAGGTTGTCTCGAGCGTCGATGAGGCCTTGGTGACCTCTTCCAGTCCAAGGTCCTGCCCAGTGCGCTCCAGTACCGCGAGCGCCGCACGGGCCGCTTCGCGGGGCTGTCTCAGCCGAATCGCCTCCATCACCTTGCGATGACGATCCATGCTGTCATTGAGCCTGTCCGCGCTGTGGTTGGATCGCTCCACCAGCAGCGCAATGGCAGGCTTGAGAACGTGGCTGATCTGCGCCCACACCAAGTTATGCGATGCGGTGAAGATGGCCTCGTGAAACGCCACGTCGTACTCGTCGTGGGTCTTGCCCTGAAAGCGTAGATCATCGCTGGCCAGCGCTTCGATCATGCCTTGATAGGCGGTTTCGATGGCCAGCAGGTCGGCGGCGGTGGCGTGCTCGGCGGCCAGTCGGGCGACGAAAGGCTCGACGGCTACGCGAAAGGCAAACACCTCGCGCTGGATCACCGGATTAGGATGGGCGAAACGCGCCAGCCAGCCGCTGACCCTGGGATCGAGCAGGTGCCAGCCTCCAAGGGGCTGCACCCGCGACCCTTGACCAGAAATTCGAGTGATCATGCCCGCGGCGACCAGTACCTGCAGGGCACTTCTCACCGTCGAACGACTCACCGCGAAACGCTCGCACAGGTCCACTTCTCTGGGCAGGAACTCGCCCGGCATGTACTCACCGGCAAAGATCGCCTCGGCCAGGGCATCTGCGATGTCCGGGCGCGCGCGACGCAAGGGAGTTGAGGCTGCTGCCATGAGGGTCATCCGAACAAGGGAATGCAGAGTCAGACCTGCTATTCCATGTGTCTGACGCTTGGTGGAGTTATGTCGGACATAGCTTCGCTAAAAATGCACATCGATGCCTTTAGACTTTAGTTCGATAACGATCGCTTTTTAGCGCGCCCGCCCCTGCTCAAGTAGCGCGCTCGCCCCTGCTCAAGTAGCGCGCTCGCCCCTGCTCAAGGAACCTCTTCCGTTCAGCACAGTCGCACAGAGTAGACCTCCATGGCCTGAGGCTTTTTCCTACCTTCTAAGCAGCTCTTTACGACTTTGACCGACTGGTCTATTATTGACGCACAAGCAAGGCGCTGAGTCCATTGGCCACGCCGCGTCCTCAGCAAAGGCGCGTCCTCAGCGGTGTCTGAGGTGTCGTCCGATCCACTGGGCAATGCCCCCTGGCTACAGGACGCAACGTCCCGGCAGGCAGGGCCAACAGCGACACCTTATCTAGCGAACGAGACAGGACGCGATTACCCATAGCAAAGGAGGCATCGATGCAATCCAACTACTACAGCATTAGCGAATACCCTACTGGCACTCCCAACCCGGACGTCTTTGTTCTGAATCAGCAGGAACTGCCGGCGCTGCAGGATGGCGAGGTACGCATTCGCAATCATTGGCTGTCAGTTGACCCCTACATGCGAGGCCGCATGAGCGGCGTCAAGACGTACATCGATCCCTTCGCCCTCAATGCCCCCCTCGAGGGCGCCGCGGTAGGTGAAATCATCGAATCCCGCGATGACCGCTTCAAGGTGGGTGATCGGGTCACCCACATGGGCGGCTGGCGTGATGTAGCACAGCTATCAGCGGACACCGTCACCGCCCTTCCCGATCTTGACGTCCCCGAGCAAGCCTACCTTGGCGTTCTCGGCATGCCTGGCATGACCGCCTGGACAGGCCTCAATGCGATTGCGCATATGCAGGAAGGCGACAACGTCCTGGTTAGCGCAGCCAGCGGCGCCGTGGGCTCGCTGGCGGTACAACTGGCCAAGGCCAAGGGCGGCACCGTTGTCGGACTTGCCGGCAGCCAGAAGAAACGCGATTGGCTCGAGTCCCAGGGCATTGTCGCGGTTGACTACCGCGACAAGGACGCTGCCACACTCAGCGATGACCTGGCCAAGGCCTGCCCAGGCGGTTTCGATGTGTACTACGAGAACGTCGGCGGCGTCTGCCTTGAGGCAGCCCTTAACAATCTCAACGTCGGCGCACGCATTGCCGTCTGCGGCATGATCTCTCGCTACAATGATGAAGGGCCGGCTCCTGGCCCCGCCAACCTGGCCATGATCCTGATTCGTCGCGCCAGCATGCAGGGCTTTATCGTGTTCGAGCACTGGGACAATTATCCGGCCTTTCTCGCCGAGGTGGGTCCCCAGGTCGCCGCTGGCGATATCCACTATCAGGAAACCGTGCGTGAAGGGCTGGAAGCGACCCCGGAGGCCTTCCTCGATCTGTTCAAGGGCGCCAACAGCGGCAAGATGCTGGTGCGCTTGAGCTAAGGAAGCGCTGAAGTCAATTGACGCAGACACCGCCTACGGGCGGTGTCTCTGGTTCAGCGCTGACGCCAATGACACGCCTGCCATCAACGGCCACGGCTGGCGATCATCACGCCGAACACCACCATCAACATCCCCACCGCGGTGATCCCACCGATCGTCTCGTCCAGCGCCCACCAGGCCAGCGCCGTGGCAACCACCGGGGTCAGCGACCCTAGTGCCGAGGTCGCCTCAGCGCCCAGCCGTCGAATCGCGATGCCCATCAGCAGGCCAGATCCCAGCCCCACTAGGATGCCCTGGACCACCAACTGCCCCAGCCACTCCTGGGCTGACACCAGGTGTAGCGTCAAGCCCCCCACCCCGCTCACCTCGAGCGCGACCACCGTCAGCGCAATGATCGATCCACTGGGCACCGTGACCACCGCCGTAGCCTCGAGCGCCGACAGGCCGCTCTGACGCACGCTGAGGGTGAACACCGCCCACATCACGCTGGACAGCAAGAACATGCCCTGCCCCAGCAGCAGGGACTGCGAGCCCTGGCCCGAGGACGCCAGCAGACAGGCAATACCCATTGCGATGGCGACCAACCCGGCGGCACGCCCCCGCGACAACGGCTGGGCGAAGACCCACACCGCCAGGGTACTGACGAACAGCGGCGCCGCCCCGGGTATCAGGGTACTGCCGTGGGCCACCGGCGCCAGTCCCATCCCCACCGCCCCCAACAGAAAGAAGGGAATGCCGGCGCCTGCCATCATGCCGACCAGCCACACCGGGTTGACCGCCAACAGACGCTGTCGCCGACGCAGCGCCAACGGCAGCAGCACAAGGCCAGGCACGGCGTAGCGAAACAGCGTCAGGTCGAGGGTTCCCAGTGGTGACAGTGCCCCTTGGCGCAGCGACAGGAAGTAACAGGACCAGATCAGCACCGCGCCCAGCGCAGCGGCGACTCCCGACAGGGCGCGCCGGGGAGAGGCGACAAGCGGCGCCACCTGGGTCAGAGAAGACGACATGACAGGACTCCGAGAGGGTTGTGTGTGGGGTAGCGGTACAAGCACCCTGCTAAGGCCAGTCTGCCGGCAATGCTCGGGGGAATGCAGGCAAAGACACTCGCCGCTGGACCCACATTGGCAGTACGTGCCAATATTTCGGTATTCATGGCAAGTTTGAGCCAATTCCTTGAAAAAACTGGACCGTATCGATCGCCATCTACTCGCTCTGCTGCAGCAGGATGCGCGACTCACCAGCCACGAGCTGGCCGAGCGAGTGGGTCTGTCCCCATCCCCCTGCGCCAGGCGCATCCGCCGGCTGGAGCAACAGCGGCTGATCCAGCGCTACCGCGCCGAGCTGGACCGCGAACGCCTGGGGCTGGGGCTGACGGTGTTCGTCCACGTCAAGCTCAGCCGCCATCAAGATGCCCTGGTGGAAGCCTTCGAAGCCGCCGTGGCAGAGATGCCCGAAGTCATCGAGTGCCACACCGTGTCCGGTGCCTTCGACTATCTGCTGCAGATTGTCAGCGCCGACCTGAAAGGTTACGAACGCTGGGTGCGACAGCTGCAGACCCTGCCCATGGTCAATACCGTGGATTCGAGCTTTGCCATCCGGGCCGTCAAGCGCGCCGGCGCCCTGGATCTTCGCGACGCTCGCCCGTCCGACGACGCCTAGCGCCTGACTCCAGGGGCTTTGCTCAAGGGCTTTGCTCAAGGGCTTTGCATCAGAGGCTTTGTACTGGCGACTCTCGAGCTGGGTCCGGGCCACGGCCGCATCCGCCCGGCATCGCCTCGCACGGGAGCAGGGCCTGGGCACCTTCGTCAGCATCGAGCCTGCCTGTCGCCGGCGCTTCACTTCGACGTCATCAGTCGTCAAGCTAGAGGCGACTCCGTCGCCATCCGGTCCCACGTATTGCCACTCAGGAGAGTTGAATGCCGACATCGCCCACTCCCCCACGCCTGACGCTCGAGGTCTTCAGCGACCTGCGCTGCCCATTTTGCTATCTGGAGCTGCCGGAGCTTGAGGCCTTGGAGCAACGGTTCGGCGATGACATCCACATCCACTGGCGTCCATTCGAACTGAGGCCAGAGCCTGAGCCGGCCTTGGATCCCCATGGCGACTACTTGAACGAACTGTGGCGTGACGCTGTGCTGCCCATGGCGCGCGAACGTGGACTCAGCATGCGCCAGCCGGATATCCAGCCTCGCTCACGCCTTGCGCTCGAGACACTGGCCTGGGCTGAACGACACGCCTCGGCACAGCAGGTAGCCTCGTTAAGGAAGGCCTTGTTCAGTGGCTTTTTCGAACGCAGCCTGGATCTCTCCGACCCTGCCGCACTGGCAGACCTCGTTCGTCTCCAGGGACTCGATGGCGACGCGCTGGTGGCAAGCCTTGCCAATGAAGAAGATCGTCAGGCCGTCCGCGAGTCTCGTGAGGAGGGACAAGCACTGGGGATCGCCGGCGTGCCTGCCCTGCGCTTCCTGATCGACGGCGAGCATGCCGGCATTCTGTCAGGGGCTCAGCCAAGGCGGCAGCTGTTTCTGGCGGTGGAGCGGCTGCGTGACGCACTCCTGCGCAACGACAGTGGCGCTGGCCATGAGTGATAGAACACGCCCCGTTGTCGTCCTCGGAGGAACAGGGTTTGTCGGGGCTGCCGCTGTGCGTGAACTCTATTTCAGTGGACACGCGGTGAGGGTGGTGGCGAGGCGTCCCCGGCTACCTGACATGGTCGAACCCGGCGACCCGGTGGAAGCCATGGCGGCAGACCTGCAAGACCCCGACAGTCTGGCGCCGGTACTGGAGGGCGCCAGCGCGGTGATCAATGGTGTCAGCCTCTACCAGGAACGTCGCCGCGGGGACTTCGAGAAGGTCCACGTAGAGGGCGCCGCAGCGCTGGCCAGAGCGGCCAGGGCCGCCGGCGTCGACCGCTACCTGTTGATTTCCGGTATCGGAGCGCGGCCAGACTCACCCTCGCCTTATGTACGCGCCCGGGCCCTGGGCGAGCAGGCGGTGATGGAAGAGGTCCCACGGGCTGTCATCGTCAGGCCCAGTGTGCTGTATGGCCCACAGGCCGGTCTGACGGCCACACTGGCACGCCTGGTTCGACTGCCGGTCGTCCCGCTCTTCGGCACCGGAGAGGTGCGCCTGCAGCCCCTTCACGTGGGCGATCTCGGCAGTGCGCTGGGACGCCTGGCCACCCGTCCAGATCTGCCGCGTGCGCTGTATGAGCTGGGCGGACCTGACGCCGTGCGCTATCGCGACCTCGTCACGCTAATCGCCCGCTATCTGGATAGGGACCCCACCCTGCTGACGACGCCGATGTGGCTATGGCATGCCCTGGCCACGACCATGAAGGCCCTGCCGTCTGCCCCGCTCACCCGTGACATGCTGTGGCTGATCCAGCAGGACAACTTGGTGTCACGCGGTGTAGGTACCTTCGACGACCTGGGCCTTCATCCGCGCAGCCTGCGTGACAGCCTGGTGCACTGCCTGCCGCGCTAGATAAGCGTCAATACGTCGGCTGGCTCGTCCCGATAGAGAAGTGCTGACTACATCAGTCGAGTGGCATGAGGCACCAGGCGCCCGCAGCGCGGAACCCGGAGCCTATGCGGTATCGCTGAGAGTTCGAGCAGCGCGTCACGCAATGAATCGGCCGCGCAGGCCTTTATGCAGTGTTTCCTTAGCCCGTGATACGGGCCAAGCGCCTTCAGCCTTTGCCCACCTGTGACATCAGGTCTGGCTGGACCACCTCGATCCAGTAACCGTCCGGATCCTTGACGAAGACCACGTCCTTCATCTTGCCCTGTTCGGGGCGCTTGATGAATTCGACGTCATTTTCATCAAACCAGGCCACCGCGGCGTGCAGATCCGGCACTGCAAAACAGATGTGACCAAACCCCTGCGGTTCGGCGTTGCCATCGTGGTAGATACGTCCTTCCTGCTCCTCAGTGCCCCAGTTGTGCGTGAACTCCAGCAACCCGCGCTGCTGGAAGGTCCAGGTAGTGCGAGCCGCCACATCTTCAGGCACCTCATCCTGGGCATCCAGGTTAGCGAGGAAATACAGCGAGAACTGCATCTCCTCGAAATCCAGGCGCCTCAGCACGCTCATGCCAAACACGCGGGAATAAAAGGCGAGCGATACTTGCGGGTCCTTGACCCTCAACATGCTGTGGTTCAGACGAAACCCACGGGTAGCCGCCGGTGCCGCTTCAACGCCCGGATGCTGTTCGCCTTGGGGGGTATCCTTCATGGGTATCTCCTTCAGTGAGCTCGAGGAATGCATCAACAGTTTCGACGTATTCACCATCGATGCGTTCAGATGTTGGCGCCACGCCAACGATGACCCATCAACAGGCCTGACTAAGGGTAATCATCTTTAGCGCACGACATCCTCCAGCGTGCGCGGTGCGCAGCACTTGTGTCTCTGAGCATGCGCTCGACAGGCCAGCGACCTGTCTACTAACGCGCCAAGTGCTGCATCAGGCGCAAAAATACTACCAAAGTCTAATAACATATCCACAAATCAACGCGATAACTCAATCTTTTCGCCACACGCCTTGTCATCCCTACCATTTCGTGAAAAATGGCCACCGAATTCCTACCAATGGAACGCTTTGACATGGACTCCATCGCCACCTGGTTCAACAGCGTCGTTTCCGCTGGAAACGGCCTGATCTGGGGCAAGCTGCTGGTCTACCTTCTGATCGGCGCTGGCCTCTATTTCACCGTGATGACCCGCGGTATTCAATTTCGCTTCTTCGGCCATATGTTCTCCCTGCTCAAGGGATCACGTGACGGCGGCGAAGGCATTTCCTCGTTTCAGGCGCTGTCGACCAGCCTTGCCGCCCGTGTGGGCACCGGCAACCTGGCGGGTGTCGCCGTGGCCATCTACCTGGGCGGCCCCGGCGCCATCTTCTGGATGTGGATGACCGCTCTGGTGGGCATGGCTACCAGCTTTGTCGAGTCTGCCCTGGCTCAGGCCTATAAGGTCGACCACGGCGACAAGACCTTCCGTGGCGGCCCTGCCCGGTACATCGAGCGAGGCCTCGGCCAACGCTGGATGGCGGTTGCCTTCTCCATCTGTCTGATCATCGCCTTTGGTCTCGCCTTCAACAGTGTCCAGGCCAACTCTATTGCCCAAGCCATGGAGCAGGCCTTCTCGATTCCGACCTGGGTGGTGGGCGTTGCCCTGCTGGTGGCGGTAGCGCCGATCATCTTCGGTGGCCTGCGCTCCATCGCCAAGGTGGCAGAGCTGATCGTGCCGATCATGGCGGTGCTGTACCTGATTCTGGCACTGGTGGTCGTGGCGTTGAACATCGAGGAGCTGCCAGGCGCCATCGCCCTGATCTTCAATAGCGCCTTTGGTCTTGAAGAAGCCGCCGGCGGTGCCGTGGGCTACGCCGTGGCCCAGGCCATGATGCAAGGCATCAAGCGCGGCCTGTTCTCCAACGAGGCCGGTATGGGCTCCGCCCCCAACGTGGCAGCGACCGCCAGCACTCGACCCAACCATCCAGCGGCTCAGGGCTTTATCCAGATGCTGGGGGTATTCTTCGACACGCTGGTAATCTGCACCGCGACAGCGGCAGTGATCATTCTGGCAGAGCCGGCCCTGCAAAGTGGCGATGCCCCCAACGGCATCCAGTTGACCCAGACGGCGCTGACCGAGCACGTAGGTAGCTGGGGCGGCATGTTCGTGGCGATCGCCATTCTCCTGTTCGCCTTCACGTCACTGATCGCCAACTACTCCTACGGCGAGTCCAACATTGAATACCTGGCCGGCAAGCGCCGTTCTGCCGGCGCGGTATTCATCTATCGGCTGGCAGTGCTGGCCATGATCATGATTGGCTCGGTGGCGCAGCTGAAGACCATCTGGGGCTTTGCCGACCTGTCCATGGGCATGATGGCACTGATCAACCTGATCGCGATCCTGCTGCTGTCGCCCCTGGCCTTCGCGCTGTTCCGTGACTACGAGCGACAGCTCAAGGCGGGCAAGGAGCCCACCTTCGACCCCGACCAGTTCCCGAAGCTCAAGGGCAAGGTCGACCGCAGCGCCTGGCCTGGAACATCCGGCCAGACCGAAGGCACCACCAGGACCGACGCTTGATCCTGATGAATGCCCCCGCTTGACCCTCAACGCCACGGTTCGCCGTGGCGTTGTCGTTTCAGTCCCTGAGGGCGTACCAGCCCCTGCGCGAATGGTCGTACTGACTCTAGCCGCACGCTTTACCCATCAGCGCCTGCTGGCCATCGCTGTGGCTGCGCCAGAGGGGCACCGTGTTCCTGCAGGCCCAGCTCATGCAGATCAAAGCCTCTCTAAGGAGAGTAAATGGCTTGTCGCTACCGAATGGGCACACTAGGCTTTTGATAGCGTCTATCCCAGCACCACCGGCTCCACTAACCTGCCAGTCGGCCTCGCCGGTCCGCCCTCACCAGAGGTCTGTCACCCCACTTGCCCCGGGAGCCGCCCATGAGCCTGCACGAAACACCCCGCCGCCCTTCGTCCTCACGGGATTGTCCGGTCATCGAGGGACGTTATCAGATTCAGCGTATTGGCTCGCGAGAGGCCGCTGTCGGAGGGCTGCCAATCCATCGCGTGCTGCCTACTCGACACCGCCGAACCATCGGCGCCTGGTGTTTTCTCGATCACGCGGGCCCCAGTATCCTGCGCGAGGGTGAGGGCATGCGGGTCGGCCCCCATCCCCATACCAGCTTGCAGACCTTCACCTGGATGCTGTCAGGTGAAGTGCATCATCGCGACAGTCTAGGCAGTGATCAGGTCATCCGGCCTGGCGAGGTCAATCTGATGACCGCGGGCCATGGCATCAGCCATACCGAAGAGAGCCTCGAGGACAGTGACGAGCTGCATGCCGCCCAACTGTGGATCGCGTTGCCTATTGAACACGCTGACACGGCGCCTCGCTTCGACCACTACGCCGACCTGCCCCGCTGGTCCCAGGAGGATGTTCACTTCACTCTTCTGGTTGGCCACTACGGTGGGCATGACGCACCCACCCTGAGCTTCTCTCCGCTGGTGGGCGTTGATCTTCAGACCGAGCGCTCCGCCCAGCTGACGCTGCCGCTTCAGGCAGCATTCGAATACGGGGTGCTGGTGCTGGAGGGTGACCTGACCCTGGACGGAGAATCCTTCAAGGTAGATGAGCTGGCCTACCTGGGGCGCGGCCGCAACGCTGTCGACGTCACCCTGTCGCCTGGCAGCCGTATGCTGTTGATTGGCGGCGAGCCGCTCGAGGATGAGATTGTCATGTGGTGGAACTTTGTCGGGCACTCGCGCAAAGCGATTATCGAGGCCCAGCGGGACTGGGAAGCCGAAAGTCCCCGCTTTGGCACCATACCGCAGTGGCAGGGACCGCGCCTGGAAGCCCCGCCCTTGCCCTGGACCAGCTGAGACCCAGAACCAGCTGAGGGAAGGAGCGAGACCCAGAGGAACCATCATGTGGTCCTTTTATCACTGGGCACTCGCGCAAAGCGATTATCGAGGCCCAGCGGGACTGGGAGGCCGAAAGTCCCCGCTTTGGCACCATACCGCAGTGGCACGGACAGCGCCTGGAAGCCCCGCCATTGCCATGGACCAGCTGAGACCCAGAGCCAGCTGAGGGAAGGAGCGAGGACCCAGAGGAACCATCATGTGGTCCTTTTATCACTGCGCACTCGCGCAAAGCGATTATCGAGGCCCAGCGGGACTGGGAGGCTGAAAGTCCCCGCTTTGGCACCATACCGCAGTGGCAGGGACAGCGCCTGGAAGCCCCGCCATTGCCATGGAAGCGATCTGCTGTGTCAGGGGGTGCGACTCGCCCACCAGTCGGCGTAGCTGCTGTTGTGCGGCGCCTTGCCGGATTCATCCTCGGCTCCATCGTCCCACCACACGGGGCCGCGCTCGCCGAGTGCCTCCTTGGCGGCCTGAACCTGTGCCCGGGCAGCCTTCAAGGCAGCCTCGTCCTCACTCTGCCTGGCATCCTTCACCGCTCGACGAGCTGCCATCAACGCCTTGACGTGGCGCTGTCGAAACGCCTCATCAAGGCTTGGATCGGTGCAGCGCCACAACCGATTCTTGGCGACAAAGTAACGACCATCCGGGGTCTTGGGATACTTCATGGGCAGCCTCCGTGTGCCTTCAACGTAGTGTACATTGCATGATGACGGAGCAGCGGGTTCGCGTCTGTGCTTGCACCCCATCTCAACGCCCTGACGACTGCCCTAGCGCATCAACCTGACATGGAGGAACACGTCATGAGCCACCAACGTCCACGTATCCTGGTCTTCGCGGGCAGCGCTCGCAAGAACTCCTATAACAAGCGTCTGGCAAAACTGATGGCACAGCGTATCGATGCCTGTGGGGGCGACGCCACCTTTGTTGACCTGGCAGATTTTCCCATGCCGCTCTACGACGGTGATCTGGAGGAGCAAGAGGGACTGCCAGAGCACGCCAGCCGCCTGAAGCGCATGTTCATGGACCACCAGGGCCTTGCCATCGCCTCTCCTGAATACAATGGCTTCATCACGCCTCTGTTGAAGAACACCATCGATTGGGTGTCTCGGCCTGATGGAGACCTGGGCGCGCTCGAACCCTATCAGCACAAGGTGGCCGCCATCGTGGGCGCCTCACCCGGCGGGCTCGGCGGACTGCGTGCCCTGCCTCTACTGCGCCAGCTGCTGAGCAACATCGGCGTGACCGTCCTGCCCGACCAGCTCGCCGTCGGCGGTGCCGGTGAGGCCTTCCATGAAGACGGTAGTCTGGCAGACGAAGGCAAGGCCAAGGCCCTGGACGGTATCTGTCAGCGACTGGTGGATAGTTTGACATAGCGCCAGTGAGGGCCGTCTGACCACCGACGGCGACCCAGGCAAGAGGCACGTATCGGGGCGCCTACCACAGCGCCCCGATCATGATGACAAGGCATGCCAGCATACCCATGGCAAACACACCAGAGCGGATCCATTGCCAGTCGAGGGCATAGGCGATGGGATGCAGCAGGCGCGAGGCAAGAAAGACTAGCGCAGGCGTGTCGAGGCTGTTCAGATCGGCGCCAGCGCCCATGGCGACCACGGCCGTGCTCAGATAGACGATCAATGCCTCCCAGGCATTGGACTGGGCCGCATGCAGGCGCGCGCCAATCCCTTCCATGGCGGCCTGCTGGGCGCGCGGATGGCGGTTATCGAGATGGCCGAACTGGCGCACGCGCCAGGCGGCACCGATCCAGGCCAGCAGGATCGGCAGCAGGGAAGCGATAAACAGGGTGACGAGAAAGATCGACATGGCAGGCTCCGAGGGCGAATCTTCCTCAGCATGGCACAGGCAATGGCTGACAGGCGAAGGGACAGGCGTCAGCATGGCGGTACTTGCCTGATGCCTGGCTTACCGAGCCCAAGAGGTTTCCTCCATGCCCGCAAGCCGAGACCGCGACGTCCCCCACGTACCCGATGTCCACCCTGCCCGCCACGCCCTGACCAGTCGTGCCCTGCACGCCTTGCTGGCACTGACCATCGGCCTTCTTTACCTGAGCGCCTACGGGCGCAAGTGGGCGACCACCCAACTGGAAGCCGCCAACTGGTATCTGCTGGTGGCCCACATCAACCTGGGACTGTTAAGCGTAGCGCTGTCGCTGGGCCTGCTGATGACGCACCTATGGCTGCCTCGACCTGCCCCCCAGGGCCTGCCCCGGTTGACTCGCCTCGCTCACCGAGGCCTGCTCGCGTTACGGCTGGCGCTGCCAGTCGCGGCCTATGTCGGCACCGGCTTCGACCTCAAGGTGCTGGGCCAGTGGACACTGCCTTCGTTTCAACGCCTGCCAGTGGCTGACTGGCTGTCGGATGCACTGGCCCAACCGCTGATAAGCCTGATGGATCCTTTCGCTCGTTTTCACAAGGATTGGGGCGCCGATATGCTGCTGCCGGTGCTGCTGGGCGGCCATATCGCGGGCGCCCTTTTCCATCACTGGGTACTCAAGGATGATGTCCTCAGGAACATGTGGACGCTCAAGTCACCCTAGGGTTATCGGGGCGGGGCCCTGTGCAAGATGGTCGATGAATAAAACCCCGCGTCACATGCATGACGCGGGGCCCTGGAATCCTCATGAGTGCCTTACTCGATCAGGCCTTGGCCCCCTTGCGCAGTGGCACCTCGGGTACGGCTTCCATACGCTCACGTTCCTGGGTGATCAGCTCCAGCGCCTGATCCTCGGTCAGCTCGGATGCTGGGGTGAACAGACTCACCACGATACCCACCAGGATTGCCATTCCCACTGCCGGGATACTCGGATTGCCCCAGTACAGGTTCCAGCCACTATGGCTGATCACCACCAGTGACGTTATCGAGGCAGTTGCCAGGGAAGCGATCGCCCCCTGCCAGGTATAGCGAGACCAGAAACGTCCCAGAATCCCGCAGACGAACATGCCCGCCAGTACCGTGGCCACCATCTTGGTGATGTAGGCGATCACGTTATCGGAGGTCAGGGCGAAGGCCAGCGCCAGGCTGATCGTGAACACCAGACCGACACGGGACAGCCAGACCACGCTGTTGGCCGAAGGAGCACGACCCTTGACCAGCACGTAGAGGTCACGAATCAAGGTGGTGACCCCGGCGATGGCATCGCTGCTGGCGCTGGACATGGTGGCCGAGAGGCCCGCGACGAGCAGCAGCAGGCCCAGCCACAGCGGCAGCACTTCGGTGGCCAGGTAAGGGAACGCAAAGTTGCTGTTTTCAAGGCCAGGGTTCAGCGCATAGGTCGACATGCCGATGATCGCCGGGACGATGGAAAACAACATGTACAGGCAGCCGGTGACCAGGAAGGAGCGACGCACTGAACCCACGGAAGCACCGGAGTAGATCCGCTGACGGAAGGACGGAGTCGACAGCACCCCTACCGCGATGACCGCCACCAGTGACAGCGCCGGTACCAGGCCAACCTTTTCGATCGCCAGGAAGCTGGTGGCAGCGGCATCCATCGAGGCGGTCATCTCGGCGAAGCCTCCTACCTCTACCACGGCCACCGCCGCCATCAGGAAGAAGCCGACGAACAGCACGATCGCCTGGACGGTGTCGGTCCACACCACCGCCATATAGCCACCGATGACACAGTAGACGCCAAACCCCAGGGCCACGATGAGCTTGGCCTGCCACACCGGGATGTCAGCCATCCAGGCAAGATACAGACCGCCGCCAAGGATATGGGCACCCAGCCAACCGATACAGGCGATGTAGATGAACAGGGCCACCACATTGCGCACCAGACGGTTGGCGCCCACATAGAACGACAGCTCTTCACTCATGGTCATGAAGCGGTAGCGCCGCACCCCGGAGAAACACAGCGCCAACAGCAGCACGCCGATGGAGCCGCCGAGGCCATACAGCGCCCCGCCCCATCCGTTGGCGTAGCCAAAGCCTACGGCTCCCATGCTGGAGCCGGTACCCACCATGGTGGCGACGGTGGTGCCGATGGTCAGAAACAGCGGGACACTGCGCCCGCCAAGAAGAAAATCATCGCCGGAACCGCGATCATTGCGCGACATCCACCAGCCAAAGCCAATCATCAGGACGATGTAGATACAAAAGGTAGCAAGGAAAAGATGACTGTTCATACAGACCTCTTATACTTGTCGTCTCGGTCGTTGCCGCGATCGAGACAGTGAACGTAAGCGTTTGCTGAGCCTGGCGTCGGGTCCTTGCCGGGACCCGGCGCCCTCCTTCACTGCGATGCGGGCATCCTGCCCAGGACGAGTTGCCGCTCGCCCCTGGTTATCCCCTGATCCCCTTCCTTATTCAGGCCCGGTCAGCGCGATAGCACGTCAGATCGACCTCGACCTTGCAGTCCACCACCAGGTCCTGAACGCTGCAGATACGTGCCGGCGGGTGATCCTTGAAGTACTCCGCAAAGACCTTGTTGAACGACTGGAAGTAGCGGGCATCGGTCAGCACCGCGGTCACGTGCACCACGTGTTCGATGTCGTACCCAGCCTCACGGGCGATGGTCAGCGCATTCTCGAAGGCCAGTCGGCTCTGCTCGATGATGCCGCCTTCCACCACTTCACCGTCGGTCATGGGTGTCTGGCCAGACACCTTGAGCCAGCCCCCCGCCTCGACGGCCCGGGAGAACGGCAGTTTCTGTCCACCGGTGCCTACGCCTCCCTCGGCGCCATAACGCTTGATGCTCATCTTTCACTCTCCTGTCAGGTACAGATGCAAACTCTTGATATGTTGAGCGTTCCTTGGCGAAGCGCTCGCTACAGTGGCGTCGCCTCCAGGCGCACGCTTCGACGCAACATGCGTCCGTTACGTTCGTTCGAGGCCCTGCCCTCGGTATAGGCCGTGTGGCCATTGACCCACACCCGCAGAATGCCTTGTGCGGGCGTCTTGGGTTGGTCATAGGTGGCGCTGTCGTCCAATCGTTCCAGGTCCAGCAACACCAGGTCAGCGAACGCTCCCTGGCGAATCACTCCGCGATCTTCAAGGCCAAAGGTGGCAGCGGAGAGCCCGGTCATCTTGCGCACCGCCTCGGCGGGCGCCATCAACGCCAGGTCCCGGCTGTAATGGGCGAGGACTCGGGGAAAGGCGCCCCACAGACGCGGGTGGGGATGAGGATCATTGGGCAGGCCATCCGAGCCGACCATGGTCAGCGGGTGCGCCAGTACCTGGCGCATATCCTCTTCACACATGTTGTGGTAGACCGCTCCCGCCGGCTGCAGCCGCTTGGCCGCCTCCAGCAGTGACACCTCCCAGTCGGCGGCAATCGCCGCGAGTGGCCGGCGCGCCTGCTCGGGATGCGGTTTCGACCAGGTGATAGTGATCTCGATTTCATCCGTGACCTGGCCCAGGTCCAGCGTCGACGAACCCGCGGTATAGGGGTAGCAATCGCAGTGCACCCGCTGCTGGGTGGCCGCATCGGTCAGCTGCGACAGCGCCCTTGGTGCCTGCCCCCAGTTACCGGCGCCGGCACACTTCAAGTGAGAGATCACCAAGGGTGCGCTGGCGTCACGAGCGGTGGCGAAGGCTTCGTCCATGGCCTCGGCCTGGCCGGCGAACTCGTCACGCAGATGGGTGGTATAGATGCCCCCTGCAGCGCTGACCGCACGCACCAATGCCGCCACTTCGGCACTCGGCGCCTGGCGGGCGTTGCGATAGGCAAGCCCGGTGCTCATCCCGATCGCTCCTTCGGCAAGGGCTTGCTCGAGGGATGCGCGCATGGCAGCAATCTCTTCCTTGCTGGCGGGTCGCTCAAGGTCCTGCATGACTTGAGAGCGCAGGCTGGTGTGCCCCACCAGCGCGGCGACATTGATGGCCGGTGCCGCCTGTTCGACGGCCTGGGCATAGGCGGCAAAGGTGGGATAGACGAAGTCGTCGGCCTCACCCAGCAGGTTCATGGGGTCCGGCACGTCGCTACCTGCCAGCTGGACCGGAGAGGCACTGATGCCACAATTGCCCACCACCACGGTGGTCACCCCCTGACTTAGCTTGGGCAGCATGTCAGGGGTGCGCACCACATTGGTGTCATCGTGGGTGTGAACGTCGATAAACCCAGGCGTGAGGGTCAGACCTTGCGCCTCGATGACGTCGAGAGCCTCGTGTCCCGCCAACTGCCCCAGCGCCACGATGCGATCGCCCTTGATGGCCACATCGGCGATGAACGGGTCGGCGCCAGTGCCATCCAGCAGGGTGGCGCCACGGATCAAGAGGTCATGCTGCATATCAGTCTCCCAGTGGCTGACGATTGTCGCCGCCACGATGGTCATCCAGTGCAATCTTCAATCGCCGCAGCTTGGCACGCGCCTGGTCGCGATGACGCATGGCCAGTTCCAGCGCCAGCACGTCAATCGCGGCCATCAGCGCGTAGCGCGACGCCGAAGGGTGAAGAATGAAATCGGTTTCTCGGGTGGCGATAGGCAACACAACATCGGCCGCTGCGGCCAGGGGCGAACCAACAGCGGTTAGGGCGATGACCTGGGCTCCGTATTGACTGGCAATCTGAGCCGACTCGACCATCTCCGGGGTATAACCGGACACCGACAGCACGACCACCACATCGTCAGGATCCAAGGTGGCGGCGACCATGCGCGGGACCAGGCCATGCGGATAAGCACTGACCGGATAGCCGAGGCGCATCAGCCGAAACTGCAGCTCCTGGCACATCACGCTTGAGCCTCCGCCGCAGCCGAAGGCCAGGATCTGACGTGCCTGGTCCAGTCGCTCCACCGCGCCGGCAATGTCCGCCTCGAGCAACAGTTCGCGATTGATCGCCAGCGTCTGGGTGGCAACGTCGTATACCGCAGCAGGGCCCCGCGCCGGGTCGGCGTCCTCGATGAAGCGGCGACCTGCCGCCAGCGCTCGATTCAGGCGCAGCTTGAGATCGCGCACGTTGTCGCAGCCCACGGATCGCGCAAAGCGGGTCACGGTGGCATCACTGACACCAGAGCGCCTGGCGATGTCGGTGATGCTGGCCTCGGCCACGAAGTCGATATCCTCGAAGATCAACTCCGCCACCTTGCGCTCCGAGTCGCTCAGCGACCCGACAAGGGCAGTGATTCGGGACAGGATGTCGATCTGCTGACTCATGACAGGCTCCTAGCCGTTACCGCGATGGCAGGTCAATAAGCCCATCGAAAGGGCTCGCTATCGGTGTTGTCATTACGCTATGTTAGTTTCTAACATCAATCCATAGTTTTATGAAAATTTCCTACAAAGGTCGTAGTCAGGTCAATTTTCATCGGTTGCCAATGGCCACGCCCGGCGTAACATGACCTTCGCTCAGCTCTCAGGAGAATCCTCATGTCACTGTCGTCTCACTCACCTGCGCACTCCGCCGCGGCAATGGATACCAAGGGGTCCCACAAGGGCACCCTGGAAACCGGTCGTGGCCTGCTGGCGGATGTCAGCCTGCCCGCTGCGGTCATTCATCAGCGCCCGTTGGCACATAACCTGGACTGGATGCAGCAGTTTGCCCGCCAACACGGGGCTGAGCTTGCGCCCCACGGCAAGACCACGATGACGCCTGAGCTGTTTCGTCGTCAGCTCGATGCCGGCGCCTGGGGCATCACCCTTGCCACACTGCCACAGTGCCGCGCCGCCTTTGCCGAGGGGGTCAATCGGCTGCTGGTGGCCAACCAGATGGTGGGCCAGGCGAACATGGCCATCGCCGCCGACCTGATCCGCGCAGGCGCCGAACTCTTCGTGACCGTCGACAGTGCGGAGAACCTGGATCAATTAGGCACTTTTTTTGGTGACGCTGGCATCACCCTGAATATCCTGATTGAGGTAGGTGTCGAAGGGGGAAGGTGCGGCCTGCGTGACGATGCCGAGGTAGTCGAGCTGGCACGCAGGGCCAAGGCCTTGCCCGGCATCGCTCTGGCCGGTCTGGAAGGCTATGAAGGGGTCGTGCACGGTGACGATCCCATCGCCGGGATTCGACGCTACGCCAAGCGGCTCATCGCCAACGTCAAGCAACTGGCGAGTGAAGGATTGATCGAGCGCGATCTGCCCATCGTCACCGCCTCAGGGTCTGCCTGGTATGACCTGATCGCCGAAGAATTCCGTGACGGTGGGTTGGACGGCAAGTTCACCCCAGTGCTGCGTCCGGGCTGCTATGTCGTCCATGACCACGGTATTTACCGCGAGGCCCAGGCCGGCGTTCTGTCACGCCGCAAGGACCTTCACCAGGGCCTTGAGCCCGCACTAGAGGTGTTTGCCCAGGTGCAGTCCCTGCCGGAGCCCGGCATGGCTATCGTAGCGATGGGCAAGCGCGATATCGGCTTCGACCTGGCCCCGGAAGCGCTGCGCCGCTACCGGGAAGGCGGTCCTACCGACCAGACGCTGTCGGTAGACGGCTGGAAGGTCATCAAGCAGATGGACCAGCATACCTTTATCGAACTCCCGGCCGACGCTACTGACGTGCGTATCGGTGACGTCCTGGCCTTCGGCGCGTCGCATCCTTGCATGACCTTCGACAAGTGGCGTCAGCTGCATCTCGTCGATGACCAGCTGGAAGTGGTGGAGACCTGGGAAACGCGTTTCTGACCAGCGCGCATCCGGCGACCAAGTAGCGACGGCGGCCACACGGCCGCCGTCGCTTTCTCGCTGGCACCATCTGTTCATCACCCTTCATATCCCCCTCGTGCGGTGCAACAACGCCTGATCTCCCCTTCTCCTATGCCCAGCCGTTTCTCCTATGCCCAGCCGTTTCTCCTATGCCCAACCGTTCAATCTAGGCCCGTTCGCCCGCCTGCTGGTCCTGGCGCAAGGTCGACGCCGCCACCTGCACGTACACTGACAGCGATGACCGGGCGTTTTCCGGGCGCCGCCAGCGAGAGCAAGGAAGGTCGATGGCCAAGAACGTGGCGTTGTTTTTCGATGGCACCTGGCAGGTGCCTGACACGGACCTGCAGGATGGGGATACCAATACCAACGTGAGTCGCCTGTACCAGGCGGTGCTCGAGAACCCCATGGCCGAGGGCGGCACGATAACTCGCTACTACCGGGGCGTGGGTAGCGGTCGCCGCTGGTACGAGCGACTGGTGTCGGGAGCCACGGGGCTAGGTCTTTCCGACATTCTGCTCGACGCCTATGTCGAACTCATCGACCTGCTGCGACCGGGCGACCGACTGTTTCTCTTCGGCTTCAGCAGGGGCGCCTACACGGCACGCAGCCTTAGTGGGCTGCTTCACACCACCGGGCTGTTGAGGCCCGCCCACCGTCAGCTGGCGTGCAGGGCGTACAGGCTCTATCGCGATCGCCGACGGGGGCCGCACTCCGCCGAAGCCAAGCGCTTTGCCTCACGCTATACCTGGATGCCAGACATTCACATGATCGGAGTGTGGGACACGGTGGGCAGTCTCGGCATTCCCCTGAGGAGCTTTGCCAACTTCAACCGACGACTGTTCGAGTTTCACGATACCAGGCTGAGCCCTTTGGTCCGTCATGCCTATCAGGCGCTGGCCATCGACGAACATCGCGAGGCCTTCGCGCCAACCCTGTGGTCGCCGCAGACCACGACCGCCACGCTGGAACAGGCCTGGTTTCCGGGTGCTCACTCGAATGTGGGGGGTGGCGTCGAGCAGCGCGCACTCTCTGATATCAGCCTTGACTGGATGATGACGCGTGCCGCACTCCACGGCCTGACACTGGCGCCACACAGCCGACCGCTGTTGGGAGCGCCGCCCCGTGACGATGACATCGTCGACTCCTACGCCCTGTTTCTGTCAAACCTCTACCAATTGGTATCCCCGCTGCGCTACCTGAGGCCTGTCGGCTTTGCTCGCTTCGGTAACGAGTGCCTGCATGCCAGCGTCGCCGAGCGCCAGACGGTGCTGCCACACTACCGGCCAGGCAATGCCTTCCACCCCAGCCTGTCGCACCGCTCACGTTCCCCTTGAATCGACGTCAGCCAGCAGGGCATCTCTGAAACGCCAAGCGCCCACCGGATGGGATGGGCGCTTGGCTCACGAGCCCGCGACCTGGGGCTCGTTAGGCGAGAGCTCAGTGCGAGGGGAAGTTGAACTGAGCCTGCTCCTTCTGGCGCTGGCTGGGCCAGCGCTGCGAGATCGCCTTGCGTCGCGTGTAGAAGCGCACCGCGTCGGGGCCGTAGGCGTGAAGGTCACCAAACAGCGACTCTTTCCAGCCGCCAAAGCTGTGAAAGGCTACCGGCACCGGCAGCGGCACATTGATGCCGACCATGCCCACCTCGATGGCATCGGCGAAGCGCCGCCCTGCCTCACCATCCCGGGTAAACACACAGGTACCGTTGCCGTACTGATGAGCGTTGATCAGCGCAATGGCCTCATCGAAGCTTGCCACGCGGACAACACACAGCACCGGTCCGAAGATCTCGTCACGATAGACGCTCATCTCCGGCGTTACCCGGTCGAGCAGGCTAGCGCCGAGAAAGTACCCCGGTGAAGCGGCCACCAGCGGATGCTCACGGCCATCCACGATCAGTTCGGCGCCCTCGTCGACACCCTGCTGGATATAGCCCGCCACCTTGTCGCGATGGCCCGCATTGACCAGGGCTCCCATGTCGAGGCCAGGCTCGGTGCCAGCACCGATCTTGAGCTCACGGGCTTGCTGGGACAGCCGTTGCACCAACCTATCGGCGGTGTCATCGCCGACACACACCGCCACGCTGATCGCCATGCAGCGCTCACCGGCGCTGCCGTAGGCGGCCCCGATCAGGGTGCTCGCGGCGTTGTCCAGGTCGGCATCGGGTAGCACCACGGCGTGGTTCTTGGCGCCACCGAGCGCCTGCACGCGCTTGCCGTTCTCGGCGCCACGCTGATAGATCGCCTTGGCCACCGGGGTCGATCCGACGAAGGACACCGCCTTCACATCGCGCGCATCGATCAGCGCCTCGACCACCTCCCGGTCGCCGTGGACAACGCTGAACAGACCATCCGGCAGTCCAGCCTCAGCCAGCAGTTCGGCCATCTTCACGGCTGCCGACGGCACCTGCTCGGAGGGTTTGAGGATAAAGGCGTTGCCGCAGGCCAGCGCCATCGGATACATCCACAGCGGCACCATGGCGGGGAAGTTGAACGGCGTGATCCCGGCCACGATGCCCAGCGGCTGATGATTCGACCAGGTGTCGATGGCCGGTCCCGCGTTGTGGGAATATTCCCCCTTCAGCAGCTCCGGCACGCCGCAGGCGTACTCGACGTTCTCGATGCCACGCTTGAGCTCGCCCATGGCGTCTTCCAGCACCTTGCCGTGCTCTTCGCTGACCAGCGCGCAGATCTCGTCGGCGTCGCGCTCCAGCAGCATCTTGAAGCGATACATCACCTGGGCGCGCTTGGCCGGCGGGGTGTCGCGCCAGGCAGGCTGGGCGCGGCGGGCCGCCTCGATGGCACACTCGACGGTAGCAGCGTCGCCCAGGGCGACACGCCCGACCGGCTCGGCGGTGGCCGGGTTGATGACATCCAGATGGCGCTGGGACGGCTGTGACTCACCGCCGATCCAATGATTCACGTCTTTCATCAAAACTCTCGATATGACTTTCTTACAAGGCGTCAGCGCCGGGCGGCCATCTCACATGCAGCCCGGCGCAGCATGGTACGCAGATGATGCGGCTCAGAACTGGCGGTCGAGCAGGGCCTCGTCGAAGGGATAGCGGGACAGCTTTTCGACGCCGGTGTCGGTGATCAGCACCTCTTCTTCCAGCTTGACCCCGTCGGCGGCGCCCACCTCGCCGATGTAGCTCTCCACGGACACCACCATGCCTGGCTCAAGCACGCCATCCTTGGAGAAGCGATCAAAGTCCATATGGTGGGCGACCAGCGGCGTTTCACCGTGCATGCCGACGCCGTGAATGATGGAGGGGTAGCGACGGTCCAAGAAACGCTCGGGGATCTTCCAGGCCTGCTCGGCGATCTCGCGATAGCTTATACCTGGCTTCAGGATGCCCATATTGTGGTGCACCTGGTCGTAGGCCATCCGATACAGCTCCTTCTGGTAGGCGCTGGGGCGATTCGGGCCGACGTGGAAGGTACGCGAAAAGTCCGAATAGTAGCCGTGACAACCGATGGTATCGGTGTCCAGCGCCACCAGCTCGCCCGGACGGATGACCCGGTCACTGGCCTCATTGAACCAGGGGTTGGTACGCGGGCCGGACGACAGCAGACGGGTCTCGATGAATTCGCCGCCCTGGCGGATGACGTTGCCGTACATGACCGCGAACAGTTCGTTCTCGGTGATGCCGGGCTTGATCGCGGCTTCAACCTCAGCGACTGCCGCCTCGCTGCCGGCCATGGACTGGGCCAGACAGGCGATCTCTTCCGGGGTCTTGATGCGCCGACAGTGCAGGGTGTCCTGCATGCAGTCGAAGACCTCAAGGCCCTGGGCCTCGAGCGAACGGGCCAGGTTGAGCGCACAGCGATCCAGCCCGATCTTGCGGTTGCCGCGCCCGTGCTCTTCGATCAGCTCGGCGATCTCCACACCGAAGGGGTCCGAAGAGAGGTTGTCGCGCTGATTGACGGCGGACCACACCACCTTGGACGTGCGCGATTCATCGATGGTCTCGAGCCAGGTAGAGACGTGGGCGCTGCCCGGGTATTCGAACAGGATCACCGGCCCTTCCAGGGGCACATAGATGTAGCGGGTCGAGTTGCGCAGGAAGTAGCCGAACATGTTGCGCGACCCGGTGGCATAGCGCTGGTTGTTGGGGTCGAACAGTACCATGGCGGCGTAGCCTTGCTCCGCCATCGTCGCGCGCAGCCGCGCCAGGCGCCCGGCGCGCAGCTGTTTCGGGTCAAACGCCGTGGGGATGCTATCGCCGTTGGCCATCGGCGCTGATGGCACCACGGGAATGTGATCCGGTTCATTGTCGGTAAGGTTGTCGAAGTCGACGATGCTCATGTCAGGGTCCTGTTCAAACGGGCAGAAAATCACGCTGGGTGCGGCCTGTCCGGAGCTCTATGGACGGGCTCTCTGGGACGGGGCTGTTTGGGACGGGGCTCTCTGGGACAGGGCTCTGAGACGCTCAGCTAGAACCCGGCCGCCGCACTCCACGCTTAATCCGCCAGGGAATCGGTACGATTCATGCCTTCCTTCAGGAGGGTCTCGTGAATCGGCGCCATACGGCCGAAAATACGTTGGGCGCGCTCTGGGCGGCCGATGAAACCCGGCTCCTTGGCGTAGGCGAAGATCACGGTGTGGCGCTCCTTCTGGCCTTCCACCGGCGTCACGCGATGCAGAGAGTAGCGGCCAAAGAAGACCTGCAGGTCACCTGGCTGCAGGTCCAGCGCCTTGAGACGCGAGCGATCGCCATCCAGCACCTTTTCGACCTCTTCAAAGTTCTCGCCTTCAGGACTACGAATGCCGGGGGCATACTCGAAGCGCCCACCGCCGTGGGACTGGCGAGTCATCATGGTGACGATGAATTCGTTGGTGTCGTAATGCCACGGATGCTGGCAGCCCTCTCTCAGCACATTGACCACCAGGTCCGCCAGCGGGTCGGCATACTGATGAATCTCCTCCATGCCCACCACGGTGGCGATAAAGCGCTGGAAGTCCGGATGCTGGTAGACCTGACGAATGATCGTGTCTTCACCGATGCGGTCACCGGCGACAAAGCCGTTGGTGCGATCGTCGAAGCGATTAAGCGGATGCGACGCGGGCCGCTCGGGATCCCCGGCGTTGTTGTAGGGATTCGTTTCGGTCTGATTGTAGTGAGCATCCGGTGAGAGCCTTTCGGTCTCGCGCTCCAGCCGCGCCAGCGCATCGGCCGGCACGAAGTTCTTGAGCACCACGCAGCCGTCGTCGGCCAGCTGAGCGTGACAGCGCTGGATCAGCGCCCGGCCGGACTCGCCGTCCAGGTCATGAATCGGGTAGTGCTCAAGGTCGATCAGACCGTCCAGCGAGGACGTGGTGGGCGCATCGGTGGCCTGCATGAGAAGCTCCTGCCTGTCTGGTGTGTTGCTGGACAGGATAGGGAGCGGCTCTCCATAATAGAAATGAATGGTTGAGATACTACTTATTTCAAAGGCTCATTAATCATGGACACAGACCTGCTCCGCGCCTTCGTCACCGTGGCCGAGTGCCAAGGCTTCAGCGCCGCAGGACGAGTGCTGCATCGCACCCAGTCCGCCGTCAGCCTGCAGATCAAGCGACTGGAGGACCAGATGCACAAGTCGCTGTTCGAGCGCACCAGTCGCAGCGTACTGCTGACGGCGGACGGGGAGCGCCTGCTGCCCTATGCCCGACACATGCTGACCCTGGAAGATGAGGCCAAAGCCGCGCTGGGAGATCATCAGCAGGGTGAAAAGATTCGCTTTGGTACCTCGGAAGAACAGGCCAGCGCCTACCTGCCGGAGCTGCTGCCACGCTTTGCAGAGGCTTATCCCAGCACACGTATCGAGGTCATCTGCGGCATCAGTGCTGGCCTGGTGGATAGCTTCCAGCAGGGGCTATTGGACGTGGTGCTCTCGATTCGCCATGGCCCTACCCAGTCCGGCCAGCTGCTTGGGTGGGAGCCGATGGTGTGGGTTGCCGCCCAAGGAGCAGACCCTACCCGCGGCCGGCGCCTGCCGCTCGCCCTCAACCCTGAAGGGTGCATCTTCAGAGCCCATGCCCTGGCGGCCCTGGGCAAGCAGGAACGCGCCTGGGAGCTGCGCTACTCGAGCCAATCACCGACTGGCATCAACCTGCCCGTTCAAGCAGGCCTGGCCGTGACCGTCAAGACGCCCCGCAGCGTTCCCGAGGGCTGCCGGATTCTGGATGACGCCCACGGTCTGCCGGCTCTGGGCCAGGTTGAAATTGAGATGCATCGCCGTCCGGGTCACGCCAGCGACGCCTTCAGTACCTTTTGCCAGCAGCTTGAGGAAATCGTGACGCATAACGATGCCGTCGCCGTGCCCGAGTTCCACGATCCGGCGCCATAGACCGCCAGCGACAAACAAGGCGTCACGGCGGCCACCATGTGTCGCCTTTGGCCTGCCATCCACCCGACCACGAGGGGGATGCCAGCGCCGTTACCTCGCTTCTTCAGGCCAGCTACCTCCTGATCACTATGTCGAAGCTACATGGACCATGTCACAGTGCGCTCAGCAGGTGTGCTCGCCTTCGCGCGCACCTTTCACTTGACCTGAAAAACGGTCGGGAGATAACGGTGACTGCAAGTCGCAACGATACCGCCAGCGGCGGCCAACCCTCCACAAAGGCCTTTCCAGCGCAGGGTGACCGGGACGAAATGGCTGAGGAGCTTGCCCGGCTGAAGGATCGCCATAGAAAGCTGAGAGACAGTGTCACCAGCATACGTCACTACGCCGGCGACCACCTGCCCGCAAAGCCTGGGCTGGTCATCGTCAAGATGTTGGAAGATGCGTTAAAGGTTTAGCAGGCAGACAAGCGCTGCCCAGATGCATGTCACTGGTGCAAGCAATACTGCCACCCGTATAGAAAACATCTTTGCGCATACTACTGCATCACCTTCTGCACATGAGCATCGCTACCACCCTCTTCGGCCGGTTTCTCCTGCCGGCCCTTGCGTTCCTTTCTTCGCCGCATTCTGCTACTTCTGACCACCTGACCATGGGACTATTCCGCCCCTTCCCTGCCTTTCCTATAACGTATAGCCGAAGCTATAGGTCTTTGTTTTAGCTTAATCTTGCAGCCTTGGTAAAGAGTTGCATCCTGTCAACAAGACGCTAATATCCCATGCAATGTCGCTATGGCAGTGATAGCCGAAAGGCGCGTATCTGAGTCATTTTTTCCGATGGCGTTGTTGGACGGGCTTGTGCCATCGGGCTTTCTCAACGGGCTTTCTCAACGGGCTATCCCAAAAGGCTTATCCAACGGGCGCTTCTCAAGTGGCTTTCGTCAGCGAGCATGACTCACAACGCGTCATCGCAGACATCAGCAGAGGCCATAGGCACTGAAAGCGCTACGATGCTGGAGTTTTAACAACGGTCATGGCCGCCATCACACCGCTGCCATTCTGCCCATAAAAAGCACGATAACGTTGCCATCATTTACCACAGTCACTGCTATTAAAGAGTCACCATGAATCCGACCTCCACCCTGCTGCTGGCTTTCTCCCTGTCGTCAGATGCCTTCGCCGCGTCTGTCAGCAAAGGGGCCTGCGTGCGACGGCTGCGTTTTATCGTGGCCCTGCAGACAGGGTTGATGTTCGGCCTGGTGGAGGCCACCACCCCGATTATCGGCTGGATGCTCGGTTCCAGCGCTCATGAGACCATTCGTGACTGGGATCATTGGATCATCTTCTTCCTGCTGCTGGCCCTCGGTGGAAAGATGATCCAGAGCGGCTTGATGCCCAGGGCAAAGGACTGTGCCAGCTGCGACTGCGGCGCCACCACTGACCGTACCCGCTGGTGGCTGATCATCGCGACCGCCGTCACCACCAGCCTCGACGCCATGGCCGTCGGTGTCGGCCTGGCCTTTATGGAAGCCAATATCTGGATCACCGCATTGACGATAGGCGCGGCCACAACGCTGATGGCGACCTTGGGCATGCTGTTAGGTCGCAAGCTCGGCAAGGCCGTTGGCCCACGAGCAGAAATTATCGGCGGTCTGGTACTGATCGGCATCGGTGCAACGACCCTGCACCACCACTTACTGGGATAACGTCCCGCTTGGCTGAAACAGCGGCAAGGGACACCCTGCATAAATGCCTGCTTCGCCAATTCGCTGTTTTTAGCTGAGGCTGCACCGGCCATCCGTCAAAGCGAATGTCATAGCCCTGATCACAACAGAGCGCCGTGTGCCTGGAAGGCTTTTGGCCGTGGCCTAACTGCCTTGGTTTTCGCTGGCTCAGTGATCCTGCAGTACCTAACTAGTCTCCCACTCGTCTCTCACTAATCACTCACTCGTCCCGAGCTTGCCCCTCACTAGTCCCGAGCTTGCCCCTCACTAGCCACGCGCTCGCCCCTCACTAGCCCCGCCCTCTTCCACAAAGAAGCCAAATCAGCACAGGTTGCGCACGCCAAGGCGCGGTTTCTCGATACTCTGCTGTGAGATACCGCTAGGTCTGAGTCTGTGCTAGTTCACCCAATACGACAGATCAAGGCCTTGCTGATACCCCAACGGTGGATCCGCAAGGCTATCCCACGACTTTCTCCCCTTCCGGTTATTCTGTCGGCAGGCCTGCTGTCAGGCTGCGCCAGCTCGTCGCCTGACCGACAGCCGCAACAGGCTTACTATCCTTCGATACCCCCTGCACAGGCCAGCGCGTCAGAGTCCGAGCCGGTTGTATCCGCATCGCTGTCACCCTCGGCCCTGTCTCCCTCGGCCCTGGCATCACCATCCTTAGCATCGCCTGCCCTGTCATCATCGGCTCACGCCTCTTCGACGCTGGTCAGCCAGTCCGTCGCTCGTATGGCCAGCGCCAGCCTGGTCTCCCAGGGAGTCGATGTCGCCCACACCGTTGGTGTCGATCGCCTCAGCATGGGGGCGCAGCAGGCTGTGCATAGCTCGGCTGACTATCTGGAAAGCTCACTTGATGTTATCGACAGCGCGGTGGATACCCTGGCGTCACTTCCCCTGCTGCACCGCTTTGATGATCGGATCACCCGCGTGCTGTCACTGGATCGCTACGGCCGACGTATCGGGCATGCCTTGGGATTCGGCGAACAGGACCTCTATCTCGCCGAACAGCAAGAACGTCTGGAGCGCTCACTCACCGCCCAGGTAGCAGACGTGCTACAGGCCGGACTGGAGCCTTTACTGATCACTACCGACTCGCTGTTGCTGCCCGGACTGGCAGCAGACCTGCTCGTGGCAGGAGGAGACGCCCTAAAGGAGGGAAGTGGCAGCGTGCTGAGCCGCACCGGCGAATGGGTCAGCCTGGCAGGTATCGTCCTGGGAGGACAGCACAATGATAACGGTCTCGCCGGCGTCGCAGCCCGCAGCGTGTCGCGTCATAGCGGTATTCCCAGGCTGGATGAGCAAGCCGTCATCGGCCTGGTGGACAGCGTCGGCAGTGACGACAAAAGTACGCTTGCGGCTACCGCGCTGCTGGGACGCACTACCCTGAGCAATACCCTGGCGGTCGAGCTGACGGGCGTGAACCGTGATATTGGGGGCCAGCTGTCGCGGCCCAGTCAGCGACTACAGGATAGCGTCACGGACACGCTTGCCCCCGCACAGCAGCTGGGTGAGCTGGCGACCAGCCTGACCGCGATCATCGACGAGACGCAGACCACGCTTCACGGTATCCAAGGTCTCGTCGACGAAAGCCGTGACGTGTCGAGACGCCTGGACGGCCTGCCCCTGTCCAGCTCACTCAGCGACGGCGTCACGCTGTTAGGTCAGCTCGACGGCCGGCTAAGCTCCACCGGCCAGACGGTTCTACCAACCGTCAGCACCGTCGCCGAAGGCCTGGCCTGGGCCGACGCCAGCACCCGGCAACTGGCTCAACGCGCGGGCGATAGCCTGGCGCCGATCACCGACGCCAACATGGCAAGCGTTGAACATCTAACGAACACCGTGATTCAGGCGCCCATGGCGGCTCGACCGGTCGATGAACTCAGTGACGCCGTGCTGTCACTGGGTGACGGCATGGGCCTTGCCCCCATCGCCGCTGGGCTCGACTGGGTCATGGTGGTGCCGATCAACCGCAACATTCCAGCGAATACGTTGAGTGGTGTCAGCGTCAGTACCGGTGGTCATGGCAACAACCGTCACGGCGTCGACCCTATCACCCCTCCCCAACACCTCGGTGGAAGTGCGCTGGCAGGTTCAAGGGCCGACCAGATGCCTTGACGGTCGGTCATGTTCAGGTCGGCAGATACTCCTCGCTCCAGCTCTCCGACACGACGCCTTCGGTGATCAACCGCTCGATCTCCTCGGGGCTGTGCCCCAACTCCTCCAGTACCTGACGGCTCGAACTACCGTATTTCTCCGACGGCGCCAGCGGATAGATGCGCCCTCGCTTGGGACGGATGGCATAGGGGTCAAGCTGCGTAATGACATGACCGCTGGGGTGCTCGTCGTAGACGGTGAAGGAATAGCTGCCACGATCGATGCCCGGGGTATTGTCCCAGCGCCGCGAATTGTAGGAGCGCAGGGCCTCGATGTTCTCGCACACCGCCGCAGCGATGCCGGCCTTCTGCAGCCGCTCCACCCAGTCGGTGGCCACCGCATTGATAAAGCGAGGTGCCAGATAGGCCGCTCGCTCCTCCGGAGCCACATCGACCACCCCTTCGATCCCCGGTACCAGGGCGAACTTGTGCAGGTCCCGCTCGTAGGCGCTGATCAGCACTACCCCGTCGGCGGTGAAATAGAAGCGCGACAGATCGTCGTAGCCGTTGAGTTCACGACCAGAGGGCTCGTCGAACAGGCCGCGCCGCTCGTAGTCGTAGCAGAACGGCATCTGGGCCAGGCCGCTGAGCGCCGACAGCGAGGTCTTGACCCGGCTGACCCGGCGGGTGCGCAGCTTCTGGTACAGAGCAGTGGCGACACCAAGCGAGGCACCGAAGCCGCACATCACGTCGATGGTGCCGACGTGGGCATGCTCTTCCGGCGTATCCATGCTGCCCCCGAAGCGCAGCATGATGCCGGTGGTGGCCTGCACCAGATCATCGTAGCCCAGGTAGTTGGTCCGGGGACCCGGCTTGACCCCGCTGAAGCAGTCGAGCTGGCAGAAGATCGCCTCGGGATTGATGCGCTGCATGTCTGCCTCGGTCAGCCCCATCCGCTCCACCTGCTTGTCGGTGGCATTCCACACCACCACGTCGCTCTGGCGGATCAGCTCATCTAGGATGTCACGCCCCCGAGGCACCTGAATATCGGTCAGCAGGGAGCGCTTGGAACGCATATGCGACAGGCCGAAGATGACCGTGTTCCAGCAGTCGTAGAAGGGCTTGGCGGGGTCCACCTTGATGATGTCGGCACCGAAGCGTGCCAGAAAGGCCACCGAGTGGGGACCGGCGATGACGTTGCACAGATCCAGCACCTTGACGCCTTCGAGCCAGCCGTCCTTGGCGTTACGGGCACGCACCCGGGGCAGCTTGGTCTCGATGCGATGCAGCACCGCCAGCGCCTGGTCGAACGATACCCAGCGGCGCGGCGTCGGGGTGAGCATCTCGTGGCCGCTGTCGTGCAGCCAGACCATCGGGCCGGGCTGGGTCATCAGGCCGAATTCGGGATCGTCCACTTCGATCATCAGCCCGGCGGTCTCGGCGTGGTCGTCGTGGATCCACTCCTGCAGCCAGCGCTGCGGTGCGCCGGGGAACTTGCCTCGGCCGAAGATCTTCTCCCACTCCTTGGAGGTGCGGGTCAGGAAGACCTCCTTCATACGCGCGGCGATATGATCCGCCCAACGCTTAGGCAGTGGGTAGACGCCAAGCGACACGTCACTCTGCCACTGGCTGGTGGGTGCATAGGTGTCGGGCTCTTCCACCAGTCCCTCCTCCACCAGCTCATCGTAGAGACCAAGCACCTTGAGGCAGCGCTTGGCGTGCTCCTTGTGACTCGGACAGACCACGTAGAACATGCGCCCGTCCTTGCACTTGTAGCTGCGATAGAAGGGGTCGAGCAGCTCCTGCAGTTCGTCGTAGTCCAGGTTCATCGGCGCGCCTTCGATGCGGCGACGCTCGATCTCCTTCTCGCGCTGGGTCTTGTAGCGTTCCGGCAGGCCCTCGATCTTGATGGAGTTGTAGCACAGGCCTTCCATCAGGGCGCAGGCGATGGGGACTTCGATCTCGTCGCCGAGACCGGTACGCTCACGCGCCTGCAGCGCCAGGGTGACGGCGGTAGCTGCCAGCATGGTGCCGTAGGCCGAGCCCAGCGGCAGCGGCGAGAAGGACGGGTTGATGCCCATCAACACCCGGTTCAGCCCCATGTCGGTAAACACCCCCGAGTGGGCGGCGATGACGCTCTCGAAGGCCCGCCAGTCACGGCGCAGTTCGTCGTTGGAGGCAAATCCCGGCATCGACAGGGTGATCAGCTCCGGGCGCTCTTCGCGCAGCGCAGCGAAGTCGATGCCCAGGCGCTGCATGACACCGGGCCGGAAACTCTCGATCACGATGTCGGCCTCTTCGATCAGCGTCAGCGCCTGTTCGAGGCCCTCGGCGGTCTTGAGATCGATCGTCACGATCAGCTTGTTGCGCTGCAAGGTGGCGTTGGCCGGTGACTCCCACATGGGCCCCGCGGGCGGGTCCACGTGAATGACCGTGGCGCCAAGGTCGGCAAGGATCATCGCCACCGCAGGGCCGGCCATGTACTGACCGAAGTCGATGACCTTGACGTCCTTGAGCGGCAGTTGGGAATGAGGATTCGGTGACATCGGGGTCTTCCTGTAGAGCAAGGGTGGCAACGGGAGGAGGCCTAAGCCCCCTCGGTGACGTCAGTGTTTGCCGTCTTCGATGACCAGGTGGGGTTCAAGGACCTTCTTGGCGAAGTCCTGGCGCAGCCAGCGCACCAGAGACCAGGCAAGGATCGCCAGCACGGGGATCATCGGCAGCGCTACCACAATGGTGGAGGTCTGTACCGGCTTGAGCCCGCCAAGTTGAATCAGCGCCACTCCGACGCCGGCGATCAGAAACGCCCAGATCAGGCGGATCTTGCGCTGCGGCTCCTGATAGCCGGACAACTTGCGCGAGGTCACCGATGCCAGCACATAGGCAGAGCTATCCAGGGTCGTCGCCAGGAAGATGAAGCACAGCAGCACAAACAAGGTGGTAATCAGGCCGGACATCGGCAGGGTACCGAGGATCGCCTCGACGGCAGCGGGGATGCCCCCAGCCGACAGAATGGCCGCCACATCCAGGGCGCCGGAGATCTGCAAGTCCAGCGCGTAGCCGCCCCACACCGCAAAGAACACCCAGCATCCCAGGGAACCGAACACCATTTCGGCGATGATCAGCTCTCGGATGGTGCGACCGCGCGAGATGCGGGCGACGAACAGGCCCATCATCGGGGCGTAGGCAATCCACCAGGCCCAGTAGAACACCGTCCAGTCGCGCCAGAAGCTCGAATCCCCCACCGGGTCGGTCCACATGCTCATGGGCACGAAATTGGAAACCATCTTGCCGAGGCTGTTGACCCAGCCTTCCACCATGAATAGGGAGTCACCCACCACCAGGGTGAACACCAGCAGAACTCCCGCCAGTAGCACGTTGATGTCCGACAGGATCTTGATGCCCTTGGCCAGGCCGAACCACACGCTGGCGGAGAAGATAGCCGTCCAGATCAGCAGCACCGCGATATCCAGCATGAATGACGGCGACACCCCGAGCAGGCCGCTCAGCAGCTGCGATACCAGGGGAACCGCAAGCCCCAGCGAGGTACCGACACCACCGACGATACCGAAAACCACCACCGCATCCAGTAGCGCGCCCCACCAGCCATCGGCATGACGGCCCATCACCCCCCGCGCGGCCACGGACAGCCTGACGCCGGGACGGTTGTGGACGAACATCGAGTAGGCGATCGGGATAGCCGGCAGGCAATAGAAGGCCCAGGGCGTGAAGCCCCAGTGGAACTGGCCGTAGGTCAAGGCCCATTCTGCCGCCTCCTGGGAACGTGGTTCGACGCCAAAAGGTGGGCCAGTAAAGTAGTAGATGGGTTCGACCCAGGCCCAGTTGACGATGGCAATGCCGATGCCCCCGGCAAAGATCATCGCCACCCAGCTGAAGTAGGAGAACTCGGGCTTGTCATCGGGGCCGCCGAGTCGCACGTTGCCGTAGCGGCTGATGGCCAGTCCCACCAGAAAGACCACCACGGCGATGCCGGCAAGCAGATACAGCCAGCCGAAACGCCCGGTGGCGAAGGCGAAGGCCGCATTGACCAGTGCGGCTCCCGACTCTGGAAATAAAATGATAGGCAGCATTAGACCCGCGATGACCAGCACGGCGGGCACGAAGACCCGCAGATCGAGCCGGTCGGCGTGTTGATCGGAGTGAGACTCTGGCGCGTTCATCAGGGATACCTTTATCGTTTGTTGTTGTGACGCTGGCTGCGCAGAACGCCGGTGTCAGCCGCCGGCCTCGAGCATCCAGCCTGCCGCTCGCTCGGCGATCATCAAGGTAGGTGAGTTGGTATTGCCGCTGGTGATGGTCGGCATGACGCCGGCGTCCGCCACCCGCAGCCCCTGGATCCCCCTCACCCGCAAGCGCGAGTCGACCACCGCCATGGGATCGTCGGCCTGGCCCATCCGGGTGGTGCCGACCGGGTGAAAGATGGTGGTGCCGATGTCTCCGGCGAGCCGCCACAACTCCTCATCGGTCTGGTACTGGATGCCGGGCTTGACCTCTTCCGGTTCGTACTTGGCGAAGGCCTGCTGCTCGGCGATCCTGCGGGTCACGCGCAGCGAGTCCGCCGCCACCCGCCGGTCCTCGTCGGTGCTCAGGTAGTTGGGTGCGATGGACGGCGCCTGGGCCGGGTCGGCGCTCTGGATCCTGACGCTGCCGCGACTGGTCGGATTCAGGTTGCAGACGCTGGCGGTCACCGCCGGATAGGGATGCAACGGCTGACCGAAGGCTTCCAGACTCAGGGGCTGGACGTGGTACTGGATGTTGGGGTGCTCATACTCGTCGCTGCTGCGGGTGAAGATGCCGAGCTGCGACGGTGCCATGCTCATCGGGCCGGTGCGCTTGAGCAGGTACTCCACCCCGATACCGGCCTTGCCCCACAGGGTGCTGGCCATGGTGTTGAGGGTCTTGGCGCCCTTGACCCGATACACCGAGCGAATCTGCAGGTGGTCCTGCAGGTTCTCGCCGACCCCCGGCAGTTCGTGGACGACGTCGATGCCGTGCTGCTTGAGCAGCTCACCAGGCCCGATGCCGGAGAGCTGCAGGATCTGGGGGGAGCCGATGGCGCCGGCGGACAGCACCACCTCACGGCGCGCCCTGGCCACCTGGGTGGTGCCCTCACGCTTGACCTCGACTCCTTCACAGCGCTTCTCGCCGTCAGTCTCGCCGCCCGCGACGATCAGCCGGTTGACCTGGGTGGAGTGCCACAGGGTCAGGTTCGGCCGCTTGAGCGCCGGACGCAGAAACGCCTTGGCGGTGTTCCAGCGCCAGCCGGAGCGCTGATTGACCTCGAAGTAATCGACGCCTTCGTTGCTGCCACGGTTGAAGTCCTGGGTACGTGGAATCCCCGCCTGGACCGCCGCCTCGGCGAAGTCATCCAGCACCTGCCAGTTCAACCGCTGCTTTTCGATGCGCCACTCGCCACCGTGACCGTGAAAGTCCCGGTGGGCGGCGTCGGCGTCACCGCCCTCGTCCAGGCGATAATGATCCTCGTGCTGGATGAAAGCCGGCAGGCAGTGCTCCCAGCGCCACTGCTCGTCGCCGGTGACGTCGGCCCAGTGGTTGTAGTCCCGGGCCTGGCCGCGCATGTAGATCATGCCGTTGATGCTCGAGCAGCCACCGAGTGTCTTGCCGCGCGGATACAGCAGCGAGCGCCCGTTGAGGCCCGCGTCTGGATCGGTGCGAAAGCGCCAGTCTGTACGCGGGTTGTCGATGCAGTACAGGTAGCCCACCGGTACGTGGATCCAGTGGTAGTTGTCGCGACCACCGGCCTCGATCAGCAGCACCCGGTTGTTCGGGTCGGCGCTCAAGCGATTGGCCAGCAGGCACCCGGCGGTGCCTGCTCCGACCACGATGTAGTCAAACTCGCTGTCGTATTGTTGTGCGGTTGTCATCGCGAATCCCTCGATTCAGGGCATTATTTGGCGGTCGGCATCACGAACTCCGCGCCCGCCTCGATGGAGTCGGACCAGCGCTGCATGATCGACTTCTGCTTGGTATAGAAGCGCACGCCCTCTTCGCCGTAGGCATGCATGTCGCCAAACAGCGAACGCTTCCAGCCACCGAAGCCATGCCACGCCATGGGCACCGGGATCGGTACATTGATACCGACCATGCCCACCTGGATGCGACGGCCGAACTCGCGGGCCACCTTGCCGCTCTCGGTGAAGCAGCTGACGCCGTTGCCGAACTCATGGTCGTTGATCAGCTCGATGGCGGTGGCCACGTCCGGCACGCGCACGCAGGCCAGCACCGGGCCGAAGATCTCCTCGCGGTAGATCGTCATCTCTGGCGTCACGTGATCGAACAGAGTGCCGCCCATCCAGAAGCCCTCGCTGCAGCCTTCACCGGTATGGCTGGCATCGAAGTCACGGCCATCAACTACCAGCTCGGCACCCTCCTCGACGCCCTTGTCGATATAGCCGGTAATCCGCTGGTGGGCCTGGGCGGTGACGATGGGTCCCATCTCGGCGTCCAGCTGCATGCCGTCCTTGACCTTGAGGTTGCGTGCCCGCTCGGCGACCCGCGCCACCACATCGTCGGCCACATCACCGACCAGCACCGCCACACTGATGGCCATGCAACGCTCGCCGGCGGAGCCATAGGCCGCACCGATCAGCGCATCCACCGCCTTGTCGAGATCGGCGTCGGGCATCACCACCATATGGTTCTTGGCGCCACCGAGGGCCTGCACACGCTTGCCGAGAGCAGCGCCACGCTGATAGATCAGGTTGGCGATGGGGGTGGAACCGACGAAGGACAGCGCCTTGACGTCAGGATGATCGATCAGCGCGTCCACCGTTTCCTTGCCGCCCTGGACCACGTTGAACACACCGTCGGGCAGCCCGGCCTGCTTGAGCAGGTCCGCCATCATCAGCGAGGCGCTGGGATCGGTGGGGCTGGGCTTGAGGATAAAGCTGTTGCCGGCGGCGATGGCGACCGGGAACATCCACATCGGCACCATGGCCGGGAAATTGAACGGCGTAATGCCGGCGACCACGCCTAGCGGCTGACGCAGGGTCCAGTTGTCGATGCCGGTGCTGACCTGGTCGGTGAAGTCGCCCTTGAGCAGCTGCGGGATACCACAGGCGAACTCGACGATGTCGATACCCCGTGCCACCTCGCCCTGGGCGTCGGTGAAGACCTTGCCGTGCTCACGGGTGATTGCCTCGGCCAGGGCATCCTTGTTGGCGTTGAGCAATTCGAGGAAGCGGAACATCACCCGGGCGCGACGGATGGGCGGGGTGTCGGCCCAGCTCGGGAAGGCCGCCTTGGCCACCTCCACCGCCTTGTCGATCTCGTTGGCGGAAGCCAACACCACGCGCCCGCTGACCTGGCCGGTCGCCGGGTTGTAGACGTCCTGATGGCCCAGGGATGCACCTTCGTCTCTCTGGCCGCCGATAAAGTGAGGAATCGTCGAGGTCATGGGGTACTCCTTTATAAGCATTGTTTAAGTAAATCGAGCCTGGGCGTCTGCAAAAAGGTGTCCAGCCTGCTCGTCTTGTCGCTGTACAGCCTATCGCTGATGGGGATCGGAGCAATTGAGTTATTTGGAACCCAGATATAAAGTTTTCAAATATCACGCTCGATCAAAGGAAGGCGCCATGCAGGACTACCCCACACTGCGAGCATTCGTCACGGTAGCGCGCCTCGGCAGCGTCTCTCGGGCCGCCGAGGCACTGCACCTCACCCAGCCGGCGATTAGCCTAAAGTTGAAGCAGCTGCAGGCAACGCTGGGTCTGACGCTGTTCCACCGCCGCCCCCAGGGACTGGAGCTGACCGCGGACGGTCAGGCACTGCTGCCCACCGCCGAGAAGGCGCTGGAGAGCGCCCGGGTGTTCGATCAGATGGCCCGCTCACTGCACACGACAGTGCGCGGTCTGCTGAGAATCGGCACCATCATCGATCCTGAGTTCATCCGCCTGGGCAGCTTCCTCAAGGTACTGGTCGAGCGCGCGCCGCAACTCGAAACTGAGCTGCGTCATGGCATGAGTGGTGTCGCCCTGTCACGGGTCGAGCGAGGGGAGCTGGACGCGGCCTTCTACCTGGCGCCACCAGGTGTCGGTGCCAGCAGCACCTCACCGGCGCTGGCACACGTTGAACTGACGCACTTTCGCTATCATGTGGTGGCCCCATCTGGCTGGGAGTCACGGGTTGCGGACACCGCATGGCCCGTCCTGGCCAGCCTGCCCTGGATCGTCACACCGGCGGATTCAGTGCACCATCGCCTGCTCAAGCGCGCCATGCAGCAAAGCGGCGTGACGCCCAGGCGGGTCGCCCAGGTCGACCAGGAAGCCTGCATGCTCGACTTGGTACGCGCCGGAGTGGGACTTAGCCTGGCCCGTGATTCGCTAGCCCTGGCCGAGCGCCAACGCAGCGGCCTGACCATCGTCGAGGGAGTGGCGCTGGACTGTGCGCTCTGTTTCATCTGGCGGCGAGAGCGTACCGCTGACGCTCCACTGCAAGCGGCGCTGGAAACCCTTGAACAGGTCTGGCCCAGTCGGCCCCACTAACCACCGCCGGCTAAGCACCTACACAGATATCAGTGACGAGGCTAGCTTAAGGCGCCCAGGCCAGCGACGCCGAACCACGCGCCCTTGCAAGGGGATGTGGCGTGCTTCTTTGGGCGCAGACCCGGCGCCTAACCGGCTGCCAGCGGTGATACCATCAAGCACTCTTCCGCCTGGACGAAGGAACGCCCCATGACTGACCTGTCTCGCTTTCCGATTACCCAGAAATGGCCCCCCAGTCACCCGGATCGCCTCCAGCTCTACTCCCTGCCGACGCCCAATGGCGTCAAGATATCGATCATGCTGGAAGAAATCGGGCTGGCCTACGAGGCTCACCGAATCAACTTCGACAGCAAGGACCAGCACTCTCCGGAGTTTCTCTCCCTCAGTCCCAACAACAAGATTCCGGCGATCCTCGACCCGGACGGGCCGGAGGGCAAGCCACTCACGCTGTTCGAGTCAGGAACCATTCTGCTCTATCTCGCCGACAAGAGCGGGCAACTGCTGCCACAGTCCCCCCAGGCGTACTATCAGGCCCTTCAATGGCTGATGTTTCAGGTTGGCGGCGTCGGTCCCATGTTTGGCCAGGTCGGTTTCTTCCATTTCTTCGGCGGTAAGGAGTTCGAGGACAAGCGTCCCTTGCAGCGCTACCTCGACGAGGCCCGACGGCTGCTCGGTGTGCTCGACAAGCAGCTGGAAGACCGCCAATGGGTGCTGGGGGATGACTACTCGATAGCGGATATCGCGATCTTCCCATGGGTGCGCAACCTGGTTGAGCGTTACGGTGCCGGCGAGCTGGTCGGCTACGACGACTTCCTCCAGGTCAAGCGAGGACTCAGCGCCTTCCTCGAGCGTCCAGCAGTGCAACGCGGCCTGACGGTCCCTAGCTAAAGCCCTCCTGCCGGCAACATAGTTCTCCAACTGCGACTCGGCGGGCTCAAACTACAAGCGGTCTTTTATACCGTCAGGGCCATAGCGCGAAGGGAAGAAGGGAGGAAAAGCGAGAGTGGCAAAGAGAGAGGACAAAGAGAAGGGGTAAAGAGGGACCAAGAACCAAGCCCTAAAGTGAGATATGGAAACGTAAGAGACAATGAGGGTTGGTGCGAGCGGGTGAGAGATGACGTGTACAGCACAATAAGCCGATAATCCCGTTGAGCGGCTCCGACCGGGCCGCCAGCTTCACACTACCGCCCCCTTCTCACGACCCCGGCATCTAATGCCGGCTCATCTGGAGCTTGTCATGACGTTGCGTCACCTGCCCCCCCTGTGCGCTCTACTGCTGTCGTCCTTCGCTTACGCAAGTCCGCCAGCTTGCCAGAACGCTCAGCTCGACAAGACAGCACAGGCGTTGATGGACCGGCATGGGATTCCCGGCATGTCGGTAGCGGCGATCGATGCAGGCGAGGTGTGCCTCAGCCACTACGGCGTCGCGACGCAGGAATCCGGCACCGACACCACCGCCGAGCTTACCAACGACACGCTGTTCGAGGTTGGCTCACTCAGCAAGACCTTTACCGCGGCGCTGGGTGCCTGGGTGCACGAGAACGGCAGCTTCGCGCTGGATGACACCGCCGCCAGCATCGAGCCCCGTTTCAGCGGCCGACCGGTCGGTGAGGTCAGCATGGCAGAGCTTGCCACCTACACCGCCGGTGGCTTCCCGCTGCAGTTTCCCTCGGGCGTCGACGACGACACCATTCACGACTACTTCGTGAACTGGCAGCCGGACTTCGCCGCCGGCACCCAGCGACTTTATTCGAACCCCAGTATCGGCCTGTTCGGCCTGCTCGCAGCCCAGAGCGACGGAGCGAGCTTCGCTGAGCTGATGCAGGACAGCATACTGCCCACACTTGGCCTCAGTGCCACCTGGCTTACGGTGCCCGACGACCAGGCCCACCACTACGCCCAGGGCTACAACGGTGATGAGCCGGTACGCGTCAACCCAGGCCCGCTGGATGCCGAGGCCTATGGCATCAAGACCACGGCGCTGGACATGGCCCGCTTCATCCAGGCCAACATCGATGCCTATCAAGGCAACCAGAACACCCCGGACGGCCAGCGCATGGCAAAAGCCCTGCTGACCACCCATCACGGCTACGCCGCCGTCGGTGACATGCAGCAGGGCCTGGGCTGGGAAAGCTATGCCCTGCCAACGACACTCGAGACCCTGATGGCAGGCACCACCGCCGAGATGGCCCTCGAGCCCCAGGCCGTTACCATGCTGGCAACCTCTGGCGAGCCTGAGCCCCAGCGCTGGTACCACAAGACCGGCTCCACCGGCGGCTTTGGCGCCTACGCCGCCTTTATCCCCTCTCGGCAACAAGGCATCGTTATCCTCGCCAACAAGCGCTACCCCAACGGCGAACGGGTGGAAGCCGCCTGGCAGATCCTGAACTCCCTGGACCAGTAACCGAAAGACCAAAGGGCACACCATGCCCGATAAGTGCAGATAGGCGGAGCACCATCGCCCGTGATAGTCCTCCGCCAGCTGCCTGGGCAAGCGGTGAATGTTGCGCAGACAGCCAACGATGAAACCGGCCCACCAACGCTGGTACACTACGCGCCCTCTAAGCTCCGACCCGTGAACCCCATGACTGACCACGATCCCCTGGCCCAGGCCCGCCGCTTTTCTGTGGCGCCGATGATGGATTGGACTACCCGCGACTACAGGGTGTTCGCGCGTGCGCTGACGCGCCAGGCGCTGCTGTACACCGAGATGGTGACTACCGGTGCCATCTTGCATGGTCGCCCTCGTGATCGGTTTCTTGGCTATGACAAGGTGGAACACCCTCTGGCGTTGCAGCTGGGGGGCAGCGATCCGGGCGAGCTCGCGGAATGCGCGGCCATCGCTCAAGAGTGGGGCTACGATGAGGTCAACCTGAACGTCGGCTGCCCGAGTGATCGCGTGCAGAATAACCTGATCGGCGCCTGCTTGATGGGCCATCCCGACAAGGTGGCGGTAGCTGTGGCCGCCATGCGTGAGGCGGTGTCGATCCCGGTGACGGTGAAGTGTCGTATTGGTATCGACGATCAGGATGAGGACGCAGACCTGGAGCACTTCATCACCAAGGTCGCCGACGCGGGCTGTGAAGTTTTCATTGTGCATGCGCGCAAGGCGTGGCTGCAGGGGCTGTCGCCCAAGGAAAACCGCGATGTGCCGCCGCTCAACTATCCACGTGTCCATCGCCTTAAGGCGAACCGGCCCGACCTGCATATCGGGATCAATGGCGGCATCAAAAGCCTGACGGAGTGCGAAGCGCAGCTTGAGCACGTCGACAGCGTCATGGTGGGACGCGAGGCATACCAAAATCCGTGGCTCTTGGCCCAGGTCGATGAGGCCCTCTACGGGGTGCCTGGCCCGGCTCAGAGCCGCCATGCGGCAGCGATGACGCTTCGCCCCTACATCCAGCGTCGGCTGGAGGAAGGGGCCAAGCTCAACCATATGACACGCCACCTTCTGGGCCTCTTCCAGGGCTGCCCTGGCGGCCGGAAGTTCCGTCGTCACCTCTCTGAAAATGCCCACAAGGAAGGTGCCGGTCTAGCCGTGTTCGATGATGCGCTGGGACTGGTACCCGACACCGTCGAGTCCTGAGCCTTGCTGCCGTGTTGAAGGCATTAAACGCCAACGGCCGAGCACGAGGCTCGGCCGTTGGCTGGCATCAGGTTCCCCAGGAACGTCAATACAGGGCGTCCGGCGGTGGTTCCAGACTGGACTGAAACGTCTCGATGGCACTCTCGGCCTCTTCGATGGCATCAAACCGAGCGACGTGAAACAGCGCCTCCCCCTCGTTGGCCAGAGGCAGTCGACTCATGCCGATCACGATGCCGTCAGCCATGGCCAAGACCTCGCCTTCGGTCTCGCCGAAGGGGTCTGCTACCTTCCCCAGTACCTGGCCCTTGGCTACCCGTGCGCCAAGTCGCACCTTGGGACGCAGAATGCCGTCGATAGGTGCCCTGGCCCAGCTCGATCCATTGGCGACTTCCGCGGCAGGTGGCGCGCGACGGCGCTGCTCGCCGGTGAGCATTCCAAGCCTGCGCATGACCCGTTGAACGCCGCGAACCCCTGCGGTGATCGCCCATTCGTCAAAGCGCAGTGCTTCACCCGCTTCATAGGTCAACACCGGCGTACCGCGACTCTGGGCATAGTGGCGAAGGCTGCCCTCGCGCAGTTCCGCATTGAGGATGACCGGAGCCCCGAAGGCATCCGCCATGCGTCGCGTTTCTTCGCCGGCATCACCAAGCTGTGCGCGAATCTGTGGCAAGTTGGTGCGATGAATCGCGCCCGTGTGCAGATCGATGATGTGAGTCGCGTGATCGACAATCTGTTCACGAAACAGCGCCGCAATACGCCCGCCCAAAGACCCCGACTCACTCCCGGGAAAACAGCGATTAAGATCGCGGCGATCAGGCAAGTACCGGCTGTGTTGCACGAATCCAAAAATATTGACGATAGGCACCGCGATCAGGGTGCCCCTCAAGCGGTTGATCTGGCGGGAGCGCAGTAGCCGACGGACAATTTCAACGCCGTTGATCTCATCGCCGTGAATGGCGCCACATACCAACAGGGTAGGACCTGCCTGCCGTCCGTGGACCACTTCTACGGGGATATCCAAAGGGGCGTGGGTATAAAGCTTGGCCACGGGCACATCGATCTGTGCGCGACTGCCGGGCTTGACCGTGACTCCGGCCAGTTCAAAAGGGGCTCTCGCCATACAGGCTCCTTGGTCACCTTATCGGTCCGTCTACAGGCGGACGGCATGTTCGTTCTTATACGCCCACGCCGTCTCCAAAACGAGTCCAATTTACCTCGCATCACTCATCGACGTCACTGAACTCATTCGGTGAGTCCGGTAGAATACATTGCTTGACGATACCGCTGGAGTTGCCCGCCCACATGGCCCGCCGTACCAAGGAAGAAGCTGCCGCTACCCGAGCCGCCCTGCTCGATGCCGCCGAGGAGGTGTTTCTCGAACGCGGTGTGGCACGTGCCTCGTTGGACCAGATTTCCCGACGGGCGGGAGTGACCCGCGGCGCGCTGTATTGGCACTTCCGCAACAAGGGCGATCTGTTCCGCGCCATGCTGGAACGTGTTCACCTTCCCTTTGAGGACCTGCTGAACAACCTTGATCACGCAGAGGTGGGCCATCGGCCATTGGAAGCGGTGCGCTTGGGCTGCCACACCGGTCTGAAGCAGTGCGATACCCCGAGACACCGACGCGTGCACGGCATCTTGCTGCACCATTGCGAACGTACCGATGACTTCGACCCGCTGCAGGCAAAGGCAGAGATAGCCAGAGAAACCTGTCAGGCCTTGCTTAGGCAGTTTCAACAGGCAGAAGAGCGCCATCAGCTGCGCCCGGGGCTAAGCCCGGAGCGCGCCACTGACTTATTCCACTATGCCCTCAGCGGACTGTTCTGGGAATGGCTGCGAGTACCCGATGCGTTCTCGCTCAGCCAGCGCGGCCCGGCGCTGGTGGATGACCTTATCACCCTGATCGGCAGCAGTGAGACGCCATAGCAGCGAAGCACCGGTCAGTGCTGGTGATGTCCGTGGTAATGACGATGTTGCCTGCTCTCGGCATTGTCCTGGGGTGGCACCGGCTCATGGCGCTCGATCAGCTTGAGTCGCACCAGGCGCGTGCGAGCATCGAGAAACTCGCGCTCGGCGACTGAGCGAAATCCATCTTGTTCATCCAGGTACTTGACCAGCACCCGCACCTCTCCTTCCTTGGGCATTGAGCCGGGCTTGCCCCTGAGGCAAACCTCCCGCGTGCCATCGGAACACAGCACCGCTCGACAACATCCCTGCTGGTCGACAAAGCCCACCACTTGCACTCGTTCACCCAGCAGGCACCGCTGGTTGAACGAGGGCCGGTCACGGTAATGGCGCAACAACGCGCGGCAACTCTTGGCCGCAAGTGGTGACGCAAGAGCAAAGGCCCCCCACAGCACCGCAATACCCAAAGGCACGATCACCAGCGCCAGATCAAACCAGCGCAACACCAGTAGCTCGGCAACCAGCGTGATGACCGCCGCGTAAACGAACAACACAGACAGCGCCATGGTGACGGGCACGCCAGCAAACCCAAGCGACACCATGGTGCTGGCCAGGTGGTCGTCTCTCAGGCTATCGCGCTCAAACAGCTGCAACGGTGCCACCCTGACGGCGACCAGCAACCAGTAGATCAGGACCACGGGCAGTAGCAGCGTGAACAGAATAAGCGGAAAGCTGAATGCCGTTTCCTGGATGATCGCGATATTCATACGTCTCTCCCGTGGCGAAGGGTGGGCCTTCCACCTGCCCAGCAGCCGATGCCACTCGTTTAGTGTCTGATAAAAGCATAGCGCTCTCTACGGCAAACCTCGACCGGGCGGTGTGGATTTTTTCGTTACCGGACAACGTGTTGCGCTGCAGCAAGCGATGCGCCGAGGCCTTGATATATGCTCTCTGCGTGCGTCGGCCTGCCCCGAAAGCCGGCCCGGTGGAAAGAAAAAAGGCGCCGTCCCAATGGGACGGCGCCTTGGTCAGCACCACGTGCAGACAAAGCAAGTAACGCTATCAGGGGGTCGTCGGACGTTGCTCTTGATCACCTCTGTCATCACCCCTGTCATCACCCCTGTCGCCGCTTCTATCTTCGCCCTCGTCGTGGGACGAGTTGCTGCCGAATAGCTTGTGCGACAGCGTGGCGATCATGGCGTAGAAGGATGGCACGAAGCAGCTGCCCAGCACCGCCACCGACGCCATGCCCATCGCCACCGTGGTACCGATGTGGTGACTACTGGTATCACTGGCGCCGGTCGCCATGGCCAGTGGCAAGGTGCCGAAGATGAAGGCCATGGAGGTCATGACGATGGGGCGGAAACGCAGCTCAGCCGCGGTGATGGCCGCCTCACGTATGCTCTTGCCCATTTCCTTGCGTTGCAGCTCGGCAAACTCGACGATCAGGATCGCGTTCTTGGCCGCAAGGCCGATCACCACCAGTACCCCGATCTGGACGTACACGCTGGTGTCGAGTCCACGCATGGCAATACCCGCGATGCCACCGAGGAAGGCAAAGGGCGTTGCCGTCAGCACCGCCAGCGGCAAGGACCAGCTTTCGTACTGGGCCGCCAGAATCAGGAATACCATGACCATGCCGAAGATAATGGCGATGGTACCGGCGTTGCCTGCCTCGCTTTCCTGATAGGCAGTACCGGTCCAGCCCATCCCCCAGTCACTGCCCAGGGTGTCCTCGACAATCCTCTCCATGGCCTGGATCGCCTGGGTGGAGGAATAGCCCTCAGCAGGACCGCCCTGGAACTGCGCCGCCGAGTAGACCCCAAAGCGGGTCACCACGGCAGGCGCCGCCTTGCGCTCGAGAGTCACGAACTCGGACAGCGGAATCCGCTCGCCATTGCCACCACGCACGTAGACATTGTTGATGTCGTCCGGGGTGTCGCGGTACTCCGCCTCGTTCTGCAGGTACACCTGGAAGTTACGGTTCTGGTAGCTGAAGAAGTTGACGAAGCCGTTACCGAAGGTATTCGACAAGGTCGCGTTCAGGTCGGTCAGCGACACGCCGTAGCTCAGCGCCTTCTGCTGGTCGATATCAGCCCGGAATGACGGCACGTTGACACTGAACGTCGAGAACACCTGATTCAGCGCGGGATCCTGATTGGCTGCCTGCATGACCTTGAGCGAGGCCTGGTAGATCTCCTCGGGTGTGGCACCGGAGAACGACTGCAGGTAGCCGGTGAACCCGCCAGTGGTGGAGAGACCAATGATCGGCGGCATATTGAAGGCCATGACCGTGCCGCCATCCACCTCGGCACCGATCTGGAAGATCCGTCCGATCAAGTCATCAACGGTGGTCTCCCGCTCGTCCCAGTTATCCATGTTGATGAAGATGATGCCGCGGGCCGTATTGACCGAGCTGGTCAGCATGTCGTAGCCAGCGATGGCCGATGAATACCTCACACCGGGCACCTCCTCGATACGCTTGCTGACTTCCGCCATGTAGGCCTTGGTACGACTCAGCGACGCCGAGTCCGGCAGACTGACGGCCGCCAAGGCGATGCCCTGATCGGTCTCGGGCACCAGGGTCGACGGCGTGTTCTCGTACAGCCAGAACGAACCGACGCCCACCAGGGCCACCAGCGCCAGGGTCAGTATCCAGGCCTTGACCAGGCCTTTCACCGCCAGCATGAACAGCTTGGTGACCCCGTCGAAGAAGCGATCGAACAGCCTCAGCGGGGTGCGCACCGCACGCATGAAACCGGATTCTTTCTTGTGCAGGTCATGCTTGATGAAGATCGCGGACAGGGCCGGAGTGAAGGTCAACGCCATCAGCGCCGAGAAGGCCACCGATATGGCGATGGTCAACGCGAACTGCTGATAGATCTGCCCGGTGAAGCCACCGAGGAACGCCACCGGCACGAACACCGCCGCCATGATCAATGACGTCGCAATGACCGGACCGCCCACTTCCTTCATGGCCTGAACCGTCGCCTGACGAACGCTGATGTCTTCGTCTTCGGAGAGCACTCGCTCGACGTTCTCCACCACCAGGATGGCGTCATCCACCACGATGCCTATCGACAGCACCAGGGCAAACAGGGTCAGCAGGTTGATCGAGAAGCCGAACGCATAGAAGCCTGCAAAGGTCGCCAGCACAGACACCGGCACCACCGACATGGCGATCACGGTGAAACGCCAGTTCTGCAGGAAGATGAACAGAATGACGCCAACAATCAGGAAGGCTTCGATAAAGGTGTGGAAGACGGTTTCCACCGACGCATCAATGAACAGCGTGGTGTCGTAGGGCACCACGAATTCCAGCCCCGGCGGGAAGCGCCCTTCCAGCTCCGTCATTTTCTCCTTCACCAGATCCGCGGTATGCAGCGCATTGGCGCCAGGCTGCTGCTGAATCATGATCGGCGTCATGATGGCGCCGTTAAGACGCGCTTCGACACCATAGAAGGAGGCGCCCAGCTCGATGCGAGCCACATCATCCAGACGCAGTGCAGACCCGTCTTCGTTGGTACGCAGCAGGATGTTGCGGAAGTCGTCGGCACTGGACAGACGTCCGCCGGCGGTAATGGTGTAGGTAAAGGCTCGCGGGCTGTCGATGGGTGTCGACGCCAGGCTGCCCGCAGGCACTTCCGTGTTCTGGGCGCGGATCGCCGCCGCCACTTCAGTCGGCGTCAGGTCGTACTCGGCCAGCTTGTTCGGGTCCATCCAGATGCGCATGGCAAACTCGCCGCCGCCCAGCACCTCGGCCTCACCGACGCCGGGAATCTGGCGCAGCTCATCGAGAATGTTGAGGGTGGCGTAGTTCTGCATGTAGATGTTGTCGTAGTCTCCCTGGGGAGAGATCAACGACACCAGCATCAGGATCGAGCTAGAACGCAACTCGACCTGAACCCCTTGCTCCTGCACCGCTTCGGGCAACTGGGACAGCGCCCCTTGCACCCGGTTGTTGACGTTGATGGTATTGATATCACCGTCAGTGCCGATGTCGAAGGCGACACTCAGGCTCATGGAGCCGTTATCGGAGCTGGTCGAGTTCATGTAGAGCATGTTCTCGACGCCGTTGATGGCTTCCGCCAGGGGAGCCGCAACGGTTTGCGCCACGGTCTCGGCGTCAGCCCCGGGGAAGGTCGCGCTCACCGACACCGTCGGAGGCACCACGCTGGGATACTGCTCGATCGGCAGTACCCGCATGCTCATCGCACCGATGATGGTCAGGATGATCGCCAGGACCGAGGCAAAGATCGGCCGTTTGATGAAGAAGTTGGCGAAATTCATTCGTTGCCCTCTCCTTCAGCCTCCTCGGCCTCCTGGTTGCCCTGCGGTGCCTCCATTGACGCCTGGTCGGCGCCCTCTCCCGCAGCGGCCTCAGCCTGCTCGCCGGGAGCCTGTCCTGCGCCACCCTGGCCACCTTGCTGTGCCTGCTGCTCGTCGTACTGGGCCGCCTGCATCAGCGCCTCGGCATCACCGTCAAAGGGTTGCGGGTCAATCGGGGTGCCTGGCTTCAAGCTGCCCGGATCGCCGACTACCACACGCTCGCCAGGCTCGACGCCATCCAGGATGATCTGCCACGGACCGGCCAGTTCACCCAGCTGCACCGGGCGCGCGCGGGCGACGTTGTCGTCATCCAGCACGTATACCTGCGGTCCCATCAGCCCCTGAGTCAACGCCAGCTCGGGAACCGCCAGCACACCGAAGCGCGCAAGTCCCTCGATCTTCACGCGCACGTATTGCCCGGGCAGCACCGCGCCGTCAGGATTGGCGAAGGTGGCCTCGGCCTGGACGGTGCTGGTGTCGGGGTCGACGCGGGAACCGAGAAAGTCCAGGTGACCGCTCAATACAGTGGGTGCCTCCCCGCGAGAAGAGTACGCTTCCAACGAGGCAACAATGTCTTCGATGCTCATGTCTTCAAGCTGACGACGCAGCTCGAAGGCATCGTTCTGGGGCATCTGGAAGCGCACCTCGAGCGGGTCCAGAGGGGTAATGGTGGCCAGCTCGGTATTCGGCGACACCAGGTTGCCGACGTTGACTTCGCTCAAGCCAATCACGCCGGACACCGGGGCCGTGACATCCGCATAGTTCAGGTCAAGCTGGGCACTCTTCAGGGCCGCCTCGGCCTGGGCCACGCTGGCACGTGCTACCCGCGCGTCCGCCAATGCCTGATCCACCTGCTGGCGGCTGACAGAGTTCTGCGCGGCCAGCTGCTGGAAACGGTTGGCATCACGGTCCGCCCGAGCCACCTCGGCCTGGGCGCTGGCCAGATCTGCCTCACGCTGCGCTACCGTTGCCTCATACAGGTCAGGCTCGATCGTATACAGGCTATCGCCCTTCTCCACCTGATCGCCGGGCTCGAACTTGCGCTCTTCCAGCACACCAGTGACGCGCGCCACGAGCGTGACCTCCTGCTCGCTCATCAACTTGGAGGGGTACGATTTGTCCAGCGGAATGTCCTGATAGGCCAGCTCAGCCACTTCAATAGGCTTTGCCGGCGGCTGGCCGCCCGCCTGGGCGTCAGACTGTCCTTCATCCTGGCCACAGCCAGCCAGCAGCAACGCCGCCGCCAGTGCGGCCCAGGGGCGACCGCGCGTCATGGTGGTTTTCATCCCGTCATTCCTTGGGGTTCGTGATGTCGTAAGGCTGAAAGACATCCGGCCACCGCGGTGGTGGCCGGACCGGCGCTGGCGGGAACTACGAGTCCTGACGCGGAGGCGCGCCAATGTCCAGCACTGCGTCGTAGCCGTCGGCTTCGCTCTGCTCGGGAAGCGTAAAGTTGACCTGCCCTTCTTCTACCAGGAAGGCGTTCAGTTCAGCGATATCGTCAGCGTCGAGCACGCCGGCCTGGCGATGCAGGCTCAGCAGGTCGACCACGTAGTTGTATCGAGCATCGGCGTAGTCGGCGATGGCGTTATACAGGCTCTGTTCGGCATTGAGCACGTCAACAATGTTACGTGTGCCGACCTCATAGCCCGCACGAGTGGCGTCCAGAGCGCTCTGGTTGGAGACGATGGCCTGCTTGCGCGCCGCCACGGTGGACACGTCATTGCTGACCTGGGTGTACAGCGAGCGAATCTGCAGCACGGTCTCGCGGCGCTGGGACTCGAAGTCGTACTGACTCGACTCCAGCTGGTAGGTCGTCTGGCGCACGGAGGCACTGGTGCGTCCGCCGGTGTAAAGCGGCATGCTCGCACTCACGCCCACCTGGCTGTTCGAGTTGTAGTCCTCGTAGCCGTCCCGCTCATCATCGCTGTAGGCGTAGTTGGCAAAGGCCTCGAAGACCGGTAGATCCGCCGCGCGAGCCACATCGATCTGCTCGCGAGCCACATCGACACCGGCCTGCTGCGCCAGCAGTTCGGGATTGCGCTCAATCGCCAGCTCGATCCAGGCATCGCGGCTGGCCGGCTCAGGCAGCGCAATGGGCAGGTCGTCCTGGAGCATCTCGATGCTGTCGTAACGCTTGCCGGTCAGTCGCTCGAGGGCCTCGAAGGCGACCTGCAGGTTGCTTTCAGCGGTAATGCGGTCCGCCCGAGACTGGTCGAAGCTGGCACGAGCTTCTTCCACATCAGTGATGGCGATCAGGCCCACATCGAACTGCTCCTGGGCTTGCTCGAGCTGACGCCCGATAGCACGCTCCTGGGCACGGCGTGCTTCCAGAATTTCATACGCACGGAGAATGTCGAAATACGCCGAGGATGTGTCGATCAGCACCTGCTGCTCGGTCGCGGCCAGGCTGAAGGTCTGCTGCTCGAGCTGCGCCTTGGCCACGTCGACCTCACGGCTGTTCAGCGCGTCGTACAGCTTCTGAGTGGCCTGCAGGTTGATTCCGTAGCTGATGTAGTCATCATCCATACCGGTGCCGCTGAAACCGGACTGGGATTGCGTCTCGAAGATGTGGTTATAGGCCGCTTCACCTGAAGCGGATACCTGCGGATTGAGGTCCGCCTGCTCGACGTTGATGCCCTCTTCCACGCCACTGGTTGCAGCGCGTGCCGATGCCAGCTCGGAATTGTTTTCCAGGGCGTCGCGGGTAATGGTCAGCAGGTCAGCACCCTGGGCCTGTCCCACCATCAAGGCAGCTACAACGGCACACAGCAGGTGGCGGCGCACGCGTACCGGCGTACTCCGGGAATCAGAAACTGGATGGGAAGGCGTCATTAAAAGCATCCTCGGTATGTTGCTTGGCGTTGTCCACAAGTCCCATCACACCGGCCCGGAGGGCTCCTTCCAGGCAATCAGGACCGGTACAGCAGCGGGGCGCGTCATTGACACAGCGTGGTCGACTCCCGCGCCATCCGCGAGATTCGATCTTGCATCGGGTCAACGATCTTTCACTTGCAGCATACGCCAATAGTAGCAATCGATATACATACATTGTCGCATGTTTGATGGACTATTCTACCGCCCTTCGTGCAAGGATGGTGAAAATTTCGCAATTTCGCACGCACCCTCTAGCTCGACTAGAATGATGCAATGCAGCATTTGCATCCTCGCCGTCAGGCCACCCGTCAGGAGCTGCCATGGATCATCTGAGCCTGGTCACACATCGCGAACTGGAGATCGCCGTGCGCGTTTTCCACCCCGAAGCACCGAAAACGGTAGTGGCCTGGCATGGGCTGGCGCGCCATGGTGGCGACTTCGCAGCTCTGGCAAGAGAGCTGGGTCCAGAATGGCGCGTTCTTGCTCCTGACACCCCCGGGCGAGGGCTCTCCAGCTGGTCCATGTATCCGGCCAATGACTATGTATACGCCCATTACATGACAGTCGCGTTAGCTGTACTCGACCACTTTTCGTTGGACAGCGTCCCCTGGATTGGTACCTCCATGGGAGGCCTGCTCGGCATGTTGCTGGCGGCAGATCCTGCCAGCGCATCCCGCATCGAACGCCTGGTGCTCAACGATGTCGGCCCCGAGCTCGACCCCTCGGGGCTGACCGAGCTTGCCAGCTACTTTACGGTCCCCCATCGATTCACGCGGCTGGGGCAGCTTGAAGCAGAGCTACGTCGCCACTACGCCGGCTTTGGCATCGACACCGAGGACGGTTGGCGCCAGCTGACACTGGAGAGCGCTCGGCGCCTGCCGGACGGCAGCTGGACCTATCACTACGACCCCCGGATAGGCGAGCAATTTGTCCATGACACGCCGCGGGATACCTGGTCCGACTGGAGGGCCATACGTTGCCCCTTGATGGTCATTCGTGGCGAAGATTCCACGCTGATCAGCGAAGACATTGTCCAGCGCATGGGCGAAGCACAGCCAACACTCGAGACATTGAGCGTACCTGGCTGTGGACACGCTCCCATGCTCGATCGCCCCCAGCAAGTCGACCCCATCAAGGCCTTTCTGGACTCCACCACCAGCGCCCAGCAGGAGGCCGTGGACGCCAACGCCTTGCCATGGTGGAAGCGCTGGCTGGGTATCGGGCACTGACACGCCCCGGCTACACTTGGCGGTTCTTGACGGGTCTAGCCTGCCCGGTGGGCAGGCAGTCGCAGGCCCTCATGCACTGTTGCTCCAGGGAGACGTTATGTACAAGCTCGCCTTTTTCGTACCACACGACCATGCGGAGGCGGTCAAGGAAGCGGTCTTCGCCACCGGTGCTGGCCGTATCGGCGACTATGAAGCCTGCTGCTTTCAGACCGCCGGGGAAGGTCAGTTCAGGCCCTTGAATGGCGCGGATCCGCATATCGGCCGAGTCGGTGAGCTCGAGCGAGTACAGGAGTTCAAGGTCGAAATGGTGTGTGCAGATGAGTTGATTGAAGCGGCAGTGTCGGCACTGAAACTTTCACACCCTTATGAAGAAGTGGCCTATGACGTCTGGCGCCTGGCCGAACTGTGACGTCTGGCGCGTGGCCGAGCGGCGACCTCCTGCTCCAGCTCGGCTCAAGCTTCGGCTCACGCTCAGATCGGCCTCGCCATCACAGGCCCACGGCGAGCAGCGTTGAATGGGCCCCGCTCAGGCACTGCCGAAGAAGGCGGAGCGCTGCTCTGGGGTGATGTCACTGACGTGCAACGGGAAGTGATCAGTGCCCCGGTCTTCGAAAAAGTGCCGCAAGGTGCGCTCGATGGTGGGAAAGGCAAGCTCATCCCAGGGTATCTCGTGTTCTTCAAAGAGTTGCACGTCCAGGCTCTCCGGCCCCGCCGCATAGCTGCCGTTCAGCTCCGCCAGAAAGATCATGAAGACCTGGTCGATGTGGGGCAGATTGATCATGGTGTACAGCCCCGCCAGCGCCACATCGGCGCAGGCTTCCTCGCGGGTCTCCCGTCGGGCCGCATCCGGTGTCGTCTCTCCGTTCTCCATAAAACCTGCCGGCAGCGTCCAGTACCCTTCTCGGGGAGCTATGGCCCGCCGACACAGCAATACGCGAGAGCCGCACACCGGCAAGGTCCCCGCCACGATCCTGGGATTCTGGTAATGAATCGTGCCGCAGGCATGGCACAGGAAACGCGGGCGGTCATCCCCCTCAGGGATGGCAAAGCTGACCGGCTCACCACAGTGGCTGCAAAAATTCATGGGCTGCAATCGTTCTTGTCGTTCCCTGGCAGGGAGTGGGAGACAGGCTTGACGCCGCTACGTAGGGCTGGGTACAACGAACGAAACCCAGCGGACACCCCATGTTAGAGAAACTACGCAAACGCCTGCAAGCGCATTCCCCGCGGCAGCTAAAGGTCAAGCTGCCAGAGGCAGCGGTGCTGATCCCAGTGATCGACCGACCAGAGCCGGGCCTGTTGTTCACGCGTCGCGCCAGCCATCTGTCGACCCACAGCGGCCAAGTGGCCTTCCCTGGCGGCAAGCGCGAGGATCAAGATGACCACCTGCTGGCCACGGCCTTGCGTGAGTCGGAAGAGGAAATCGGCCTGGAGGCCCATCACGTCGAGGTGATCGGTCAGCTGTCCGACGTGCTTTCCCTGCACGGGCTCAAGGTCACGCCCTTTGTCGGCATCATACCGCCGGGGCTCCCGCTGGCGCCGGATCAGGGCGAGCTGGACGCCATCTTCGAGGTGCCGCTGGCTCACTTCCTTGACGATCATCGCACCCATACCGATGTCATCCCGGTCGACGGCAATAACCTCTACGTGCCCAGCTACCTGATCCCTGCCGACCAAGGCGAGGACTACGTGATCTGGGGGCTATCGGCGATGATGCTGGTGGAGCTTCTGGCGGAGGGATTCGGCCAGGAAATGAGCCTCTCGCGCCGCCCTGAGGGTACACTGCGCCACCTGCCTCCGCGACGGGCCCCACATGCCTGACGCAGACAGCCACCACTGGCTCGCAAGGGCACATGACATCACCTGGCAAGAGACGACTTCGGCACTATGAGCTATCCAGACGCTTGCCCTCTACCCCCTGGCCGCCTCGACGAGTTGATCGAGGCGCTGGTGGAGCAAGGCTTTTATATCGGCAAGGAACTGCTGGATCCGGCGCTTTGCCAGGCCCTGCACAGCGAAATCGAGGACCGCGCTCGTCTAGAGGCCCTGACCAGGGCAGGTATAGGACGCGGCAACGAGCACGAAACCCGCGATGATATTCGCGGAGACGCCATCCATTGGCTCGACCGGGAAACCCTGGCTCAGCGGCGCTACCTGGACACCATGGGGGAATTGCAGCAGGCCCTCAATGCCAGCCTGTTTCTCGGCCTCTTCGAGTATGAAGCGCACCTGGCACGCTACCCCAGCGGCGCCTTCTATCGTCGCCACCTCGACAGCTTTCGCGGCCGCGCCAACCGTGTGGTCTCCACGGTCGGCTACCTCAATCCGGACTGGCCTGAGGACGGCGGCGGTGAGATGGTGATCTACGCAAGCGATGACCAGGATCGGGAAGTGGCGCGTGTGGCGCCACAGGCTGGGACCCTGGTGTGCTTCCTGTCAGAGCAAGTACCCCATGAAGTGTTGCCAACGCGACACCCCCGGGCCAGCATCGCGGGCTGGTTCCGACGCAACGCCTCACTCGGGGGCATGATCGACCCCGCGCGCTGAGTCAGCCGCCCTGTGTGACCTGCGCTTGCCAGACAAGCCATATCGCTATCGAGTGTGCCCATGTCCACCACTACCGACACCCGGCTGCGTGAGCTCGAGCAAACCATCGCGCGGCTGGAAGAAGAAAAACGTCACTATCAGTGGCTGGCGGAAAGCACCACCGATCTGATCTCGCGGCATGACCAGGACGGCGTCTTTCTCTATGCCTCCCAGGCCTCGCAGTCGCTGCTCGGCTTTGCGCCGGAAGAGCTGGTGGGCATCTGCGCCTATGACATGTTTCACCCCGACGACCTGGCCGCCCTGCTGAGCAAGTCACCCAGCATTTACTACCACGAAGGCTTCTACGAGCAGACCTACCGTTTCCGCACCCGTGAAGGCCACTACATCTGGTTCGAGACCACGAGCCGAACTCGCCGAGACCCCGCCACCGGCGACTTGATCGACATACTCTGCGTATCCCGCGATGTCAGCCGGCGGGTCGAGGAAGAAGCGAGACGTCAACGCCTGGCACGGGTGGTCGAATCGACCACGGACTACGTGCTGTTCTGTGATGAAGACGAGACGCTGGTCTACTCGAACCAGGCGGCTCGCGAGCTGCTGGGCCTTGCCAAGGACAGCCCCTCGCTGGCCATTCGCCAGCTGCTGACCACCCAGGCTACCCAGACCTGGTGCCAGCAGGTACTGCCAGCCATTCACCAGCATGGACGCTGGAGCGGAGAGTTGGCCCTGGCCAGCCCTGGCGGTGACATTCCGGTGCTCAGTGTGGTCCAGCAACACCGTGAACAGGCAGGCCATGCCCAGCTATCCCTGGTCAATCGAGACCTCAGCCTGCGTCTGGAAGCAGAAGCGCAAGCGCGGCGCCACCAGGAACAGATTACTCATGCCAATCGGCTGGCCTCCCTCGGCGAGTTGGCCACCACGATTGCCCACGAGTGCAACCAGCCATTGGCGACCCTCAGCAACTATGCCAGTGGCGCGCTGATGCAGCTTGAACGCAATCCCCAACAGCCTGCCAGTGAGCTCACCGTTCCACTCACCCGAATCAGCCATCAGATTCAGCGGCTATCGGACCGTCTCAAGCATATTCGCCGGTTTGTTCGCCGTGGCAGCCTGCACCTTGCCCCCCAGGACCTCTCCGCCATCATCTCTGCGGCGGTCGACCTGTGGGAGCCACAGTGCCGCCACGAAGGGGTTCAGCTCATCTGGTGCATGACGCCTCCTGGCCTGTACGTTACTGCCGACGCCGAGGGGCTGGAGCAGGTACTGGTAAACCTGATTCGTAACGCGCTAGACGCCTGCCGCGACACGGTGGCCACTACCTCGCCTCCCCGTATCCTCGTCGATGCCTATCCCACCGGCGCAGATACGGTATGCATCGACATTCTGGATAACGGGCCAGGCGTCCCTGAAGATCAGCGTCCACAGCTCTTCACGCCTTTTGTCAGTAGTCGCCCGGAGGGCCTTGGCATGGGGCTATCGATCAGTCTGTCATTGCTGGAGGCCATGGGCGGAGGGCTGACGCTTGAGGACACTGGTCGTGACGGCGCAACGTGCCGAGCTCCAGTGCCAGAGGATTCTCAGCGCTTCCAGGTGTCTTCCCCCTTTACCGGTGCACTCTTTCGCATCAGCCTCGCGCGCGTCTCTCGGCACCACCCACCAGCGCCAGCGCGATGAACAGTCCCCGGCAGGGCCCCAATCGGATAGGATAACGACGTCTCTTGTTTTCTGTTATCGGCGGTCAGCATGTGCTCACCACATGTCCAGGCTCGCCAGACCACCTCGGTAACTGCCATGTCCCATGATGTTCCGCCTGCCACCGTCGCCATCGTCGATGATGACGAAGATCTGAGGGAGTCGCTGGCCTGGCTGCTGCAGTCGGTAGGACTCGGCGCTAGAGGCTACTCCAGCGGTGATGACTTTCTTGCCTCGACCCATTCGCATCAGGTGCTATTGCTGGATGTGCGCATGCCCGGACTCAGTGGGCTTCAGGTCCAGCAGCGGCTAGCCCAGCGCGACCAGCACCTGCCGTTGATCATGATGACGGGACACGGTGATGTCCCCATGGCGGTGGCAGCCTTGAAGGCAGGCGCCTTCGATTTCATCGAAAAGCCCTTCAACCAGCAGCAGCTGATCGACACGATTCAACAGGCGCTGGATCTCCATCACTGCCAGATGAACCACTGGTCGCGACAGCAGGAGCTGAAGCGTCGCTACGACACGCTGAGAGCCAATGAGCAAGCCATCCTGCGGGAGGTGGCGCGGGGTCTGACCAGCCGTGAAATCGCAGAACAGCTATCCCTCAGCGCCAAGACCATTGAGGTCTACCGTCAGCGCATCATGAAGACGCTGGGTGCCGCCAATCTGGCTGAACTGATTCGAATGGCCGTTGCGCTGGAGCTGGTCGATGCGCTTCCGGCCACTCACTAACATCGCGCACTCGCCTGGCAAGTATCGCCACCTCGCACACCTTCTCGCCTCAGGCCGAATCACGCCATCGATCCGGGCCGGCGCTTCGCTCCTGATGCCAGGAAGGCCCCTTAGGTGAACCCCGCAGCCGGGCCAGGCGCTGAGAGAGCGGCTCCAGCCCCAGCGCCTGTCGGCGTCGGTCCACGTCGGCAGGGTTCTCGATCTCACCAGGGACCGGCCAGCCATCCTCACCAATCTCGAACTGGGTGCCGTAACGCTGTGGCTGTCCCATCAGCACGCGCATACGATCCTCCAGGTAGGCCAGCTGCCACCCGGGAGCCTGACCGTCGCCAACGGCCTGCTTCAGGGCAACACAGCAGCGCTGCATGAAGTCGACGTCAAACACCGCATGCATGGCGATATGCCACGCCGCCTCGCAACCATCCTCGCCTGCGGCATCGCGGCCCGGCCAGCCCTGACGATCGATGATCCCCGACAGCCGCTCGGCATTGTCCTGATACAACGCCCGAACCCGCGGGTGATAATCCATCGAGGGAAGTTCCCCGGAAGCGCTGAGTTCCTCCAGCAACGTCCGGTCCTGTTGCAGCAGCGTGATCATCTGCTGGGCCAACACTCCTTTGCGTATCGTCATCCCGAGCACCTCGTATCCGCTGATCTGCCACGCTTGCTCACAGACTCCTAGGGTTAATGGTCTGCATCAATAGTCGATTCTCCGACCGCTCCGTAGGAAAACATCGACAAAGCAGGCTTGTTTCAGCAAAGAAAAGACTGGCGTCACCGAGCGCAGCGTGGGGTCAACCCGCATGCTAGAGTCCATGGGAACACCCTGGCATCCCTCCTCCGAGGCATCCCAGGCCTAGCAGACGACGCTGTCAGTGCTGCCACTTATGAGGACATGCTGATGAATGAGACCGACCTCCATCACCTGCGCCGTTGCATCGAACTGGCACAGCAGGCCCTGGACAAGGGCGACGAACCCTTTGGTTCGCTGCTGGTCGATGGCCACGGCAAGATACGCTTTGAGGACCACAATCATGTCGCGGCGGGTGACGCGACTCAGCATCCCGAGTTTGCCATCGCCCGTTGGGCCGCCACCCACCTGTCAGCAGAGGAGCGCAGGGAAGCCACGGTATACACATCGGGAGAACACTGCCCGATGTGCGCCGCCGCCCACGGTTGGGTCGGCCTTGGCAGGATTGTCTACGCCAGCTCGTCTGAACAACTGGGTCAATGGCTGGCGCAGTGGGAGGTCGCCCCGGCACCGGTGGCACCGCTACCGATTGGATCCATTGTCCCGGGCCTTCAGGTCGACGGGCCAGTCGCAGCGTTCGGCGATGCGATTCGCGAACTGCATCGCCGATACCACCAGGAGAAGCGCCTCAGAGGGTGACAGGACGCTGGCTTGCTTCCAGGTGGTCGCCGACCCTGAGCACGGCACCGACACCGTCTTCGATGATGGCATTCTGACCGAAGTAGGCGCCTTTCCAGCCAGGCTGTGTGTCCATTTCGACCAGCGTCTTGAGGGGCTCCTTGGGGGAAGGCGCAGCGCCACTGCGCTGATCAAGGGTAATGATCTTGCAACGCTTGCAGGGCTTGCGTAGCCCCAGTCGATAGCCTGGGCCCGCCAGGCTGCTCCAGTCACGCTCAGCAAAGGCGTCAGCGCCCGACACCACCAGGTTGGGACGGAAGCGCTCCATCGGGACGGGGTCTTCTCCCTTGGCCAGCAGTCGCTCGTTGAGCGCCGCCAGAGACGCCTCGCACGCAATCAGCAGTGGATAGCCGTCGGCAAAGCCAGTATGAACCACGCCCTGTTCCTGGGGGGACAGGTAGTCGGTTTCGACCAGCCTTCTGGCGGAATCGGGGAGTCGCACCAGGCGCAAGGATCCTTGAGGAGCGCCCAGCGCAGCGGCGAGCCACTGTGACGCCTCAGGGCCCTCATCCTCCGCCTGGCAGTCACTTGCCCAGACCCTCACATCCAGCATGGCCCCACTGGTATCCGCCAATGGCACCACCAAGGGCGGCATATCCGCATGACGCAGTTGTAGCGCTGTTTCGGTCAGGACGACACCGATGGTCGCCAGCGCTGGCAGCTCGCGCTGGGTGACGAATTTGCCCGCGGGATTGACCAGCATCCAGCGACGATCATGGGCCAGGCCGCGCTCGGTAAGTTCCGCATGGGACAGGGTGATTCCCTGCAGGGACTTCACCGGATAGCAGGCGAGAGAGGACAGCTTCATCAACGTTCCTTGTCAGTGGTGGGTGCGCTCGACGTGGCGGTGAGCGGTAGCCCTGCGATCTTACCCGACAATGCCGACACGCTGTCGTAACAGACTGTCGAGACGATCTATCACAGCGAGCTGTCGTGACACGCTGTCGTGACACGCTTTCGTGTCGCCCTATCGTGACACGCTTTCGTGTCGCCCTATCGTGTCGCCCCAGCGTGACAGCGCCCACAGGATCCATGACGCCGATGTGGTAAGTGTCAGTTAAGCTGGCTGAGCTCAGCCAATGGCCAGTTCTACTGCCCTTTTCGCGTGGATCGCCGTGGTGTCGTACAGCGCCACCGCGGTATCCTGCTGATTGACCAGAAGCGCAATCTCGGTGCACCCCAGAATCACGGCCTGGGCCCCATCAGCGGCAAGCTCCTCCATGATGGCCAGCATCTCATCGCGAGACGTTGGCACGATCTGGCCATGACACAGTTCATCGTAAATGATGCGATGCACTTGCTCGCGCTGGGGCTTGTCAGGGACCCTTACGTCAATTCCGAAGGCCTCGAGCCGATCCTTGTAGAATCCCTGCTCCATGGTGAAACGCGTACCCAGTAGCCCAACACGCTTGATCCCGTCCATGACCAGTGCATCCGCAGTGGCGTCGGCGATGTGGAGCAAGGGAATATCCACGGCCTTCTCGATCTGACGTGCCACCTTGTGCATGGTGTTGGTGCACAACACGAGCATGTCGGCGCCGGCTTCCTGCACCTGCCAGGCAGCGCCTGCCAGCAAGGCGGCAGCGTCTTCCCAGCGCCCCTGCCGCTGGAATGCCTCGACTTCGGCAAAATCGACGCTGACCAGGACGATCTTGGCCGAGTGGTGTCCCCCAAGGGTCTCGTTGACGCCACGATTGAGGTACTGGTAGTAGCTCACCGTGGATTCCCAGCTCATTCCACCCAACAAACCGATGGTCTTCATGCCCGCCCTCCCGGAATCATCCCTGACGTCAGTATCGTCTAACCCACAGCATACAGGGACCCGCTGAGAGGAACAGTATTCATCAGCTCAACCCTTTGCTGCTCCTGAGTGGGCTGCGCGATCATGAACAACCGCTTTCTCCAGGCCCAGCACCTGGCCATGGGGAGTCGGGCAGCCTCGCACCTGCTGATACCCCTGTCGCTGATACCATGACACGGCGCGACTCCCCGACAGCACACGCAGGCGAAGGCATTGAGCACCTGACAAGCGCGCCATGTCTTCCCACAGTGCGAGCAAGTGCGTACCGATTCCCTTGCCGCGTTCATCCGGCACCACATGCAGCTCCCGCAGCACGACAACATCAGCACTCTGCTCCCATGCCAGCAACCCCACTCGCCCACGGTCACAGACCGCCCAGCGCCAGCACCTCTCGGGGAAACGCTGGTGAAACCGTTCACTGTCCCAGGTCAGCCCGTGGCGAAGGTAGTCATCTGCCATCTGATGACGCACTAGCGTTTCTGCCGCGTCTGCCTCTGCGCATCCCTCGAGCGTCACCCTATCGCCGTCCATGCCCCATGCCCCTTCCCATACCTTTCCTACAACAACACGGCCCTGGTAAACACCAGGGCCGTGTTGTCGAGGCTATGACAAACCCGCGCCGTCAGAAGTTGGGTTTGCGTTTCTCGACGAAGGCGCTCATGCCTTCACGCTGCTCGTCGGATGCGAAGCACAGCGCGAACAGGCTGGTCTCCAGCGCCAACGCACTGTCCAGATCCTGATCCAAGCCATCGTGGATGACCTGCTTGGCACTGCGCACGGCTCCCGGACCATTGCCAGCGAGCTGCTTGGTCAAGGTCTGGGCATAGTCTTCCAGCTCCGCCTGGGACATCACCTGATTGACCAGCCCGATACGCAGCGCCTCGGCGGCATCAATCTTGCGTCCGGTGGTGCACAGGTCCAGCGCCATGGCCGGCCCCACCCGGCGCGGCAGGCGCTGTGAGCCGCCGAAGCCAGGAATCACGCCCAACAGAACCTCCGGCTGACCAAACACGGCGTTGTCGCTGGCCACCGCCCAGTCACAGGCCAAAGCCAGCTCGCAGCCGCCTCCGAGGCAAAAGCCGTTGACCAGGGCCACCACGGGCACTGGCAGCGTCTCAAGTCGCTTGACGGTCTTCAACGCCTGGGCCGCGAAGTCGCGCGCCTGCTGAGGTGACATCTCACGCATCTCGGTGATGTCGGCCCCTGCCACGAACGACTTTTCGCCAGCGCCGGTCATCAACACCGCACGCAGCCCTTCGCGGCCTTCCAGCTGGTCCAGTACGTCTTCCAACGCCTGGATGACGCCACTGTTGAGAGCGTTCAGCGCCTTGGGGCGGTTGATGGTCAGACGAACAACGCCGCCTGTATCGGTCATCTCGACCAGTTGCTCACTCATGCAGGGACTCCTGTACGTAAAGGGACAGACACCGCTGTGAAGGCTTCAGCCGCCCTCCGCCACTCGCCCGGGACGGGTGACGGCCAGACGCCTCGAACAAGCATGGGATCTAGCGCGTGCTTCACAACGCTGTGCTCGAAACCGTGATAGTTAGGCCTGGCTCTCAAGACCGGGCTTTCAAGACCGGGGGTTCAAGACCAGGCGTTCGCATCACCCTAGCGAACGCTTGGTAGGCTCACAAGCCATTCTTTTGGCGCATATACGCCGCATCAACCACTGTAGTCGTGGAATCCTCGCCCGCTCTTGCGGCCCAGATAACCTGCATCGACCATTCGCTTCAGCAAGGGGCAAGGACGGTACTTCGGATCCCCGAAGCCTTCCGCCAGCACATTCATGATCGCCAGGCAGACATCCAGGCCGATAAGGTCGGCCAAGGCCAAGGGCCCCATGGGGTGGGCAGCGCCGAGCTGCATGGACGTATCGATATCGTTTACGCTGGCGACGCCTTCCTGCACCAGGAACGCTGCCTCGTTGATCATCGGCACCAGCAGTCGGTTCACCGCAAAGCCCGGCGAGTCTGAAATCGCCACAGACGTCTTGCCCATGGCCTCCGCCAGCGCCTCGACACGAGCCACCGTGGCGTCACTGGTCTGTTCAGCGCGAATGATCTCGACCAGCTTGAGCACCGGCACCGGATTAAAGAAGTGCATACCCACCACCCGTTCGGGACGTTGGCACACGCCGGCCAGTCGAGTGAGCGACAGCGAGGAGGTATTCGAGGCCAGAATGGCCTGGTGATTGAGCGCGTCCAGCTCCTTGAACAACCGTTCCTTGAGCTCTGCGGCTTCAGGGGCGGCTTCAATAATCACCTGCCGATCTGCCAGTGCATCAAGCGACGTGGACGTCGCCAGGCGGGCACTGGCAGCCTGCTGATCCTGCTCGCTGAGGCGACCTTTCTCCACCAGCCTGCCAAGTCCCTTGGCGATTCCTGTCTGCGCGCGCTCAAGGGCTTCCTCAGCGACATCACACAGCGTGACCTGGAAACCACTCTGAATCAGCACCTGGGCTATCCCCTGCCCCATGGTACCGCCTCCTACGACTCCGATCAGAGTCTCGCTCATGGCATCGTCCCTCTAGGTTTCATTCAATGGTTAATCGGTGATACATCTGCGACATAACTGTGTGAGTGCACGACCACGCTGGATCATATAGCAACGCCGCCGGAGATGACCGGCGGCGTCATGCAACGTTCCTCGGCAGGTAACTTACCCTGGGCGAGTAGCGTCAGCTTTCCTTGGCTTGCTGACGCAGCATGAATTTCTGGATCTTGCCTGTGGAAGTCTTCGGCAGCTCGGCAAACACGATGCGCTTGGGCACCTTGAACCGCGCCAAGCGCTCGCGACAGTGTTCGATGATGTCCTGTTCGGTCACCTCAGAATGAGCCGCCTTGAGCTTGATAAATGCACAGGGACTCTCCCCCCACTTTTCGTCGGGCTGCGCCACCACGGCGGCTTCCTCGACGCCAGGATGCGCATACAGCACATCCTCGAGCTCAATCGTCGAGATATTCTCGCCCCCGGAAATGATGATGTCCTTGGAGCGGTCCTTGATCTCGATATAGCCATCGGCATGCCAGACCGCCAGGTCGCCGGTGTGGTACCAGCCGCCGTCCAGCGCCTCTCGGGTGGCGGCCTCATTCTTGAGATACCCCTTCATGACATTGTTGCCGCGCATCATGATCTCGCCAATGCTCTCCCCATCCTTCGGCACAGGCTCTAGCGTCACCGGATCGGCCACACAGAGTGCTTCCAGCATGTGACCACGCACACCCTGTCGGGCCTTGAGGCGGGCGCGCTCCTGCAGCGGCAGCGCATCCCAGGCTTCGCGCCAGGCACACACGGTGACCGGACCGTAGACCTCGGTCAGACCATAGACATGGGTCACGTCGATTCCCATCGCTTCAACGCCCGCGATCACCGCCGCTGGCGGTGCTGCGCCGGCCGTCGTCGCCTTGACCGGATGATCGATGGGTCGACGGTCTGCCGCCTCAAGGTTGACCAGGCCGTTAAGTACGATCGGCGCCCCGCTGAAGTGGCTGACCTTCTCGTCTGCGATCAACTCCATGATGCGCTTGGGGTCAACCTTGCGAAGGCATACGTTGACCCCGGCGTTGGCGGCGATGGTCCAGGGAAAACACCAGCCATTGCAGTGGAACATGGGCAACGTCCACAGGTAGACGGGATGGTGTGGCATGGCCCATTCAAGAATATTGCTGACCGCATTCAAGTAGGCGCCTCGGTGATGGTAGACCACCCCCTTGGGCTTGCCGGTCGTACCCGAGGTGTAGTTCAGCGAGATCGCGTCCCACTCGTCCTCTGGCAGCCGATAGGGATACTCAGGGTCACCTTCCGCCAACAGCGCTTCATACTCCAGCTGCCCCAGACGCTCGGCGTTCCCCTCGAACTCAGGGTCCAGCACATCAATGATCAAAGGGGGCTGCTCGAGGCCTTTCACCGCCTCGCCCACCACCTCGACGAACTCGGGGTCTACCAGAATGGCCTTGGACTCAGCATGCTCCAGCATGTAGGCGATGGCCGCCGCATCCAGGCGAATGTTCAAGGTGTTCAGCACGCAGCCTGCCAGGGGCACGCCGAAGTGGGCCTCGAACATGGCCGGCACGTTGGGCAACATCACCGATACGGTATCCCCCTTGCCAAGCCCGCGCTGCTCCAGCGCCGAGGCCAGGCGACGGCAACGCTGCCAGGTGGTAGCCCAGTCGCGGCGCACCTGTCCGTGCACGATGGCAGGCAGATCGGGATAGACGCTGGCCGTACGTTCGATGAAGGTCAACGGAGAGATCGCCACATGGTTGGCTGTGTTGCGTGGCATCCCCTGGTCATAAAGACTACTCATTAGTAACTCCTTATTTTATGGCGCATGTTGACCCAGTGACGGCCTGCGTCTTCCGTTGGCGAAGGATAAATGGCAAGTGGAATGGGCCTGAAACAAAGATAGCCGCCGAGAAGCCTCGGCGGCCACGAGATCACGCGAGTGACAGTGACAGCCAGTCCTGGTAACCGGCTTCGATCACAGACCGTTGCGCGCGCCCTTCGGGCAGCCAGTGACGAATCGCAAAGTCGGCACAGACCAGCTTGCGACGATAGAACTCGTCATCCTGCCCGGCGTCCAGAGCGGCTCGTGCGACCAGAGCCGCACGCCCCATCTGCCATGCACACAGGACGTGTCCTGCCAGTGACAGCAAAGGGGTGGCGTAGGCTTGCACCGCATCCGCTCCGCTGTGTTCGTCGCTGCCCTCTTCCAGCACCCTGGTGAGGCAGGCCCGGAGATCCTGGCTCGCCGCCGCCAGCTCATGGCCCAGCTTTTCGAGTGACGGGTGAGACCCCAGCGCCTGGGCGGTGCCATCGACGTCATCCAGCAGGCTCGACATCGCCGCGCCACCATCACGCTGCAGCTTGCGCCCGGCAAAATCCAGTGCCTGAATGCCATTGGTACCTTCGTAGATCGGCGCGATGCGCACATCTCGCAGCAGCTGGGCAGCACCGGTTTCCTCGATAAAGCCCATCCCGCCATGCACCTGCACCCCCATGGAGGCAATCTCCACGGCCTGGTCGGTGGAAAAGCCCTTGACCACCGGAATCAGCACATCCACACGGGCCTGGGCGGCCTGTCTGACGCTGGCATCATCGTGATGCCGTGCAACATCCAGCTGCTGCGCACAGAGCAACGCCAGGGCGCGCAAGGCGTCAGTGCGCGCCCGCATCGACAGCAGCATGCGTCGCACATCCAGATGCTGGGCGATATCACAGGCCTCGCCGCCTCGGGCTGGCGGTGTTTTTCCCTGGGAGCGCTCGTTGGCGTAGGCCACGGCATGCTGGCAGGCACGCTCTGCCACACCGATGCCCTGAATCCCTACCTTGTGACGTGCCTCGTTCATCATGGTGAACATATGATTCAGGCCGCGTCCGGGTTCACCGACCAGATAGCCGATGGCCCCGTCCTTTTCACCAAAGCTAAGGGTGCAGGTGGGGCTGCCATGAATCCCCATCTTGTGCTCTATGGACGCGCACACGACGTCATTGCGCTCACCCAGACTACCGTCTTGATTGACCAGAAACTTGGGTACCAGAAACAGCGAGATGCCTTTGTTGCCTTCGGGCGCATCAGGGGTGCGTGCCAACACTAGGTGGATAATATTGTCCGCTGCATCGTGCTCCCCCCAGGTAATGAAGATCTTCTGACCGAACACGCGGAAATGATCGCCCTCTGGCACCGCACGGGTGCGTACGCGTGACAGGTCAGAGCCTGCCTGGGGCTCGGTCAGGTTCATGGTGCCTGTCCAGCTACCCTCGACCAGACGCTCCAGGTAGCGTTCGCGCAGTGCTTCATCGCCATGGTGCGCCAGTGCTTCGATCGCACCGGCTGTCAGCATAGGGCACAGGCCCAGCGCCATGTTGGCGCCATGCAACATTTCCTGGACAGCACTGGCCACCACCTCCGGCAACCCTTGTCCGCCCAGCGACTCGGATACACCAATGCCATTCCAGCCGCCTTCCGCGTAGGCCTGGTAAGCCTCAGCAAACCCATCCGGCAGCGTCACCCCGCCGTCGTCACGTCGTTGGCAGCCCTGGCGGTCCCCTGTGGCATTCAGGGGCCCCCACACATCGGTGGCTAGCTTTCCGGCTTCTTCCAGCACGGCATCGATCAGATCAGGACTGACCTCGCCGAAGACCGGCAGGTCCAGGGATTTGTGCTCAAGCAACTCACTCAGCACAAAGGCCATGTCTTTCAAAGGAGCGGCGTAGGGATACATGGGGGCACCTCATGAAAACGATACCCGCGATAGTAGATTCCCTAGTCGACGCAAACTATTGGGCCAAGGTCGAAAAACCGTAAAACGGTGATCTTCGACAAGGTCCATGCTCAGACCGGCAAGGTGCACGCACTGAGATGGGGCCAGCAACTGCCCAGGACCAGGCCCCGTGGCGACGCCCTGTCAGTGCTCGGCAGACATCCTGCCGTACACAGAGGTGACGGGGCATGCCCCCAGGGATAAGGGATAACGGAGAAGGGAAAAGCGAGAAGCGATGAAGGCGGTGATCAGAACGGAGGCTGCGGCAAAGAGGGTCAGAGAAAAAAAGTGGCCAGAAAAGACAGCGCCGCCGCCCGAAGGGGCGACGGCGGCATCAGGTCCCGAGTCTCTGTTATGTCCTGACTGGCCGTGAAAGGCCAAGACATCAGAGCGACGACCCTACCGGACCCGTGGATCAGGGTGTCTGGCGAATGACATCGGTACCCTCGGGAATATCGAACTGGTAGCGCCCGTCATCGATCTGGCCATTCTGCTCGGCGTTGTCAAAGGCAATCGCCGTGCGTTGGCCGGTGCTGTCGGTCATTTCCAGTGCCGCCAGCTCCTCGCTGTAGAAGGTCAGGCGCAGGCTTTCAAACAAGGTGTCGGCCGCCTTGGGTTCCAGCGTGAAGGTCTCCGAGGTGCCTTGCTGGGAGCTCGACACGTTATAGCTGTCGGTCAGCTCGCTGGCACTTCCCGACAACAGCAAGGCAGGCGTGTGCGTAACGCGTTCGTCCAGAGCCTGGATAGTAGCTTGCTGCAGGTCCGGGTCGAACAAGGTGACTTCGCTGCCGTCCGATACCACCACCTGCTCATACGGCGCCTCTACCTCCCAGCGGAACTTGCCGGGACGTGACAGCCACATGTGACCCTCCGTACGCTGCAGTCGCTGACCGCTGCCGTCCAGGATCTGCTGTTCAAAATCGGCAGAGTAGGTGTTCAGCGGCTCCAGCATGCGCGTCAGTCGCTCGGCACCATCCGCCAGCGCAGTAGCAGGCACCGCAAGTGCCAGTGCCAGCGTGGCCAGGCCAGAAGTCAGGGTAAGGCGTGCAGGCATAGCGTCTCTCCGTCGATATGGTCGATTTCCCTGTCGTGCCGAAGTTGCTCCGGCATGAACGGGCATGTCCCTTTGAGCCCAGTATGCCTGGCAAGTTGCCATGGGTCTCAAACGCAACCGTCTGTTGCATGGTCGTTTCATGGTAGCGCCGCATGCGTCGCCAAAAAGCGACGCATGCGACGATCGGGGGCTAGCCTCCTGCGGGAGGCGGTGCCAGCACTTCACGTCCGCCGTTGGTGCCCATGGAGGACACGACACCGGCCATTTCCATGGCTTCCACCAGACGCGCAGCCCGGTTGTAGCCGATCTTGAAACGCCGCTGCACGGCGGAGATAGATGCGCGCCGCGACTCGGTAACAAAGGCCACCGCCTCGTCATACAGCGCATCCTGTTCGGCATCGCTGTCGTCACCGGAGCCCTCAGCCTCCAGCCCGGTCAAGGCATCGGCGGAGACACCCCCCGACAGGATCTCGTCAATGTACTCAGGCTCGCCACGGCGCTTCCAGTCCTCGACCACTCGGTGAACTTCGTCATCGTCGACGAAGGCCCCGTGAACGCGAGTGGGCTGGCCCGAGCCGGCCGGCAGATAGAGCATATCGCCGTGACCGAGCAGGTTTTCAGCGCCGCCCTGGTCGAGGATGGTGCGCGAATCCACTCGCGACGACACCTGGAAGGCCATGCGCGTGGGAATGTTGGCCTTGATCAGGCCGGTCACCACGTCCACGGACGGGCGCTGGGTCGCCAGCACCAGATGGATACCCGCGGCGCGCGCTTTCTGGGCCAGCCGAGCAATCAGTTCCTCGACCTTCTTGCCGACAATCATGAACATGTCGGCAAACTCGTCGATCACCACCACGATGTACGGCAGCTTTTCCAGCACCGGAGGGGTCTGATGCATTTCCCACGGCTGAGGCTCCCACAACGGATCCGCCACCTGGGCGCCGGCACGCTCGGCTTCATCTAGCTTGCTGTTGAAGCCGGCGATATTCCGCACCCCCATGGCCGCCATCAGCTTGTAGCGGCGTTCCATCTCGGCCACACACCAGCGCAGCGCGTTGGCGGCTTCCTTCATGTCGGTGACGACAGGCGCCAGCAGATGCGGGATTCCGTCGTAGACCGACAGCTCAAGCATCTTGGGATCGACCATGATCAGGCGTAATTCGTCAGGGGTCGCCTTGAGCAGCATCGAGATCAACATGGCATTGACCCCGACGGACTTGCCCGAACCGGTCGTACCGGCCACCAGCACGTGAGGCATCTTGCCCAGGTTGGCGACCACCGCCGCTCCCCCGATGTCCTGGCCCAATGCCATGGTCAGAGCGGAGGCCTCGTCCTGATAGCGATCCGAATCGATCACCTCGCGCAGGCGAATCATGGCCCGGTTGGGATTGGGAATCTCGATCCCCACGGTGGGACGCCCCGGAATCACCTCCACCACGCGGACGCTCTTGACCATCAGCGAACGCGCCAGATCCTTGGCCAGGTTGCTGATCTTGGACACCTTCACTCCCGCTGCGGGCTTGATCTCGAAGCGGGTGATGACCGGACCCGGCCATGTGTCGACCACCTCGGCCTTCACGCCATATTCGCGCAGGCGCATTTCCAGCAGCTCCGCCATGTCGGCAAGCTGCTCTTCGGTGTAGTTGGGCTGGTGCGGCTCGGGCGGCGTCAACAGTCGCAGACCCGGCAAGTCACCATCGGGTTCGGGCAGATCATCGAAGCCGGAACGCTGGTTCTGCAGGTGCTCCACGGTCCACAGCGTCGGGCCGCCCTGATCGGCCGCTTCCCTCCCCTGCTCCGCTGTCGCCACATGGGGAGTGACCGGCGCATCGCTATCCTGGTGGTGGACATGCCCGCGGTCCTCGGCCGAGGGCTCAGCTGAAGAGGCGTCGCCCCTTGGCGGCGCCTCTGCCGCCGTCACAGACGACTGCTGGCGACTGTCCAAGGTGGGCTGCGACACGCTGTCATGGTGAGCGCTTACCACCCGCCGAGGGGCCTCGTGCGTGGATGACAGCAGTCCAGCGCTGGACGCCAGGGCGCCACCAGCCAGCGCGCCGCCGTCGTCTGGCAACACCGGCTCGGGGATATCCTCCGCCCGCCTTTCTTCGCGCTGAGGCGCTTCAGGGGTAGCAGCAGCGGGAGCTGCAGCGCCAGCTGTGGAGGAACCAGCTGTGGAGGGCCCAGTTGTAGAGGGAGCAGTTGTGGAGGATGCAGCTTCGCTGGGCGGCTGCGGGGCGTTCGTCCTGTGCTGTCCCTGATTCGTACTGTGCTGTCCCTGAATAGCAGCGCCCCGAATAGCAGAGCCCTGAGGTGGCGCTTCGTCCTCGGCGTGAGCCGGCGACGGAGGCTGCGATGTCGTCGCACCGGCGTCAGCGGCATCTTCGGCTGCACGCTGGCCCGCGTGATCTTGAGGCGCCGGAGAGGCTGATACGCCGCTCTGCGCGGTGTCAGCGTCAAGCCTGCGCTCCTGGGCCTCGGCACTGGTGCTTTCTGGGGCCACGCTGCGCGTCTCATGGGGCATCGAGGCCGCCGGCTCAGGGGCAGCAGCCCCGGCGGCGGGCTCATCGCGCTCAGCGCGCAGGGCAAACGTTGGCTCCGCGGGCTGGCGGGTGTCACGCCTGACGTCAGCGGAGTGTCGTGTTGGCGAGCCCGCAACCGTATCGTCACTCGGGCCTGTCCCGAGACTCGCGCCCAGGGTGGGCTCCCGGCGCTCGCGGGCTGAGGTTGGTGCACTGCCAAAAGACGGCTCACGGCGAGCGGCTGTCCCAGCCTCCCTTTCGTGTTCCCGAGAGGGGCTGACAGAATCTCTAGCAGCGGGGGCACGCCCATGACGCTCATCAGCATCCAGGGCAGGCGATGGCTCCTCCCTGCTTGCCCTCAGCCCAATGGAGGGCTCAGTGGCCGCGCGGCTATGGCCGGCTGTCGCCAGTCGTTCGGTATAGGCAGCCCCCGGCTGTTTGGCTGACGGCGTGGATTCCGCCACCTCCCATGGAATATCGGTGCCGTCCTCGGTGTCCCACTGGGGGCGCTCGGAGGCGACATCGCGACGACGGCCCAGCAAGCGCTGCCACCAGGCAGGCTTGGTTGCGGCGCCGTCTTGCTCGGCTTCGTCCTGAATGTCGCGCTGGGTGTGGTCCTCGACCGATGACTCCACACGATCCGCCTCAGCATCCGAAAGAGCCGGATCCTGGGCCTGCTTGCGCGCGGAGACAGCCTCGTCGGAGGCATCCTTGCCGCCCGCGAAACGCGCCTTGATCCAACGCCCCAACAGCAGGCAACGATGACCGGCCTCGTCCATCACGTTCAGCCAGGATAAGCCGGTGAACAGTGGCATCCCGCCCAGAATCCCGACGACCGCCAGCAGCCCTGTGCCGCCATACCCGACTAGCGGGCGCAGCGCACCGACCAGCCCCACGCCAAGTATGCCGCCAGTGGAATACGGCAACACACTTTCCGGGTGGTTGAAATACAGCGCGCCGAGAGTCGTCGATCCCAGCAGCAGCAGCACCAGGCCGCCACAGCGAACGGCTAGCGCAGTGGCATCCCACTCAAACTCGACCCGCCGGGAGCGAATCAGATACCACGCCGCGAACGCCAGCATTCCCGGCCACCACAGGGCACTGACCCCAAACAGCGAGTACAGCACGTCGGCTAGCCAGGCGCCGATCGGCCCCATCCAGTTGGCGACGTCGGTTTCAGGACCGCTGCTCGACCAGCCAGGATCTGCAGGTTCAAAGCTGAACAGTGCCAGCAACAGGAACACACAGGCGGCCAGCAGCACGATGATGACACCTTCCCTGGCAGAGCCGTGCAGACGCAGGCCAACTTTCTTGGCGGTCTCCTTGGCAGCTGCCGCCGTCGCTCGAGACGACACAGACTTCTTGTTGGCACTCAAATGGCCTTCCCCTTGCGCCATGGCGGCGTCTTCCATCCTACTGACTGGCCCTCATGATACCGAGCCAGCCGGTGAGCGAATAGGCCCCAGACGGCTTGAGCGTGCCGCCATCTGGGGGCACACTCGCCTGTTGATCAAAAACCCTGTTGAAGGGAGCCCCATGCTACCCTGGCTATCCCCCTACCCGGTCGCCTTTCCCAGCGTCGAGACGGCCCTTGACGACCCAGACGGCTTGTTGGCTGCAGGGGGCGACCTGACCCCCGAATGGTTGATTGCCGCCTATCGTCGCGGCATCTTTCCTTGGTACAGCGATGACCAGCCCATCCTGTGGTGGAGTCCGAATCCTCGCATGGTACTGCGTCCCGACGAACTGCGCGTGCGTCGGAGTCTGGCCAAACGCGTCCGCAATGCAGGTTTTACGGTCACCGCCAATCGCGCCTTCACGTCGGTGGTTGCCGCCTGCGCTGCTCCCCGAGGTGGCGACCAGGATGGCACCTGGATCATCGACGAGATGCGCAGCGCCTATGACCAACTCCACCGCATGGGTGTGGCTCATTCGGTAGAAGTATGGCGTGACACCACTCTGGTAGGCGGGCTGTATGGTGTAGCACTTGGTCCTGTGTTCTTTGGCGAATCCATGTTCAGTCGCGAGGCTGACGCGTCCAAGATCGCCCTGGTCCACCTGGCACATGCGATGCAGCGGGGAGCCGGCAAGCTTATCGACTGCCAGATGCAGACCCCGCATCTGGCCAGCCTGGGCGCTAGAGGTATCGCCCGATCCGAGTTCATCGGCTATCTTGAGAAGTGGCTGGATGGCCTGGACACAGACGCTCTGGTCACGCCTGCGTGGTCTTTTGCTGACGTGGCTTGCGTCGACAACGTCTGACTCGGCGCTTGCCATCGCAGTGGGTGCATCGCCACGCCCCCTGCTGTGGGAATCATTGAGTTGAGATGATTGAGTTGAGGTCATTGCAGCTCAGACCACGGCAGTTCAGACCACAGCAGTTGAGACCATGGCAGTTGAGACCATTGCAGCGGGTCATGCCTTTGCCTGACGACCGACGAGACGCCATCCGACAGGGAGACGGCCGCCTTGAGCAGCAACACACCGCGGCAACCGGTCCGCGACCTGAGGTTTTTCCTCACGGTGCCACACGCTTGCAGCTACCTGCCAGAAAAAGAGGCGACCACGCTGTTCCTTGATCCCAAGGAATCGCCGGGGCCGAGTGTGTATGATGCGCTGACGCTGCTCGGCTTTCGGCGCAGCGGGCTTCACCTGTACCGCCCCCACTGCGAAGGCTGCCATGCCTGTGTCTCGGTGCGAATTCCTGTAGCGGAATTTCGCCCAAACAGGAGCCAGAAACGCTTGATGCGGCGCAATGCCGATCTGACCGTCGATGTGGTACCTGCCCGCTTCGACTCTTCCCACTATGATCTCTATGCGCGCTATATCTGCACTCGCCACCACGATGGCGACATGTTCCCCCCAAGCCATGAACAGTACCGCACCTTTCTGAGTCTCGACCAGCCTTATGCCCGACTGCTGGAGATGCGACTCGACGACAGGCTGGTGGCGGTCTCCGCCTTCGATGAACTCGGCCACGGCCTGTCAGCCATCTACACCTTCTTCGACCCCGAGCAGAGCCTCGAGAGGCGATCCCTTGGCACCCAGGCGGTGCTCACCCTGATCCAGATGGCGTCGGCGAAAGGGCTTGACCACGTATACCTGGGTTACTGGATCGAGGCGTGTCGCAAGATGAGCTACAAGAGCAACTTCACTCCCCTCGAAAGGCTGGACGGACGCCTGTGGCGCCGGCTGGTACCTACCGAACACGGCTGAACGCCTGGCGCTGTACCGCCCTGAGTCGCGTCAGGATCGCCACTGCTTACTCGATCCAGACAGCCTATGCTGCCAGCAACGATGGCATGCCAGAGACAGGGTAAACGCCAAAGGCGTCAGACCTCAGCCTAGACATCTGCCGTTTTTTCAGGCAACTCACTTTGCCATCTGCCCCAGCATCCGGCAGAATATCGCGCTATCCTGACCAGAGTAACGGCAGTCGCGCCGCGCGGTCGGGCATCACTCTGTCTACACATGCGAGGATTCGCCTATATGGCACGCGAAGACCATATTGAAATGGAAGGCGTGGTCGTCGACACGCTTCCCAACACCATGTTCCGGGTCGAGCTGGAAAACGGCCACGTGGTCACCGCCCACATCTCGGGCAAGATGCGCAAGAACTACATCCGCATCCTGACCGGGGACAAGGTCAAGGTCGAGTTGACTCCCTATGACCTGTCCAAGGGTCGCATCGTATACCGTTCTCGTTGAGATCGGCCGGCGTCAGCGCTTTGCGTAGACGCCACTTGCCGGTATCGCGCCCGTCGGGCGTGCCCGCCTCGCCGGCAAGCGCAGCTCCCTGATATTCGGGTCAATGCCCATCGGCATTCGGCCCCTATCGCCCAGTGCTGGAGCACACCTGACACTGGTGCTGGATAACTCCGGAGCCTGGCGCAAACGCCGCCTGCTGCGCAGCCCACCCCTGCCACGATTTACGCAGCAGGGTGGCGCTTGGCGTCCGGAACTCGCCTGCGTTTTTCACACCCTGCCGCCTTGCTGCCCTGTCCCGTGGGCAAGCGAGCCAGCAGGCGATACCTACAAGAACGCCCTGTCATAAGACAGGGCGTCATCTCTTGCGTCAGCGGTGTCCTCAAGACTCGCTGCGGCCTAAACCAGAGAGCTCAGTCAGGGCGCATCGGCCAGCTCCACATCGGTGGAGAGATGCAACTCGCCACTTTCGAGGCTGACATGGACAACACCCCCGTGCTCAGCCAGATCTCCAAACAAGATCATCTCGGCCAAGGGCTTCTTCAGCTTCTCCTGAATCAACCTTGCCATCGGGCGAGCTCCCATGTCCGGGTCATAGCCCATGGTCGCAAGCCAATCTCTCGCCTCATCATCGACTTCCAGCTGAACACGCTTCTCGTCTAGCTGCGCCTGCAGTTCCACCAGGAACTTGTCGACCACGTTGCGCACCACCGGCTTGGGCAACGCCGAGAACTGGATAATGCCGTCCAGGCGATTGCGGAATTCCGGTGTAAAGGTCTTGCGAATCGCCTCCATGGCATCGGTGGAGTGATCCTGGGTCTGGAAGCCGATGGAGCGGCGCGTCGCGATTTCTACACCCGCGTTGGATGTCATGATCAGGATGACGTGACGGAAGTCCGCCTCGCGACCATTGTTGTCGGTAAGACGCCCGTGATCCATCACCTGCAGCAGCAGATTGAACACTTCCGGGTGTGCCTTCTCGATTTCGTCCAGCAGCAGCACACAATGGGGCTGTTTGGTCACTGCTTCTGTCAGCAGGCCGCCCTGGTCATACCCTACATAGCCAGGAGGTGCGCCGATAAGACGTGAAACGGTGTGCCGCTCCATGTACTCCGACATGTCGAAGCGCAGCAGCTCGACGCCCATGATGTGCGCCAGCTGGCGAGCCACCTCGGTCTTGCCCACTCCCGTCGGGCCAGCAAACAGGAAGCTGCCCACAGGCTTGTCAGGAGACTTGAGCCCAGCGCGAGAGAGCTTGATCGCCGCCGCCAGGCTATCGATGGCCTCATCCTGGCCGAACACCAGCATCTTGAGATCCCGATCCAGATTCTCCAGCAGCTTGCGATCGGAGCTGGACACGCTCTTCGGCGGAATTCTAGCAATCGATGCGACTACCGCCTCGACCTGATCCACATCGATGGTATCGACACGCATCTCGGGGGGCAGCAAGCGCTGGTGAGCGCCCGCTTCGTCAATGACATCGATGGCCTTATCCGGCAGGAAGCGGTCGTTGATGTAACGATCGGCCAAGCGGGCCGCGCTGTCGAGCGCAGCGTCGGTGTACTTGAGCTGGTGATGCTCCTCGAAGCGCGAGCGCAAGCCCTTGAGGATCTTGATGGAGTCTTCCACCGAGGGAGCCAGGACGTCGACTTTCTGGAAACGACGCGCCAGCGCCCGGTCCTTCTCGAAGATCCCGCGGAACTCCTGGAAGGTGGTCGAACCGATGCAGCGCAACTCGCCGGAAGACAGCAGAGGCTTGAGCAGGTTCGAGGCATCCATCACCCCGCCAGAGGCCGCCCCCGCGCCGATCACGGTATGAATCTCGTCGATGAACAGAATCGCGTTGGGCAACTTGCGCAATTCGGCCAGCAGGCTCTTCAGGCGCTTCTCGAAGTCACCGCGATACTTGGTACCCGCCAACAGGGCGCCCATATCGAGGGAGTACACGACGGCATCCCCGATCACGTCGGGAACGTCCTCCTCGACGATGCGCTTGGCCAGGCCCTCGGCGATGGCTGTCTTGCCCACCCCGGCCTCGCCCACCAGCAGCGGATTGTTCTTGCGACGGCGTGCCAGAATCTGCACCACACGCTCAAGCTCGTGGTCACGGCCGATCAGCGGATCGATCTTGCCCATACGCGCCTGTTCGTTGAGGTTGGTAGCAAACCCGGTCAACGGGTTGCCGCCGGCCTCGGTGCTGCCATCTTCAGCATCTTCTGCCTCCGGCGACGATGCCGCCGGGCTTTGACCGTGACCGGTCACCTTCGAAATACCGTGAGCGATATAGTTGACGGCGTCGACACGGGCCACGTTCTGCTGCTTCAGGAAGTAGACCGCCTGGCTCTCCTGCTCGGAGAAGATGGCCACCAGCACGTTGGCGCCCGTCACTTCGCTCTTGCCTGAAGACTGCACGTGGAAGACCGCACGCTGCAGGACACGCTGGAACCCGAGAGTGGGCTGCGTCTCGCGCTCGGTCTGGTCTTCCGGAATCAGCGGCGTCGTGGAATTGATAAAGTCCTGCAGGTCAGACCGCAGCTTGTCGAGGTTGGCCCCGCAGGCACGCAGCACGTCTGATGCTGACGCATTATCCAGAAGTGCCAGCAGCAGGTGCTCCACGGTCATGAACTCGTGGCGCTTGGAGCGCGCCACGGTGAAGGCCGTGTTCAGGGTCAGTTCAAGTTCTTTGCTCAGCATGGCAGTCCCCTTCTCGCCGCCTAGGGCTTGCGTCGGATCTTTTATGGTCCGGCACCATCAACATCGGGTACAAATGGCGCCGTTGCAAGTTCTTCGTCAACGAAGGACGCGTCTCCGTTAACGCATGTGCCGCCTCATGCGCCCACATCACAGGCAGATCAGCGATTCTCAGGATTCCACCTAGTCCGCCGCTTCTATATCGCTCAGCAGAGGATGCTGACACTCCCTGGCATACTCGTTGACCTGGTGACTCTTGGTCTCGGCAATGTCGTGGGTAAAGACGCCACAGGTGGCTTTGCCATGGCTGTGCACTGTCAGCATGATCTGCACGGCCGTCTCGCTATCCAGGTGAAAGAACGTCCTGAGAACCTCCACCACAAACTCCATGGGGGTGAAGTCGTCATTATGCAAGACAACCTTATACATGGGTGGCTTGGCTAACTCAGGATCGGCTTCCTGAGTGGCCAGGTCACCGTCGTCCTGTTCGTCGGGCTCTCCCGGCGGACGCGTCATTCCTGCCACCGGCATCTGGATCCAGAGCGGATCCTCGTCTCTTGCGTTGAACATAGGCCTCACACTGTCAATCGGGTGCCCGCGCTCACCCGCGTCGAGCATTGGACGTCTGGGGCGCGGTAGGGTTCCCTCTCATTATCGGGAATCCCGACGCGGCTTTCACCCTCTACGCGGACAAAATGCAAAAGGCCCTCGCCGGCGAGGGCGAGGGCCTTGTCTGTCAGCACTGGCAACGAGCAGGACGGCTCGTCGCTCGGTGCAGTCGCTTACATGTTGTCAGCGACAGCCTGACCGAACTCAGAGCACTTGAACAGCGTGGCATTTTCCATCAGGCGGTGGAAGTCATAGGTGACTTCGCCCTTGCTGATGGCTTTCTCCATGCCTTTCAGTACCAGATCAGCAGCCTCGACCCAGCCCATGTGACGCAGCATCATCTCGGCAGACAGGATCAGCGAGCCCGGGTTGACCTTGTCCTGGCCAGCGTACTTCGGCGCAGTACCGTGAGTCGCTTCGAACATGGCAGTGGTGTCGGAGATGTTGGCGCCCGGAGCAATACCGATGCCGCCGACTTCAGCCGCCAGAGCGTCGGACAGGTAGTCACCGTTCAGGTTCAGAGTCGCGATGACGTCATATTCGGCCGGACGCAGCAGGATCTGCTGCAGCATCGCGTCAGCGATCACGTCCTTGACCACGATGTCCTTGCCGGTCTTCGGGTTCTTGAAGGTCATCCAGGGGCCGCCATCGAGGAGCTCAGCGCCAAACTCTTCCTTGGCCAGCTCATAGCCCCAATCCTTGAAGGCGCCTTCGGTGAACTTCATGATGTTGCCCTTGTGCACCAGGGTCAGCGACTCGCGGTCGTTGTCGATGGTGTACTGCAGGGCCTGGCGCACGAGACGCTTGGTGCCTTCCTCGGACACCGGCTTGACGCCAATGCCGCAACCCTCGGGGAAGCGGATGTTGGTCACGCCCATTTCTTCGCGCAGGAACTTGATGACCTTGTCGGCCTCAGCGGTACCCGCCTTCCACTCGATACCGGCATAGATATCTTCAGAGTTCTCGCGGAAGATAACCATGTCGACGTCAGCGGGCTTCTTGACCGGGCTAGGCACGCCTTCGAACCAGCGCACCGGACGCTGGCAGACATACAGGTCCAGCTTCTGGCGCAGTGCGACGTTCAAGGAGCGGATACCACCGCCCACCGGCGTGGTCAGCGGGCCCTTGATGGAAACGATGTATTCCTTGACCGCTTCCAGGGTTTCTTCCGGCAGCCAGGTGTCCGCGTCATAGACGTGGGTGGCCTTCTCGCCGGCGTAGACTTCCATCCAGTGGATCTTGCGCTCGCCGTTGTAGGCCTTCTGCACAGCGGCGTCGATGGCGATCTTCATCGCCGGGGTGACGTCGACACCGATACCATCACCCTCGATGAACGGGATGATCGGGTTGTTCGGCACATTCAGGCTGTTGTCGGCGTTAGCGGTGATCTTTTCGCCGCCCTCAGGGACGACAATTTTCTGGAAACCCATTGAGAACTCCCCTGTCAGGTCTATTCAGTGGAGCGCGGAGTATAGCATTACCCCCAGCGCCCGGAGTAGGCTTTGTCGACAATCTTTGCAAATGACCGCACGAGCCCCGTCAGACGGGCCTCGTCAGGACTACCGAGCCAGCCCATGAGTCAACTCTACCTGCTGCACAAGCCCTACCGCGTGCTGTCCCAGTTCACCGATGAGCAGGGACGCGATACGCTGGCGTCGCTCATCGATGTACCCGACATCTACCCTGCCGGACGTCTCGACTACGACTCGGAGGGGCTTTTGTTGCTCAGCGACGACGGTGAGTTGATTCATCGTATCAGCCACCCCCGCCACAAGCAGCCCAAGACGTACCGTGTGCTGGTTGAAGGACAGCCGGATCAGCGCGCTCTGGACGCCCTTGCAAAAGGCGTCACGCTCAAGGACGGACCGACCCGACCTGCCAAGGTACGACGCCTTGTCCACAGCGGCCTGCCGGAGCGTGAACCACCTCTCGACCCGAAACGCCATCCCGATACCTGCTGGCTGGAGCTGACCATCAGCGAAGGGCGAAACCGCCAGGTGCGCAGAATGACAGCACACGTCGGGTACCCCACACTTAGACTTGTACGGGTGGCCATTGGCCCATGGAACCTGGACGGGCTGGCGCCGGGGCAATGGCAGCGTCAGACGCTGCATGCACCCAAGCGCCCGAGAACCGCATCCCCAGCGAGGAGACGCCGATAATGCGATGGACCCCTTATGTGACCGTGGCCACCGTGGTCGAACGCGCCGGGCGCTTCTTGATGGTGGAAGAGGACCATGGCGGCCCTCATACCCTGTTCAATCAGCCCGCAGGCCATCTGGAACCCGGTGAGCGCATTCGCGATGGCGCACTGCGTGAAGTCGCCGAGGAGACCGCCTGGCGGGTGGGTATCACCGACTATCTGGGCATGTACGTGTATCAGACCAAGGACGGCAAGGCGTTTCACAGCCACGCGTTCCTGGGCATGGCGCTGGCCCACCTGGGTACCGAGCTTGACCGCGATATCCACGCCATCCACTGGCTGACCCTGGAAGAAATCGAAGCACTGGATCGGGACGGACGTCTACGCAGCCCTCTGGTGCTTAAACGTATCCGCGATGCCCTGGCTGGCAAGACCTTTCCCATGGACGTGCTCCACGAGCGGTGAGGCTTCGGTTGAGCGCCGCATTTCGTGTATAATCTCCGCCCCTGCACCACCACCCCGAGAGTTGTTATGTCAGCGTCCAACGGCAAAGTCATCGTCGGCATGTCCGGCGGAGTCGATTCCTCCGTTTCCGCACTGCGCCTGATCGAACAGGGATATCAGGTAGAAGGTCTGTTCATGAAGAACTGGGACGAGGACGACGGCACCGAATACTGCACCGCCATGGAGGATCTGGCGGACGCCCAGGCCGTGTGCGAAAAACTCGACATCCCCCTGCATACCGCCAATTTTGCCGCTGAATACTGGGACAATGTGTTCGAGCACTTCCTGGCAGAGTACAAGGCTGGCCGCACGCCGAATCCGGATATCCTGTGCAACCGCGAGATCAAGTTCAAGGTGTTCCTTGATTACGCAGAGATGCTGGGAGCCGAGATGATCGCCACCGGCCACTATGTCCGCCGCGGTGAGCGCGATGGCCGTCCTCGCCTGCTGAAGGGCCTGGATGGCAACAAGGACCAGAGCTATTTTCTGCACGCGGTGCCGGAAGCGGCCATCGCCCGCACGCTGTTCCCTGTGGGCGAGATCGAAAAGCCGGAAGTTCGTGCCATTGCCGAGCGCCACGGTCTGGTCACCGCCAGGAAGAAGGACTCCACGGGCATCTGCTTCATCGGCGAACGACGCTTCAGCGATTTCCTCAAGCAGTATCTTCCGGCTCAGCCCGGCCGCATCGAGACACCTGATGGTGACGACATCGGCGAACATATGGGACTGATGTACTACACCCTGGGACAGCGTCAGGGGCTCGGTATCGGCGGCCTCGCCAACTACTCCGAGGACCCCTGGTACGTGGCTGGCAAGGATCTGGAGCGTAATGTCCTGGTGGCCGTGCAAGGCAAGCATCACTCTCTGCTCTACACCGACAGCCTGGCCACTGAAGCCATGGACTGGGTAGCCGGTCACGCTCCCTGCCAGCAGGGTCGCTTCACTGCCAAGACGCGCTACCGTCAGGAGGACGTGCCCTGCACGCTGACCAGCATGGCAGACGGCGGTGTCGAGGTGTACTTCGATGAGCCTCAACGCGCCGTGACACCCGGCCAGTCACTGGTCATCTACGACGGAGATGTCTGCCTCGGTGGCGGCGTCATCCGACACACCTGGAACGCCAAGGAGCGCGCGGCATGACCGATTCGGTACCTATTCACCGCGCGCCGGAATCCCCGGCTGCCCGCCAGGCCATTGCCATGGCGGGCGTGTTCCAGGCGGCTCATCTGGTGGATGACCTTGCCCGCACCGGCCAAGTGGACAGTCGCGCCTGGGACACTCAGATCAACGCCACCCTGGTGACCAACCCTCCCACCTTCGAATCGATCTACGGTGGACACCCGAACAACCTGCGGCTGGGCCTGGAGACGCTGGACGGCGTCCTGGGTCGCCGGCAGGCCAATCCGGTGGTGATGCGCTACGGCTTCAGCCTGATGCTGCTGATGAACAAGCTGCGCAACCAGCCCGCCATGATGGATGAGCTCGGCGCTCACCTGACCCGCATTCAGGGCCAGGCCGAACACTTCGGCCCCACCCACGAAAACGTGGTGGCTAGCCTCGGCGAGGCCTACCAGCAGACCCTGTCGACCTTCAAGAACCGCATCGTGGTCCAGGGCGACCCCTCCCTGCTGCAGAGCCGAATGATGCCCGAGCGAGTGCGGGCGTGCCTGCTGTCCGGCATCCGCTTCGGCCTGCTGTGGCACCAGCAGGGCGGGCGACGCTGGAAGCTGGTCTTCCAGCGAGGCAGCCTCAAGCGTGCCCTGGACTCGCTATAACGATATCGCTTCGACACTCTACCCTGTACCTACCCCACCGGAACCACACCATGCAACTCTCCGCACTGACCGCCCTCTCCCCCGTCGACGGCCGCTACGGCAGCAAGGCCGAATCCCTACGCGAGCATTTCAGCGAATTTGGCCTGATTCGTGCCCGCGTCACCGTCGAGATCCGTTGGCTCGAGCGCCTCGCCGCTCACCCCCAGATCACCGAGGTGCCGGAATTGTCGGCCGCAGCCACCGCCTTCCTGGACGGCCTGGTAAAGAACTTCAGCGAAGCAGACGCTTCACGCATCAAGGACATCGAACGCACCACCAACCACGATGTGAAAGCGGTGGAGTACTGGATCAAGGAAGCGATCGCCGACAACGCAGAGCTGCATGCCGTCACCGAGTTCGTGCACTTCGCCTGTACCAGCGAGGACATCAACAACCTGTCCTACGGGGTAATGCTGCGCGATGGCCTGGACAGCCTGCTGCCCACCATGCGCCAGGTGGCCGACGAGGTTGCACGACTGGCAGCCGAGCACGCTGAAGTGCCGATGCTCTCGCGCACCCACGGCCAGACCGCCAGCCCCACGACGCTGGGCAAGGAAATGGCCAACGTGGCCTACCGTCTGCGTCGCCAGCTCAAGCAGATCGAAAGCGCCGAGGTGCTGGGCAAGATCAACGGTGCGGTCGGCAACTACAACGCTCACCTGGCGACCTACCCGGACATCGACTGGGAGGCCAATGCTCGCACCTTTGTCGAAGGCCTGGGTCTGACCTTCAACCCGTACACCACCCAGATCGAGCCTCACGACTATATCGCCGAGCTGTTCGATGCGGTCTGCCGATTCAACACCATCCTGATCGACTTCGACCGTGATGTCTGGGGCTACATCTCGCTGGGCTACTTCAAGCAGCGCACCGTGGCCGGCGAGATTGGCTCCTCGACCATGCCCCACAAGGTCAACCCGATCGACTTCGAGAATTCCGAAGGCAACCTGGGCCTGGCCAATGCCATTCTTGCTCACCTGGCCCAGAAACTGCCGATCTCCCGCTGGCAGCGGGACCTGACGGACTCCACCGTGCTGAGAAACCTCGGCGTCGGTCTGGCCTATGGCCTGATTGCCTACCAGGCGTCGCTCAAGGGCATCAGCAAGCTGGAAGCCAACCCCCAGCGCCTGGCAGAAGATCTCGACGCCAGCTGGGAAGTGCTGGCGGAGCCGATTCAGACCGTCATGCGTCGTTACGGCATTGAAAAGCCCTACGAAAAGCTCAAGGAACTGACCCGCGGCAAGCGCATCGATCAGGCCGGTTTCGCCGCCTTCATCGACGGCCTCGAGCTACCGGAAGCCGTCAAGGCAGAGCTCAAGCAACTGACCCCAGGCAGCTACATCGGCAATGCCGTGGCACAGGCCCAGGCGCTGCCTCGCCACTGACCCGGCTGCGGCCTCACGCAGCGTCTGTTCGCGACGTTGCTGTGCTCGCGGCAGCTGTCAGACCCGTTCTCACCCCACCCTATGGTGGGGTGAGGCGTATTCAGTCCTTGCCCTTGCACTCATCACATGCTCGACTGCCCAGCGAGCCGCTTCTCACCATCATCAGGAATCATCATGTCAGCCGATACCCCTCTTACCCTGCTCGGCGGCCTGTCAGCCGCCGATTTTCTCCGGGACTACTGGCAGAAGGCGCCACTGCTGATTCGTGGCGCCTTCCCTGACTTCGACAACCCCCTGTCTCCCGATGAGTTGGCAGGACTAGCCTGTGAAGACAATGTCGAGGCGCGTCTGGTAGAAGAACAGGGCCCCGAGGGTGCCTGGCAGGTCAGCCACGGCCCCTTCGATGACAGTACCTTCGCACGCTTGCCGGAACAGGATTGGACCCTGCTGGTGCAGGCGGTCGACCACTATGTGCCGGACGTCGCGGCGTTGCTGGAAGAGTTTTCTTTCCTGCCACGCTGGAGACTGGACGACATCATGGTCAGCTATGCCCCTCCCGGCGGGAGCGTGGGGCCCCACGTCGACCAGTACGACGTGTTTCTTGTCCAGGGCAGTGGTCAACGGCATTGGCAGCTGGGTGGCAAGGTGGCGGACGATGCACCGATCATCAAGGGCATCGATCTACGCATCCTCGAGACATTCGACATCGACCCCGACCACGATTGGGTACTGGAACCCGGTGATATGCTCTACCTGCCCCCGGGCTGGGCGCATCATGGGGTCAGCCAGTCGGATGACTGCATGACCTATTCCGTCGGCTTTCGAGCCCCGTCTGCCGATGAAGCGATCACCTCCTTTGCCGACTACCTGGGTGAGCAGCAGCCAGCGTCCAAGCGCTACAGCGATGCCGGCATGCCACCGTCCACGGATCCTGGAGAGCTCGACAGCGCCGCGCTGGAGCGCATGCGAGCGCTGATTCTCGACACCATTGACGACCCCGCTCAGCTGGCACAATGGTTTGGCCGGGTGATGACCCAGCCCAAGTATGTCGACCAGCTCGCCCCCAGCGACACGCCCACCCCTGAGGATGAGCTTGTCACTGCACTACAGGAAGGCGACATCCTGGTCACCGCGCCTGGCTCGCGCTTTGCCTGGCATGCCATCAGCGCCGACCGAGCAACCTTGTTCGCCGACGGCGACGGTATCGAATGCGATCTGGCGTTGGCGCAAGACATCGCAGGCCGTAACGAGTTCGATGCCAGCCTGCTGGATCATTCCGATGCCCCGCGGGTACTGGTCAAGCTGGTGGACGCCGGTAGCCTGGGCTGGCCTGTCACAGACGACGAATGGGACGAGGAGGAGGACCATGACTGAGGTCACCATACAGCACGGAGGCTGGGAGCAGCTTGGCGAGGCTGCCAGCGAGATTCGCCACCGCGTATTCGTTATCGAGCAGAACGTTCCCCTGGAGGAGGAATGGGACGGTCGAGACCCACAATGCCTGCATTTTCTGGCCATCCGCGGTGAGCAGGCGCTGGGGACTGCCCGGTTGCTGCCGGACGGCCACATCGGTCGCGTTGCCGTCCTGGCCGAAGCCCGCGGACTTGGCGTTGGCGTTGCCCTGATGCGAGCAGCCATTGATGCCGCACGCGAACAACGCTTCAGCCAGGTCGAGCTCGCCGCCCAGACACAGGCGCTTGGCTTCTATGAAGCCCTTGGCTTTGTCGCGGAAGGCGAGGTCTTCCTCGATGCCGGAATACCGCATCGCAACATGACATTAACGCTTGCCACCTGATCCCTTCCCCACCCTGACACCTCAGGAAATTCGACTACAGGAATAACTCGCAATGACGCATTCCTGTAGTCGGACTACAACGTTGTATTACCCCAAGTACCAATAGCAAACCCTCATGCTGCTGGGCCATAGTCTGTTCCATGGCGCGGACGAAGGGCCGCTACAGGAAGGTAACTCGCCTACTTTGTAGTCATCCTGATCCGCCGCGCCGAAACGGGACCACGGCTGCAGTATCGTTCACTGGCTGGGTCGAAAAATACGACTACACTTCGCAGATGCAGCATAAGGCGGACAGCACTTCTGCTGCATGGCACTGAATCAGCACGACACCGATGCCAGCACTGGGCAACGACAGGACTGGCAGAGAGAACAGAGGCAGTGTGCTGCATGTGGCACCGCGATAGTCGCTTCATCACAACATCAGGACGGCCAGACCATGACCTTTCGTGAAGAACTGAAGACACTGACCCAGCTTCGTGAAGCCCAACGCGGCAAGTGGGACAACATCGACCCGCATAGCGCTGCCCGCATGCGCGTACAGAATCGCTTTCGCACCGGCCTCGATATCGCTCGCTACACCGCCGCCATCATGCGTGAAGACATGGCCGCCTATGATGCCGACAGCGCCAACTACACCCAGTCCCTGGGCTGCTGGCATGGCTTCATCGGCCAGCAGAAGCTGATCTCCATCAAGAAGCACTTCGGCACGACCAATCGTCGTTACCTTTACCTGTCCGGCTGGATGGTCGCCGCCCTGCGCAGCGAATTCGGACCTCTGCCCGACCAGTCCATGCACGAAAAGACCAGCGTCGCCGCCCTCATCGAGGAGCTCTACACCTTCCTGCGTCAAGCGGACACCTGGGAGCTCAACCACCTCTTCCGCGCCCTGGATGACGCCCAACAGGCCGGCGACGACGCCAAGGTCGAGGAGTTGACCCAGCAGATCGACAGCCACCAGACCCACGTGGTGCCGATCATCGCCGATATCGACGCCGGTTTCGGTAACGCCGAAGCGACCTACCTGCTGGCCAAGAAGATGATTGAAGCAGGCGCCTGCTGCATTCAGCTCGAGAACCAGGTGTCTGACGAGAAGCAGTGCGGACATCAGGACGGCAAGGTCACGGTGCCCCACGAGGACTTCATCGCCAAGATCAACGCCGTGCGCTACGCCTTCCTCGAACTGGGCGTCGATGATGGTGTCATCGTGGCCCGAACCGACTCTCTCGGTGCCGGTCTGACCCAGAAGATCGCAGTCACTCAGGAGCCTGGCGATCTTGGGGATCAGTACAACAGCTTCCTGGATGGCGATGAGATTGCCTCTGCCAGTGATATCGACAACGGCGACGTGGTCATCAAGCAGAACGGCAAACTGGTCAAGGTCAAGCGACTGGCGTCCGGCTTGTATCAGTTCAAGCCCGGCACCGGTGAAGACCGGGTCGTGCTGGACTGTATCACCAGCCTGCAAAACGGAGCCGACCTGCTGTGGATCGAGACCGAGAAACCCCACGTCGGGCAGATCGCCAGCATGGTCAACCGCATTCGCGAAGCGGTGCCCAATGCCAAGCTGGTCTACAACAATTCACCGTCCTTCAACTGGACGCTGAACTTCCGCCAGCAGGTCTTCGACACCTGGGAGAGCGAAGGCAAGGATGTGTCTGCCTACGATCGCGCCGACCTGATGAATGCGCGCTACGACGAAACGGAGCTGGGTCAGCTGGCTGACGAGTGGACACGCAACTTCCAGCGTGATGCCTCCCGGGAAGCCGGTATCTTCCACCATCTCATCACGCTGCCGACGTACCACACAGCCGCGCTGTCCACCGACACGCTGGCCAAGGGCTACTTCGGTGACGAGGGGATGCTGGCCTACGTTGCCGGGGTGCAGCGTCGCGAAATTCGCGAGGGGATTGCCACCGTCAAGCATCAGGACATGGCCGGCTCCAACATTGGCGATGACCACAAGGAGTTCTTCCACGGTGATGCCGCACTCAAGGCTGGCGGCAAGGACAACACCATGAACCAGTTCGGCTAAAAAGCGGTAGATTGGGCTGCGGCGCCCCGGACTGCCAAGTGGCGGTTCGGGGCGCACTCGTCTGGGCGGACACACCGGCGGACGTGTCACCGGCGAACATTTTCAGTGCCCTTTCGTCTCCCTGCTGCTTGAGATGCGCTGCACAGAGCTCCTTGCATCAACATCTCCTTGCATCAACGCTAGCCAAGGACAGGCGCGCCAGCACACTCTTGTTGTCAGGAAAGCGCCAGCACTGCGACATTACCTTACCGACGGCGAGTCACCGCTGGGGCGCTGTCGGCCCAACAAGCGTCGGGAGTGGCCCGGGAAGCGGGAACCAAAACCCTGTGATAGCTTCTAATGAGGCACTAGACTATTATCGAACAGCGTTTCGCAAGCCAAGGGCTACGCCACCATCCCGGGCAGGACGCCCTGCTGAGACGCAACTGCATTCAAGGAGAACACCCATGAAGATTACACTGCTGCCCGTCCTCGCCATCAGCGCTCTGACGCTGGCAGGCTGTACTGCCACCAACCAATACTCCGGCAACGTTTACTCAGGCAATCAGGCGCAGACAGCCCAGAATGTTCAGGTCGGCACCATCACCGCCCTGCGCCGCGTGCAGATTCAAGGCGACAGCGCTGCCAGTGGCATTCTCGGCACCGGCGGGGGTGCCATCATCGGTGGTCTTCTCGGCAACCAGGTCGGCGGAGGCTCCGGACGCACCATCGCCACTGCCGCGGGCGCCATCGGCGGTGCAGTCGCAGGTAACCAAATCGAAAAAGGCGTCAACCGCACCGATGCCTGGGAGATGGAGATTCGCAAGGACACTGGCCAGACCGTCGTCATCGTGCAGAAAGCAGATCAGGCCTTCCAGGTCGGTCAGCGCGTCCGCTTGATTGGCAGTGGTTCACGCCAGAGCGTTGCTCCTTACTGAGCCGACATGCTTGAGATGGCCTCCTCCCGCCATTAGACCAAGCCAACATGCAAACACCCCATAGCGTCGCTATGGGGTGTTTGTGTATCTCGCGTGCGCTTGGCAGGCACTTCACCATCGACAGCCTAACGCCCCTTCCGCCGTCAGGGCGTCACAGAACTGGGTCAGTGCACCTTGCCCATGACCCAGCAGCCCAGCTTGCAGGCCACCAGAGCAATGACGCCAATCACCAGCAGGGTCATCAGCATATCGACGGGGAAGACGATAAAGGTAGCGCCCAGAACCGCCAGGGCCGGGCACCAGATCCAGCGATCGTCGTCGCTGCGCAGTACCGACGGCAACAGCCCGTCGAGCACGCACCCAAGCCCTTTCTCCCAGGACTTGATCATAACCGCCAGCAATACCGCAAAGGCCAGCACCCAGATAAGTAGCGATGTCATATCGTAGCTCCGCAAAAACAGCGTGGAAGGCAGGATGAAAAATCTCCCCTGAGGGTATCCCCACCATCGGCACTGCGCAACAGCACCATGGGTGGGCACCCGCGTGAATCCTGCTCAGGATATGACCACGTAAGGTGAAAAATGTCCCATTCCCCTGACAGCCCCCGCACCGTCGCGTTACCATGCGTCCTCACACGCACTCACCAAAGGTTCATCAATGCAAATTGCGCAGAATTCCGTTGTCGCGTTCCACTACACCCTGACCAATGACGCAGGTGAAGTGCTGGACAGCTCGGAAGGCCGCGAGCCGCTGACCTACCTCCACGGCGCCGGCAACATTATTCCGGGTCTGGAAAAGGAACTCGAAGGCAAGGCCGCAGGCGACAAGGTCAACGCTAAGGTCGCTCCCGCCGAAGGTTACGGTGAGGTCCAGGAGCAACTGGTCCAGGAAGTGCCGCGCGATGCCTTCCAGGGCGTCGAGAGCATCGAGCCGGGCATGCAGTTCCAAGCCCAGACCCAGGGCGGTCCGCTGATGGTCACCGTGACCCAGGTGGAAGGCGATACGGTTACCGTTGACGGCAACCATCCGCTGGCAGGCCAAAACCTGAACTTCGACGTGGAAATCGCCGAAGTTCGTGAGGCTAGCCAGGAAGAAATCGAGCACGGCCACGTGCACGGTGAAGGCGGCCACGAGCACTAAGGCTCGCCACGACCACCGCGCTGCTGCGCTTTACCCGCAGCGACATCGCGGCATGTTGAGCCAGCGCTAGATCCCAGGATCAGCGAATCGGCTTAGCCCTGACAGGGCAGCAAAGGACAGCTGAGGCTGTCCTTTTGCATGTCTGGGCACTGCTCAGCAGAAGGCCCGTGCTGGCGTCTTCTCCCTGCTGGCGCTCAATGCCTGTTAGCGCTGCCCTGTTGTTAGCCTGTTGTTAGCCTTTCGCTACCCTTTCGCTACCCAGTCGTTACCCTGTTGCCACCCTATGGTGACGATAGGGTTGCCCCTTAGGTCGCCTCCCCTTCCTGTCGCTGCCCTGCCTTTACGGGAATAGTGGCGACGCGCGATCAGGGATTGGGCGATGACGGGGAAGAGATCGCCTTCAGGGTGTGATAACCGCCCCAGAGTCGCGTGGCCGTCGTCAGCAGACACGCCCCTGCAAAGACGACCGCCAACGTCGGGAAGTGACCGGGCCACAGACAAAAGGCGATCAACGCCAGCACGGTTTCGGTACCCTCGGTCAATCCGTGGAGGTAATAGAAGGCTTTGCGCTGAAAGCGTGGACGCTCCAGATCATGTCGGGCCGCCATGATGGCGAAGGCCAGAAATGATGTCCCCGTGCCGATGAAAGCGAACAGCAACAAGGCCGCCGGCAGCGCATTCTGCTCGCTATCGGCCAGAGCAAACCCCAGCACGACGCTCGCGTAGAAAACGAAGTCGAGGCCGATATCAAGAAAACCTCCCGCATCGGACGCAATGTCCAAGCGGCGCGCCAGAGCTCCATCGAGACCGTCTGCCACACGATTCAAGACAATTGCCAGCAGCGCCCAACCGTAGGCCTGAATCGCCAGCAACGGCAGCGCCAGCATGCCGATGGCGAAGCCTGCCAAGGTCACGTGATCTGGGCGTACCTGGGCACGCTGAAGCAGTGTGACCAGAGGCTTCAGGGGCCCTTGGGTTTTCGGCATGGTCCAGCGATCTAGCATTATCAGTCTCGGTAAGAGGAAGGGTATCAAGGGTGAAAAGGCGCACGGCGGAAACCTCCGCCGTGCACTCTTGAGTGACTCGCTCGTCAGGGACTAGGCCGCGGTATCGTTGGCAGCTCGCGTCGCGCCGTCCGACTTGGTCACCGCGTCGGCCTCCCCGGATGACGCGGCCTGATCCGCCTCGGCGCCACCTCTACGCCAGCGGAAGTAACGCTCAAGGTAGCCAAGCACACGTTCGGGCTTGTGGGCATTCTTCCAGACACCAGCGGCCGCCTTGACCGCTTCGGAGTGGGTCGGATAAGGGTGAATGGTCCCCAGCAGCTTGTTGAGCCCGATGCCACGCGTCATCGCTAGAGTGAATTCCGCCAGCATCTCTCCTGCTCCGGCACCCACTATGGTTGCCCCAAGGATGCGGTCCTTGCCAGGTACGGTCAGCACCTTGACGAAGCCAGTCGTATCACCTTCAGCGATGGCCCTGTCCAGTTCTGACAGCTCATAGCGCGTCACCTCGAAGGCAACGCCCTGTTCCTCGGCCTCACGCTCGTTGAGACCGACCCTGGCCACTTCAGGGTCACAGAAGGTCACGGCGGGCAGTGCCTTGTAGCTCACCGTGAATCGCTTGAATTCACCGAACAGCGCGTTGACGGTGGCATGCCACGCCTGGTGGGCGCTGGCATGGGTCAACTGGAAAGGCCCGACCACATCACCACACGCCCAGACATTCGGCAGAATGGACTGCAGACCACCGTCCACATCCAGGGTGCCATCATCGCGAGTGCCTACGCCTAGCGCCTCGAGGCCCAGCCCCTCTACGTTCGCCTGGCGCCCCACCGCCACCAGCAGCTGGTCAAAGGCCAAGTGCTCAATACGGGTCTCTCCACCGTCGTTGATCTCTACCTCAAGACGGTGCTCGCCGTTATCGCCTGCCAGCACCTTGAGCGCTCGGGTCGACAGATACAGGTGCACACCGCTGGCTTCAAGCCCGGCTGCCGCTTCACGCGCCACATCCAAATCCTCACGGGGCAGCAGCTGAGGCCCCATTTCGACCAGTGAGACCTGACTGCCCAGCCGAGCGAAACTCTGCCCCAGCTCGCTGCCGATCGGGCCTCCCCCCAGCACAACCAGTCGCTTGGGCAGCGAGGTCAACTGCCACAGGTTATCCGACGTCAACACCTCAATGTCGTCGATTCCCGGAAGTGGCGGAACCCTGGGCCGCGCGCCGCTGGCAATAATGACATGCCGCGTGGTCAGCACCTGCTCCCCCACCTGCACGCGCCAGGGGTCAAGAAGCCGTGCCTCCCCCTCGACCACATCCACGCCAAGCCCCCGATAACGCTCAGGGCTGTCATGGGGCTCCACCTCAGCGATGGCACCGTGTACATGCCCCATCACCGCGGCGAAATCTACCTGGGGCTCGCCAGCGCTTACGCCATAGGCAGGCGCCCGACGGATGTCCTCCGCCGCCCGGGCGGCGCGGATCAGTGCCTTGGACGGAACGCAGCCCGTATTGAGACAGTCGCCACCCATGCGATGGCGTTCGACCAGTGTCACCTTGGCCTTCACCGCCGCCGCGATATAGCTCGCTACCAGGCCAGCAGACCCCGCCCCGATGACCACGATGTCGCGATCGAAGCGAGCTGGACGCTGATAAGCTGACGCCAGGCGACGACGCTTGAGCACGCCCACCAGCGCCTTGGCAAGCCAAGGGAACAGGCCAATCAGCACGAACGACAACACCAGACCCGGCGACAGAATCCCCGACAACGAATCCAGATCCCCGAGCTCCCGCCCGGCGTTCACGAACACGGCGGTTCCCGGCAACATGCCAAGCTGGCTGACCCAGTAGAAGGTCGGCAGACGCATCCGGGTCAGCCCCACCACCAGGTTGATCACAAAGAAAGGAAAGATGGGGATAAGACGCAGGGTGAAGAGATAAAAAGGCCCCTCTCGATCAATGCCGGCATTGATCCGCGAGAGCTGCCGGGAAAAGCGCGCTTCCAGACTCTGGCGCAGCAACGTCCGGGCAATCAGTGCCGCCAACGTTGCGCCCAGAGAACTGGCAAACGACACCAGCAACAGCCCAGCCCAGAAGCCAAACAGTGCACCGGCCAGCAGTGTCAGCAACCCCGCCCCTGGCAGCGACAGGGCAGCCATCAGTACGTAGATCGCGAAAAAGCCTCCCGCCACGGTCCATGGGTCGTCATGGAACCACTGCTGAAACTGCGCTTGCTGCGACTTGATGGCCTCCAGAGTAAAGGCATCGTTGGCGCCGGTGGCGAAGAAGGCGACAACCGCGAGAGCGATCACTGCCAGCAATATCCATTTTTTACGGGTCACCCGTCTCTCCTTCTCGACTCGGTAGGGCACAGGGGCCTGGGCAACAGACGTCACGATCTCGCCGTGCGTCAGTAGCAAGACGCTTCTCGCTGGCTCAGGGCCAAGGCATCACGATGCCTTCGAGGTTAGCAGCAGCGGCTATGTCGCGGATAGCCGCCCTAGCCTTACGGCTGAAAATGCAAAGATTCTGAATTTAGCTGAGTCGTCCTGTAAGGAAGGACCTGCCACACTGACCAAACCTGCGGAAGGTCACCTGCACCCTGGACACTAAACGGAGTGAATTGATGCGAATTCCCCTGATCCCACGAAGCGTCATTGTTGCCGGCATGTTGACTGGTGCCACGCTGACAGCCCCCGCGGCCTTTGCCGATCAGCAGACGGCTATCTTTGGTGGGGGCTGTTTCTGGTGCATGGAAGAAGCGTTCGACAAGATCGACGGCGTCGAGGCGACCGTATCGGGCTTTGCCGCCGGGAACACAGAGGACCCGACCTATCAGGCGGTCAGCGCTGGGGGGACCGGCTACGTGGAAGTCGTGCAAGTCACTTACGACACCGACAAGCTCGACTACGAAGACCTGCTCTACGTCTACTGGCGCAACATTGATCCCTTTGTCGCCAATCGGCAGTTCTGTGACGAAGGTGACACCTATCGCTCTTCATTGCTGCCGCTGAACGACGAGCAGCGCAGCCAGGCGCAAGCAAGCCGAGACGCCATCGCCGAACGCTTTGATCAGCCTATCGAGACCCTGATCGAAGACCCCGGCACCTTCTATCCGGCCGAGGACTATCACCAGAACTACTATCAGAACAACAAGGTTCGCTACACCTTCTACAAGAACGCATGCGGTCGCCCGGATCGCCTCAAGGAGATCTGGGGCGAAGAAGCCATGCCCCACGCGGCCCCGGGTCAACAGGCGACCTCCTGAGCCCTTGCCATGAGGGCCGCTCTGGGGCTCCTCTGCGCGAGCCCATTACCCTCACGGCCCCTCTCGACCGACGTGGACGAGAGGGGACGCTGTCTTCCTGACAGCTCTTGGCCAGCAGGTCTATACGGCAGAAGGGTGGCGGGTGGCGCCGGCCGGCTAATGACTGCCGGACGTCGCCACGGCGATGTTGCGTGCTTCTTCTTGCCGCTGACGCCGACACAAGCGCCAGCTCAGCCATCCCGTCACGGCAAGTACACACCAGCTGGCGCCGATCACACCAGTCCACCCCTGCCACAGCCAAAATGGCTCCAGCCATAGCGGCCCCAGGCTCGCACCCAGATAGTAGAAGACCAGGTAAAGCGCCGACGCGCTGCCCCGTCCCGTCTTGGCCTGGCGCCCGACCCAGCCTGATGCGGTCGCATGGCACAGAAAGAAGCCAAAGGCACTGACCATCAGCGCCAGCACGATCACGCTGAGGGACTCGACCAGCGTCACCCCCAGCCCCACACTCACGATCCCGATTCCCAGCAGCATGGTGCCCGGCGCACCAAGCCTGGCGACCACCCGGGCTGACAGGGTCGAGCCAAGGGTGCCGCCCAGATAGGTAAGGAACAGCAGCCCCAGCCAGCGAGGGCCAAGCAGAAACGGGGATTCTGCCAGACGGAACGTCATGTAACTGTACTGGTTGATGAACACCAGAAAGTTCAGCCCCCCAATCAGATAGGCCGGCCACAGCCATGGATTGCCAAGATGCGACCTCATCTGCTGCACCGCGCCGGACACGCGAAAAGGCTGGGGCTTGAAGCTCCTGGCGGCAGGCAGCAACCACCAGAACAACATCGTGCCTGCCAGCGTGACCACCGCCACCGAAACGAAACTTGCCTGCACCCCCTGCCACTCACCGATGACGCCGCCCAGGATGCGCCCGCCGATACCTCCCAGGGTGTTGGCGGCGATATACAGTCCTACCGCACGGGTCATGGCCTGAGGGGAAAATTCGTCCCCCATCCATGCAATGGCGACGGCCGGCAAACCGCCCAGCGCAAGCCCCTGCAGCACCCTGGCAGCCAGCAGGCTCTCCAGCCCCGGAACAAAGGCAATCAACAGCGTCGCCAAACCCACCGCGGCCAGACTGACCTTCATGATCGCACCGCGCCCAATGGCGTCGGATAGCGGGCCATACACCAACAATGACAAGGCCAGCGTCAACGTTGCCAAGGACATGACCAGGCCGATCATCAAGGTGGATGCACCATATGCCTCTCGCAACATGGGCAGCAAGGGCTGGGGTGCATACAGGTTGATGAACACCAGCATGGAACCCAGACACAGAGCCAGTGTCGCTCTGCGCCAGGTGGGCGTATCGGCATGAATCATGAAGGTCTCCTTTGGCAAACGCTATCATCCATGCTTCACTTCCATCACACCAACAGAAGAAAATGATGCTCACCATCAGATTGACTTATGAGTCTACCCTTTGATCTCAGGTCGCTGGCCGTTTTCGTTGCCGTGGTCGACCATGGCGGGTTCAGCGCTGCCGCTCGTGCGCGACATGTAGCCCAATCTGCCGTCAGCCAGACCATCGCTTCACTGGAACAACGCCTGGATACGCCGCTGTTCAAACGTCAGGAACGCCCCATACAGCTGACTCCAGAGGGTGAGGTGCTGCTGCAGCATGCGAGGCGTCTTCTTGACGATGCCAGCGCCACGGAGCTCGCCATGCGGGAACTCAAGGGCCTGGTCAAGGGTGAGGTCCGCATCGGCATTCCTTCCATGCTGGGCTCCTATTACCTGCCCCCGTTGCTGATGGGATTTGCCGCGCGTCACCCCGGCATACGCATGACCGTCATCGAGGCAGGCGCACGCCGCCTGCAAGCCCTGATCAAGGAGCGGGAACTGGATTTAGGCATCGTGGTGGAAGACGGCACGAATCACGACCTGGAGACGGAAACCCTGCTGTGTGAAGAAATGGTGATCTGTGCCCCTCGCGACCATCCTTTTGTGTCACAAGGCCAGGTCAGTGCGGCGGAATTTCTGTCACAGCCGCTGGTGCTGTTTCAGGACGGCTACTTTCATCGAGAGTTTGTGGACGCCATGGCCCGCCAACTTGGCATGGCACCTCAACTGGCGTTTCAATCCAACCTGATTCCGCTGACCAAGGCTATCGTGCGCCAAGGCTTCGGCATCACCACATTTCTGCGTCGGGTCGTGGAGGAAGACGACCTGGCCGCCGTGTCCTTTTCGCCGCCAGCCATGTTGACCTTGTCCCTCGCCTGGCAGCCCCAGGGGTACCTGTCGCGCGCCGAACGGGCCTTCATCGACTACGCACTGGCCAACCGCCACGGGCTATGACCAAGCCGCAAGCCGTAGAGTTGACGACATAAAAGAGGCAAGCCATCAGGCTTGCCTCTTTTATGTCCATCTAACGATTCACAGGACAGCATCATGGGGCGCAGGCCATGACCAGTGACCTGAGCAGCCGCTTGTCCGCCATCAAGCGCTATCAGCCGCCAAACTGTGCCGGGCTGTAGGCAAACTGTCGCATGCTCAGATGTGTCGGCTCGAGCGGGCGGCGCGCCTGCCAGTAGTAGCGGCGCCAGTAGCTGTTGTCGAGCTTGGAAATCATGACACCACGTGAAGAAGACGCGTGCAGAAAACGCCCCTGCCCGACGTAGATGCCGACATGACGATTGCCAGGAGGCTTGAAGAAGACGAGATCACCAGGGGACAGCTGATCGCGAGTGATGGGTTCGCCCATGTGGAGCTGGCTGCCGGTGGTTCGGGGTAGCTCGACCTGGAAGGCGTCGCTGAAAATGTTCTGCACCAGCGCCGAACAGTCGATGCCACTCATGTTGGTGCCACCAAACCGATAGGGCGTTCCCGCCCAGCGATCGTGTTCTGCCATCAGGGCCTCACGAATCGCGGCGGCTGGATCATCCAGGAAGCTGCCGCCGGTATTCGGCACTTCAACAGGTGACATTCGCGAGGCGGCTCGCTCCGCCAATGTCGGCATGTCTCTGCTGAAATAATCGTTCTGGGCAGTATCCTGTTGACTCGCACATCCGACCAACAGGCCAAGCATCATCATAGCCGCTGTCACGCGGCAGGTCTGGGCGACGCTCATGCGACACACACCTCATTCCCTGAACCGGACCCGCTGACGACAGATCCGGCGCCCAAGAGCCCCTGTGGAAGTGACGCACTAGTGCCACTGCCACAATACCCTCAGCTACGCTAGTGGATCGACGACCCCCTTCTTTACGGGGGGTCTGACGAAAGTTCTCATGGATAGTAGCCAAAATAATCTGTTATGACGATAGATCAGGACAATTTTTTGGCACTTTTTTTCTGTTGTTCCAAGACGATCAGTGCAGGGTTCGACCATCTCCCGGCAAAGTATCAATATGCAGAGGTGCCCAGTGTCGCGGGCGCGCCCCCGGAAAGTCCAGGCTCGCCCAGGTTCCCGCGAGGGGTGGAGCTCCCGACAACCAGGCGATCAAAGCCTGTCGAAAACTGGCCAGAAATGACTCGCGCTCGGGCGTCTCACCCATGAAGAACGAGAATCCTGCGTACAGCCCTCTTGCGTAGTCCTGCCAGCCGGCATAGTGGGTAGATGCCAACTGATAGGCCCGTTCAAGCAGGGCCAGAAAGTCTGGCTGTGCCAGCCACCCAAGCTGTCGACCGGCAATGGCAAGGTCGACGGCCTGTGCCAGATCCCAGGCACACATGTCGATATCGTTGCAATGGTCGGCATTGTCGCGAACACGCAGCAGGCGCAGCAGGTGATTACGCTCCTCCTCATTGCACTCCCCGGACTCAAGAGTGGCAATCTCGGAGTTCAAGCGCGCGGCATTCAGGGTGTAGGGCGCATAGTTGATCTGATACTCCTGACGATCTCCCACATCGAGCAGAAAGCGCACGAAATCGATCAGCTCCGTCGCCGTATGCAGCCCGTAATGGCCATCGATCCAATCGCGGATCGACGCACCCTCACGATCGCTCTCTGGCTGAGGCAGACTCCAGGAGGCGGTATTCAAAGGTCCGACCAGAGACAGCGCCGTAAAATGCATCAGACTGGGCCGCTCTCCCGGCTCTCGCCAGTCCCCGCCCTGCCAGGTCAGCCAATGAAACAGACTGCCAGGATCGTCCAGGTGCCAGCGAATCTCATGACTCAACGTCGGCTGTTCAGGCTCCGGTAGCAGACTGTCCCAGGTCGCCCACGCTTCGAGTAGCCGCTTTGGCGAACTGTAAAAACGGCACAGGACATCACGCAGTGCTGCCGCCATTTCCTCAAGACTGGCGGCATCAAACTGCTCACTATCCATGCTCATCAACAGGTAGAAAGCGTACTTTTCCGCCATATGAATGGTGGCCGAGTGGCGCGTGGCCTTGGCCAATCCGTCACGCCCGGAGATGTCGCCAGCGGGCGCATCACCAAAGGGGGTTCGGGCGGAGGGCAAGGCACGATGGGCAGCGTCGGCCGCCAGTTGGTTAAGATGATGGGCCTGGGCCGGTAACCAGTAGCGAACCAATGCCCGGGCCCCTTCGTCCGGATGCAGGTCCAGCGTCTCGACCAGATACTTGCGGGCTTCATCTCGGCGGGACTGCACCAGTGTCGGCGACGGCCCTTGGCGCGCAGCCAGTTCGGGCTCGCGTACCGAGGCCAGGGCGAGCACCCAGTGCCGCGGCGATAGACGAAAGCCACGGGCGGCCTCGCGCGAGGCCTCAATCATGCCTTCGTCCAACAGCTCCGCCAGACTGTCCTGCCAGGGGCTGAGGGGAGAGCCCATCAGCCATTGCCAGTCCGCGGCCAAGCTGGGAAGCCGGTCCTGACCTTCGAACAACCCACGCCCCCGCTGGTAGGACCGAGCCAACGCGCTCCAATCACTGTACCGACGCTGCACCAGGTCGGCAGCGTGATAGGCCATTAGAGCTGCGTCGCTGGGGGACAGCCAGCCCATGCAGGCGCCCGCCCAGGCCAGGTCCACCGCACGCAGCCAGTCCCAGGCGGCCCACTCCAGCGGCTCGCCCTGGTCGATGTAACGGCACAGCAGGCGGCCGTAGGCACGCTCCTGGGGGCCGAGACCTTCACACCACGCCTGTCGCTCTGCGGTGCTGACACTCATCAGTCGCGAGGCGTCGATATCCCACCCCTGCCGGTCGCCTTGGCTCGTCAGCCAGAGCAGCGCCCGCTCAAGATCCTCGACACAATGAATCTGCCAGACCTCAGCCAGCCAGGTATCGACACCCTGCCAGTCGTGCTGACTGGCTGGCGTGACCAGCACGGGAGAGAAGGCAGCACGAAGGCGCCAGACACGATCCTCGGGACTATCCGGCCATAGCGGCCCGACAGATGCCTGGGCGAGGCCCTGTTCCAGCAATGGCCAGGTGATACCAGCACCTTCGCCCTCCAGCTTGGACAAGGCTCGGCAGGCATCGAGCAAACCTTCGTCGCCGTGCAACCAGCCTTCCCGACCACGCGCCTCGCACAGGGCCTCAAGCCAATCATCCAGGCTGTCGTAGCGGCGCTGAATCTCGCGGCAGCGATTGACGGCCCAGGACCGGGCGACATCGGCTGTCAGCCAACCGGCAGCCCCACCCAGCGCAATCAGCTCCAGAGACGCCAGCAATTGCGATGCGGATGCATGACCGGCCGCATCCAGCTCAAGCAGACGCCAGGCCAGCTCACCTCGATCCACCACTTCAATGGCAGCCAGGCGCTCAAGCGCCGCCTCTTCCGGCAACGTCAAAGGGTCAGGCATGAAAGCCCAGTCACACAGCACCAGTTGCTGCGCCCACCAGGCATTGAGCGGATCAACCAAGTCTCACCTCGCTGGAACACGAATATCAGGCCGGCCCGGCAGAAGCCTGCTACGGCGTTTCACTCTTCACTATGTTGCGTCGCCGTCTCTACACAACCGTGCTTGTCGACAGGCAACCCCGCAGTGGCCGCAGAGCCAACGTCGCAGGCGGTGGCAACAAGACGGCGACATAGTGTACCGGAAACTGCTCGTCGCGCCGATGCCAATGTCCTGTTCGAGGGGTGAACGATGGTCGTGCTGTGCGCTTCCACCGGATTCTTCAAACAGCCGTAAAAAATTATGATCACGCCCCTTGGCGCCATGTTTCAAATAATGCACACTCGTCAATCATGAGATAACACCTATTCCCTGACTTTCGCGGAGCCCCCCATGTCCAACGCTCAGGACCTGATTATCGACAAGGCATACATCGGCGGCCAATGGCGTGCCACCGACCGTCGCTTCAGTGTGACCAATCCCGCCACGGGTGCCGTTCTGGCAGAAGTACCGGACCTCGGTGCCGATGAGGTGAAAGAGGCCATCGGCGCCGCTGATCAGGCCTGGGCTGGCTGGAAGCGCAAGACCGCCAAGGAGCGCTCCGCGCTGCTACGCGCCTGGTTCAACGCGATCATGGACCATCAGGAAGCCCTCGCCGAGCTGATGACCCTTGAGCAAGGCAAGCCGCTGGCAGAGTCTCGCGGCGAAGTGGCCTACGGGGCTGCCTTTGTCGAGTTCTATGCCGAGGAAGCCAAGCGCATCGCCGGCGAGACGCTTCCAGGCCACGGCCAGGACAAGCGCATTCTGGTATTCCGTGAACCGGTCGGCGTGGTCGCTGCCATCACCCCGTGGAACTTTCCGCTGGCCATGATCACCCGCAAGTGCGCCCCTGCTCTGGCAGCAGGCTGCACCGTGGTGGTGAAGCCGGCGGAGGCGACCCCTCTGACCGCCCTGGCGCTGGCCAAGCTGGCAGAAGAGGTCGGCATCCCCGCTGGTGTCATCAATATCGTGACCTCCAGCTCGCCTCGCGAAGTGGGCCCCGTGCTGACCGGTGACGCTAGAGTGCGCAAGGTGTCTTTCACGGGCTCTACTCCGGTAGGCAAGATTCTGCTGGCCCAATGCGCAGATACCGTCAAGAAGGCTTCCATGGAGCTAGGTGGCAACGCTCCCTTCATCGTCTTTGATGACGCTGACCTGGACGCAGCCGTGGAAGGCGCCATTGCCTCCAAGTACCGCAACTCCGGTCAGACCTGTGTGTGCACCAACCGCTTCCTGGTTCAGGACGGGGTGTACGATGCCTTCGTCGAAAAGCTGGGCAAGCGCGTTGCCCAGCTCAAGGTGGGCAACGGCCTGGAAGAAGGCGTGGTCCAGGGCCCGCTGATCAACGCGGCCGCGGTGGACAAGGTGCAATCGCATATCGCTGACGCCCTCGACAAGGGTGCGCGTCTGGTGACCGGTGGTGAAGCTCTGGAAGGCACCTTCTTCCAGCCCACGGTGCTGGCCGATGTCACCACCGCCATGCGCGTGGCCAAGGAAGAAACCTTCGGCCCGTTGGCCCCCATCTTCCGCTTCAGCAGTGACGATGAGGCCATCGCCATGGCCAATGATACCGAGTTCGGCCTGGCTGCCTACTTCTACGCCAGCGATTACCGTCGCATCTGGCGCACCATGGAGCAGCTGGAGTACGGCATGGTCGCCATCAACGAAGGCATCCTGTCTACCGAACTCGCGCCCTTCGGGGGCGTCAAGGAGTCGGGTCTTGGTCGCGAGGGTTCGCGCCATGGCCTCGACGAATACACCGAACTCAAGTACGCCTGCGTCGGCGGCCTGTGAAAGCCGGGCGACCAGCCGTCTGCCTCATGCCACGAACACCAGAGGAACACTTGAGTTAGACCGTGCATCCTCACCACAAAATATGCCGGGACGCGCACTGCGCGTCCTGTCGTTAACGTCTACCCTGAACACACTCTCTCCACACTGCAGGCACAAGGAGTCTGAAGATGTCCAACGCACAACTGAACGAACTCAAGCAAAAGTACGTGGCCAAGGGTGCCGCCAGCCCCGCGACCGCCTTCGCAGACCATGCCAAGAATGCGGAACTGTGGGACGCCGACGGCAACCGTTTCATTGACTTCGCCGGCGGCATTGGCGTCCTCAATATTGGTCACTGCCACCCCAAGGTGGTCCAGGCGGTCAAGGACCAGCTGGACAAGGTGATGCACACCTGCCAGACCGTGATGCCCTATGAAGGCTACGTCAAAGTGGCCGAGAAGCTGGCCGAGATCACCCCGGTGCGCGGCGATGCCAAGGTCATGCTCGCCAACTCCGGCGCCGAAGCGCTGGAAAACGCGGTCAAGATTGCGCGTGCCGCGACCGGCCGCAACAACGTCATCTGCTTCGACGGTGGCTACCACGGCCGTACCTTCATGACCATGGCCATGAACGGCAAGGTGGCTCCCTATGCCAACGACTTCGGCACCATGCCGGGCTGCGTCTTCCGCGCCGGCTACCCGGTCGCTGAGCACGGCATCAGCGAAGAGGAAGCCATTCGTCGCCTGAAGATGGTACTGAAGACCGACGCCAACCCGGCCGACACCGCGGCCATCGTGCTTGAGCCTGTGCTGGGCGAAGGTGGCTTCTACCCGGCTCCGCAGAGCTTCCTCGAAAAGATTCGCGAGATCTGCGACGAGCACGGCATTCTGATGATCATCGACGAAGTTCAGAGCGGCTTCGGTCGTACCGGAAAAATGTTTGCCATCGAACACAGCGGCGTTCAGCCCGACCTGATGACCATGGCCAAAAGCATGGCAGCGGGCATGCCGATCTCAGCTGTGGTCGGCACTGACAAGCACATGGACGCCTCCGGTGCCAACTCGCTGGGTGGCACCTATGCCGGTAGCCCAGTGTCCTGCGCCGCCACCCTGGCGGTACTAGAGGTGTTCGAAGAAGAGGATATCCTGGCCAAGAGCCGCGCGCTGGGTGACAAGCTGGCACAACGTTTCGCCCAGTGGGCCGAGACATTCGACGCTGTCGTGCACCCCCGCAACCTCGGTTCCATGGCCGCCTTCGAACTGAACGGCAAGGATGGTCAGCCGGCCCCCGAGCTGGCCGCTGAACTGTGCAAGCGCGCTCGCGAGAACGGCCTGATCCTGCTGTCCTGCGGCATGTTCGGCAACACCATTCGCTTCCTCATGCCGGTCACCATCGAGGACGCGGTTCTCGAAGAAGGCCTTGGCATCATCGAGAACGACCTCAAGGCCATGCTGGGCAGCACTGCCGCCGCCACGGCGTAATGCTCAGACGCTGACGGCCCACCGCCGTCATTCCTCGACGCCACCGGCTGATGCCGGTGGCGTTGTTGTTTGGGGGCAGTAAAACAGCAGCAATGCTCGCCCTTGCGGGCAGCCAGATTGGAAAAAATGTGCCCAAACAAGCTACGGTAAAGCCTCACTCATGGACGCGAGGGACCCGACCATGCAAGAGGATGAACTGGGCAATATGGGCGTTGCGGCACTGACGGAACATTACCGCAATGGCAGCGTCTCACCGCTGGAAGCGACTCGAGCCGCCCTGTCCAGGATTGAACGCTTTAACCCGACCGTTAATGCCTACACCTATATCGATGCCGAAGGCGCCGAGAAAGCCGCAACAGCCTCGGCACGGCGATGGGGGCAAGGCAAGCCACTCAGTCCCATCGACGGCGTACCGGTCTCCATCAAGGACCTGACCAACGTCGCGGGCATGCCAACGTCAAATGGCTCGCTGCTGGGGTCTCGTCAGCCCTGTGACACTGATGCGCCACCGGCCCGGCGACTGAGAGAGGCCGGCGCTGTTCTGCTGGGCAAGACCAACACGCCGGAAGATGGCTGGAAGGCGGTCACCGATAACCGAGTGTTCGGTGCCACCTGCAACCCCTGGGACACTCGCCTGACGTCCGGCGGATCGTCGGGAGGTGCTGCCGCAGCTGCCGCCCTGAACATGGGAGTGCTGCATCAAGGTGGCGACTCTGGCGGTTCCATTCGCATACCCGCCGCCTTCTGCGGCGTCTTCGGCTTCAAACCAAGCTTTGGCTGGACACCGCAGTGGCCGCCAGCGGAGGCCCCGACGCTTTCCCATATCGGCCCGATCACGCGCACGGTGGAAGACGCCGCCGCCATGCTCAATGTCATTGGCCGCTACGACTACGTGGACCCCTATGCTACCCGAGGTCAGCCGAGCGACTGGGGCCAGGACCTGGGCCAGGACTTGCGCGGTCTGCGCATCGCCTTCTCCACCGATCTCGGCTTCGCCGACGTGGACCCTCAGATCGTCGCCAAGGTCAGAGAGGCCGCCCACCACCTCGAAGCCTTGGGTGCCGAGGTCTGCGAGGTCAACCCAGACCTCCTGTCGCCCCTGTGGATCTTTCAGCGACTGTGGTTTACCGCCTCACTGGAGATGGTCTCGCAGCTCAGTGATGACGACCGTGCCAAGCTGGACCCCGGCCTTTACGAGAATGCCTTGCGCGCAGAGGACTGGAAGGCCGTAGAGCTCTTCCGCGCGCAGGCCGCCCGGGCCGACCTGACGATGCGCCTGGAACAGTTCAATCAGGACTATCACCTGCTGATGACCCCATCCGTGCCCATCAGTCCCTTCGAGATTCACCACCAGGTGCCTCCGGGAAGTGGCATGCGCGACTGGGAGGAATGGGCGCCCTTCTCCTACCCCTTCAACCTCAGTCAGCAGCCCGCAGCGTCGGTTCCCTGCGGCTTTACCGAACAGGGACTGCCGGTCGGTTTTCAACTGGCGGGAGGCAAGTACGATGACGTCAGGGTGCTCAGGGCGTGCCACGCTTACCTGCAGGCACACCCACCCCGCTTTCCCTCCCTGCCTGACCCCGCCCGTCATGCAGGCTGAATGGCGCTTGCCATCGGCGCCAAGGGAAGATCAAAAATTAAACACAACATAATGGCGCTGCTACTTCAAACCCACCACTTAACCCAATGACAAGCCCCTTCCAGCGCCCTACCCGTATGAGAAAAGCGAAGGTATCCCGACCTTCGCTTTTCTCCACCACCACATTGGCGATTTAGTGGCATTCAAACTCCGCGACGAGCCCTGTCGAAGGAATCCTCATGGGAATACCATTTACCACACTAGGAACAGATGAGACGAATGCATCATCCTCATTTCCCGTTATGGTATAGTTCGAGTCGCCACATACCTCTTCAGCCTCTTCTCTCACATTGTCCATGTGATCCGATTTTGATGCCCAAACATTACCACTACTCGTCACTCTGTATTTATGCGGCCCGATATTTTCGGAATGGGCTATTGAGCATGCTGAAATCAAGAAAACGCAGCATAGCGCGATGATAAATATAAAAAAATTTCTCACAATCTGATACCCCTTATTCTTGGAAAACCTGGTAAACATGAGTATGCACAGCATCTGAGGCCACTTCTCACTATCACAACTGTCCTCGCCTATTTTGAGAAAGTATCCTTCACAGGCTGCCTATCGACTATGCAAATCTCTAACTCGACCACACCACACATAACCATCACAAACTTGACCTAGATCAAAACCCATGAGGCAAAGAAAGCGTTCCACCTCTATGTTAATGAGCACACATACTTTACCCCACGTCATTAATTGGAAGCTTATCCCATACGGTGGAAGACATAGTTTGCTAGCCAGAAACAACGAATACACGGCTTCACCTAGTCAGCAAGGCCGTTGTACTAACGACTAACTCCGGACCCTATCTTGAAGAACACATCATGGTGCGCGTTATCATCGAGTAAAAACGGAGCAACCGAGTGATAGCAAGTCTGCTCGAGCGGTGACCGCAGGCGACCAATCGAAAAATGACTCACTATGGATAGCCCGATGACAGGTATCCTGCATATCAGCGCAATATCGTCACCGCATGCCTCCCCGACCAGGTAAACGGCGACCTTCATCATCTGTCGACCACGGGCCGAAACCTCTATCGCTGCTTTGAAACACCCTGCAACGCTGCCTCAGCGGTACCCGTCATGGCGAAGAGCGCCTACCGGGCAGCCATGGCGTGAACAAGAGAACCGGCGTAACGAGATGCCTAGCCCGCCCAAACGCCAAGGGCCCGGTGCAATGCACCGGGCCCTTGGCGTTTGGGCGATGATGACGCTCCTTGTGAGGCCATATCACCCCTCAACGGTCGTGAGTGAACGCTAACCTCGCAGCTTCCCCACGCCCCATAGCAATACCACGGCACCTACCACGGCCGTCACCAGTGAGCCGATGAATCCTCCACTGGAAAGCCCAACCAGGCTGAACAGCAGGCCACCGATCAATGCACCAACGACACCAACCCCGATATTGCCAAGCAGACCGAAACCACCGCCACGCATGATGTTACCTGCGATCCAGCCGGCCAGTCCGCCAATGATCAACCACGCGATAAAGCCCATTGCGTTCTCCTTCGTCGCTGAATGAAAGCTTGCGGTTCTGCGGTACAAGCCCCCCAGCGGCAGATCCCTTGGCCGAGGAGCAAGACCTTCAGGCGTGCCCTAGAGGCCATCGCCCATGCATTTACAGCTATACCATTACATTCATGCATACGAAAGTAGCGATCTGTATCTCGAGCCATGCAACAGGAGGCCTGGCTAAGCACCAGCGGCCCCTACCGCGGCCACCCTAGATGGTCAACAGCCGTGCTCTACCGCCACAGCACACCACCATGGAGCCACCAGCAAAACGCAATGCCTGGCCTTCATCAGCCCCCGCACAGCTTGCGAGCCCTCACTCACCGCGTCTGCCTTCTGGCCTCACCGAGTCACCGTCAGAAGCGATTTCCCGGCTCGGCGAGGAACGCCTCTTCCTCTGGCGTGGAGCGCCGCCCCAAGGCAGCGTTGCGCTGAGGATAACGACCGAAGCGGAGCAGTACCTCCCGGTGCCGGTGCTCATGGTGCAAATTGCTTTCCAGTCCCGGTTGGTCAAACAGGCGCGAGGCTTCCTCGTGTATCGGCAGTGACTCGCTGTGCATGTACGGCATGTAGAGAAAGGCACGCCAGGCGACATCCAGCACCCGATCCGCCCCCTGTGCCACCGCCTCCTGCGCCAGCACCAATGCCTGGCCATCGCAGGCGAAGGCAAGCGCACTATCACGGTGGATGTTTCGCGAGAACTGATCCAGGACCAGGATTTCCGCCAAACGCCCGCGTGCCGAGGTACGCCACTGCCAGGTCTCGGCGGACGCGGCAGCAGACAGCGTCGCACTGAACGCATCGCGCATACGTTGATCCAGGTCGGCGTCCTTGGCAAACCACTGCCGCGGCGTCAACGTGTGAAACCAGAACTCGATGACCTCATCGGCTCGCGCTACCGCTACTGACATGGCATTCTCCCCCTTCCAGAAATCCTCTGCCATTGGCGCCCGGCTACCGGCATTGGTACGCCGGCACCGGATGATGGTCGACCACCACCACTCGCCAAGATGGCATTGTGTGATCGCTCGCGTGACTCACCCGGCCACCCACCTGCTGGATCCCATCACCCATGACACCCTTCGAACTGCTTCGCTCGCTGGCGGTCGTCTTTCATATGTCTGGCCTGGTCGTCTGCCTGCTGGGTCTGCATATCGCTCGCACCCATCGCTGGCCAGGGCGGCTTCTGGCCGCCTGCGGATTCATCATTGCGGCAACGCCTACATTGCTGCAACTATTTGGCATCGTTGAGCCTGTGCCGGTTCCAGCAGTTCTTCCGGAAGCACACGGCTAAGACAAAAGATGTATGGCTCGAGCGTGATAGCCACATAAACTAGCCAACATGCTGCCAACAGGCACTATATCGACGAACTTAATCCTTTAAGAAACGGAAAAGCGCGTTCACCTCAGGCGGCCTGACCGCGCTGGCTCCGCCATCGCGACCAGCATGTGCAGGGGCGATCTCGATACCGATCATCAAGTGAAGCGATACAGCTGCAATACTGCATACAGCGTCCCGGGACCCTTGACCACCGGTTAGCACCGGCGGGGGACGCTACCACTGAACCCATGGTCGGCCAGTACCGTCGTCGCCCCCACGGCACGCGCAGCGGGAACGCCGCCACCGCGGAACACGATTGCAAGGATGACACGATGCCCCTACTGACCTTTGCGTCCTTTTTGTTCTTTACCGGCCTGGTCGCCTTCATCACCTGGCGGATTACCCGCCGGGACGACCATTCCAGCACCAGCGGCTTCTTTCTCGCTGGCCGCAGCCTGACCTTCCCGCTGATTGCGGGCTCATTGCTGATGACCAACCTGTCCACGGAGCAGATGGTGGGCTTGAACGGCTCAGCCTTCACCGATGGCCTTAGCGTCATGGCCTGGGAAGTGGTCGCCGTCATGGCACTGGTGGCACTGGCGCTGTTCTTTCTGCCGCGCTTCCTCAAGAGCGGGATCGCCACCCTGCCCCAGCTGTTGGAAATCCGCTTCGACAAGGGCACCCAGCTGATCACCAACGTGATCTTCCTGATCGCCTACGCGGTGGTGCTGCTGCCGATCATCCTGTATTCCGGCGCGATCGGCCTGCAAGGGATGCTCGACCTGTCGGGACTGACCGGGATCGAATCCAGTACCACGCTGCTATGGCTGACGGTGTGGATTGTCGGCATCATCGGTTCCATCTATGCCCTGTTCGGCGGCCTGCGCACGGTGGCCGTGTCCGATACTCTCAACGGCATCGGACTACTTGTCGGTGGCTTTGTCATTGTCTATTTCGGCTTGCAGGCCGTCAGCGACAGTGGCGGCGTTCTCGCCGGCTGGGACATCCTCAAGCAGTCCAACCCCGAGAAGATGAACTCGATCGGGGGCAGTGACCAGAGCGTACCGTTCTTTACCCTGTTCACCGGGGTCTTTCTCATCAACGTGTTCTACTGGACCACCAACCAGCAGATCATCCAGCGCACCTTTGCCGCCAAGAACCTGGCCGAAGGCCAGAAAGGCGTGCTGCTGACGGGCTTCTTCAAGCTGCTGGGTCCGCTTTACCTGGTCCTGCCCGGCATCATTGCCTATCACCTGTATGCCGACCAGGGCATCAAGGCGGACGAAGCATACGGCCACCTGGTCTTTAACGTGCTGCCCGCGCCGCTGACAGGCTTCTTTGCCGCGGTGATGGTTGGCGCCATCCTGTCATCCTTCAACTCGGCGCTGAACTCTACCACGACGTTGTTCAGCCTGGGCCTCTACAAGGCCGTACTCAAGAAGGACGCCAGCGAGGCCCAGGTGGTCAGGTCCAGCCAGGTGTTCGGTTGGATCATGGCAATCTCGGCCATGACCATTGCGCCCCTGCTGGCGGGTCAGGAAAGCCTGTTCGGCTACCTGCAGAAAATGAACGCCATCTACTTCATCCCCATTCTTGCCGTGGTAGTCGTCGGCCTGCTGACCAAGCGGGTGCCGCCCATGGCCGCCAAGATCGCTCTGGTCGGCGGCTGTCTGATGATCTTTGCAGGTTACTTCATTCCCCCGTTCAACAAGCTGCCCGTGCTGATGCACGAATTCCATTTCGTTGCGCTGGTCTTCGTGTTGCTGGTGGTCATCATGCTGCTGATCGGCAAGTGGCGCCCACGCACCGAAGCCTGGCAGCAGGAGGACGTCGGCGCAGTGGATCTGACACCCTGGAAAGGCGCCGTTCCCGCAGGCATCCTGCTGGTCGTACTGGTGATTGCCATCTACGTGGCCTTTGCTGGCTGAAGCCCCCCACTCCCTCGAGTCGCCTCCATAACGCCTCGCTCCACCCCACTGGAGCGGGGCGTTGCTGATTGCGAGCCCCATGTCCGGATCGGTGGGGTACCTGTCCTTGCCGCCACCCTCACCAGGCGCCATCATCAACACGGCTTCCACGACATGCCGAGACCCCGATGATGGACATCAAAGACGTTGCCCTGCTGGCCTACCCCGATTGCCAGATGCTCGACGTCACGGGGCCCTGGCAGGTGTTCGCCACGACCAATGAGGTGCTTGGGCGCCGCAACTACCGCCTCCAGCTGATCGGGCGCGGCGACGAGGTCATGTCCAACGGCGGGTTACGCCTGCGACCGGACCTCGGCTGGCGTCAGTGGGAGGCGGGCGACGGTGGCCCAGTGGATAACGCCACCTTGCTGGTGGCCGGAGGACACGGCGTCTTTGTGCAATGCCAACAGGCTCGCTGGCGAGAGCGCCTCAACCGAGTGGCGCCACGCCTGGACAGGCTCGGGTCGGTCTGTACCGGCGCCTTTCTGCTGGCCGATGCTGGACTGCTCGATGATCACGACGCCACCACCCACTGGCGGCACTGCGAGCGCCTGGCCCAGACCTTTCCCCAGGTACGCGTGCAGGCAGATGCGCTGTATGTCCATGATCGCGGGCGTTACACCAGCGCAGGGGTGACGGCGGGTATCGACCTGGCCCTGTCACTGGTCGAGGCAGATCTAGGTACAGACGTGGTCGCCACGGTCGCCCGAGAACTGGTGATGTTTGTCCACCGTCCAGGGGGCCAGTCGCAATTCAGCGAACTGATGGCCCGCCAACACGCCAGTGGCAGCCGTCTGCGTCCTCTGCTGGAGCGCCTGCACGCGGCGCCGGCAACCGATATGGACCTGCATAGCATGGCCGAACAGGTCCATATGTCGTCGCGCCACCTGTCTCGCCTGTTCCGTCGCCAACTGGGCACGACGCCCATGGAGTACCTCACCCGAGTGCGCCTGGAGGCCGCCCGGCAGGACCTGATTCGTGGCGCGTCGTCACTCGAGCAACTGGCATCGCACTGGCGCCTGGGCACCAGCGAGCAGCTGCGACGCCTGTTCCAGCGTCACTACGGCGTATCACCATCGATCTACCGAGCACGCTTCGGCACGTCATCCGAAGCCAGCTGACGCGTTATCCCCCAAGCCAACTGACGCCTGGTCCCCCACCGGTCATCTGATACATCACACAGGAGTCCTCGACATGCACGACGCCACTCAACCGCGACTGCCCACCGGCGTCGTTCTGCTATCGCTGTGTCAAGCGCTGCTGGTCAGCGGCAACATCCTGCTGATCGCGGTGTCTCCGCTGATCGGCCAGGCCCTGGCTCCCACGCCGTGGCTATCGACATTGCCGGTCGCTACCCAGTGGCTTGGCTTGATGCTGGCCACCCTGCCCGCATCACTGATCATGGGGCGACTGGGGCGCAAGCGCGGATTCGTGATCGGCAACCTGATCGGACTTGGCGGCACCGTGGCCGCCTGCGTGACGCTGGTCGCCGGCAACTTCGTCGGCTTCGCGATGGCCACCACCGCGATCGGTATCGGCATTGGCTTTGGCCAGCTCTACCGCTTTGCCGCCATCGAGATTGCTCCGGCCCAGGCACGGGACCGGGCCGTCGGCCTGGTGATGGGGGGCGGCGTGCTGGCGGCGTTTTTCGGCCCCTGGCTTGCCAGATTCAGCCAAGACGCGTCGATCACCCCGTTTCTCGGCAGTTTCATTGGCCTGGGGGCGCTCTATCTGATCGCCCTTGGCCTGCTGCTGGTCATTCCCCTTCCCCCCGTTGACCGCCAGGCGCGTGATGAGCCCGCCCGCCCCATGGCCGAGCTGTTGCAGCAAAGCAAGCTATGGCTGGCCATTCTCGGCGCCATGGTGGGCTACGGGGTGATGAACCTGGCCATGACGGCGACTCCCTTGGCCATGGCCACCCACGGTCACGCGTTTCACCATGTCTCGATGACGATCCAATGGCACGTATTGGCCATGTTCGTGCCGTCCTTCTTCACCGGGCGATTGACCCAGCGCCTGGGCGCCCCGAGCATGATCGCCCTGGGCTGTGTGCTGCTGATGGCCAGCGCACTCACCGCCCTGGGGCCCTCGACCATCGCCGGCTTCAACATTACCCTAGTGCTGCTCGGCCTCGGTTGGAACTTTACCTTCCTGCCCGCCACCGGCCTGCTGACCGAATGCTATCAGCCCGCCGAAAAAGCGCGGGTCCAGGCCCTCAACGAGTTTCTGGTGTTCACCACCGCCGCCATCACTGCCCTGGCAGCAGGCCCCCTAGTGGGAGTGCTGGGATGGCAGACATTGAATCTGTGGCTGCTTCCCATGGCGGCCCTGCCGCTGGTATTGATCGCACTACAATTGCTTGTCTTTGCGGCACGGCGCCCTCAGATTAGGGGGTAATCTGACAGGATGGAGCCGCAATGCCCACGGACCTGACCCGTGATCTGATGGATCTGATCGAACGTGGCCGAGACCGCCAGCTACGCCTGGCGGTCACCGGCCTGTCTCGGGCGGGCAAGACAGCCTTCCTTACTTCGCTGGTGGATCAGCTGCGCCATGCTGGCCTGGAAGCGCGCCTGGACTTGCTTGCTGCCAGCCGTGAGGGCCGTCTGCTGGGCGCCCAGCGGGTGGCCCAACGAGACCTGGGCGTGCCCCGCTTTCCTTTCGACCAGGCTCGCGCCAGCCTGGAACAGATTCCACCGCGCTGGCCAGAGCCCACCCGCGGCATCAGCGAGCTACGCCTGACCATTCGCTACCGTCCGCAGCGCCAATCCTGGTTCAGCGCCGACAACGCGGAGCTGACCCTGGACCTGTTCGATTATCCGGGGGAATGGCTGCTGGACCTGCCTCTGCTGGATCACACCTTTGCCAGCTGGAGCATCGCCCAATGGCAAGCCATGCAGGAGAGCGCCGGCCCGGCACGACGGGCCATGCTGGCGCCTTGGCAGGCCTGCGTCGATCAACTCGACATCGCACAGGAGGCGGATGAAGCTCTCCTCGCCGATATCAGCGAGCAGTATGCCAGCGGACTGCGCGCCGCCCGTGAGGCGGGCTTTTCGCACCTTCAGCCAGGGCGTTTCCTGCTGCCCGGAGAGCTGGCCGGCGCCCCCGTGCTGCAGTTCTTTCCGCTGCCCGGTCTTGACAGTCACTCAGCCGAGACCCTGGAACGCTTGCCTGAGTCGAGCGTGTATCGGACGCTGGCACGCCGCTTTGCCCACTATCAGCAACATATCGTCAAGCCGTTCTACCGCGATCACTTCCGTCGATTCGACCGCCAGATCGTGCTGGTCGACGTGCTGGGCGCCCTCAACGCCGGCCCTGAACGTTTCGAGGACCTGTCCCAGGCGTTGCAGCAACTGATGCAGAGTTTCAACTACGGCAGGCGCAGCCTGTTCAGCCGCCTGTTCACACCGCGCATCGATCGCCTGGCCATTGCCGCGACCAAGGCGGACCATGTCACGCCGGATCAGCATGCCAGGCTTGTCAGCCTACTGGAGGCACTGCTCGCGGAACCCCTTAAAAATCTCAAGTACGCCGATATTCCGGTCAAGGCACTGTCGCTGGCCTCCATTCGCGCCACCGAGGCGCGTGAGGTCACCCATCAGGGACGTACATCGCCGGCCCTCAGGGGCACCACCCTGGACGGCGAGTCGCTGCTGACCTTCCCGGGAGAGGTGCCAGGCCGGCTTCCAGACCCTGCCTTCTGGGAACGTCAGGGATTCGACTTTACCGCCTTCAGGCCGCAACCGGTGACGGCAGGAGCCCTGCCCCACATCCGCATGGATCTGGCGCTGGATTGGCTACTCGGAGACAAGCTCAGATGACCCAGGACTCGCCGAACGACCCGCGCCCCTCGGTGCGCTTTGCCGAGCAGGATGACGCCACCATCGGCTCTTTCCATGACCCCAGGCCTGGACAGCGCTTCGATGAAGGCGTCGACAGCCGGGCGCTGACGCCCACCCCGCCAGCCACTGCCGACGACGATCGGGTGGACTTGGCGGGCACCCTTGGACGCCCTCGCAAACGCCGCTGGGGACTGGTGACGGTGCTGCTCGCCACTACCGGCCTTGGCGCTGCCGAACTGGTGACCGGCGTGCCCCAGACTCTTGCTGGGGGAGACCTGCTGGCGACCGGCTGGCAGCTGCTGGGACTGACGGCCATTGGACTTGGCGGAATGGCGCTGATGCGTGAGCTGTTTCGTCTGAAGCGATTGAAGCGCCACGATCAGCTGCGTCTAGCCCTGGCGCAGATGCATGAGCGCTCGCCCAAACAGGCACTGGCGCTGGCTCAGCGCCTCAAGACTCAGCTCGCTCTAGGCGATGACGACCCCCACTGGCATGCCTTCGAGGCGGCGCGAGAAGCGCACCATGATGGCCAGGACCTTCAGCAGTTGGTGGCGCACCACTTGCTGGCGCCGAGAGATAGAGAGGCCCAGCGCCTGATATCGCGAATGAGCGGAGAAACCGCGGTCATGGTCGCCGTCAGCCCGATGACCCTGGTGGACATGACCCTGGTGGCATGGCGCCACCTGGCGATGGTGGACCGGTTGTGTCGACTCTACGGGCTGGAGCTGGGCTACGCAGCCAGGCTCAAGCTGCTGCGCAGCGTGCTGTATCAGATGGCCTTTGCAGGCGCCACCGAGCTCGCCACCGACGCCAGCGTGCAGATGCTGTCACTGGATCTGGCCGGGCGCCTTTCGGCCCGCGCCGCCCAGGGCCTTGGCGTGGGTCTGCTCGGCGCTCGGCTAGGGTTGAGGACCCAGCGCCTGGTACGGCCGCTGACGTTCAGCCCGGAGCAGCGGCCCCGTTTGGCCGACCTTCGCCGCGACCTGTGGCGCCAGCTAAGACGCATGGAGGCGCCCAACAAGGACGCCTGAATCACCTTACAAACCACCACTCTACCGGACCCACGGGGCCAAGCGACGCCTGGCCCCGTGGGTTCTGTTCACCCACCTTCGCGCCGTGCCAGCACGCCCATCACCTCCTGACAGGCACCCATGGTGTGATAGTCCACCTTGCCGGCCGGGCTCTTGGCGTCATCGTAGCGGCGGTTGTCCGCAGACAGGATGCGATACCAGGCACCGTGTCGATGATCCATCATATGCTGCCAGCTGTACTCCCACAGGCGCTGATACCAGCGCTGGTAGCAGCCCTTGCCGGTGACTTCCCACAGCACCGCAGCCGCGGCGAAGCTCTCTGCCTGTACCCAGAAGTACTTGTCGCCGTCACATACCTCGCCGTCCAGATCGCATCCATACACCAGACCGCCATGCTGCTTGTCCCAGCCAGCGTCACAGGCACTGCTGAATAGCCGCTCTGCGGTAGGTATCAGCCAGGCGTCGTCGCGGTAACGGGACAGCAACACCAGCAGCTTGGCCCACTCGGTCTGGTGACCCACCTGATATCCCCAGGGGCGGAACAGGTGCTTGGGGTCCTGCCGGTTGTAGTCGAGGTCAGGGTTCCAGTGCTGATCGTAGTGCTCCCATATCCACCCATGGGGATGCTTGCGGTTGATGCCGATGATCGAGCGCGCGATGGCCAAGGCCTGATCCAGATAGCGGGTTTCAGACGTGGCCTCGTAGGCTGCGATCAGCGCTTCGCAACCATGCATGTTGGCATTCTGGCCCCGGTAGTCCTTCAGGCGCCAACGCTCATCCGCTTCATCGGCAAAACGCTGCCACTGGGGCTCCCAGAAGTGCTGCTGCAGCATTCGGTGAACCCGACCAATGCCTGCGTAGGCCTCGGCAATCCCCGCCCGGTAGGCCTCGGCATAGGCCAGCAGCACGAAGGCCAGACCGTAGCAATGATGGGTGGTGTCCTCAGGCTTGCCATCTCGTAGCGTCCAGGCATAGCCCTGATGGCGCGTCTGAAAGTGAGCCTTCTCCAGATAGGCAAGCCCGTGGCGCGCCCAGTGCAGATACTCGGATTGACCGCTGTGCAGCGCAAACCGCGCATAGGTGACGACATAGCGCGCGCTCGACACCAGATGACGATGCTCCGCGTCATAGACGCCGCCATCATCGCGCAGGTAGTGAAAGAAACCACCGTGGGGATCGATCGCCCTGGGGTGGTAAAAGGCCATCGTGTCGCGCACGTGACGGTCGAGAAACAGCGGGTCGTATCCGTTCATCCGACGCTCCTGAGAAGTGATCCGAGGCTATATGACCTGTTCATGCTGGGCGCCAAGGCCGGTGCGAGGCCAGCGACAGGGGCATGTCTGGGACATTGGTGGGATATTGGCGGGACTAGTGCGGCAACTAGCCGTGCCGCTCATCCGCGAGCCCGAAGCGACGGCGCAGGCAGCGCGCCACCCCTTCTTCGGCGTGATGGCCGATCACTGTCGCCCCGGGCAGATCCTGCGCCAGCTGGGGATGGGCGTTGGCCATGACGTGGGCTTCGCCCGCAAGGCTCAGCATTTCCAGGTCATTGAGGTTGTCGCCAAAGGCCAGGCAGCGCTCTGCAGGAATCCCCAGATCGTCGAGCAGCGCAGACACGGCACTGCCCTTGTTGACCCCTGCCGCCATGATTTCCAGCGAGTGACTCATCGAATAGGTGATGTGCAAGGCATCGCCTGCTGCCTCCCGTGCGGCCGCTTCAATGGTGGCCAGCAGACGAGGCTCGCCGATGTAAAGCACCTTGCCTACACCCTGCACCTCCATTCGCTCCGTTGGTGCTACCTGGTACTCGAAGCCAGTCGCTTCATGCAGGGCCAGCAGACCAGGGGCATGATCGTCGATCAACCAGGCATCCTCGCGGTACATATTAAGGCGTACCTCTGACGGCCGGGGAAGGCCCAGCAGCATTTCCACCTGTTCCGGCCGCAGGTGCGCAGACCGCACACACTGCCCAGCAGCATCCAGGGTCCAGGCGCCGTTGCTGGATATGATGTGTGCCGCCCCACCCAGTCGATCGCGAAAACCGACCATATCCCGGTGGTGTCTGCCTGAGGCGAGGCACAGCCGATGCCCCTCCTCGGCCAACGCACGCAGGGTATCAATGGTCAGCGCGGCCAGGTCGTGATCGGCACCCAGCAAGGTGCCGTCAAGGTCGGACACGATCAAGTGTGACTGCATAAAGGCTCCAGGACGTTGCAAGTGGATCGGGCCAGGGATCGCAGCAGTCTACACCATCGACCGGCGACACAAAGGGACAGCGTCTTGCAAGCAACATATGCAAGAGCAACGTATGAAAGAGCAACGGCACGCCTCTCGGCATGCCGTTGCGTAGGGTGCTTCGCCAAGGTCTCCTGGGAGACGTGCTCAGTCGGGCACCACGCCTGCCTCACGCAGGCCCCCGGCCAGAGCGTCCGCATCCTTGCCGACCACCAGATGCCAGACGCCCTCAGCCACCCTTAGCACACCGTGGCAGCCCAGCTGGGCCAAGGCCTGCTCATCCAGCTCGCTATCGTGACGGACCGCCAGACGCAGGCGAGTCGCTGCGCGAACGTCCAGCGCGCGGATGTTGTCACTTCCTCCCAGGGCTCGGCGCCACGCTGCTACCTGCTCATCGTTGAGGCTTGTCGGGGTGGACACCTTCTGTCCGACCACGACCTCGGCGGGATCAGCCCCCACTGGGGGCGTCTGCCCCTGAGCCGCCATGGCCGCACGAATCTCGTCGGCGACGGTGTCGGCGATAGGGCCCAGGATCACCTGCACACCGCCCCCACCCAGTCGCAACACACCACGAGACCCCAGTGCCTTCAGCGCTGCCTCGTCGATCTGGTCCGGCTGTTTCAGTACCAGCCTCAGACGGGTGGTACAGGCCCCCACCGCTTCGAGGTTGGCCGCCCCTCCAAGGGCGGTGGTAAAGGCGGGACCACGCTCACCGAGTTCGGCGGCGCTCATCTGGGGGTCCTGCGTCAGCGGCTCGCGTCCCGGCGTGGGCAGGTCAAACCGCACAATCGCCCAACGGAACAGCACGTAGTAGATGCTACCGATCGCCAGCCCCACCGGCAGCATCAGCCAGCCGTTGGTGGACAAACCGTAGGACAGGGCATAGTCGAAGGCCCCGGCGGAGAAGGTAAAGCCCAGCTTGACGTCGAGCCACTGCATGATGGCCATGCTGAGACCGGTCATCACCGCATGGAAGGCGTAGAGCAGCGGTGCCAGGAACATGAAGGTGAACTCGATGGGTTCGGTCACCCCGGTCAGGAAGGCGGTCAGTGCCAGAGATAGCAGCAGCCCTCCGACCTGGGCGCGACGTCCCTTGTCGGCGGTGTGGTACATGGCCAGTGCCGCCGCCGGCAGGCCAAACATCATCACCGGGAAGAAGCCCGCCATGAAGCCACCGGCAGTCGGATCTCCGGCAAAGAAGCGATTGAGATCGCCGGTGGCGTCGCCAAAGCTGCCGAAGACAAACCACACAAAGCTGTTGAGGACGTGGTGCAGGCCGGTGACGATCAACAGGCGATTGAGTGCACCGTAGACAAACTTGCCGAAAGCGCCAGCGTCAATCAGCCAATGGCCCAGGGTGTCGATGGCGTGCTGTATCGGCGGCCAGCCCCAACCAAAGGCGATGCCCAGTACCACGCCAGCAAGGCCGGTAGCGATGGGGACGAAACGCCGGCCACCAAAAAACGCCAGATAGTCGGGTAGCTTGATGGCCTTGAAGCGGTTGTACAGTAACCCCGCGACGGTACCCATGATGATACCCGCCAGCACTCCCATGTTGATCTCGGGGTTGAGACTTTCCAGCACCGCATCCAGCACCAGATAGCCGATCACCCCGGCAAGGCCCGCAGCACCATTGCTGTCGTCGGCAAAGCCGACGGCCAGTCCGATGGCAAAGATCAACGCCAGGTTGGCGAAGATCGCCTGGCCAGCGCTGGCCACAAAGGCAATGTCGAGAAGGTCAGGCTGCCCCAGCCGCAGCAGCAGGCCGGCTACCGGCAAGACGGCGATCGGCAGCATCAACGAACGCCCCAGCAGCTGCAGCGCAGCCATCAGGCGTGAGCCCAGTGAGCTTGTCATGTCATGATCCTCTCGGAAGGTGTCTCGGCGACCAGCGCGGCCTCTACCAGTTGCGTCAGTGCATGGCGCACCGATGCAGCGTCTGGCATCGCCAGCAGGGTATCGATTTCGCGCGCGATCACGCTGGCATCCAGGCGTCGCAAGCGCGCCTTCACCGCCGCTACGCTAGCCGGCTCCACCGATAGCTCGGAGACGCCCATGGCCACCAGCAGAGGACCCGCAAGCTCATCGCCGGCTGCCGCTCCGCACACTCCCACCGGGCAGCGCCCCCCGGTGCCCGCCAGGGTCGCCTGAATCAGTCGCAGCACGCCGGGGTGAAGCACATCCGCCCGGGCCGCCAGCAGCGCATCCTCGCGATCCATGGCCAGCCCATACTGGGTCAGATCGTTGGTACCGATCGACAGAAAGTCAGCCACCTTGGCCATGGCGGCGGAACATAGCGCCGCACTGGGTACTTCGATCATCGCTCCCAGCAGCGGCAGTTCGGTCAGGCGCATGTCGGCCGCCATTGCCTCCATGCGCTCGCGCACCCATTCGAGCTCGCTGGCATCGCTGACCATCGGCACCATGATGCGCAGATGACGCAGCGGCTTGACCCCCAGCAAGGCGCGTAGCTGGGTATCCAGCAATTCAGGGTGAGACTGCCACAGGCGCATGCCGCGGACCCCGAGGGCAGGGTTGGGTGACGACGGCAGCGTCAGGTACGGCAGCTGCTTGTCGGCGCCGATATCCAGGGTGCGGATAATCACTGGCTTGGCGCCCAGGGCATCAACGCTGGCCTGATATTCCTCACGCTGCTGTGCTTCGCTGGGCGCCGAGTCCCGCCCCAGGAACAGAAACTCGCTGCGCATCAGGCCGACACCATCCGCCCCACTGGCGCTTGCCTGGCGGGCCTCTTCGGCGCTACCGATATTGGCGGCGACCTCTACCATGCGGCTATCGCGGGTCACCACTTCCAGGTGTGCCTGGCTGCGTTCTTCTTCGGCGCGGGCGGCCCGGACGGCGATCTCCTTCACCACCTGTTCGCAACGAGGCTGGTCAGGCGTCAGCTCCAGCCGCCCCTTGTCGGCATCCAGCACTACCGTGCTGCCGTGATGGGCATCGGCTGCCTCAAGCAGCGCGCCGCCCATGGCCACCAGACAGGGCACGCCCCGGGCGCGGGCCATGATCGCTACGTGGGAGGTGGTACCGCCCGCCGCCAGGCAGAGCCCCGCCGGATCATGCTGGCACAGCTCGACGAAGGATGAGGGAGTGAGGTCATCGGCTACGACAATGGCGTCTGCCGGCAGCTCCCCCAGGGCCGTTGACGGGCCATCACTGAAGGTCAGCATCACTTGACGCTGAAGGTCTCTCAGGTCAGCGATGCGACCGATCAAGATGGCGTTGCCGGTGGCGCGAAGGCGGTCGGCTTCTGCGTCCAGGGCTTCACGCCAGGCTTGCCCCGGACTGAGCCCCTCTTCCAGCCTGCTGACCGCCGATGCCACCAGGTCCGGATCTTCCAACCACGCCTGATGGGCTTCGAACACCTCAGCTTCGGCCTGCTGGCCTTCACGCAAGGCACGTGTCCTGGACGCCTCTAGCTGCGCCCCTACCTGCTCCAGCGCCGCCATCAAGCGTGGACACTCCACCTGGCGACCGTGACCCTCTAGCGGCACCTCAGGCAACCTGACGCTCAACACCGCAAGCGGCCCACTGGCCATCCCGGGACTGGCTGTCAGGCCCCCTAACTGTCCAGGCTCCAGCTCCCCTGCAGCGGGGGCCGCCTGCTGAATGTCACCGGCGCCATGGCCTTCCGCTGTGGTCAGCAGGGCAACAGCACTGGCCATTGCCGCCTCAGCGTTGGCCCCTTCCACCTTGATCTGCACCGCATCGCCACACTCGAGCCCAAGATTCATCAGTGCGCTGACACTGCCGGAGCTCGCGGTGCGCGCCTTGGCACCCAGGCTCATGACGACCTGGTGGTCGCGGGCAATCGCCCTGAGCCTGGCCGCCGGACGTGCGTGCAGTCCCGCTTCAATGGCCAGCGTCACCGTGCGCTCGAGCGGCGGCCCCGCCGGCTCAACGCCAGCGACGCCGCCGGCCACCGCTGAGCTTGCCGGGCCCAGCACGATCAGTGGTTCCCCTCGCTGTACGATATCGCCGGCACGCAGCTCCAGCTCGATCCACTGGCGCTCACCGCTATCCAGCACGACCATGGGCGTCACCAGCGAGGCAGCGTCGCAGGCCAGCTGGTCCAGGTCGAAGTAACACAGAGGTTCGCCTGCCTGTACCCGTTGCCCCTGGGTCACGCAGGCCTCGATGCCACGACCTTCGAGCATCACGGTGTCGAGCCCAAGGTGCACCAGGACCTCGATGCCCTCATCACTCCTGATGGTAAACGCATGATGGGTGCGAGCAGACTGAACCACTTCGCCGTCACAGGGGGCATGCAAGCACCCGCCTAGCGGGTCCAGGGCGATGCCCTGGCCGAGACTGCCCTCGGCGAACACGGGATCCGGGACGTCGGCCAGGGGGACCACCACCCCCTTGACCGGCGCCACCAGGGTGACATTGCTCAAAACCATGATCTGCTCCGTATCGTTGTCATTGAGGAGAGGACGCTTGGGTGGAAGGGATCGCGCTAGACCGTGCAGGTCACCTTGCGCAGGTGACGGGGCTGATCAGGATCGATCCCCCTCGCCTCGGCGAGACGTGCCACCATCGGATAGAAGCTCTGAATGACGGACAGCGGCTCAAGGGCCTCATGGCTGGTGCCGGTCAGCGTCAGCTGTCGCCGGGCCACCCGCTCGTCAGCGGCGAGCAGCACCTTGGCCCCGACGCCTTCCAGCCATTCCGCCAGCTCCAGCAGACCGGCCTGCTCGGCGCCCGGGGGAGCGAACACCAGCACCGGGTAGCCGGGCTCGATCAACGCCATCGGCCCATGCTTGACCTCAGCTCCGCTGAACGGCTCGGCTTGGATACCGCAGGTTTCCTTGAACTTGAGCGCGGCCTCCTGGGCGATCCCCAGGCCGGCGCCACGTCCAATCACCATCAAGCGATCGACATCCTTTAGCGCTTCCACGGCAGGGCTCCAGTCCTGAGCGGCAGCCTCCACCAACCGATCGGGAAGCTCATTGAGTGCGCCCAGCAGCATGGCACTCTCGTTCCAGTGCGCCAGCAACTGGGCCCCTGCACTCAGGGTCGCCAGGAAGCTCTTGGTGGCTGCCACGCTGCGTTCTTCTCCGGCGAACAGTGGTATCTCGATATCGCTGGCCTGCCCAAGTGGCGATTCAGCGGTGTTGACCAAGGCCAGAGTGGTGGCGCCTCCCTGCTTCAGAGCGCGCTGGCTGACCACTAGATCGGGGCTCTGGCCCGACTGGGAAATGGCAATGGATAGCTGTCCTTGCAGCTTCCAGGGGGTGCGTGCAAGCGTCGACAGGGAGGGCGGCAGCGATGCCACCGGTATCCCCCGGGCCTGCATGCACAGATAGGCCAGATAGCTGGCGGCGTGATCCGAGCTGCCCCGCGCCACCGTCACGGCAGCGCTGGGCGCTTCATGGCGCAGCCGCTCCCCCAGATCGCGCAGCAGGGTCTGGTTACGCGCCAGCTGGCCGCGCAGTCGTTCCGGCGCATTCAGCGCCTCTTCAAGCATGAGTGACATGGGGGTCTCCTGACACCAGATGACCATCCAGGTGGACAGCCGAAAGCGTTAACTGGGGATCGAGCGTGACGACATCGGCGCGCGCGCCAACCTCCAGGCGGCCCACGTCGGTGCGCCCAAGAAAGTCGGCGGGAAAACGCGACAAGCGATCCGAGGCCTCGGCCAGGCTGAGGCCGAGACCGACGAAGTTGCGCAGCGCCTGATCCATCGTCAGCGTGCTGCCCGCAAGGGTGCCGTCTGCCAGGCGCACACCGCCCAGGCACTTGGAGACCGTCTGGCTTCCCAGGCGGTAGTCGCCATCGGGCATGCCTGCCGCCGCGGTGGAGTCGGTCACCGCATACAGGCGCGGGATACAGCGAAGCGCAGTGCGAATAGCCCCAGGATGAACGTGCAACAGATCCGGGATGATCTCGGCATACTCAGCGTGGGCTAGCGCGGCACCGGCCATGCCGGGCTTACGGTGATGCAGGCCGGTCATGGCATTGAACAGGTGGGTAAAGCCACAGGCGCCATGTGCCAAGGCTTCCACCCCGTCCTCGTAGCTGCCCAGGGTGTGGCCCAGCTGAACCTTGACGCCCTGTTCGCTGAGGTGACGAATCACCTCACCATGGCCGCTGATCTCTGCGGCCAGTGTGACCACCAGGATCGGGGCCAGCGCCAGCAACTCGTCCATCTCGGCCACGCTGGCGACCTGGGCATGGGCCGGCTGGGCACCGAGCTTGCCAGGGTTGATGTAGGGTCCTTCGAGATGCACGCCCAGGACTCGCGATGCCTGGGGCTCCGGCTCACGCATGTAGGTCGAGATCTCCCGCAGCACTGCGCGGACCTGTGCCGGAGTGGCGGTCATGGTCGTCGCCAGCAGGCTGGTCGTCCCAAAGCGCAGGTGAGTGCGTGCCAGGGTCGCCACCGAGGCGGCCCCCTCCATCGCGTCCGCTCCCCCGCCGCCATGCACGTGCAGATCAATGAATCCCGGAATCAGCCGCGGAGCATCGTTTTGCTCAGGGTCGACGGGGCGACCTTCTATCGCGGCAATGCGGCCATCTTCCAGCCGCATGTGACCCAGCAACCAGCCCTCCGGGGTCAATATATTGCCGCTCAAGCGGGTAGCAGCGATCGTCATGGACACCTCCTAGCGGACAAGCTCAACGGTGAAGTCGTAGTAGTCAGTGCGACAGTAGGTAACGCTTAACTCGGCAGGAGTGTCGTCGGCGAGAAACCCCAGACGGGTGACCTTGAGCAGCGCTTGCCCTGGTGCTACCTGGGCCAGGGCGGCCAGCTCGGCATCGGCATTGACCGCCGTCACCTGCTGGCGCGCGCGGACGATCGGCGTACCGGCGTCCTCCAGCCAGCGGTAGAGGGACACGTCCACATCCATGGGGTTGGGCAGCACCGTGACCGGCAGGCAGCTTTCTTCGACCGCCATCACCACATCATCGGCAAGGCGCAGGCGCTTGAGCCGTGACACCTGGGCGTTGCTGGACAGCCCGAGGCGAAGGTTCTCCTCACTGCCGGGCTGGCAACGCTCACGTGCGATCCACTCCGAGCGAGGCTGAAACCCCCGCCTGGTCAACATCTCGCTGAAACTGGTCAGACGCGTCAGAGACTGGTCCATGCTAGGCCGGATAAAGGTGCCAGAACCGCGATCCCGTCGAATCAGGCCCGTCGTTTCCAGCTGATCAAGGGCCTTGCGGGCAGTGATTCTGGACACACCCAGCGCTTCGGCCAGGTTGCGTTCGGATGGCAAGGCTTCGCCGGCACGCCACTCGCCTCCGCGAATCGCGGCCTCCAGCTCATTCGCCAGCTGCCGATACAGGGGGGTGGCCAGCGTTCCATCAAGTCTTAGACGATCGAATCGTGAATCCATGGCGGTCAGGTCCTCGGAGCTAATAGGACCAATATAGCTCCACATGAAGACCAATTGAATACCAATCTAGTACCACATTGGTCGAACCCTGACTGTGCATTTCACGGCGAAGGGAGATGCCACTCAACACCCCGCCCGAGGTATCCAGCAGGGCGCGAAAGGAGGCCCCTGCTCTTGTCAGCGTGTCGGCAAGGGCCGATAAGTACCCACAAGATCTTGATTTCCCGTTGTCACCGAGCAAGGGGTTTGGCCGCCGCGCGAACAATCCGTATAGTGGCCCCCTTATTCCCGCCACTCGATCGTGACCATGCTGCAGAACAACGCCTTGCTGGCTCAGCTCAAGCAACAGATCCGCGATAACACCCCCCGTGTCACGGGTGTCATCAAAGCCACCGAAAAAGGCTTCGGTTTTCTCGAAACCGATGATGGTGCGTCCTACTTTGTGCCACCTCCCGCGATGAAGAAGGTGCTGCACGGCGATCGCGTCGAGGCGGTGCTGCACGAAGAAGGTGAGCGCAAGTCGGTCGAACCCGACACCTTGATCGAAAGCAACATGGAGCGCTTCGTTGCCCGAGTGCAGCTGCGCGAGGGCCGCCTGGCGGTGGTGCCCGACCACCCGTCGATCAAGACCGCCCTCAAGGCGCGCATCAAGCGCAGCCTGGACGAAAACACCATCGGCGATGGGGACTGGGTCGTGGCACGACTGGTGCGCCACCCGCTCAAGCCGGATGACCGCGCCTTCTTCACCCAGATCGACGAACTGGTGGCCAAGACCGACGACCCCGCCGTGCCGTGGCGCGTCACACTGGCCCGCCATGCCCTCGAGCAGGAATGCCCCGACGCCGGTACCGACTGGCCGCTGCGCGACGAAGGGCTCACCCGTGAGGACCTGACCGCGGAGCCGTTCTTCACCATCGACGGCGAGAAGACCCGCGACATGGACGACGCCCTGCGCGTCGAAGTCCGCGAGGACGGCGGCTGGCGCCTGTCGGTAGCCATCGCCGACCCCACCGCCTACGTGGAGGAAGGCCACGCCGCCGACCTCGAGGCCCGCACTCGTGCCTTCACCGTCTACCTGCCGGGCCAGAACGTCACCATGCTGCCCGAGCAGCTGGCCGATGATCTGTGCTCGCTGCACGAGGGCCAGGAACGCCCGGTGCTGGCCTGTCGCCTGGACGTCAACGCCGATGGCAGCCTCGGGGACTATCATTTCTTCGCTGCCACCGCGCGTTCGCAGGCTCGCCTGGTCTACGACAACGTCTCTGATTGGCTCGAGGGCCAGGGCGAGTGGGCACCTAAAGCGTCCATCGGCGATCAGCTCAAGGCCCTGCGTGATCTGACCGAGGCACGCACTCGCTGGCGTCAGGAGCACGCCCTGGTGTTCAAGGACCGTCCCGACTATGTCTTCGACCTGGACGAGGCCGGTAACGTGCTGGCGATCCGCACCGAAGAGCGGCGCATCGCCAACCGCATGATCGAAGAGTCGATGATCGCCGCCAATGCGTGCTGCGCGGCGCTGCTTGCCGACAAGGTCGGTCATGGCATCTTCAACGTTCATCGTGCCTTCGAGGACGACAAGGCCGAGGCCGCCCAGAGCTTCCTGGAGACCCAGGACATCAGCGTCGAACGTGAGGCGCTGACCGACCTGTCCCGCTACAAGGAGCTCAAGCGAGCGCTGGAAAGCCGCGATGACGCCTGGCTGGATGCCCGCTTGCGCAAGTTCCAGGGCTTCACCGCCATGTCGGCCCAGCCGGGTCCGCACTTTGGCCTGGGACTGGCCGCCTATGCCACCTGGACCTCCCCGATCCGCAAGTACGGCGACATGGTCAACCATCGCCTGATCAAGCGTGTGCTCAAGGGTGAGCAGGCCCCCAAGGAAGCCAGCATCGAGCTGACCGAACAGCTGACCGAGCGTCGTCGTCTCAACCGCCTGGCGGAACGTGACGTCAAGGATTGGCTGTACGTGCGCTATCTGACCCCGGCGGCCAAGCAGCAAGATGTGTTCGAGGCCGAGATCATCGCGATCAACCGCGGCGGCATGCGCGTGCGCCTGACCGCCAATGGCGCGACCGCCTTCGTCCCGGCTCCGCTGATGCACGCTGACCGCGACAAGGTGGTGGTGGACGACAAGGAAGGCCGCATCCAGATCGAAGGTGAAGAGCGCTTCAAGCTCGGCGACAGCGTGCGTGTCGCCCTGACCGAAGCCAAGGAAGAAACCCGCTCGCTGGTGGCCCAGCCCACCGTCTGAGCGGTTGCGCTACCCGCTAGCGGCCAGACCGCGCCGCTAGCGGGCAGGGCTATCTAGCAGGGCTATCTAGCTGAGCTATCTAGCGGGGCTATCAGACAGTCCGTATCGTGATAGAACAAAAAACGGCGACCCTTGGGTCGCCGTTTTTTTGCCCCACCTGTTTACCGAGCGAACGCTCCCTGCCTTCTCGCAAGCCACCTCCCCTGCATTCCTTGCCTCACGGGTCCGCTTCCCCACAGACGCGGCGTATCTCCTCTGGCCACGCTACCTTTCGACTCGTCAGCATCGAAACAAAGTGACCCAGTGAAAACAGCGCAAGCAAGGGTGACATCAACACCATGCGCCACTGGGAATAACGGATATCATGGCCGCGGGCCTTGTCTCGCTTCATCTCCCTTAGCGGAAACCAGCGCAGAAAGGACTCCTTCAACGACAGCCGATCCGTATGATACCAGCCCGGTTCTGGCACGCTGTCGGGGCCTTCCTCCATATAGCGACGGATATACTCCCACCAGCCCAGACATTCCTCATACTTGACCAACTCCCCCCCTACCGGAAAGCTATCGTAGTAGCGGGCGCCATCTGGAGTGGCCGCCAGAATATTCAACACAAAGTAGCCACCATTGTCGAAAGTCGTGATGGTGGCCTGAATATCATCCCAGGGATAGCTACGCGGACCGCCCAGCTTAGGCGTATAGAACACATGAACTTGGCGGGTACGACGGTTAAAACGAATCGCCGCATGGCGATAGGTAAAGCAGTCCCAGGCGGAGTGGGCGTTGCAAACTAGATAGATGAGACCTGTTATCCCGATAAAAATCAGGAATGCCAGAATTAAGGAGGCAAAATCAAAGCCATCTACGATCATATCAAACAGGACAACAACAAGAAAAAAAACGAAAAACGGAACCAGCCCACCAAATAGAAAACCGAACAATGCCGTATACATTCCTCGCCGACAAAATTCATCGGCATTCACCGTCTCAAGGAAAATACTATTTTTTTTATAGATAAACTCTCCTTCATAGGGTTCTTCGATGGCCTGCTTTTTAAGATCAAAGATAACATCGTCATCCTTAGGAATTTCAAGTGACTCGTCGAACCAGTCAAGCCCCCTATTGCGATAGAGAATCTGGGAAAAATATTCATTAATCATCGATAATTTTCCTCGTCGCGCTTTTATCGTGTCATATCATCCAGAGCGTCGAGTGCCGCCTGAACATCTCGGTAACGAGCATTCACATCTCCATTGCCAAACACACAGCGTAATAGCCATTTTTCCAGAGAATCTTTCTCGAACACCACGATCAACAGTGACACCGCCAGGCCAATCCAGCCCAGTCTTGCTGCCACCAGCGCCCAGCCAGAACGACTGATAATCAAAGAGCCAAACGCTGCTTCTGTAGCAGATATCCTGCCTACCTGCTGAGCTACAGCAGCAAGCGCCGATGCCCCGGAAGCGATAAAAATTAGAGAAGATGATAAGTAAAGCGCAGCCATTATTTTATTATCATCTTGAAAAGCTCTGTAAGCCTTCACCGCATTCCATACACTAAAGATCCAGGCCCCCAGTGCGCCCGCAATGCCCCCTCCCCAGGCCAGGCCTTTATATAAGCGGCTTTCTGGCACAGCGACGGGGTGGATCATCTGATTGGCCACGCCAACGATGCTGCTGGCCAGATAGAGCAATCCGCCCGCGAAGAAGGAGTTTCGCTCGGCTTGGCTTTCAGCGGCGTTGTCATCAAATACGGCCTCGCCAAGGCGAACGGAGTTGATGACTTCCAGACTGGCCCCAAAGATGCCGAACCAAGTGTTGGGCGTCAGCGTCGCCGCTACCGCGATTTTTCGCATTTCCAGCGACTGGGCGAGTTCTGCCTGAATGATCGGGCGTTGCAGGGGATCGATCGACGTGGGGACGAAGGACCACAGGCGTATCGGCTGCTCGTGAGCGATATCGTCAAGAGGAGGAAAGAAGTGAATAAGGTCGTGCTGAATATTGCGAATGGCAAGCTCGTTGCGCCACAGCACTTGGTCGTACATGGAAACAAGCTGGCTTGGCTTCGCATCGAAGAACATCAGCGATGTCTTGATACCATAGCGTGTCCATCCCACTGCTTGCCACATTCTGGCCAAGGTATTGTTGGCGATATCAGCACTACTGACGAATCCCAGCTTACGAGCCATGGCGTCCGCCATTGTCGCCAACAGGTTCTCTGTCTGGGAGCGTTGATCCATGTCTGCCCCAAGCACACGTTTCAGCGGCCCCACGACCTTGCTGCCCCAAAACGCCGCCTCGAAGACCATCTCCTTAACCATATCCATGGCCGGCCTGTAGTTGGCAAAGGTGGCCCGCCACAGGTAAGAGTCGATGTCATCAAGCGATCGCTCGATCAGGTCGTCGACCGCCTCCTGGCCCACTTCCGTCATGCTCATGCCGACGGTCATGGCAGCGACCGCCACTTCATAGGCCGCACCATTATCCAGATCACCTTCGTCATAGCCCTGGAGGGCATGGCGGACATCGTCGGACGCCAACCAGTCCCGGTGAATCTCGGCTAGGCGAACTACCGCATGGGTATCCCGTTCAAGATGGGCACGATAGTGTGATTCAAAGTCGAGGCGCTGCTGTTCGTTGTAGCATTCCAGGTACTTTTCCCAACTTTGCTCGATAGCGCGACGTCGATACTCTGGCGCACGGGAATCCTGCTGCCCCCGCAGGATTTCCAGCTCTCGGCGACCTCGCTCGATCCTGCCCCGATCGATATCCCCCATCAGCGCCCAGCGACGCGCCTGCTCTGTATGATCTGTCAGCGCATCAAATTCTTCGGCAAGCCTCTGATCACCAAATACCTCTGCTCGTCTCACCCGCTCGATATACCGGTCAGCCTGGTGTTCAGCCTTACTTTGTACCGCCTCGCGGATCCCCTCGATCAACTCCGAAGTCACTTTCTTTTCCACGACATCCTTGCGACGGGCATAGCTATCAAGACAAAGCTTGGCCTGGTTGCGAAAGTGATTGACCGACATACATATGCCAATGGGATCCGGCACAGCCACGATTGGCGTCTTATCGATCCACTGAGGGGTATCCTGCACCATCCAGTTCATGCGCTCCCGCAACCTTTGTGTCGCTGAAGGCAGGCGGTCGTCGAGGCCAAGAAAGGGAAACCCATCATCCTCCTGGCCTTCTCGGGGATAGTAGTCACTATACTCCATGACGTACTTGCCAAGCTCTACCGAGGGAATCGCCCCAGCGCTGTCGCCCGTATTCAGCCAGGCGGCTACATCGAAAGGGCTGAACAGTCGATCTCTCAGGCCGCCCTCGTTACGCTCAAGCCGTCCCAGCATGGCGTCGGTCAAGGGATGATCACTGTAACCCACGTGAACCGTGCTGGCTTCCTGGGCTTTGGGCAACGAAATCAACCGTGCGGTGAGGTTATTCTCCGGCACATTACAAGGAGGGTTCGTATAGGTCTCACCACTCGTGATCGCCCCGGCATCACGTTTGATGGGGTCGAACTCTTCAAATCTCGAGTCATGGGTAATAGCCCACGCTTGCCAGCGCGCTCGACGTTCATCAAATAGATACAGATACCCTTCACGCATCAAACGAAGCACATAGCGTACCTCGCGCGGTGCAGGAAACTGACGATTGGCATGCACCGCCATGGACCAAGGAAGGTCCTGACGCCAGTCACTCGTATGGCGATCCGATACGCCATAACGCACTGGTAAGATGGGTAGTCCTATTCTGTCGCAGCAACGACATCCGGCCGGTTTGGTACCGGGCAATGAACTCGCTTCTTCCATCGCCTCAAGTAAGTGAACGACGTCCGAGAGTTTGAAATCTTCCATAGGTCACCGAGTCTTAACGGTCTATCATCCTGTGATAACGGGCCATGACACGCGGCGGAGTTTGTCGAACATCACAGCATGCCTCTACTACACCCAACGCAATGCTTGGCCCATGTCCATTTGTCGTCACGTACCAGTTCTTAAAGCCTGCGCCTCCCACATCTTCACTTAGAGGTACAACCAGGCATTACCCGACTACCAATAACCGTAATGTGCCCCGCCTCGCCTTACTTCAGCTTAAGGGATGGTCTATCAGCCCTCTGTAGGAGATCTCCCTAGTTCTTGCCCTATTCAACTGTTACCTCCGTTTTCCTGAGGCCGGGCTATGCTATTCAAGAAAACGGCGACCCGTGGGTCGCCGTTTTTTTGTTGGGCCTCAATGCGCACCGCCTCCCCCTGTCGCAGAACTGTCGCATTTCCCTCGTAGGCTCGTGGCTACGATGTCACTGCCACGGAGGCTTCCTTGCATCTCGCCGACGTCACCATGTTCCACGCGCCGTCTAGCGGCGGTGTTCGTACTTATCTGCAGGCCAAGCACCGGGTCTTTTCACGCTTTCCCGAGTGGCGCACAAGCCTGGTGGTGCCTGGCGCAGAGCGAGACAGTCTAGGGGACCACCATCAGCTGCCCTCCTTGCGTATTCCCCTGGGACAAAGCTATCGCTTTCCGCTTCGCCGCCGCCCCTGGAAAGACGCGCTCGTGGACCTGTCCCCCGACCTGATCGAGGCCGGCGATCCCTACGTGACGGCCTGGGCCGCCCTGGACGCCGGCCAGCAGCTTGGGATACCCGTGGTCGGCTTCTATCACTCGGATCTTCCACGCCTGATGGGCGATCGTTTCGGCGCCACAGTGCGACGGCGTCTGGAGCGCTATGTGGTCAACCTCTACCAGCGCTTTGACAGCGTGCTGGCGCCCTGCCAGGCCATGGCAGACCGACTTGCCTCCTGGGGTGTCGATCGCGTACGCGTGCAACCCCTTGGGGTGGATCTGGCCACCTTCCATCCTGACAAACGGGATCCAGCATTGAGACTCAAGCTGGGCCTGGAGGCCGATAGACGCTTGCTGGTCTTTGTGGGCAGGTTCTCCCAGGAGAAGAACATCGACATTCTGCTGGACACTGCCAAGCGCCTGGGCTCCCCCTATCACCTGCTGTTGATGGGTCCTGGCATGCCAACTCAGGTACCGTCCAACGTCAGCGTGATCAATCGCTGCGTTGGCACCCATGAAGTCGCCAGGGCCCTGGCCTCCAGCGATGCACTGCTGCACGCGGGCACCCGCGAAACCTTCGGGCTGATCGCCCAGGAAGCGATGGCCAGCGGAATCCCGGTGGTCGGGGCACGCGCCGGGGCCTTGATCGAGAACGTTCCGCTGGGCGGTGGCATTCTGTGTCAGCCGCATTCTGCCTCGGCCATGGCCGAGGCCACCGAAGCCCTGTTCGCCAACGATCCCAAGGCCTCGGGACGCCATGCCCGGCGCTTCGTCGAACGTCAGTTCGATTGGGACAAGGTCATGCTGTCACTGCTGCACCACTATGAAGCCGTCGTCGACCCTATCGTTCCTGCCAAGCGACGCCATGGCTGAAGGGCCATCCACCGATAGCGGACTCAGGCTTGCCCAAGACGGCACGCGCCAGTCTCCCCGACATCGCACAGGACTGCTGGTGAAGGCCGGCCTGCTGGCCCTGACCATCGTGCTCTCGCTGGTGCTGCCCTGGTGGCTGGGAGGGACTGGCACCCTGGGCGCGGTCATGGCCTTTCCCCCTGAAACGCTGTGCCTGATGGTGGCGTTGGCGATCCTCTGCTGGAATCTGAACGCGGCACGCCTGCGGCTAATGCTGAATGGCCGCGCAGGACGGCTTGGCCAGACGGGTGCCCTGGCCATCGAGATGTCGTCAAAATTCGCCCTATGCGCCACTCCGGCCGGCGGTGGCGGCGTCGCCACACTACTGTGGCTGCTGTCGCGCCGGGGTTATCCCGCGGCTCAGGGCTCGGCGATCTTTCTGGTCGACCAGCTGGCCGACATGCTGTTCTTCAGCCTGATGCTGGGGCTGCTGGTGGCGCTGTCGCTGGGAGGAGTGGCAAGCTGGCCCCATCAGTCGCTGGTCGAGGCGGCACTGATCGGGCTCATGGCCGCACTGGCCGCTTTCACCGCCATCATCGTCTGGCTACCGCGATGGCTTCGCTATCCGCCGCGGTTGTCCGCCATCACGGCCTGGTGGCCTGCACGCCTGTCTCTCAAACCGCGAGCAAGACGCTGGGGCGTCAGGCGCTTGCTGCGCTGTCGCCACACCCTTATGAACACACTTCAACTGCCGCCACCGATACTCGCAGGCATCTTCCTGCTTTGCAGCCTGCACTGGCTGGCACGCTACAGCCTTCTTTATCTGGCGGTGCTCGGTGTCGGTGGTCAGGCCGACTGGGCCTGGACCTTTCTGGTCCAGATGCTGGCCATGGCCGCCAGCCAGCTCAGCGTGCTACCCGGCGGCGCCGGGGCTGCTGAAGTCAGCGTCGGCGCGCTGCTGCTGCCCGTCATGGCGCGGGAGCAAGCGGCCGCCGCAGTGATCATCTGGCGTCTGGTCAGCTATCACCTTTACCTGGTGGCCGGGGCCCCGGTCTTTGCAGTGCAGCTATCAAGCGTGTGGAAGCGTCGCCGCTAAGGCGTCAGGGCGGGCGTCAGGGCGGGCGTCAGAGCGTCAAGGCTCTCGTCCGCCAGCTCAGAGGCCTTTAGACCTCGCGATAGACCTGCACGTTAGCCCCGCACGGTAGACTCGAACGTTAGCCCCGCACGTCAGACCCAAACGTTAGCCCCGGACGATAGACCCGCGATCTAGCCCCGCGATCTAGCCCCGCGATCTAGCCCCGCGATCTAGCCCCGCACATTAGAGACCAGAGATTCAGGCGACATATCCGTGGAAACGCCCACAAAAAAGGCCACCCGAAGGTGGCCTTTGTGCTGACGCCTGTTGTGACGCCAGGACCGCTTACCAGCCGGTCGCTTCCTTCAGGGCATCGCCGATCTGGGCGAGGGAACGCACGGTCTTGACGCCCGCCGCTTCCAGAGCCGCGAACTTCTCGTCCGCAGTGCCCTTGCCGCCAGCGATGATGGCACCAGCGTGGCCCATGCGCTTGCCAGGAGGCGCAGTCACACCTGCAATGTAGGAGACCACCGGCTTGGTGACGTGCTCCTTGATGTAGGCAGCGGCTTCTTCCTCGGCAGTACCGCCGATTTCACCGATCATGACGATGGCTTCGGTGGCCGGATCCTTCTCGAACATCTCGAGGATGTCGATGAAGTTGGAGCCCGGGATCGGGTCGCCGCCGATACCCACACAGGTGGACTGGCCGAAACCATGGTCAGTCGTCTGCTTGACCGCTTCATAGGTCAGGGTGCCGGAACGAGACACGATACCGACCTTGCCAGGCTTGTGGATGTGGCCCGGCATGATGCCGATCTTGGTCTCGCCAGGAGTGATGACACCCGGGCAGTTCGGACCGATCAGTCGCACGCCCAGCTCATCGCACTTGACCTTGACGTCCAGCATGTCGAGGGTCGGGATGCCTTCGGTGATGCACACGATCAGCTTGATGCCGGCGTTGGCCGCTTCCAGGATGGAATCCTTGCAGAAGGGAGCGGGCACGTAGATCACGCTGGCTTCAGCGCCGGTCTGCTCGACGGCTTCCTTGACGGTGTTGAACACCGGCAGGCCCAGGTGTTCCTGGCCGCCCTTGCCCGGGGTCACACCGCCGACCATCTTGGTGCCGTAGGCGATGGCCTGTTCGGAGTGGAAGGTCCCCTGGCCGCCAGTGAAGCCCTGGCAGATGACCTTGGTGTTCTTGTCGATCAGGATGCTCATTACTTGCCCTCCGCTGCCTTGACAACCTGCTGAGCCGCATCGGTGAGGCTCTTGGCAGCGATGATGTTCAGACCACTGGAGGCCAGTTTCTCGGCACCCAGCTCGGCGTTGTTACCTTCCAGACGCACGACGACCGGCACGTTCACGCCGACCTGCTCGACAGCACCGATGATACCTTCGGCGATCATGTCGCAACGCACGATGCCACCGAAGATGTTGACCAGTACCGCCTGGACGCTGTCGTCGGACAGGATGATCTTGAAGGCTTCCGCCACACGTTCCTTGGTGGCACCGCCGCCCACGTCAAGGAAGTTGGCCGGCTGGCCACCGTGGAGCTTGATGATGTCCATGGTGCCCATGGCCAGACCAGCACCGTTGACCATGCAGCCAATGTTGCCTTCCAGGGCCACGTAGTTCAGGTCCCACTGGGCGGCGTTGGCTTCGCGCTCGTCTTCCTGAGACGGGTCACGCATTTCCTGCAGGTCCGGGTGGCGATACAGCGCGTTGCCATCCAGGTTGATCTTGGCGTCGAGGCAGTGCAGGTTGCCTTCGTCGGTGATCACCAGCGGGTTGATCTCGAGCAGCGCCAGGTCCTTGTCGTGGAACATCTTGGACAGGCCCAGGAAGATCTTGGTGAACTGCTTGACCTGGGCACCCTCGAGGCCCAGGGCGAAGGCCAGTTCACGCGCCTGGTACGGCTGCGCGCCAACCAGCGGATCGATCTCGGCCTTGAGAATCTTCTCAGGCGTCTCTTCGGCGACCTTCTCGATCTCGACACCACCTTCGGTGGATGCCATGAACACCACGCGGCGGGTGCCACGATCCACCACCGCGCCCAGGTAGAGCTCGTTGGCGATGTCGGTGCAGTTCTCGACTAGAATCTTGGCGACCGGCTGACCGTGTTCATCGGTCTGGAAGGTCACCAGGTTCTTGCCCAGCCACTGCTCGGCGAAGGCCTTGGCCTCGTCCGGGCTCTTGATCAGCTTGACGCCACCGGCCTTGCCGCGGCCGCCAGCGTGCACCTGGGCCTTGACGACCCACTGCTCGCCACCGATCTTCTTGCACGCCTCATAGGCTTCTTCCGGGGTGTCGCAGGCAAAGCCCTTGGATACAGGCAGACCATAGTCGGCAAACAGCTGCTTGCCTTGATACTCGTGAAGGTTCATCGATTCATGCCATTGGTTGCATGTGACTCGAACGGCGCCCCACCCTGCCCCGCAGGATCAGTCGTGTGGGACGCCACCGACCGCCACCGATACATGGTCGGCGGCGATGCGTCGGCAACAAGCGCCGGCAAGCCTGCCAGAACTGCACAGGCTTGCCGGAGTGCGCCGGACGCTTGTTGTCTTGCTAGCGCTTCTTGCGGTTGGCGACGTGGATGGCATGGCCTTCCACTGCCAGTGCGGCTTCGTGAACCGCCTCGGACAGACTCGGGTGCGCATAGCAGGTCAACGCCAGGTCCTCGGCACTGGAGCCGAATTCCATGGCGATCACACCCTGGGCGATCAGCTCACCGGCATGCTGGCCGACGATATGCATGCCCAGCACGCGATCGGTTTCCGCATCGGCGATGATCTTGGCCTGACCGTCGGTGGCGTTGTTGGCCATGGCACGACCGCTTGCCGCAAACGGGAAGCTGCCGGTCTTGACCTTGATGCCAGCCGCCTTGGCGTCCTGCTCGTTCATGCCGACCCACGCCACCTCAGGGTGGGTGTAGATCACGCTGGGGATGGCGTCATAGTTCATCTGGGCCTTATGGCCAGCGATGACGTCAGCCACCATCACGCCCTCTTCAGAGGCCTTGTGGGCCAGCATCGGGCCACGCACGCAGTCGCCGATGGCGAAAACGCCCGGCACGCTGGTGCGGCACTGATCGTCGACGTGAATGAAACCACGCTGATCCAGCTCGACGCCCAGGCCATCAGCGACCACGCCCTTGGTGTAAGGACGACGGCCGACGCAGACAATCAGCTTGTCGAAGGTCAGTTCCTTCTCGCCTTCATTGTCTTCGTACTTGACGACCACTTCCTCGCCCTTGACCTCGGAGCCGGTCACGCGAGCATTCAGCTTGATATCCAGGCCCTGCTTCTTGAGCAGTTTCTGGGTTTCCTTGCCGATGGCGGAGTCGACCATGGGCAGGAAGCTGTCGAGCGCTTCCAGCACGGTCACGTCGGAACCCAGACGGCTCCATACGCTACCGAGCTCGAGGCCAATGACGCCGGCACCGATCACGCCAAGACGCTTGGGCACGTCCTGGAATTCGAGCGCGCCGGTGGAGTCGACGATCAGGCCTTCGGTCAGCGGTGTCGGCGGAATCTCTACCGGCACGGAGCCAGCGGCGATCACGATGTTATCCGCTTCGACGGTGCTGGTGCCGCCGTCCTTGTCAGTGACCTCGACCTTGTTCTTGGCCACGACCTTGCCGGTCCCTTCGATGGCAGTTACGCCATTGGCCTTGAACAGTCCGGAGATACCGCCGGTCAGCTGCTTAACGATCTTGTCCTTGCGGGCCATCATCTTGGACACGTCCATGCTGACGTCGCCCGCCTGGATACCCATGTCGTCGAAGTCGTGCTTGGCTTCGACGTACTTGTGGGACGCCTCGAGCAGCGCCTTGGACGGAATACAGCCCACGTTCAGGCAGGTACCGCCGTGCACTACCTTGCCTTCCTTGCCGATCCACTTCTCGACGCAGGCAGTCTTCAGACCCAGCTGGGCAGCACGGATGGCGGCCACGTAGCCCCCCGGGCCCGCGCCAATGACGATCACATCATACTTGTCGGCCATGTTGGCTCCTGTTCGTTCTGTGTGCAGAGGCTCTGCAATAAATCCCTGTCACTGCCAATCAGGTCAGATTTCCAGCAGCAGACGCGCCGGATCCTCGAGCAGCTCCTTGATGGTGACCAGGAACTGCACCGCGTCCTTGCCATCGATCATACGGTGGTCATAAGACAGCGCGAGGTACATCATCGGGCGAATCTCAACCTTGCCGTTGACCGCCATCGGGCGCTCCTGAATCTTGTGCATACCGAGGATCGCGGTCTGCGGGGGATTCAGGATCGGCGTGGACATGAGCGAGCCGAAGATGCCGCCGTTGGTGATGGTGAAGGTGCCGCCCTGCATGTCTTCAATGCCCAGCTTGCCTTCGCGACCACGCTTGCCGAAGTCGACAATGCCTTTCTCGACGTCGGCGATCTTCATGCTGTCGGTGTCACGCAGCACCGGCACCACCAGTCCACGATCGGTGGATACGGCCACGCCGATATCCTGGTAGCCGTGGTAGACGATGTCATCGCCGTCGATGGACGCATTGACGTCCGGGAAGCGCTTGAGCGCCTCGGAGGCCGCCTTGACGAAGAAGCCCATGAAGCCAAGCTTGACGTCGTGGGCCTTCAGGAAGGTGTCCTTGTACTGCGAGCGCAGCTCCATCACCGCACCCATGTCCACCTCGTTGTAGGTGGTCAGCATGGCAGCGGTCTGCTGGGCCTGGACCAGACGCTTGGCAATGGTCTTGCGCAGGCGCGTCATCGGCACGCGCTTCTCAGGGCGCTCGCCCTCGACGGCAGGTGCTGCCGCACTGGCGGCGGCCTTCTTGGCCGGCGCTGCCTTCTTGGCACTGCCTTCCTTGACCGCCTTGAGCACGTCTTCCTTGAGCACGCGACCGTCCTTGCCGGTGCCCGTGATCGCGCTGACATCAAGGTCGTGCTCGGCGATCAGCTTGCGCGCCGCCGGTGCCACGATCTTGTCGCCCACCTGCTCGTCGCTGCCACCGTCATCGGCACTGGCCTTCGGAGCCTGCTTGTCAGCGGTCGGAGCGGCACCACCAGCGCCGACTTCGAAGATCGCCAGCACGGCTTCCGACTCGACGGTGCCGCCTTCCTCGACCTTGATCTCGGCGAGCGCGCCATCTTCCGGTGCGACCACTTCCAGCACGACCTTGTCAGTCTCGATCTCGGCCAGCACTTCATCGCGCTTGACCGCTTCACCGACCTTCTTGGTCCAGCTCGCTACGGTGCCTTCCTGAACAGATTCAGGGAAGCTCGGCGCCTTGACGTCACGCTTCTCACCACCGCCCTTGGGAGCTTCTTGCGCGTCGCCTTCGGCGTCGCCCTTTTCGGCCGGCTTGGCCTCTGACTTCTGCTCGGCGCTGCCGCCGCCTTCACCGATGCGGCCCAGCACTTGCTCGGACTCTACCGTGTCGCCTTCTTCCACCAGCACTTCGGACAGGGTGCCAGCTTCCACCGCCACAACCTCGAGCACGACCTTGTCGGTCTCGATCTCGACGATCAGCTCGTCACGCTCGACGCTGTCACCGGGCTTCTTGTGCCAGGTGCCCACGGTGCCCTCGGCAACGGATTCCGGAAAGGATGGTGCCTTGATCTCGGTAGCCATGTCGTATCCTTAATGTTCTCTCTCTTCCCGATGGTCGCCTTAGAGATTGAAGGCGTCTTCCACCAGTTGGCGCTGCTGTTCGGTATGTACGGACATGTAGCCCGCCGCGGGTGCCGCTGACGCCGGCCGTCCAGCAAACTTCAGCTGGGAGCCCAGACCGTCCTTGAGCGAGTCGGCAACGACACGCAGGTTGTGCTGCATGGAGTACCAGGCACCCTGGTTGAGGGGCTCTTCCTGACACCAGACGATATCGGTGACGTTGGAGTACTCCTTGAGCGTTTCGATCAGCTCTTCCTTGGGGAAGGGGTAGAGCTGCTCGACGCGAACAATCGCCACGTCGTCGCGCAGGTTCTCCTCGCGCCAGTTGGCCAGGTCGTAGTAGACCTTGCCGGCACACATGATGATCCGCTCGACCTTGTCGGCATCACGCTGCCCCTGATCCGGCAGCACCATGTTGAAGCTGCCTTCGGCCAGTTCTTCCAGGCTCGAGGTCGCTTCCTTGTGGCGCAGCAGGCTCTTCGGCGACATCACCACCAGCGGCTTGCGCAGCGGGCGAATCACCTGGCGACGCAGCAGGTGGAAGATCTGGGCCGGCGTGGTCGGGACACAGACCTGCATGTTGTGCTCGGCACACAGCTGCAAGAAGCGCTCGAGACGTGCTGACGAGTGCTCAGGCCCCTGCCCTTCAAAGCCGTGAGGCAGCAGCATGGTCAGGCCACACAGACGTCCCCACTTGGTCTCGCCAGAGGAGATGAACTGGTCGACCACGACCTGGGCACCGTTGAAGAAGTCACCGAACTGAGCTTCCCAGATGACCAGCGCATTCGGCATGGTCGTCGAGTAGCCATACTCGAAGGCCAGCACCGCTTCCTCGGAGAGGAAGGAGTCGTGAATGGTGAAGCGCGGCTGACCGTCTGCCATGTGCTGAAGCGGCACATGGGTGGAGCCATCCTTCTGGTTGTGAATCACCGCGTGACGGTGAGAGAAGGTGCCACGCCCCACGTCCTGACCGGTCAGACGGATCGGATGGCCCTGATCCAGCAGCGTCGCGTAGGCCAGAGTCTCGGCAAAGCCCCAGTTCATGGCCATGCCACCGCCCTGCATCTTGCGGCGATCTTCGTAGATCTTGGCGACCTGACGCTGCACCTTCACACCGTCCGGAATCTCGCACATCTTGGCGGCGAGCTGCTTCAGTCGCTTCATGTCGAAGCTGGTATCGGCGTGCCCGGTCCACTCATGACCCAGGTACGGCTTCCAGTCGACAAACAGCGAGGTGTTGGGTTCCTGCACGAGCGCATTGGCCACGTGATTGCCGGCGACCAGATCATCGCGGTACTTCTCGACCACGGCCTTGGCGTCGTCTTCGGACAGCACGCCCTGCTTCACCAGACGGTCGGCATAGAGGGCACGAGAAGACGGATGATCCTTGATCTTCTGGTACATCATCGGCTGAGTGCCGGAGGGCTCATCCGCTTCGTTGTGCCCGCGACGACGGTAGCAGACCAGGTCGATGACCACGTCCTTCTTGAACTGCTGACGATAGTCCAGTGCCACCTGGGTCACGTGGAGCACCGCGTCGGGATCGTCACCGTTCACGTGCAGGATCGGGGCCTGCACCATCTTGGCGATATCGGTGCAGTACTCGGTGGAGCGTGCATCTTCCGGGTGGGACGTGGTGAAGCCCACCTGGTTGTTGATGACGATATGCACCGTGCCGCCAGTCTTGTAGGCGCGGGTCTGGGACATCTGGAATGTCTCCATCACCACACCCTGGCCAGCGAAGGCCGCGTCACCGTGAACGTTGATCGGCAGCACCTTGCCACCGTCCAGGTCATCACGACGATCCTGGCGAGCACGCACGGAGCCTTCCACCACTGGCGCCACGATCTCGAGGTGCGAGGGGTTGAAGGACATCGCCAGGTGAACTTCGCCACCAGGCGTCATCACGTTGGAGCTGAAGCCCTGGTGGTACTTGACGTCGCCGGAGCCGCGTTCGATCAGCTTCTTGCCGTCGAACTCGTCGATCAGCTCACCCGGGTTCTTGCCGAGAATATTGACCAGCACGTTCAGGCGGCCACGGTGGGCCATGCCGATGACGACTTCCTTGGTGCCGTAGCTTCCGGCGCGCTGGATCAGTTCGTCCATCATCGGGATGAAGGTCTCGCCACCCTCGAGGCCGAAGCGCTTGGTGCCGGGGTACTTGGAGGCCAGGTAGCTCTCCAGACCTTCGGCGGCTGTCAGACGCTCAAAGAGCTGCTTGCGGCGGTCATCACCAAAGTCGGGCGCAGAGCGCACGGACTCGAAACGCTGCTGCAGCCAGCGCTTCTCTTCCGTATCGACGATGTGCATGAACTCGCAGCCGATCGCGCGGCAATAGGTGCGATCCAAGGCATCGACGATTTCCTTGAGCGTTGCCTGCTCCTTGCCCAGGAAGAAGGACCCGGTCTGGAACTCGGTGTCGAGGTCGGCCTTCGACAGCTGGTGGAACGCAAGATCCAGATCCGGCACCGGCTTGGCATCGCGCAGCCCCAAGGGGTCGATGTCGGCCTTCTGGTGACCACGGAATCGGTAGGCGTTGATCAGCTGCAGGACCTTGACCTGCTTGCGGCTTTCTTCGCTGTCGGCAGTCGCTGCGCTGGCTACCGCGGTGCGGCGCTCGCGGCCCAGCTGATAGAACTGATCACGGATCGGTGAGAGGGGGGTCTCGTCGGACGGGGCGCCTTCCTGGCGGGACAACTCGTCGAAGTAGTCGCGCCATTCATCGGGGACGGCGCTGGGGTCGTCGAGGTACTGCTCGTAGAGCGCTTCCACGTAGTGGACGTTGCTGCCCGTCACGTGAGAGGAGCGCCACATCAACTCCATTATGCCTTGTTGCATCTCTCGGTCACCCTGCACTGATGGGGTGGTAGTGGGCTCGATGCTAATCCGTACCGCGGGCGTGCTGTCACAGGACATCTAGCGCGATGCCCTGCCCTTCATCACCCATGGCACTGACTATCAGCGAGCGCCCTGGTGGTTCTGCCGCGACCTGTCGGCCGTCGGTCTCTCTGCCTTGCGGTCTTGCTTCATGCTCAAAAGCCGGTGCCCATGGCACCGGCTCTTGACGCTGTCATCCGCGGGCGCGACATCGTGTCGCGCCCGCGAACCGGGACATGATAACAAGCCCGGCGCCACGTTTTAAGTGGCATTCGCGAGCAACATCTCGCGGATCTTGCCGATCGCCCGAGTGGGGTTAAGCCCTTTAGGGCACACCGCCACACAGTTCATGATGCCGCGGCAGCGGAACACGGAGAACGGATCCTCGAGCTCGGACAGCCGCTGCTGGGTGGCCGTATCGCGCGAGTCAGCCAGGAAGCGGTAGGACTGCAGCAGACCCGCAGGACCAACGAACTTCTCCGGGTTCCACCAGAACGACGGGCAGGAGGTCGAGCAGCAGGCGCACAGGATGCACTCGTAGAGACCGTCGAGCTTGTCGCGCTCTTCGGGGGCCTGCAGACGCTCGATCGCCGGCGCCGGCGTATCGTTCTGAAGGTACGGCTGAATCTTCTCGTACTGCTTGTAGAACAGCGCCATATCGACCACCAGGTCACGAATGACCGGCAGCCCAGGCAGCGGGCGCAGTACCAGCTTGTTGTTCTTGACCACTTCAGACAGCGGCGTGATGCAGGCCAGGCCGTTCTTGCCGTTCATGTTCATGCCGTCGCTGCCGCAGACGCCTTCACGGCAGCTGCGACGGAAGGCGACAGAGCTGTCGTCTTCCTTGATCAGCTCAAGCAGGTTCAACACCATCAGGTCACGACCCTGGGTGTCGACCTCGAACTCCTGCATGTAGGGTGCGGAGTCGGTTTCCGGATTGTAGCGGTACAGGGATACCTGAAGCTTTGACATGCTGACTCCCCCTTAGTAGGTGCGGATTTTCGGCTCGAACTTATCCATGGTCTTCGGCGCAAAGTTGACGTCGCGCTGACCGACGCGCTTGTCGCCGGGGAAGAACATGGAATGCTTGAGCCAGTTGGCGTCGTCGCGATCCGGATAGTCGTAACGCGAGTGTGCGCCGCGGCTTTCCTTACGCTCCAGGGCAGCGATGGCGGTGGCTTCAGCCACTTCCATCAAGTTGTCCAGCTCCAGCGCCTCGACACGTGCGGTATTGAACGCGTGCGACTTGTCCGCCAGGTGAGCGTTGGCAATACGGCCGCGCAGCTCCGCCAGTTTCTCCACACCCTCGACCATGTTCTTCTCTTCGCGGAAGACGCCGAAGGAGTTCTGCATGATGCTCTGCAACTCGCGCTTGAGCTCAGGCACGCTCTCACCGCCCTCGGACTCGTTCCAGCGAGTGATGCGCTTCATCGCCGTCTCGATGTCGGAGTCACGGGCATCCAGGTATTCGATACCTTCGTTCAGAGCACTCTCGATGTACATGCCCGCGGCACGCCCGAAGACCACCAGGTCCAGCAGCGAGTTGCCGCCCAGACGGTTGGCGCCGTGGACAGAAACGCAGGCAGCTTCGCCACAGGCATACAGACCGTTGATGATCTGGTCATTGCCATCAGCATCCTGAGCAATCGCCTGACCGTGCACGTTGGTCGCGATGCCGCCCATCATGTAGTGACACGTCGGCACCACCGGAATCGGCTCCTTGGCCGGGTCCACGTGGGCGAAGGTCTTGGCCAGCTCGACGATCCCGGGAAGGCGCTTGGACAGCACTTCTTCGCCCAGATGGTCCAGCTTGAGGAAGACGTGATCGCCGTTTTCGCCACAGCCACGTCCTTCCAGAATCTCCATGACCATGGAGCGAGCGACCACGTCACGGCCGGCCAGGTCCTTGGCGTTCGGGGCGTAACGCTCCATGAAGCGCTCGCCGTCCTTGTTCACCAGGTAGCCACCCTCACCGCGACACCCTTCGGTCACCAGCACGCCTGCGCCGTGGATGCCGGTCGGGTGGAACTGCCACATTTCCATGTCCTGCATCGGCACGCCGGCGCGCAGGGCCATGCCGATACCGTCGCCGGTATTGATCAGGGCATTGGTAGTGGAGGCATAGATACGGCCGGAACCACCGGTGGCCAGAACGGTCGCCTTGGACTTGACGTGCACCACTTCGCCCGTCTCGATGTCCATGGCGATACAACCCACCACGTCGCCGTTGGCATTCTTCACCAGATCGACGGCGTACCACTCGTTGAGGAAGGTGGTGTTGTTTTTCAGATTGTTCTGATACAGCGTGTGCAGCAGAGCGTGTCCAGTACGGTCGGCAGCGGCACAGGTACGTGCTGCCTGGCCACCCTCGCCGAAGTTCTTGGACTGACCGCCAAACGGGCGCTGGTAGATACGACCGTTGTCAAAACGGGAGAACGGCAGGCCCATGTGCTCAAGCTCGAACACCGCCTTCGGCCCTTCGGAACACATGTACTCCGCGGCGTCCTGGTCGGTGATGTAGTCACCCCCCTTGACGGTGTCATACATGTGCCAGCGCCAATCGTCATTGGGATCGGCAGAAGCGATGGCACAGGTGATACCCCCCTGGGCGGACACGGTGTGCGAACGGGTCGGAAAGACCTTGGACAGCACCGCGGTCTTCTTGCCGGACTTGGCCAGCTCCAGTGCGGCACGCAGGCCAGCACCACCGCCACCGATGATGATGGCGTCAAAGGTCAAACTACGCATGGTTGACATGTAATCAGGCTCCCCACAGCACTTGGATGCCCCAGACCAGGAACACGAAGATGGCAATGATGATGACGGACTGGGCGCCGACACGAATGCCGGTCGGCTTGATGTAGTCGGTGGTCACGGTCCACAGACCCACCCAGGCATGGGCGGCGAGAGACACAAAGGCCAACAGCGAGAAGATACGCATCCAGGTCTGTTCGAACAGACCGCTCCAGGTGGCGTAGTCGAGCTGCGGGTGAGCCAGCAGGTAGACCACCAGGAACACCGTATAAAGGGCCATGACCACCGCACTGGCACGCTGGATGATCCAGTCTGACAGACCGCTGCGGCTGAAGCTCGTGATGTTGGTTACCATACCCAGACTCCTGCCAGAATGATCAGAACAACGCTCGCCACGATAGTGATCTGAGCCTTCTTCACTGCGCCTTCAAGAGATACGCCGATGTTGGCGTCCATGATGAAGTGCTTGCAGCCAGCGACGAAGTGGAACGCCAGGGCGGACAACAGGCCCCATGCCACCAGCTTGGCGAAGAAGTTGTGCGCCAGCGCGTCACGCACGGCTTCGAAACCGGCGGGGGAAGACAACGAAGCGTCCAGCGCCCAGAAGCCGAAGATCAATCCGACAAAGAGGATGACGCCGGTGATCCGGTGGGTAATCGACGTCAAGGCGGGAAGGGGGAAGTGGATCGTGGACAGATCCAGATTTACGGGTCGTTTGCTATTCACGGCTCTCTACACACTCTCTTGGCCCACTCTACGACAGACGGGCCAGAGGCCCGAGCGGGCGGTGGTTTTGGGAAGGGCGCTGTCGTGAACCAACCCTCGACAAGTTGGACACGACCTCCTGTTCCTGCCAGTCGCGGCCTGAATTATAGGGACATGCCCCCACCATGACAAATGGCATCGCGTCACAATTTGCTCGCTGCTTCGAAGCAAAATGCAGCAAAGCTGCATAGAAACGCCACCTCGTCAAGATGCTGCGCCGCAAAACGCCCATTTTTGATGCAAAGCATCAAATACTATACAAACACTGTACTGCTAATTGAGCATAGTACAACAGCAAGGTTTCGATGGGAGAATTGACAATATCCTGAACGCTTCTATAGTGGGCGAACCTTTTTTGCCGGGCGACCCCCTATTCGTCGGCACGTTAGTGAGAAATAACTACGTATCGCTCCATATCGAACACGAAGGAGGCCAGACATGGCTGACAGAAAAGCGACCCTGACGGTGGATGGTCTGGAGAACCCTGTCGAACTTCCCATTCACTCGGGCACTCTGGGCCCAGACGTCATCGACGTCCGCGGCCTCGGTGCAGAAGGCCTCTTTACCTTCGACCCTGGCTTCCTGGCCACCGCCTCCTGCGAATCCGGCATCACTTACATCGATGGCGAGAAAGGCGTTTTGCTGCATCGCGGCTACCCGATCGAGCAGCTGGCCAAGAACTCCAACTTCGTCGAGCTCTGCTACACCCTGCTGTTCGGTGAACTGCCCAACGACGAGCAGTACAAGGATTTCGAGCATCGTGTGCGCAACCACACCATGGTGCACGAGCAGATCGCGAACTTCTTCAAGGGCTTCCGCCGCGACGCCCACCCGATGTCGATTCTGTGTGGCGTGGTCGGCGGCCTGGCGGCGTTCTACCACGACCACCTGGACATCACTCAGACCCAGGACCGCGAGATCAGCGCCATCCGCCTGATCGCCAAGATGCCCACCATCGCGGCCATGTCTTACAAGTACAACATCGGTCAACCGTTCAACTATCCGCGCAACGATCTGAACTACGCAGAGAACTTCCTCTACATGATGTTCAGCAATCCGTGCGAGCCCTACGAGATCAACCCGGTCTACGCCAAGGCGATGGATCGTATCTTCATGCTGCACGCCGACCACGAGCAGAACGCCTCGACGTCGACGGTACGCCTGGCAGGCTCCACCGGCGCCAACCCGTTCGCCTGCATCAGCGCCGGCATCGCCGCCCTGTGGGGCCCCGCCCATGGCGGCGCAAATGAAGCGGTCCTGAACATGCTCGACGAAATCGGTGACGATTCCGAAGAGAACATTCAGCGCTTCATCGACAAGGCCAAGGACAAGGAAGATCCGTTCAAGCTGATGGGCTTTGGCCACCGCGTCTACCGCAACTTCGATCCCCGCGCCAAGGTCATGAAAGAGACCTGCGACGAAGTCCTGGCGGAACTCGGCAAGGCAGACGACCCCCAGCTCAAGATCGCCAAGCGTCTGGAGCAGATTGCCCTGGAAGACGAATACTTCGTGGAGCGCCAGCTCTACCCGAACGTCGACTTCTACTCTGGCATCATCCTCAAGGCGATGGGCATCCCGACCAACATGTTCACGGTCATCTTCGCCGTGTCCCGTACCATTGGCTGGATTTCCCACTGGCACGAGATGCTCAGCGACAGCTACAAGATCAGCCGTCCTCGCCAGCTCTACACTGGCCACACCCAGCGCGACTACCCGACGAAGTAAGCGTCATCGCTTCGACACTGAGCATCAGCAAGGGCCGCCCACCGGGGCGGCCCTTGTCGTTAATAGGGTTCAAGGATGAATCAGCGGCACCACAAGCGCTATGCTGACCCTTCACGCCTTATCCAACAGCCACAAAATGACGAAGGAGCCTCTTGATGAGCCAGCAGATTTCCACGGTCGCTTTTATCGGCCTTGGCGTCATGGGATACCCCATGGCCGGACACCTTGCCCAGGCAGGGCTGGATGTGCGCGTCTACAACCGCACCTCGGCAAAGGCCCAGCAATGGACCGAGCAGTTCGGCGGCAGTCACCACCCGACCCCGGCAGAAGCCGCCAAGGGGGCGGATCTGGTACTGGTCTGTGTCGGCAATGACAACGATGTCCGCGACGTGGTCACCGGCGCCGATGGCGCCCTGCAAGGACTGGCAGCAGGAGCACTGCTGGTCGACCACACCACCGCCTCGTCCAGCCTCGCCGAAGAGCTCGGCAAGGCCTGCGCAGAGCGTGAGGTGGGCTTCATTGACGCCCCCGTCTCCGGCGGCCAGCAAGGGGCCGAGAAGGGTGCATTGACCATCATGTGCGGCGCACAGGAAGACAGCTTCGAACGTGCCCGCCCCACCCTGCTTCACTATGGAAGAGCCGTGACGCGCATGGGCGACATTGGCGCCGGCCAGTTGACCAAGATGGTCAACCAGATCTGCATTGCCGGCCTTGTCCAGGGCCTCGCCGAGGGCATGCACTTTGCAGAAAAGGCTGGCCTCGACCAACACCGGGTGATCGAGGTCATCAGCCAGGGGGCCGCCGGCTCCTGGCAAATGGAAAACCGGCACGACACGATGATCAAGGATGAATACGATCACGGCTTCGCGGTGGACTGGATGCGCAAGGATCTCGACATCTGCCTGAGCCAGGCGCGCCAACTCGATGCACGACTGCCCGTCACCGCTCTTGTCGATCAATTCTACGCAGAGGTCCAGGCCCTGGGCGGTGGACGCTGGGACACGTCGTCCCTACTGAGACGCCTTAAGGCCACGGATCGCAAAGACTGACTTTTCACATACCAGCAGGGGCAGCAACATCACGCTGCCCCCAGCCTGCCCTCTCGCGACTCCATCTGGAAAGCCAACCTCCTCCCCCTGATACCCCCAGGCTCTCGTTTTCCACACTTTCTGTGGATAACCCTGTTCACAACCTATCGAAACCGCCCCTCAATCGCCATGAAATGGGCCTCGACCTTAAATTGGTCAATTTTTGACCTTAAGTAAGCTGTTGAAATACAAGGAAAAAAATAAAAAACGCGTAACCACGGGCGCTATCCCCGAAGCGAGAGCTGACCGGGGCAGGTTGAGCAGTGGTGGTGGACAAATACCCTTTGCTGTCAAGCCGACAATGACAACAAATGGCAATAATCCACAGGCCAATTTGGCATCAACATCTGTTGACAGATGTAGCTAGGCAGAATGCTACGCAGACCAAGAAACCCTCAGCCTAATGCTTTTGCATTAAGCCAAGTGACAAGGCATATAGATAAGCGGCATCAAAAGAAGAGTGGCGTCCCATAGGGGGTTCGAACCCCTGTTCCCGCCGTGAAAGGGCGGTGTCCTAGACCACTAGACGAATGGGACGCAGCCTGAAACGAGGATGGTGGAGCCTAGCGGGATCGAACCGCTGACCTCGACACTGCCAGTGTCGCGCTCTCCCAGCTGAGCTAAGGCCCCGTCTCGTTAAGACGATGCGTATAGTACTGATTCCACTTGTTTCGGTCAAGCCATCCTGGCAGAAATTTGAAGGCCCGAGCGCCTGTGGCCGTCCTGTCGACGCCGCTGGCTGCTCACGGAGACTCGGCCACCGCCGACATCAAGGACTTAACGTCAAGAGGGCGCCAGCGACGTTGCGCTGGCGCCCTCTCTTGCTAGCCGCTCTTCAGCCTGTTGCCACCGCCCCTTGCAGACGGCGGTGCTAGCTTATCGGCAGCTCACGGCTATTCCGCCGGCAGCTCGCGGTACTCTTTCTCGAAACGCTTGGCCTGCTTCTTCGACACGCCGCCCAGCACACCAATGGCATGGCGCAAGCGGGCTCGGGTCATGTCGGAGCCAATGATCGCCATGGCATCCATGACGGAGGTGCTGGACGAAGAGCCGGTGATCGCGATGAACACGGGAGCCAACAGTGCCTTCATCTTGAGATCAAAGTGAGCCCCCAGGAGCTTGACCTCCTCCAGCAGCGACGCCTTGTCCCAACGGGTCACATTCTCGAAACGCCACACCAGGAACTGCAGCAGCTTGATCAGGTCTTCCCGCTCGAGCTTGATATCGCTGAAGCTTGCTTCACTGATATTCGGCAGTCCGGAGAAAAAATGGCCCGCCAAGGGCGCGACATCCGACAGGGTATCCACGCGTGTGCGCACCTGAGGGAGAATCTCGGACACGTACTCTTCGTTGAAGGCCCATTTCATCAGCGCTTCGAGAAAGCCACGATCATCCAGGTCTTCACGCAGGTAGACACCGTTGAGCCAGGTCAGCTTTTCAAGGTCGAATACCGGCCCGCCAAGCGACACACGCTGAATATCGAAGTGCTCCATCATCTCGGACAGCGAGAACTTCTCCCGGTCGTCAGGCATGGACCAGCCCATGCGACCAAGGTAGTTGGTCACTGCCTGGGGCAGGAAGCCCATGCGACGGTAGTAATTGATGGACGTCGGATTCTTGCGCTTCGACAGCTTGGACTTGTCCGGGTTACGCAGCAGCGGCATATGACAGAGAGACGGCATCTCCCAGCCAAAGTACTCATACAGGAGCTGGTGCTTGGGTGCCGAGTTGATCCACTCCTCACCGCGCAGCACATGCGTGATGCCCATCAGGTGATCGTCGACCACGTTGGCCAGGTGGTACGTCGGCATACCGTCCGACTTGAGCAGGATCTGCGCATCGACCTGCGCCCAGTCCACTTCGATCTCACCGCGCAACATGTCCTGCACCACACAGGGGCCACTGGCGGGTACGTTCATGCGCACCACGTAAGGCATGCCCTCACGCTCACGGCGTGCCTGCTCTTCCGGCTCCAACGCCAGATCAGCAGGCTTCAGGGCAAGATGCAGCCCCTCGGCCTTGCGCGCTTCACGCAATTCATCCAGCTCTTCGCTGGTGCGATAGCACTTGAAAGCATGTCCGGCATCCAGCAGCGTCTGCGCGTGCTGTGCGTAGATCTCACCACGTTCGCTCTGGCGGTAGGGTCCATGGGGGCCGCCCACATCAGGACCTTCATCCCAGTCGAGGCCGAGCCAGCGCAGCGAGTCGAGGATCATCTGCTCCGATTCAGCGGTGGAACGAACACGATCGGTGTCCTCGATGCGAAGGATGAACTCTCCGCCGTGCTGGCGAGCAAAGCACAGGTTGAACAAGGCAATGTAGGCAGTACCTACGTGAGGGTCCCCCGTGGGCGACGGGGCGATACGCGTGCGAACAGTCATAACGTCCTGCATCCTGAATAGGTTGAAGCCAAGCTGGTAGCGTGGGCGCATTATACGCACCGTGGACGCAATTGCGCAGGGGCCAGCGCCGCTGACCATCGCCCCACTCTATGCAGAGCGCATGGCAGGCTCAGCCTGACGTCGAGTCAACCCAGAGCACGCGCGGTGGCTCGCACAACGGAGCGACGGAACAGCGAAACCAACGGAACGACATAACGAACGTCACGAACGGCCGCCACATACAAACGCAACAACAGAGGAGTGAGATCATGTCGCAGTCATCCCCCAGGTTACCCGAGGACTACTGTGCCATCGTCGTGGGCAGTGGCGGTGGCATTGGTCGTGCGGTGCTGGAGCGGTTGCTGACCGATCAGCGTCTCGGTCGGCTTATCAGTGTCAGTCGTCGACCCACGGATCAGCTGGATCCCCGGCACGAGCCCATCGCCGCCGATATCACCGCGGCAGATGGCCGAGAGGCGCTGTCCCAGGCACTGCATGAGCAGGCAGGCGCGGTTCATCTGGTGGTCAATGCCGTCGGCCTGCTGCACGATGATGCTCGCGGCGTCCAGCCCGAGAAACGCCTTGAGGAGCTTGACGAAGCCGCCCTGCTCGCTCTCTACCAGATCAACGCCATTACGCCCGCCCTGCTTTTAAAGACGCTGCTCCCCCATTTCAAAGGCCAGCACCCTGCGACCTTTCTCAGCCTTTCCGCTCGCGTCGGGTCAATCGGCGACAACGGCCTGGGCGGCTGGTACGGATACCGGGCCAGCAAGGCCGCCCACAATATGCTGATGAAGACGGCAGCCATCGAACTCAAGCGTTTAAATCCACAGTCTTGCGTGCTGAGCTTTCATCCAGGCACGACCGACACCGAACTGTCTCGCCCGTTCCAGGCACGAGTACCTGAAGGCAAGCTGTTCAGTCCCGAGTTCGTTGCCGACGCTATCCTTCAGGTAGTGGAACAGCATGGCCCCGATGACAGTGGAGGCTTCTACGACTGGTCAAATACCTCTATTGACTGGTAGTTATCCCAGCACCCTAGGTATATCGTTGACTCCTGATATTGCATATGGAGACCTTATGAATGAGTATTCTAAGTTCTCTTATTGTGTCGACAGGGTGGTTCCATGGACGCGCTGGGTCCGCGCATCAAGTCTTTACGAATGGCAGCCGGCCTGAACAAGGCAGCACTGGCACGCCAGGTGGGGGTCTCGGACGTTACCATTTCCTATTGGGAGTCCGGCACTATCAAGCAGATTGGACATGAGCGCCTCGTGGCATTGTCCCAGGCGCTCAATTGCCCGCTCAGCCACCTACTGGAGGGTGAGCCAAGCCGCCCCTCTCCTCTCTATCTACGGTCATCACTACCACTGCCTTGGCAGGAAGTGGCACACAAGGGTATCGACCTTCCGCTGGAGCTGATTCCCGACCAGCGCTGGGACGGCGACTGCCATCTCGTGACACCGGCCCCACAGGAACACTTCGACTTTCTAGGCCCCCTGGACCTGGCAGCCGTCGCCCCGACGGATATCTTTCGCCAGCCCGGCCTTTACTTGATCGCGGAAGAACAGCAGCTCTATATACGCCGTGTGGCTCAGGACGCCAATGGCCAACTGACCTTCCAGCGCCAAGGACAAACAGCGACCACCCCTTATCACAGCGGCATGCGCCTCAAGGCGAAGCTCGTCGCCGTGTGGAGAAACGACAGCTCGGCGTGATCAACCAAAGGGCGAGCGGCAACGGAGCTGCCCTTGCCGCCGCCCACACGACAACGCTCAACGCCTATTTAGCGTATTCCGCCTTCAACACTCTTCTGCGCCAGATCTTCTCATTCCCCATCATTTGCCACGGCCTTCTAGCGGCTCTCGGCACACAGGCACTGACTGGCCCTCGCGGCTAGCGTTGCTGCTGGACCTCGACATCATCCAAGGTGCGTCGCACCTCCTGCCCCACCAGGAACCGCTCGCTGGCCTCCACCAGCTTGCCCAGACCGTGCTCGGATTCAACCACCAGCGGCCCCGACAGATATCTGCCTCGCTCGCCAATGCTGGCCTTTACCGCCGCTGGCTGAACGTCCGCAGGCGCCGTCGCGAATTCAATTCGGTAGTACCCGTCCGGCAGACCGCTGCCAGGCCCATACGGCCCGGCGCTGACAGCGCCATCGGTCACCTGGGTGCGTGACTGCCAACGAACGTTGCTGGCCTCGCGCACCACCCGAAGCTGAACCCGCGTACCCGCCGGCAGATTCGTTGTGGCCGTGACGTACATGCGCCGGTCAGGCCCTAGCTGACTGTCCAAGGCAACGGCCACCGGCTCGGCAAGACGCTCATCGATGGGAGATGCGTCCTCAGCCTCCTGGGGAGGAGACTCTTGTGGCAATTCCCTTGCCGCCATGGGCTGGCGTGCCTCAGTGGCGCGCTCCTGCTCGGAGGCCACATTGACGCCAGACGACTTGCCGTCGTCGTCACAGGCAACAAGTGCCACGGATATCAGTAACCATCCAATTCGCCATGCGGACATAGCCTTCCCCCTTGTCTACTCCAAAAGACTAACACGCGAGTGCAGGGGTGTACCTGTTAAGCGTCAGCGCAACTTTAACCAAAACACTAGCTCACCAATTACTTACATTTCTTAATGCATTAATACCAATTAAAACCCACAAAAGCTTAGTAAAAAGGAACTATGCCGTAAGAAGCATCTAATCTAAACCATAACAACAACAGGATGTGACGCTTGTAAAAAGCGCCAACCCGATGACCCCAATAAGCACTACTGCGGCATAGGCGAGGTACCGACCGATGACTCTACAAAAGAAACTTCTTGTGATCGCACTGGCCAGTGCAATGGCGACCCTGACCGCCTGCTCTGGCGACTCCAGCAGCTCTCGCACGCTGGCAAGCAATAGCCAGGACCCGATCACCAGTGATGATGATTCTACCGGAGGCGGCGGCGATGGAAGCGGTGGCGGCAATGGAAGCGGCGGCGGAAATGGAAACGGCGGCGGCGATGGAAACGGCGGCGGCGGCGATGGAAACGGCGGCGGCGATGGAAACGGCGGCGGCGATGGAGACGGCGGCGGCGATGGAGACGGCGGCGGCGATGGAGACGGCGGCGGCGATGGAGACGGTGGCGATGGTATTGCCCGCAGCTCGCTGGAAAACCTCAGCATTGCGACAGCCGACACGGCAGGCGGTATCGATCAGACCCTGACAGATATCGGCACAGGTATCTCCCAACAGCAGGCCGTTCCTCAGCTTTCAAGCGTCACACAGCCGGCTGGCACCATCGTCAGCGAGGGCGGGGACGTGGTCGGGGATGTCTCGACCGGCGTTCGTAGCGGACTTGGCGATATCAGTAACAATGACAACTATCTCGGCACCACCGCTGCAGGCATCACCAATGGTGCCGGCGAAGCGGGCCAGATGGTGTCGGCCACCGGAGCCACGGTGGAAGCCCTCGCCACCCTCCCGGTCGTCATGGAATTGAACGCTAGAACAGGTCTCGTCACCAAGCTTGGCACCACTGTCCAGGGACTCGGCGGGAAGGTAGAACGGGTCGGAGATGCCCTCAGCGTCAACCTGGAGGACTCGGACCAGGTGCTGGGTGGGCTCACGACCAAGCTCAGCACGAGTCTGCGCCCAGTGCTGCTGGGAACCGATGGTAAGGTGACCCGCGTGGCCCAGGCGCTGGTACTGCCCGCCCAGGCTGGCAACCTTTTGCTGCGCAGCGGCGAAACCTTGGGCGAACTCGGTCAGCGGATCGGGCAGCGTTACACCTTGCTGGGCGGGGCAGGTAACAGCGTCACCGGCACCGGTGGGATCGTCATCGCCACAGGGGAACTGCTCGGTGGAGGCAGTGCCAACGATGGTAGCGGCCTGGGTGACCTGCTTACTGGCGACACCACGGCACCCAACGATGGTCGAACTGACCTTGAGCGCACTGTGGCCGGTGCAGGCCAGGCCGGTACTGGCGTCGGCAACGCCGTGACTTCCCTGGGTAACGGCATCTCTCAGCAGAGCCTCGGCGGTCAGGGTGAATTCATTACCGATGGCCTGGGCAATGTCGTGATCAACTCGGGCGAGGCCGTATCGGGGGTCACTGGTGGCCTCAGCAACGGTGTCGGCAATATTTCCAACAACCCCAATGCCTTGGGTACCAGCCTGGCGGGAGGTGGCGTCGCGGTATCTGAGACCGGAGAAGTGGTCTCAAGTCTCGGTGCCACCGTGGGCGATCTGCGCCAGCTCCCGCTGGTCATGCAGCTGGACAACCGCACCGGCGCCATTTCTCAACTGGGCAGCAGCCTGGCGCAACTGGGAGGTGGCGTGACCCAGGCCGGCAACGCCCTGGCCCTGAGCTTCAATGATCAGACATCCCACCTTGGTGGACTGACCAGTGAAATCACCGCCGTTGTTCGCCCTGTGGTGATCCATACCGACAGCGGAGTGACGCAGCTCAGTCAGGCGCTGGTGGTCGGGCCTGAAGCCGGCAACTTGCTGATTCGTGCGGGAGTGGCCGTGGATGGACTGGGTGGACGCATCGGCGGCAATGGGGCACTCGCCTCAGGTCTTGGCAGCACGGTCAGCGGTGTCGGTGGCGTTGTCGCCAACACCGGCCGACTGCTGGGAGGTGACGAAGCGCGCCTTATCGCAAGCCTTGATGGGCAAGGCCTCAGCAAGCTCGAATCTGCTGGCCTGCTGGGTGACGGCGCACTGCTCTCGGGACTTGGCGGTAGCCAGGACGGCAATAGCCTCACCGGCGGCCTGGACAGTCAGCTGGGAGGAGACAGTAACCTGATCGCTGGCCTCAACGACAGCCTTGGCGGCAATCTGACCCAAGGCTTGAACGGAGCTCTGGGAGGCGATAGCTCAGGTGGCCTCACATCCGGACTGGGCTCGACCCTGGGTGGCGGCGACAGCGGTGGCGGCCTGGTCTCCGGCGTCAATGACACCCTGACCAACACCCTGGGAGGCGGTAGCAGCGGTGGCGGCCTGGTCTCCGGCGTCAATGACACCCTGACCAACACCCTGGGAGGCGGAAGCAGCGGTGGCGGCCTGGTCTCCGGCGTCAACGACACCTTGTCCAACACCCTGGGAGGCGATAGCAGCGGTGGCGGTGGCACAGGCGTCACGTCAGGTATCAGCAACGCCCTGGTGGGTTCAGAGGGTGATGGTGGCCTGGTCGGCGGCACCCTGGATACCGTCGGCGGCGTCACCGATAAGCTGACGGGAGGGCTTACCGGCAGCGAGGGCTCCGGCTCTGAAGGGGGGGCCAAGACAGGTGGCCTGACCGGCATCGTGGGAGGTCTGCTTGGCGGCAACAAATAAGCTGCGGCTGAGATGATCTGAAGGCCCGACACCCTGACGGGTGTCGGGCCTTTGTTCTCTCTGCCTTCTCTTTGTGCTCGGCCTTTGTGTGCGGCCTAGACCCATAACGATAAACGAGGCCTCGCCTGCTGCGACGCGCCTTGAGCGCCATACCCCACTGGGAACGACAAGGATATCAACGAATGCGCAGGACTTTTTCTCCTCTGGCAGCCACTGGCTGTCTTCTCCTGGCGTCTGCGGCCATGGCCCAGGAAACTCTGGACACCGTCGACGATATCATCGAGAACCAGCGACTCCTTCCCCCCGAGCGTGATGTGCAGACCGAAGTGGATCTGCCCGATGACGCCAACCCAGGCGTCCCTGACAGTGTCACAGTACGCCATGTGCGCTTTATCGGTGACAGCGTGCTCGACCTGAGTGCGCTATCCAGCGGACTACAGGCCATGGTCGGGCAGACGGTATCCCGCGAGGCCGTGGAGGCCGAGGTCAAGACCATCACCGACGCCTACCAGTCCTCGGGTTACCCCTTGTCATTCGCCTACCTGCCGACCAACAACTTTATCGACGGCAATGTGCGTATCGTGCTGGTGGAGGGTCACATCGCACGTACCGAAATCGTCGTAGACGACGACCCCGTGGCCCGCCGCGTCGAGCGACTGGTCATGCCGTTGCTGGATGAGCGCCCCCTGACACGGGCAACCTTCGAGCGCGTCAGCGGCCTGATCGAGCAAATCCCCGGCGCCAGCTTGACCCTCAAGGCCCCTGTCCCGCGCACCCCCAATGGCGCCACCACCCTGCGAGTGGAAGAACGCCGCATCGACCATTTCGACTATGCCGGCAGTGTTAGCGGGGGGGATGAGGAAGACGCCGTGTTCATCAACCGGGTGTCGACACAAAGCCTCACCTCCTGGGGGGAGAGCCTGGGCTTTTCCTGGCTATGGCCCATCGACAATGACAATGAACTGTACGCGCTGGACTTCCGCACCGGCATTGGCAGCGATGGCCTGACACTATCGGCGTCTGCCGACACCTACCGCGGCAGCGATGATGAAGATCTTATCTACCTGCTCAACGGACAGCGCTTCGACCTCAGCCAGGATCAGGACACCGATCGCGAGCGCTATCGCCTGGGTCTGTCCTATCCGGTGCTGCTGACACGTTCTTCAAGCCTGACGCTGGGGGGCGCCCTGCGCCATCACGACGAAACCAAGACCACGACCCTACGCTTCGAGGATCGCACGCTCAACCAGCTGGTCGATGACTATGAATATTCCGCAGCGGACCTGGACCTGAGCTATCGCACCCAAGCCAACCGGTCACTGTGGCAGGCCTCGGCGGCCGTCCGTCAGGGTGTCGACCTGGGCGGCAACGAACAGCGGAGCCGTTTGAATGGCACTCCTCTGGAGACCACCAGCGACCTTCACTTCACCCGCTGGCAGCTGGAGACTCAGTACCGACACCTGTTAGGAGAGCGCTGGCGGCTGACCGCGGCTGCCAACGGCTTCTACTCCGACGACGAGCTGCCCGAACCCGAGCGCGGCAACTACGGTGGCCAGCGTTTCGGGCGCGGCTACGATGCGGGTCAAGCCGAAGGGGACTATGGCTACGCGGGCTCACTCGAGCTGCGCTACCTGCATACGCTCGATAGTGACTGGCTCAGTAACGTGGAGCCCTTCCTGGTCGTCGACGGTGCACGCACCGAGTTCCAGAACCGTGATGTGGATAGCCATCTGGCATCTGCCGCAGCGGGCGTTCGGCTAGCCAAAGGACGATGGTACGGACTGACGCTGGAGTACGCAGAGCCCATCGGCGACCGCGACCCGGACACCGACAGCCGTGACGGGCGTATCAATGCTCGGCTGGTGTGGAACTTCGAAGGCTAAGCGACTCGAGGTATCCACCGCCGACGGCATTCTTCGCTGAAGGCAGCACGGCCAGGATCCCAGACCCTGGCCGTTTTCATGTCCGCCCCGCCGCTTCACGCCACAGACGGCCATCAACCCTGCATCAATCTTCCCCCCTGTTCTGCGACGAGGTCGTCGCGCGACGGCTACTGCAGAATGCCCTCGCCCCATTCCTTGAGCCAGGCCAGCATAATTCCCGCTCCATCACCGCAGATCGTCCCGCTCCTTGCAGCGGGTCAAGACTTGCACCGAGGACCGCCCAACTGGCGGCTTGACCCTCGTAGACTCGAACGGTGGGCGCCACTCTCTCGGCGCCTGCTGGAGCACACCAAACACAACAGAGCCCACTCCATGACCTGATGATCCGGCCCATGAACCGACTACTGAACCGAGGAACACGAGATGGAAACGCAATCGATCTCTTCCCGTAAACGCAGCCGCCTACGTATGCCGACGGTGTACACCCTGCTGTTCCTGATCACCATCATGGTCGCCCTGCTGACGTGGGTGATGCCCGCCGGCAAGTACGACTATCGCGTCGAAGGCACCGATACCGTCATCCCCGCCACCGAAGTCCTCGACTACGAAGGCGATGAGCGCCTGCTGCCGATTCCTGGCACCTATCAAGTACTGGAAAGCTCGCCCCAGGGGCCCATGGACGTCTTGATTGCCCCCATCAAGGGGTTTCACAAGGCCGTTGATGTCGCCTTGTTTGTCCTGGTGATTGGAGGTTTTCTGGCGGTCACCATGCACTCGGGCGCCCTCGATGCAGGGATCGGCGCGGTGGTGGCCCGCTTCCAGGGAAGGGAACACTTTTTGATCCCGGTCTTGATGATCCTGTTTGCACTGGGGGGCTCCACCTACGGCATGGCGGAAGAGACCGTCGCCTTCTGGGCCATTATCCTGCCGGTCATCACCGCCGCGGGTTACGACCGTATGGTGGCGGCAGGTATCGTCCTGCTCGGCTCGGGCACTGGGGTACTCGCCTCCACCGTCAATCCCTTCGCCACCGGTATCGCCTCGGGATTTGCGGGACTGCCGATCGGCGCCGGTATTACCCTCCGACTGGTCCAGTTCGTGATTCTGGTATCACTGGCCATCTGGTTCGTGATGCGCTACGCCGCCCGCGTCAAGCGCGACCCGCAGCGCTCCGTCCTGGCTGACCTGAGTGCAACACCAGCAAGCGCCAGCGCCCCCGTCACCAGCGGTGCCTACACCCTGCGCCATAAGCTGACCATGACGGTCTTCTTCCTGACATTTGGCATCATGGTGTACGGCGTAGTGCCCTGGGAAGACATGGGGATCACCCTGTTCCCGACCCTGTGGTGGTGGTTCGACGAGCTGTCTACCCTGTTCTTGACCTCTGCGATCCTGATCGCGGTCATCAATCGGCAGCCAGAATCCAGCTTCATTGCCAGCTTCCTGGATGGCGCTCGGGACCTGATCGGGGTTGCCCTGGTCGTGGCGGTGGCAAGGGGAATCTATGTCGTGATGGACAATGGCGTGATCATCGACACCATCCTCAACTGGGCGGAAGGTGCGGTGCAGGGACTATCGACCGGCATGTTCGTCGTCGTCTCCTACGTGGTCCATATCGTGCTCAGCTTCTTCATCCCTTCCACGTCGGGCCTTGCCACCGTGTCGATGCCACTGATGGCACCTCTGGCAGACTTCTCTGGCGTCGAGCGCGAGCTGGTCGTCACCGCCTTTCAGTCAGCCAGCGGTTGGATCAACATGTTTGCTCCGACGGCGGCCCACCTAGTGGCGGGCCTGGCGCTGGCGAAGATTCCCTACGAGCGCTTCGTCAAGTGGGCCATGCCCTTCATCCTGCTGACCTTCGGCGTCAGCGCGGTGACCCTGTTCGTCGGCGCCAGTCTGGTCTGAACACGGCGACGCGCGCACACGACTCAGGCGCCGATAACCGTCACCGTCCATTCATCTGACTCATCCAGCCCCAGCGCTCCTTGCGAGCGCTGGCGGCGTTGCCGAGACCCTGCCAGCTTCCGCCAACTCACGCCTTCTTGACGTACATCGACTTGAGCTTCATGGCACCGAACCCATCGATCTTGCAGTCAATATCGTGATCTCCGTCGACCAGGCGAATGTTCTTCACCTTGGTACCGACCTTGACCACCGACGACGATCCCTTGACTTTGAGATCCTTGATCACGGTGACGGTATCGCCATCGTTGAGCGGGTTTCCGTGGGCATCGCGAATACCAGGTTCTGCGTCGCTCTCTGCTGTCTCCAGGGACCACTCATGACCGCACTCGGGGCAGATCAGCGAAGGGCCGTCCTGATAGGTATAAGGTGACTGACAGGCGGGACAGGCGGGCAAATCGCTCATGACGCTCTCTCTCATTGAAGGAAGGCGCTGACGGTACTCCCCCACCGCGCGAAAAGCCAGTCACCCGCCTGGCCAGGTCATCAGTCGCCTTGCTCCCTTTCCGGCTCTTCACCCTCGCCCTGGGCCTGACGCTCGTGAATCCGCTTGATATCGCGCTTGAGCTCCCTGCGCTGCCTGCGGGTGCTGAACTGCAGGGTGTCCCAGGTCTCTGGCACCAGCGTGCAGCTATCGTCGGTTTGGTGAAAGACAAAGCGGCGCTCGGCGCCAATCGGCAGGTTTTCCGAGCAATAGGTGCCAATCACCCGAACACACATCGCCTTGAGCACCAGGTCATCCTTCATTCCCTCTTTGTCGTCCAGACCAGCGATATCGATGATCCGCTGCTTCAAGGCGTTGAAGGAGCCGATATGGACGAAACCACCACTGTCCAGCGGTCCCTGATGGGTGCAGCGACCGTCTGGCGTTCGCTCTTGGTCACTGTGGTCGTCTTCCAGGTCCGCCTCATGGTCGCTGACGTCCAGTGTCCAGTCGCCCTTGGAGGTCTCCAGGGTCATCATGATGTGCTGAAGATAGATAGGTTCGGCACTCATGTTGCTGATGACACAGAGAGCATCGAGGTTCTTGCGCTTGCCGCGGTTGATGATCAAGCGCGGACGGCGCTGACGGCGAAAGCCGAAGTACAGCAGCTGAGCATAGATCAGCCAGATGAGAAAGGAGCCCACGCTTGCCAGCGTCTGCAGAATGTCCTTGTGGGCTGAAATCCAATCGAACATGAGCGTCATCCTTGATCACTCGCCATGCGGCCGAAACGGCACACATGCGTTGAGGAAGTAAAAAAGCCCGCCCTGGAGGCGGGCTGTCAGCCTGTTCTCAGGCCTCGCGCTGATAGGTGCCCACCAGGCGATTGATACCCAACAGGTGCGGTTCGACCTGTTCGAGCAACTCGCTCATGCTGAGACCTTCGGGCAACTGGGTCGCGGTATCCAGCGCCAGCACCCAGAAATAGTACCGATGCAGCCCATGGCCCTCGGGCGGCAGGGGTCCGTTGTAGCCGAGATTACCCGCATCATTGCTCCCCTGAGTCCCCTGCTGGGTGCCTTCCTCAAGGGACGTCAGCGACGCAGGCAGGTTATACAGTACCCAATGCACAAAACCGTAGCTGCCATGTTGCACCAGCGGCGCATCCGGGTCGTGACAGATGACCGCAATCCCTTTAGTGCCTTCTGGCAGGTATTGCCAGGCCAGCGCCGGTGAAATGTCCTCGCCTTCCTGGGTATGACGTGCGGGAATACCAGCGTCATTGTCGAAAGCCGGGCTGGTGACGCTTAATGAAGAGAGCGCGAAAGGCATGGGGGTTTCCTCCCTGGAACGGTGGTCTTTGGTGCATCAAGTGAGCTCTTGGGCACAAGCCAATAGCCAGCCCAAGGCGCCACATGCACCTTAATCACCCTTCCTAGGGTCGACAAGCCGCCACCCGCTGTCAAACGCGCATGTTATTGACACGAAGAACCCTTCACTGTCGCCATTGCCCACATGACCATTGCGGAGCCACGCATGAAACGTCTGTTGGTCGTCGCCCACGCGCCCTCCCCCAATACCCTGAGACTGCGGGAAGTCACTTGCCGCGCCACCTGTCACCCGGATATCGGGAACGTGGACATCGTGGTGCTAGCCCCCCTGGAGGCAGGCCCCGAGGACGTGCGTCAGGCAGATGCCATCCTGCTTGGGACCACCGAAAACCTCGGATACATGAGTGGCGCCCTGAAGGATTTCTTTGATCGCAGCTATTACCCACTGCTGGATCACACTCAAGGCCTTCCCTGCGCCCTGTATATCCGCGCCGGCCATGACGGCACCGGCACCATGCGAGCGGTCGAGTCGATTGTCAGCGGACTGCGCTGGCGCTGGGTTCAGCCCCCGCTGATATTGAAGGGCGCATGGCAGGACGACTTCGTCGACCAGGTGGAAACGCTATCCCAGGCCATGGCCGCTGGACTGGACGCGGGTATTCTCTGACACCTTCGTCTGCTGGGCACGACGTATGAGACAGACGCGTCCTTGGAGAAAGACGCGCCCTGGGGGAAAGACGCGCCCTGGGGGAAAGACGCGCCCTGGAGGAAAAGCGCGCCTATGCCTGTGAAAGTTGTCCTGCTGCCTACTTGCCGAACATCGCCGCTTGCCTACGGCGGGAGGCGAGCCACTGACGGATCCACCCTTCACCGCTGACCAGGGTGATCCCCGCCACCACCATGACCGCACCGATCATAAAACCAGGCTCTATGGGTTCGTCCAGCAGCCAGGCGCCAAACCCGACCCCAAATAGCGGGGTCAGAAATGACAGCACCCCAATCCTCGACGCCTGGTAGTGTCGGATCAGCCAAAACCAGACCAGAAACCCGGCAAAGGAGACGATCACAGACTGGAAGGCAAGGCTGGTCAACGCCAGAGGCGTAGGATCAATCGCCAGCTGTCCCAGCACCGCGGCGCTGGCCAACAGCACCACGAACGCAGCCACCAACTGGTACATCAAGGTCTGCTCTGGCGCCAGCGAGGACAGTCGCGTGGTACGCACCAGCACCGTCGTGGCGCCCCACGCCACGCCGGCCAGCAATGCCAGCAGATCGCCCCACAGCGATGCTTGCCCAGCGGCCTCCACATCGCCCCCCGCAGGCAGCAGAAAGGCCACTCCTATGCCCACAAACGCCAGGCTGATCCCCAGCCACTGCATCGCTGCCATGCGCTCGTCGCGGACTAGAAAATGCAGCAATAGCGCAGTGAAGATGGGAGCGGTGTAGAGAAACACCACCGCATGGGAGGCGGTGGTAAAACGCAGCGCTTCTCCCAGCAGCACGTACTCCAGTGAGAACAAGCCGCCCACGATCAGACCTGGCTTCCAGCTCCCATCCCCCAGAGACATCCGCTGTCCCCGCGCCAGCATGTAGCAGGCAATCAGCGCGGCCCCCAGGCCAGAGCGCAGGGCGATCTGTAAAACCGGTGAAATATCGTCGCCGGTCGCCTTCAGGGCAACCTGCTGCATACCCAGCGTCAGGCAAAAGACCAGCATCAGGCCCACGGCGTGTGCGTCTAGCGTCCTACGATCCCCCATGACCTTCTCCCATCGCTACTGTCGGCCATGAAGTATGCGATTGTCGCATTCACCGCATATAGCTAAGATCAGACAAGCCATGCCTTCCCTCGGACAGGGTGCCGATCATGCCCCACACACCCAAGCATTTGCTGTTTCCGCCCTTTCACGATGCGCTGCCCGCGCCGGTCGTCTTTCGTACCGGCTATATGCCAGCAGATGCCGCCTATCCCCGTCATCGCCACAGCTGGGGAGAGTTCGTCTATTCCTACAGCGGGGTGGTCCAAGTCGATGTGGGGCAAAGGCGCTATCTGACACCGTCGCACTACGGGTTGTGGCTACCCCCCGGGGTAGAGCACCAGGGCCTTAATCGTCAGGCCGCCTGTCATTGTTCGCTGTACATCGCCACGCCTCAGGCCAGTGCACTACCTGATATCACCTGTGCATTGACCGTTGGGCCCTTGACCCGGGCCTTGCTCGAACACCTACGCCACCACCCCGCAGAAGCGCCCTACCCCGACGACCTGACGCGCCTGCTCGACGTGCTGGTGGACCAGTTGGCGGTCGCCGAATGCGCGGGAAGCTACCTCCCTACCTCCGCAGACCCTCAACTGCGCCGAGCCCTGCAACGGCTTGAGGACGACCCGACCGCCACTGCCAGCGTGGGAGAGCTGGCCAAGGCGGTGCACGTCACCGAGCGTACCCTGCTGCGCCGCGCTCAGCGCGACCTGGGGATGACGCTTACCGAATGGCGCCAGCGCCTCAAGGTCGTCAAGGCCATGCCGATGCTCGAATCCGGTGCCAAGGTCGAAGCCATCGCCATGGACCTTGGCTATGCCAGCGCGTCTGCCTTTATTGCCATGTTCCGGCGGCTGACAGGACAGACACCGGACGAATACCGGCGTGGGCAGGAGCGATAGCACCTCAGCACGGACAGCACAGCCTTCGCCCAGGAGCACTCGGCGACAGCGCGACAGCTCCCGGCAGCAACATCGTTCGGCCTGGTGTTGGGTGCACAAAAAACGCCGGCGCTGCTAGGCAGCGCCGGCGAGATCAGAACAACGGCTCAAGGCCGACTTGGCGAATTACTTCAAGGGATCAATTCAGGCGTTCGAACACGGTAGCAACGCCCTGGCCCATGCCGATGCACATGGTCGCAAGGCCAAGGCGCGTGTCCTGGCGCCGCATGACCGTGAGCAGGCTGTTGCTGATTCGGGTCCCGGAGCAGCCCAGCGGGTGCCCCAGGGCGATGGCCCCTCCGTGCAGATTGACCTTCTCGTCCATCACATCGAGCAGCCCCAGATCCTTGAGTACCGGCAGCGCCTGGGCAGCGAAAGCCTCGTTGAGCTCCACGGTCTCAATGTCATCGATCGTAAGACCCGCCGCCTTCAAGGCTTTCTGAGAGGCAGGAACCGGTCCATAGCCCATGATGGAGGCATCACAGCCGGACACCCCGGTCGACAGCACGCGAGCGATCGGCGTGAGGCCGAGAGCCTGGGCGCGCTCGTAGCTCATCACGACCATCCCGCTCGCCCCAACGGAAAGCGCTGAGGATGTGCCCGCCGTGACGGTACCGCCACGAGGATCAAACACCGGCCTGAGTCCTGCCATGCTCTCCAGGTTGGCTTCCGGGCGAATGACCTCGTCGCGCTGGACCAGGATCCGACGCCCGTCGGCGTCATGCCCCTCGACACCGATGATCTCGCTATCAAAGGCGCCGCTCTGCTGCGCCTCATAGGCGCGCTGGTGAGAGCGCACGCCGAAGTTGTCCTGCTGCTCGCGGGAAATGCTATGCAGCTTGCCAAGCAGCTCGGCGGTCATGCCCATCATCATCGCCGCCTTGGCGGCATGCTTGCTGGCGCTGGGATTGACGTCGACACCGTAGGTCAGCGGGATATGCTCCATGTGCTCTACCCCACCCACCAGGTAGACGTCGCCCATTCCGGCCTTGATATTGGCGGTCGCGATATGCAGGGCGCTCATGGAGGAGCCGCACAGCCGATTGACCGTCTGGGCCGGCACACTACGCGGCATAGCGGTCATGATCTGGGCGTTACGGGCGACGTTGAAGCCTTGCTCCAGGGTCTGGTTGACGCAGCCCCAGATGACATCATCCACCTCGGCCGGATCAAGTTGCGGCACTCGCTGCAGCAGAGCGTTCATCACTGCCGCAGACAGATCCTCGGCACGCACGTGGCGAAAGCCACCGTTCTTGGCCTTGGCCATGGCGGTACGGGCACCATCGACCACCACGACGTCTCTCGGGTTCAAGCTCATCTGTCTTCTCCTGTCTCGTGGGGTCACTTGGTGTAAAAGGTCTTGCCCGCGTTGGCCATCTCGCGCAGGCCATCCGTGGGGGCATACAGCGGGCCGAGCTCAGCCGCCAGGCTATCCGCCAGGGCGACAAACTCTGCCACTCCCATGGCGTCGATGTAGCGCAGCGCACCGCCACGGAAGGGAGGGAAGCCAATGCCATAGATCAACGCCATATCAGCCTCTGCGGGCGTGCCAACAATGTTGTCCTCAAGGCAGCGCACGGTTTCCATGCACAGCGGCACCATCATTCGCGCGACAATCTCCTCATCAGAGAATTCGCGGCTTTCCGTCACGACCTGACTCACCAGCTCGACCGCGCTCTCGTCGCGCACCTTCTTCGGCTTGCCCTTGCGATCCTCTTCATAGGCGTAAAAGCCCTTGGCGTTCTTCTGGCCGAGACGATCGTTGTCGAACATGACCTGAATCGCCGTCTTGCCTTCGCGGGCCATGCGATCAGGGAAGCCTTCCGCCATCACCTCATTGGCATGGACGGCCGTATCCATTCCCACCACATCCAGCAGGTAGGCAGGTCCCATGGGCCAACCGAACTTCTCCATGACCTTGTCGACTCGCTGGAAGTCGGCGCCTTTCTCCACCAGCAGGCTGAAGCCACCGAAGTAGGGGAAGAGCACTCGGTTGACCAGGAAGCCAGGGCAGTCGTTGACCACGATCGGGGTCTTGCCCATTGCCTTGGCGTAGGCCACCGTCGCCGCCACGGCGGCATCGCCGGTCTTCTCGCCGCGAATGACCTCGACCAAGGGCATGCGGTGCACCGGGTTGAAGAAGTGCATGCCGCAGAAGTTCTCCGGGCGCTTGAGGTTCTGCGCCAACCGGGTGATGGAGATCGTCGAGGTGTTCGATGCCAGGACGGTGTTCTCGCTGACCTGTGCTTCGACCTCGGTCAGCACCGCATCCTTGACCTTCGGGTTCTCGACCACGGCTTCGACGACCAGATCGACCGTGCCGAAGTCACCATAGGACAAGGTAGGACGAATATTGGTGAGCTTCTCCGCTGCTGCCTCAGGTGACAGCTTGCCCCGAGCCGCCTGCTTGCCAAACAGCTTGCGTGCCTCCTTGAGCCCCAGCTCGATGGCATCCTCCTTGATGTCCTTCATCAAGATCGGAGTGCCCTTCGAGGCGCTCTGATAGGCGATTCCACCGCCCATGATCCCGGCCCCCAAGACGGCAGCCTGACGCACGGGCTGAGCCTGCTTGGCATACTGTCCGCCCTTTTTCTTGACGACCTGATCGTTCATGAACAGGCCGACCAGGTTGTAGCAGACATCGGTCTTGGCCATCTTGCAGAATGCCTTGGCCTCGATGGCCTGCGCGCGTGCCCGCGTCTCGCCAGCGCCCTTCTGGATCACCTTGATGGCTTCCACTGGCGCCGGATAATGTGGACCCGCCTTGCCAGCCACATAGCCCTTTGACGTTTCAAACACCATCATCTGCTCGATGGGGTTCAGGTTGAGCGGGCTGTTCTTCTCTTCTCGACGTGCCTTGACGTCAAGCTCTCCGGCGTTGGCCCGGGCCAGGATATCCAGCGCCGCCGCCTCGAGGTCTTCTCGGGGCACCACGGCGTCAACCGCTCCCACCTTGAGGCATGCATCGGCGCGGTTCTCGGTGCCTCCGGCAATCCATTCGATGGCGTTATCGGCGCCGATGACCCGCGGCAGGCGAACACAGCCGCCCCAGCCCGGCACGATGCCCAGCTTGGTCTCCGGCAGGCCAATCTTGGCTTCCGGGCTCATCACACGGAAATCCGTCGAGAGCACCACCTCACAGCCGCCCCCCAGGGCCAGGCCGTTGATCGCGCTGACCGTCGGGAACGGCATGTCTTCCAGGCCATTGAAGATGCTGTGAACCTGCTCGAGCATGGCCTGAATCTCCGCCTCGTCCTTGTCGAACATGGCGTGAAACTCAGTAATGTCGGCGCCCACAATGAAGGCTTCCTTGGCGCTCTTCAGCAGCAGCCCCTTGAGCCCCTGATCACCGCGCACCGCCTCGAGGGCTTCACCGAGCTCCTTGATCACGGCGCCGGAGAGCTTGTTGACCGATTCATCCTTCAAGTCGAAGGTCAGGATGGCGATATCGTCGCCATTGCGAGCCACCGAAATGGCGTTGCCTTGATAGATCATCCACGCATCTCCACTGAAGTCATCCCGTGTTACCCGGACAGTGGCCTGTGTCCCTGTCCAGGTGAGCGGTATTCATACGGCCGTTTGATTTTGCCAGCTTGGTGCAAAGATTCACTTCCGTCAACCCCTACCATTACCTTAGAGGGATTACACGACGTTGAAGCAGGTAAAGGCATCCTGGCAGCGTTTAAGCATACTGTTAACAGAGCGCTGGAGAGGTGTCGTGGGAGCTGGCAGGGCCACCGCCGCTATGCCCTTGCGTAGGCCAGGTCGGGAGCGCAGCTTGCCTATGGTTAAATGGCGGCCTTGCGCTACACCCGCTGTCGATTGAGCGGCTGCGCATGACCTTGAGCACGACCCTGCGTTCAGCGCTTTTTGCAGTGCCGACTGTCTTTCATCGTTACGGATTCTCCTATGTCTACGCCGCCCGCCCAGCGCACCACGCTGAACGCCCTCCAGCGCACCATCGAAACCTGGGTTGCCCGCCTGCGTCCCTGGCACTGGGTCTGGCCACCGCTGGCCTTTGCCGCGGGCGTTGCCAGTTTCTTTCTGGTGGAGCGACAGCAGTGGTTGGGTGTCCTGCTCGCCACTGGCATGCTGCTGGCGTGGATTCTGCTGCTGTCAGAGAGCCTGATCGGGAGAATCATGGTGCGGCGGGGCTACCCGTCCCTGCCCCGCGGCGTGACCACCTTTATTGCCCAGATGATTCACCAGGAAACCTTGTTCTTCACGCTTCCCTTCCTGGTCGCCACCACCGTCTGGACCAGCGGTCAGGCCCTGTTCACCTTGTTCATGCTGGCCATGGCTATCCTGTCGATTGTCGATCCCCTGTACTACCGTCTGGCCGCCCGCAAGCGCTGGCTGTATTTCGTCTTCCATGCCCAGTGCGTGTTTCTCGTCGTGCTGGTCACGCTGCCGCTGGTGCTGCACCTGAGTACCGGACAAAGCATGCTGGCGGCAGTGGTCGCCATGCTGCTGTTCAGCCTGCCAAGTCTATTGCATCTCCTGCGGCCACTCAGCCCAAGCCGGTGGCTGGCCATGTTCGCCTTGCTGCCGGTGTTGGCGGGGGCGGCCTGGCTCGGGCGTGTGTGGGTCCCTCCCGCCACGCTTTGGCTGTCTGGAAGCGCGCTCTCCCCCGCCTTCGACGAGGCCAGCCGCACACCTCAGGGCAACATGGCGCTGACCCCGGAGGCACTGACGTCTCGCGGTCTATATGCCTATACCGCGATTCACGCGCCGCGAGGACTCAAGGAAGAGGTCGTGCACGAGTGGCGTCATGAGGGGCAGCTGGTCGACCGCATCGCGCTTGAGATATACGGCGGCCGTGCAGAGGGATATCGCGCCTGGACCCGCAAGCAGAACTTCCCTGACAACGTGACCGGCAGCTGGCGGATCGACGTCATGACCGCCGGGGGACAGCGCATCGGCGTCCTCAGGTTCGAGGTAGCGGATGATCCTGACCAGGCCACCAGGGCAGATGCCACTATCGACACTCAGGTCGGCATGCCAGGGCTGCGCTTGCGGTGGCTGACGGCCGGCCCTGAGGGCCAAGAGGCAGACCGGGAAGAGGAAAAAGAAGACGCTGGTACAGCTCCCGGATTGACGGAAGACCACTCAGGCCGCAGCGAAAGCAGCGAAAGCAGCGAAAGCAGCGAGGATAGTGAAAACACCGCAACCAGTGCGCCAGCCCCCAGCGAGGCCGTGCCACAGTCAACAGCGCAGTAACAGGATCGGTGGATACCTCAATCGGACGATCGAGAAGGTGCATCAGAGGGCAAACCAGGGTGGTGGCTTGCATTCCCGCGCCAGCGTTCGGACAATCGAATCATTTGCAGCCTTGCGATTCTAGGTCGATATGAACGAGAACATTGGATTCCAACTCTCCCGTGCACCGCGCATATGGCGGGCGGTGCTTGATCAACGTCTGGCTCCGCTGGGGCTCACCCAGACCCGTTGGGTGACGCTCTATCATCTCTGGCGCATGCCAGAAGGCCAGCCACAATGCGACCTGGCTCGCGCTATCGGTGTCGAGGCGCCTTCACTGGTACGAACCCTTGACCAACTCTGCGAGCAGGGCCTGGTGGAGCGCTGCCCCTGCGATCAGGACCGCCGCACCAAGCGCGTCCATCTCACGGAGCAGGCAACCCCGCTGCTGGAGAAGATCGACGCCATCGTGCGTGAAGCCAGGGAAGAAATGCTGAAGGGCCTGGATGATGAAGAGCAGGAACGCTTGAGTGACATGCTCAATCGTATCGAAGCCAATGGCCAGGCACTGTTAAGCCCGGAAGACTGCCAAGGCTAAGTGGCGCTGGCTTGGCTTGGCTTGATCAGGTCTGGTCTGGTCTGGTCTGGTCTGGTCTGGTCTGGTCTGACCCAGCATCGGCGGCGCGCATCCGCAGTATCGCAAAAGCGCGCCCTCCAAAGCAGAGCGATATACCTTTAGCAGAGCGTCTTATCTTATCCCGCCCCGCGGAGCCTAAGGCGGCGAGCCCGGGACGCTGCCGGCCGGACGATCAGGACGCCCCTGCAGCGCATCTCGGAGTGCCGCTGCTGGCGCCGAGATAGCGCCAAACTCCGGCGCCTCGAGAGACTCCTCCCACCAAAGTGTCAAGGCTTTGTCACAGGATTCCACCACCCAGGCGTCGTCCGGCAGTTGTGACAGCAGCCTCGACAGGCGTGCGCTGATGACAGAGGGCAATGGCTCCAGCGGCTGTACCCTCCAGCGCCAGCCTTCATCGTATTTAAAGTGCTTCAACGACTCGCTGGCCCGAGCCTTGCGCACCAGCACAAAATGCGGTCCCGGGCGCTGAGCAGGATAGGCCCAACGATAGGCCGCCATCTTGTCGACCTCACCATGCAACGGGGGTGCATCCAGCTTGACGCTGGCACCTGCTTCAATGGCAACCTGACGCAGCTGGCTCTGCCGACGCTCCCTGGCGGTGGGCCTGAGCCACATCGCTGGTGCGAAGACCATCCCTACGACACCCAGTATCAGTAGCCACAACATACGGTTTCCTTTGCAAAAACGTTGATCGTCGGCATTGTTTTGACTGCCACGGCGTCCTAGAGTGACATTACGATACCTCTTTTACTTGACCGCCGAGGAGGCGTAGTCCCGTGAGCAATGAATATCGTCATGTGCTGGTGGCAGTGGACCTCACCAAGGACTCTCACAAGATCCTCGAACGAGCCTTGCAGGTCGCTGACCGCAACCACGCCAAGCTATCGATCATGCACACCCTGGAGCCACTGGGCTTTGCCTATGGCGGTGACATTCCCATGGATCTCACCAGCATTCAGGATCAGCTGGATGACCATGCCAAGCAACGTCTGGCGGAGATCGCCGATGCCACGGTCGCCCGGGAAGATCAGCATGTAGTGGTGGGCATGCCAGATACCGAAATTCACCGTTTTGCCGACGAAAACGGCGTAGACCTTATCGTGGTTGGCTCACACGGTCGCCATGGTTTCGCTCTGTTGCTCGGCTCCACCTCTACCGGGGTACTCCATGGAGCCCAGTGCGATGTGCTGGCCGTGCGAGTCGGCAAGGAAAGCGAAGAGTAAGCACACCACCCACCACCCTATCGGGTGTCATGCATCTCCAACGTTGGCGCCGGCTTCATGCCGGCTCCAACGACTGCCTTGGCCACAGCTGGGTTACTCCCCGGACGCCATGGCCTCGAGTTCCATCCAGCGTTCCATGGTCGCGTCCAAAGCATCCTGGGTCTGCTGCAGCAACGCCAGTCGCTCGGCCACCACGCCGGAGGGCTGCTGGTAGAAGTCTGGGCGCCCTGCCTCGCTTTCCAACTCGGCCACTTGGTCTTCCAGCCGCTCAATCTCGGCGGGCAGGCCATCCAGCTCACGCTGCAGCTTGTAGGACAACTTGACCGGCTTGGCCTTGCCTTGCCCGGTCGGCCTGGAGCTACCCGCTGAGGGCGTTCCCCCCGCTGAAGGCTCTTTATCAGCTGAAGGCTCTTTATCCGCTGAAGGCTCCGTATCCGCTGACGGCTCCACCCGCTGACGCGCGGCCCCCTCCCAAGGTGCAGGCGGCAGTTTACCGCCCTGACGCACCCAGTCGGTGTAGCCACCCACATATTCACGCACCTGACCACGCCCCTCGAAGGCCAGTACGCTGGTCACCACATTGTCCATGAAGGCGCGGTCGTGGGACACCAGCAACAAGGTCCCATCGAAGCCCAGCAGCAATTCTTCCAACAGCTCCAGGGTCTCGACATCCAGGTCGTTGGTCGGCTCGTCCAGTACCAGCACATTGGCTGGCTGAGTGAACAGCTTGGCTAACAGCAGTCGATTCGACTCGCCACCCGACAAGGCCTTGACCGGCTGGCGGGCGCGCTCAGGCGAAAACAGGAAATCCTGAAGGTAGCTCATCACATGGCGATCGCGGCCACCCACCGTGACACGATCACTTCCCTGGGCCACGTTATCGTAGACGGTACGCTCCGGCTCGAGCCCGGCTCGCAGTTGGTCGAAATAGGCAACTTGAAGCTTGGTGCCAACCCGCACATTGCCCTCGCTGGGGGTCAGCTCGCCCAGCAGGATCTTCAGTAGCGTGGTCTTTCCCGCGCCATTACGGCCGATCAAGCCGATGCGGTCACCCCGTTGAATCTCGATGCTGAGATCACGGATGACCGTCGCTTCCTCGAAGTGCTGGGTGACGTTCTCCAGTTCGACCACGCGCTTGCCGCTGCGCTCACCGGAGTCGACGGTCAGGTTGGCATTGCCCTGACGCTCCCGTCGCTGACTACGTTCACGGCGCAGCTGCTCAAGGGCCCGCACGCGCCCTTCGTTGCGGGTGCGACGAGCCTTGATACCCTGACGAATCCAGGCCTCTTCCTGGGCCAGCTTCTTGTCGAACTCGGCATTCTCGCGCGCCTCGATCTCGAGCTCGTGCTGCTTCTGCGCCTGGTAGGTGGCGTAGTCGCCGGGGTAGCGGCCCAGCTTGCCCCGGTCCAGCTCAAGAATGCCGGTGGCAAGCCGCGACAGGAAAGCCCGGTCGTGGGTGATAAACAGCACCGCCCCGGCAAACGCCGCCAGCTGCTCTTCCAGCCAGGCAATCGTATCCAGATCCAGGTGGTTGGTCGGCTCATCCAGCAGCAGCAGGTCGGGCTCCGCCACCAGGGCTCGCGCCAGCGCTACCCGCCGCCGCCAACCGCCAGACAGCGACGACATGGCAGCATCTTCGGGCAGGCCAAGACGTGTCAGCACGACGTCGATGCGCTGGTGAAACGACCAGCCATCGATGGCCTCCAGACGGGTCTGCAGCTGCGCCATGCGGTGCATGTCCGGGTCTTCCGACTGCACCAGGTGGTGGTATTCCGACAACAGCCCGCCTGCCTCCGGCAGACCTTGTGCCACAACGTCAAAAATCGTCTCTCCGCTGGCCTCGGGCAGGTCCTGCTCGAGGACACCAATCTTCAAGCCCGGCGCACGCCACACCACACCGCCGTCGGCCTGGTTTTCCCCCGACACCAGGCGCAGCAAGGTCGACTTGCCAGTACCATTGCGGCCTACCAGCGCCAGCCGTTCACCCCACTCCAGGGTCAGGTCCGCACCATCAAGCAACACATGGTGGCCATAGGCCAGTTGCAATTGCTCCAGTCGTAGCAGGGTCACGCTTCACCTCATCGCTTGATCATCGTCATAGTGTACCTCAAGCCCCGGGCTCTCTGGCATGGGCAGCATCTGCCAAGCACTCTCGACCAGGCCGAGGTCCGAGCCACTTGGCGCCAATGGTGGTCACGCCTCGCGACAGGTACAATGCGCCCCCTGCTTCATTCCCCGCCAAGGAGCCCGCCTTGTCAGCCTGCGATGACACTCAGGATGATCTGCTACCTGACGCCCTGCGCTTTCGTTCTCCAACGCCACTGGTCGACATTGGCGCCAACCTTACCCATGAGAGCTTCGCCAAGGACCTCGACGCGACCCTGACAAGAGCCCGCCGTGCCGGCGTCGAGACAATGGTGCTGACAGGTACCGACCTGGCTCACGCACGCCAGGCCGCGGAGCTGGCAAAGCACCATCCGGGCTTATATGCGACGGCAGGGGTGCACCCCCACCACGCGAGCGAATGGTCCACTGAGTTGGAAGCCGCCATGCGCGCTCTTCACCGCCTCCCCGAGGTCGTCGCCGTAGGTGAGTGCGGGCTCGACTTCCATCGCAACTTCTCCACGCCTGCACAGCAGGAGGCTGCCTTCGAGGCGCAGCTAGCATTGTCGGTGGAATCAGGCCTCCCACTCTTTATCCATGAGCGAGACGCGGGTGAGCGGATGCGTGACATCCTGCGGGCATGGCGAGATGATATTCCACGGGCCGTGGTGCACTGCTTTACGGCCGATCGGGACACGCTGCACGGCTACCTCGATCTTGATCTGCATATCGGCCTGACCGGTTGGCTGTGCGATGAGCGCCGTGGCCACCACTTGCGCGACATGGTAGGCGACATTCCCGCCAATCGGCTGATGGTAGAGACCGACTGTCCCTACCTGCTGCCCCGTAACCTGCCAGCCAAGCTCAAGGGACGCCGCCATGAGCCGGCCCTGCTGCCATGGATCGTCCGTGAAATCGCTCATTGGCGTGGCGAAGATGAGGCCACCCTGGCAGCCAGCAGCACCGCCACGGCGAGAACGTTCTTTGACCTCAAGGAGTCCTGACATGGGCGACATGCCTGCCTTTATCGCCGTAGAAACCGGCGGCGACGGTGACCTGCCCCTGGCGATCGCCTGGAGCCTGGATGACGGACGCATCAAGCACACCCTGATTCAGCCCGACGAGGACTGGCTGGACGCAGAGACCGTCTCACTGGGCGACTACAGTCGTGAGGAGCTGGCCAGCATCGGCGTCAGCCCCCTCGACGTCATCCGAGAACTCGAGACCGATCACTTCAACGCGACCTTGCTTACGGCGGGCGTATTTGATGACGAGGCGGCCATTTCTCGCCTGTTCGACACCTACGGGCTGGACCCCTTCGTGGAGCTGGCACCGGCAGAGACCCTGTATCCTGACCTGGACCCCGGTGAGTGGGCGAGAGCGCGTAATGAGCTGTTCGGTGAACTTGGCCTGGAGCCGATGCGCCCCGAGCAGGAGGTCGAAGTCATGCTGCACCTGCATCGCCGTCTCAGCGGCAGCGTCGACGACGAATAAGGCGACTCAGCTGATCACTGGCTCAGGTACAAGCCGCTTGCGGCCACAGCGAATCGCCTCTGCCAGCCCCCTGCCCTCGAGATAGAACGTCTTCAGAGCCGCTTCAAATGCCGCGGCTCTGAGCGGCAACCCATCACGGCAATAGCGCTCGGCGCGGGCAGCCACCCGCCGGGAAAAGGCTTCCCGATCAACCTCGACCTCTCCCAGGTTGTCGACGCTGACATGGAAGCTCAGTCCTGCCGCTCGGCAGAACAAGCTTTCAAGGGCCTGAGGTGCCACCTCGACCTGTTCAAAGGCCTGTTGCTGGTGCTGGTCGCGCCCATCGGGCTCATACCAGTAGCCATAATCCTCGAGCTGTCGCCGCCGGGCCCCGGCGATGCACCAATGGCTGACTTCATGCAGTACGCTGGCAAAAAAGCCGCGGGCAAAGATCACTCTGTGCCAAGGGGTATGCTCATCGGCAGGCAGATACAAGGGCTCATCTCCACCGCGTTCAAGGCGGGTCTGGAAAGACTCTGAAAACAGGCCATCGAACAGAGCGATGACATCTTCAAGGCGGTGCTCCACTGGGGCTCCTTGCAAAGGCGGTGATAGAAGGCTCGTCATGAACGTCCGGCGCTGCACCGGGCGACGGCAATGCCGCCAGGCGTGCAAGAATAACAAGACCCGGGATAACGCCAAAGCCACAGGCTATGGCGATGCTGTGCCAATCCAGCAGCTCGCTTCCACCCAGCTCAACCGTGGAGCGCGGTGCAGACCTTTCACGCCATGCTGACGTCCTCTCGGCCAGCACTATGACCGAGTTCACTAAGGCGACGAAAACCTTCACGTTGTGCCAGCTGTTTTCTCCGTCCTCCTGCTGCCGAGAGCATCCGCGCTGTTGCTACTCATTACTGAGCCAGCTACCTGCAGTAAAGGCGGCTGAATGCAGCTACGGCGAGCTCGCCAAGACACTATCAAAGGTGATATTCGAGCGGGATCGCATCTAAGGCACAGCATGTAAGAAAAATAGCACAACCTGTTTAGGCCATTACCCATTCCTTTTGATTTTTTTTGTCCTAGAAACTTGATCCACCCAGCTTTGACTTCGCTCAACTAAAGACACTCTGTTAGCATGGTCTTCGAGACAATCCATCTTCTTCATATTAGGTGTTTTTTCGAAAAAGTAAAAATCAAAAAAGATGACGTCGACCTGCTGAATATTTTCGGCAAGGATAACTACGATAATCATTTTTCGTTAGTTTCTTGAGGCACATGTAGGCTGTTGACCGCTCTCGATATCGACGCTGATGCTCGATATTGCAGAAATCTAAGTATCTAGGATATGCGCATCACACAGTTGGATTACGTAAAAAAGGGAATAGCAGCGACCTCATCGCCATACGGACTAATAAAGAAAAACACTTTCTATATTGTTTTTTGATCTAGCAATGAAAAAAGCCGAAATAAAAAATAGTAACTGCCACATCTCAGAACACGCTCCTCATTCCTAATGGAGAAAAAAATGAACCCATACGAAAATTTACCAGATAATGCCTTCTGGAAAAAAATGGTGGCCGAGAAGTCGATCTTCGATATATCGGAGCTGTGGTCACCAAAGTTCAAGGTTGCTCGTAGACATAAGGTAGTAACTTTTGGATCTTGCTTTGCACAGCATATCGGCAACGCACTAGAGAGCCGGGGTTACCATTGGCTTTCGACAGAAAAACCCCCAGCGCGCCTTTCTGAAGATAACGCAAGAAAATATAACTACAATGTATTTTCAGCAAGAACCGGAAACATTTACACCACTTCACTGCTCAAGCAGTGGGTCGAATGGGCGTTAGAAACAAGAGAGGTACCAGATGAAGTCTGGGAGAAGGATGGTCGCTTTTATGATCCCTTTCGCCCTGTCATCGAGCCGCAGGGTTTCTGTAGTGAAGAAGAGCTGAAGCTTTCTCGACAGCAGGCTATAGCGTCGTTCAAAGAATGCATCGAGACGTCGGATCACTTTGTTTTTACCTTAGGCTTGACCGAGGGATGGTACAATTCGGAGCATGGCTACGAGTATCCGATGTGTCCGGGCACCTCTGCAGGAATGTATCAGGACAATGTCCACGCCTTCAGTAACCAGGTATTCCATGAAGTCCTTAAGCGCCTGAGTGAAGCGATGGAGATGATGCGACATGTCAATCCGTCGCTAAAATTCATACTGACCGTTTCTCCAGTTCCACTAGTGGCCACCCATTCGGGCAACAATGTACTGGTTGCAACGATGGAGTCCAAATCAGTACTTCGCGCTGTCGCGGGACAATTAGCTAGAACTCGCCCCTATGTCGACTATTTCCCTTCTTACGAAATCATCAATAGCCCAGTATTCAAGGGTGTATTTTTCGAGCCGAATCAAAGAAATGTTAATCCCGCAGGCGTCCGATTTGTCATGGACCACTTTTTTCAATGCCAACAGGAAAAATTCGGTGCGGAGTCACCCGTCACGAAAAGAAGCGTGAAAGATAGTGGCATAGACAGCAGTGAGCTCGTGTGTGAAGAAGAGATACTCGAAGCCTTTGGAGGCGATATATGAAAAGAAAGATCTGCGTTATAGTCAATAGCCACGTCGGCGCCTTGAAGACAGCTTGGGACCTGATGCCAGAGTGGCATAGCGAAAACGAACTCGTCTTTTTTGCCGCGAGAGCCAATGGAATGAGTGACCTTCATCTTGAGGGCAAACATCTTATCCCTCGTTCATTGAAGCTGGAGGAGTCAATAAGATTTACATCAGGAGGACTGAGTAATATTGATGTCTCAGACTATGACATCTTCTTAATCTACGGACTTCAGATGGAGGCTTTTTTTATTGAGCAGGACACTTTCTTTTCAGCGGCAGTGGTCAGGCAATCTGTAATAGACAGTGTCAGCAACACTCTTTCCCTACACATCTTGAAACAAATAAGAAGTGTGACGGACAGCGGCATATATATTGGACACTGCCCTTTACCTGAATTGCAAAGTGTCGAAGAGGAAGTATATTCTACAGAGGACTATATTTCCGGCGTAGAAGTGATGAATGATGAGGTGTTCAAATCGTTCCGCGCGAAGTTGATCCCACAGCCCGTCGCTACGATCGTCAATGGAGCCTTTACCAAACCAGAGTTCTCGAAGGGCAGTAAAAGGCTATCTGTGGGTGATGACCGGGATGAGCAGGAGCATCCGGAGCACAATAGGAAGCACATGAACGACGCGTTTGGCAGAGAGTGGCTATCACATTTTTTTGAGCAGGCCTCAGCAGGATCGTCATATTGATAAGGGTAAGCGCGATGGAGTGCGGAAATCTCGTCACACCCGCTGGCTGGATAGATCCTGCTCTATCTGCCTGCGGATGGACACTACGACCAGTCTGCTGACCGGCGTCATCAGGGCGTGGCCCCCAGCCGGTGCGCTGGCGATTGCAGGCTGAGTTTTACCTCAGCCTGCAATTACCGCGAGAACTGACCGTTCAGAGAGGCTTCGCTAGAGGCGGATACCAGTGCCGCTATCTGCCATCTAGTCGACACTGTCGAGGTCATGGACGGTTGGCGTGCGGCTGCCTGTACGCCGCCTTCGGCTCGCACCGAGGTTTGGCCAGGGGATAATGACCAACATTTGATACCTGCTGGATGAACGAGCACCTGCCACGTAAGGCTGCGCTGAGAAATGGTGCAGAGGCATACCGTCTTTTCCATTGATGCTCGCAGCCAACGCCGCTGACAGGCGCCAGAATGGTGCATCGCTGATACACTCACACCATCTCCTATCGGCCGACAGCGCAGGATGCGGATAGCCAGGGCATGACGCCCGTTACCTTTTGCATGGAGCCTTAGATCGTGCGCCCTTTTCCCACTGGCCTTGGCGCCACGAGCCGGCGAGAAAGCTGGCCGCTTATTCGTCTTGCCCTTCCCATCTGCGGTGCTCAGCTGGCCCAGGCCGGAATGAGCGTGGTCGATATCATGATGACAGGCCGCCAGAGTGCTACCGACCTGGCGGCGGTGTCGGTGGGCGCCAGCCTGTGGATGCCACTGATGCTGTTCATGACAGGCACCCTGATGGGGCTGACGCCGATCGTCGCGCAGCTGATGGGAGGAGGACGTCAGGGCGGTATCCGGGCCAACGTTCATCAGGCCATGTGGGTAGGGCTGGGCCTTGGACTGATCTCGGCGTTGCTGCTGAACCTGGCAGTGGCGCCCGTGTTCCATTGGATGGCAGTGCCTCCTGCGGTTGCCGAACGCGCCGCTGACTACGTCGGAGCCGTGGCATACGGTATGCCCGCCGTGGCCATCTTTCTGGCCCTCCGGGCCTTTTCAGACGGAATGAACCATACCCGACCCGCACTGTGGATCAGCCTGATTGGATTGGCCGTCAATATTCCCAGCAACTATGTGTTGATCTACGGCGGAGAAGGCCTGGTGCAGCTGTTGGGTCCGGCAACGCCAGACTGGCTAGCGACCTTGCCTGCTCTCGGTGCTCATGGTTGCGGCATTGCCACTGCCATTGCCATGTGGGTCATGACGCTGGCCATGGTTCGCTATACCCAGAAAAGTCGGGCCTATGGCAGTGTTGAGCTATGGCGCCAGCCAAGCCGGCCAGACCTGAAGTCGATGGCTGAGCTGCTTTATGTTGGGGTGCCCATTGGGGTCGCGATCTTTGTCGAGGTGACGCTTTTCACGCTGATTGCCTTGTTCGTCGCAAGCCTTGGAGAAATCGTGGTGGCAGCTCACCAGGTGGCGCTCAACTTCACTTCACTGCTGTTCATGCTGCCGCTTTCGTTGGGAATGGCGCTGACTGTTCGTGTCGGCAATGCCCTGGGAAGCGGCGATGCCCGTCTGGCCCGACTGGTCGCCTGGAATGGCATCCTGATCGCACTGCTGGTGGCGCTGTTCAACAGTGCCGTCCTGTGGCTGTCCGCCGATCTGGTGGTCGGCCTGTATACCCACAACACCCAAGTACAGGCCCTGACGCTGTCACTGGTGGGCCTGGCCATGCTGTACCAGGTATCCGACTCGCTGCAGGTTGCCCTGGCCGGTGCCTTGCGAGGCTACAAGGACACCAGAGTCATCATGTTCATCACCTTGCTGGCATACTGGCTGGTCGGGCTGGGCGGTGGCCACCTGCTCGGCCGCTACGGTCTAGGAACCTGGCTGCCCCCCCTGGGCGTCCATGGCTACTGGATCGGATTGATTGCCGGATTGACCGTGGCGGCGTTGCTGCTAGGGGAACGTTTTCGCGTTAAGGCCAGACAGGTGGCCCGCGCCAATATCGACATCGCCCCATGAAGGCATGCCGCCTGTTCGCCCTGCTGGCGGGGCTCGCTGTGTTGCTCTGTGGGTGCGGGCCGTCGTCCCTGGAGCGTGAGCTCATCGCCTATCAGCACGAGCTTGCCGACGCCACTGGGTTATCACCGCCAGAAACCAGCGATGTGCCGAATATCGGTGATTTCCCCGAGCGCCGGTCACTGACGCTGGAGATTCCTGAGGTCCGCGAAGGCCTGCTTGACGTTTTCGCCTTGCGTAGCTGTCACATCGCCAACCTGGTGGCCCAGCGCAACAACCAGCTTGGAAAGACCGCAGCACCGAGCCAGCACTGGCTCTACGAATTGCAGCTGTGGCGACGGCTTGACCATTGCATGAATAACCCTGCCGTCGACTCGCTCAGCCCGGAAGATCGCGAGCGCCTGGCCAGGCTGACCGAGACCAAGACCCGCCAGCTTCCCTTGGCCAGCTACAACGCCTTGGTCGCCTCTTCAGAGTGGGCAGGCAGTTTTTCACGCGCCAGTGCTGTACTGGACATTGACGAACTGACCGCCGTGGATGCTCAGCTACCCGCCTTGACCTACCTGACCCAGGCCGTAGATCGACAGTTCGACCATCAGTGGCAGCCAGACTCAGGCAAACTCGAGCAGGCGCTGAAAGTGCTCCGTGATCGTCCACTCAGCGCCGAACTCATGCGCACACTCCAGCTCGCCACGCTGCGGCTGAAAGAGGCCAACGGCCTGCTGGAAAGCGCGCTGGGCAACACCAGTCTGCCGCCCCAGGCGAGCTGTCCGCTGGCTGAGAAAACGCCCTCGGCGGATCTCCTGCTTCGACAGATGGAGCGTCTGCTACGTCAATCGCGACGCTGGTTTAGCGCCATGGACCAGCTCCTGGATGCCCACCTAGAGGGCGCAGCCGAACTCCAGCGCTACCGCAGCCAGTGGCTCTCGCCCAGCGGCGCTGACACTCCGCTGGTGCGTTTCCGCGAGGTCTTGGACCACCACAGGCTACTGCGCCAGCAATGGGATCAACGCTGTGTGGGCGACAGGGACTTACGCTAGTCGATCAGTCTGTGCTATTGATGAGAACAGGGACGTAGAGCGCAGCGTCCGGCCTTCGCCGAGATGCACAGCCGTTAGCAAGCAGCCGCTGGAGGGAGATCATGGGCATTCCACTATCACCCCGCCCCGCTCGGGTCATCGACCTGGAAAGCATGCGCCAACGCCAACAGGCGCGTCGACGCCTGGTCAGGCTGGCGCCGGAGCTAGACGGTCTGGAAATGGTGTATCGGCTCGATGCACATCCTGACACCCTCTATGGCATGCCTATCCTCGCTTGGGGAATGCGAGAGAACGGCGACATTGTGGGCCTGGTACCCTGGATGGAGTCACTGACTCCCTGCGAACAGCTTGATGATCCAGACCATGGACACTTCGTCGGTTACCGGGATCCCGAAACGGAAGAGCTGTTCGATCAGCCACCGGAACACAAGGAGATGGAGCTTGCTCACGCGGCTGCCTACTTCGAATACGAAGACACCAGTGACACCACGCTCATCCAAACGCTACCTGACCACCAGGGAACCCATGCGCTGTGCATGGACGATGAGGGCGAGCCTTGGCAGCTCAAGCAGGTCTTTGGCTGGCGCCTGTACAGTGACGGCACCATTGAAGCCTTGCTGGCTGACGAAGAACTGATTGAATCCGTACCCGTTCTGCCGGGCGACGCCTGCCTGTATCCCGGCCATAGCCGCCACAAGGTGGTCTACTTCTTCCAGCGCCAGATTGCCAACCGCATCCGTCAGGAAGACCCGGCAACGCTCGAGGCTCTGGCCATGATGGTCATGCCGGACGACGAGGATGACGTCGAATAAAGGCCCCATGCCCAGCACGGGGCGTCACCGTCGACGCCCCCTTCAAACAAGCGCGATGTCACAGGCCGGCGGAGCTGTCACCCAAGGCGAATAAAGTACCAGTGAGTGCCATCTTCCAGCGTGTGATGCTGCTGCAGATCGTGACCGAGAAACTGGCAAAACTTGGGCACATCACGCGTGGTGGCAGGATCCGTCGCAATCACCTTGAGCACCTCGCCGGTCGTCATGTCACGCACCGCATTGTGCATCATCATGATGGGTTCGGGGCAAAACAGACCACTAGTATCCAGCTCCTTGTCGCTGGCGGGCAGGGCATCTACAGAATCCACCATCACTACCTCTGGGTTGGAGTAAAAGCATGATCAAGATCATCATCGAGCGACGTGTCATGCCGGGGTTGGAAGAAGAGTACGAACAAGCCGCCCGAGAAGCCATGCGCCAGTCACTTGGCGCCGATGGTTTCTTTGGGGGCGAAAGCCTCGTCGAACAAGGACGCTCGGACCGCCGACTGATGATTACCAAGTGGCGCGACCTGCGCGCCTGGAAAGCATGGTACACCAGCGAAGCCAGAGAACGCGTCATGCAACAGGTACACCCCCTGCTCACCGAGGCCGAGACCGTCAGAATCTTCGAGCCTGCCTACTAATCTTTGTCGAGTTGACCTTCACAGACCAGGCCTGAAAAGACCAGGCCTTCCTGTTCCAAGCCTTCACAGCACTGGCCTGCATGGACGACCGGCGTCGCCGCGGTATCGACGAGGCATTCAAGCGGCGCGCCACCAAGAGCTACGTCTACGCAGGTATCTCAGCCGTACTGTTCTAAGCGATACGAACGTAGACCGTGACTTCTTCCCTGTCATGGTAGAGGTGGCGGCAACGTATCTCGGCCTTCACACCGGTCTCGTCAAGCTGATCGGCCAGGGTCGCCAGGCACAGCGATACCTCCTCCCAACGTTTTTTCATTGGCAGCTTGAGGTTGAAGACAGCTTCTCGACACCAGCGGTTTACAAGCCAGCGTTGCACCATGGCAATGACGCGGGTCGGCTTGTCGACGATGTCGCATACCAGCCAATCCAGGCGCATCGGCGGCTGCCACACGAAGCCGTCCTCTCGTAGATGCTCGACCATCCCAGACGCCATCAGTGTGTTATCCATCGGGCCATTGTCGATGGCATACACCTGCATCCCACGCTGTACGAGTTGCCAGGTCCAGCCACCGGGCGCCGCACCGAGATCAGCAGCCTGCATCCCCTCCCCCAGACGCTCATCCCACTCATCTCTTGGGACAAATTCGTGCCACGCTTCCTCGAGCTTCAAGGTCGAGCGGCTCGGAGCAGCATGAGGAAAACGTAGCCTTCGAATGCCTCCAGGGAACTCGCTTCGATTACCCGGAAAACTCATGGCCAGCTGCACGCGGTCACCGTCTCTCCAGACCAGGTGGAGGCGCCGCCCCCCCGCCTTGCGCCTCAGAGCACCACGCTTCTTCAAGCGCATCGTCAGGGGCCGCTCAAGCGCCTTGAGCAGGCTACTCAGTGCCTTGGCTTCATTGGTATCAGGCGTCTCCTGCCAGATGGACTCGAAACTCCAACCACAGGCTTTCAACTGCTCGAGGATGGCCGTCAGCCGGTCATCCCTGGACAATCTCAGCTCCGGCAACGCCAACAGCGACTGCCTGGCAAACACCAGCTCATCAAACCGCAGCGACCGATGCAGGTCATTGGCCGGGTATCCGTCCGCCATGACGACCCTGACAAGCCCCTCCTCCATCAATGGCTCGACGCTTGCCACCGTGGCATCGCGCCCGAGTCGGTCAGTCAGTTCGGCACACAGGTCAGGTTCAAAGCCTGGACGGCAGAAAAGCAGTATTTGGTCAGGCGTCATGAGTAAAGGTTCTCTTTCTCCAGGCAAGATCCGCCCGCCCCTTGGCGGACAGCTCGATATCCTTGAGCTGCACATTCAGCGCATTGGTGGAAATCACGACTTCCCACAGGGAAAACACCAGCGAAATCGATAGCGACACAAGGCTAATGCCGAACAGCAGCATTCCCAGCGGTGTCCAGCTGAGAAACAAGGCAAACATGGACAGGGTGCACAGCAGAAAGCTGAACACACCAGCTATCTGCATGCGCTTGGTCAACGAGATGCGCCGGCGCAACAGGCGAATCTGCGTGATGTGATCATCTTCACCGTCCTTCACCTGTTCCGCCAGCTTGCGTATCAATCCCGCCAGGGTCAAAAAGCGGTTGGTATACGCCAGCAGCAAGAGAGATATCGCAGGAAACAACAAGGCCGGCGTGGTCAGGTTCACGGTGAGCTCCAGAGCGTCGACGAAAGTCGATTATGGTAGCAGTCGGCACGCCCAACGACGAGCCATCTTGCACGTTCCACGCCCCCTGATACATGGCCAAACGAAACGGCCCCCGACTCACGTCGAGGGCCGTTTCCGGATACCACAAGTAGCGTCAGGCGACTTACCGAATACCTTGCTCTCGGGCCATTTCCAGCGCAGCACGCGGCGCCGTCCACAGGGTCGGCAGGAGTACCAGCGAGACGGGAATGGCAGTGATCACGATAAACTGCTGCAGGGCACTGATCTGACCGGCTCCCATGCGCAGAAGAATCGCTGCCATCAGCGCCATGGCGATACCCCAGAAGGCACGGACCATGGGGTTTGGCTCGTCATGACCGGCTCCCACGACCGAGATGGCGTAACTCATAGAGTCACCAGTGGTCGCAACGAAGATAGTGGTCAACAGCAGGATCGCCAGCGCCATTAGCGTGCCACCCGGCAGTGCCTGAGCCACGGTCAGCGTCGCGACATCGAACTGAAAGTTGTTCAGCGCCTCGGTCAGGTCAATCGCTCCAGACAGCTGGTAGTAGATCCCGGAGCCGCCCAGCAGGGTGAACCACACCATGGTAGCCACCGGAGCCATGACCGCCACGGCCAGAATCATCTGCCGAATCGTCCTACCGCGGGAGATCCGTGCGACGAAGATCGCCATCAAGGGCCCGTAGCCGATAAACCAGGCAAAGAAGAACACCGTCCACCACTGCATCCACCAGTCAGGGGCGGTTTGGGTGGTCATCGTGGCCATCTCGAAGAAGGATCCCAGATAGCGACCCAACCCCTGAGTGAAAGCATCGGTCAGGAACAGCGTCGGCCCGAACAGGAAGATCGCCACTGCTATCGCCAGCGCCAGGAAGACGTTGAACCGGCTCAGCACCTGGATACCCTTGTGAATCCCGGTAACCGCCGATGTCACATAGACTGCCCCCAGGCCTGCCAGCACCATCAGCTGGGTGCCATAACCTTCACTGAAGCCGAACAGCTCGTGCAGGCCGAAGCTGACCTGAGTCGCGAGGAAGCCGATGGGGCCTACCGTGCCGGCAACCACCGCAATCACACAGAGTGCGTCAACCAGACCACCCAGGGGCCCCTGCATGGCTCGTTCGCCCAGGACTGGCGTCAACAGCGTTCGTGGCTGCAGGGGTAGTCCCTTGACGTAGTGGGCATGGGCCAGCACGACGGATGCCAGAGTGCCCAGCACTGCCCACGCCAGCAGCCCCCAGTGCATGAAAGACTGGGCGAGCGCACCTGCAATAGCGTCGACAGTTCCTGCTTCAGTATCGAAGGCCGGCGGTGTCACAACAAAGTGATAGACCGGCTCGCCGGCAGCAAAAAACACACCGCCCCCAGCCAGCAAAGTGCACATGATCATCGACAGCCACTTGAAGGTGCTGATCTCAGGTGCATCCAGGTTGCCGATCCGCGCCTTTGCGCTCGGACTGACCGCAATGCCGATGGCAATGAAGAATGTCGCCAGCAGGAGCAGCTGGAAGTAACTGCCCAGGGTCTTGGCTGTCCAGGCAAAGCCCGTCGAGATGCCATTGGCGACCATCTCAATGTCGTACAGCGACAAGGCAACGAAGCCCAGGATAAATCCCACACTTAGGATGAGAACGATGGGGTCGCCCAGCCGGGCGCTTGAAGACTTCCGCGTATCGGTGCTAGCGGTGGAATGACTCATGTCGTAGGTAGCGACAGACGACGAGGCGTCGGGCTGTCGGACTCTCCTTTCGGGAAAGATGAATGGCGCCCTGATGGGCATGAAGGAAGCACGGAGGATTCCGCGATTTCATGGCAGCTCTGTGGCTGAAGGGAAAGGATTCACCGCGCCTCATGCGCGGATCACATCCGGCGACACACCTGTAACGAGGTTCCAAGCGTGTCGTAAAAAGCATGACAATGTCGACGTCGCATGACCACCCTCTGAAAAGCGCGATGGTTCAACGCTTGAGTCTTTCTCCGGTCATGCCAGCATGCCACTGGCGGGGGATACGAACTCCGGGCGTCACATAAACAACAGCGCCCTTGCACGGAGATGAGTCACCCTGGAGCTTTTTGCAAGGGGTGGCGAACGCCACGAGCCCGCCCTTGAGGAGAGCCAGGCCGGACCGCACGCAATGCGGCCCCACACATAAAAAGTGGGGTCGACCCATGCGTACGAAAAAGCCCAACTCCTTTCGGAATTGGGCTTCTTCTGAATAAATGCCTGACGATGACCTACTCTCGCATGGGGAGACCCCACACTACCATCGGCGCTGAGCGGTTTCACTTCTGAGTTCGGCAAGGGATCAGGTGGTTCCCACTCGCTATGGTCGTCA
>NZ_JAHVHY010000009.1:0-219045 GCF_019802025.1 Halomonas sp. DP5Y7-2 | reverse complement strand
ACTTGGCTCAAGGTTCAAACGTCTCGTTTGACGAGTCGCTTGCCTTGATATTTCAGTGACATTGTCACTGACTCATCGGCAAGCGCCCACATGAATTACCTGATCAATTTTTAAAGAGCATGCTCTTGACTCTAGTGAGCTCAATGAGCGTCTCGCTGTTGCCGAGCGCTTTGCTCAGCGCCCTGCGAGGAAGGCGTATTCTACAGAATCGAAGCGTTTCGTCAAGCGCTTTCTTTTGCGTCCCGCAAGCGATGCTTGCAGACTTCAAAAGAGAGCGAAGCGTGCCTCAGCGCATCTTTCGATGCCCTGTCGGCGACCCCGATCAAGTGGCGAGCATTTTACCGATTTCTCGTTGCTCGTCAAGCAGTGATTTTTCCGAGAAGCTTCAGAAAGCCTTTTCAAATCAACTACTTTTACCACTCTTCACCGCCTGTGACGTTTGCTCGTCGCCGGCAGCGGATGCGTACTTTACGGATCTCGAGGCAGCTTGGCAATAGCCTGACGTAAAAAAAGTGCGCACCGGCACATCGCCCTTATCCACACCCCTCTCCTCATGACACCTCAGTGGATAACCGTGCGCCCGAGCGGGGAGCACGATGGGCAAGCTGCAGGGCGTTCAAGTCCAGGAACCAAGCGCCGAAGGATAGGGAGAACAGCAGAGAGGGGGAAAAGCAGAGAGGGAGAGCCGAAGGCGAAGGAAGGGAGCGGAAGAAGAAGAAAAGAGCGAGAACCGCTGATCGCGAGCAGAAAGCGGCTACGCCAGCCAGGCCGCGAGCTGGCAGGAATCCGCCAGCTCGCTTAATCGACGGGAACTCAGGATTTCAGCTTGCGCATCAACGCCAATGCAGGACCCGATGCGACATAGGTTCCAAACAGCAACAACAGCATCACCGAAGGCTCGATGGAGATCACCACAAAGCCAAGCACGATGGCCAGCAGCACCACAAAGGGTACGGGCCCTTTCAAGTCCACGTCCTTGAAGCTGTAATAGCGAATATTGCTGACCATCAAGATGCCGGCAGCACCCACCACCAGCAGCATCAGCAGCTTGAACCCGAGTGCAGTGGCATCGAAGCTGTGGAAGGTCCAGACGCTGGCAGCCACCAGTGCCGCCGCAGAGGGGCTGGGCAACCCGATAAACCATTTCTTGTCGACACTGCCGATCTGGACATTGAATCGCGCCAGCCTCAAGGCCGCGCACGCGACATAAAGAAAGGCTACCACCCAACCCGTCTTGCCGATGTCCTGAAGAATCCAGGTGAAGGCGACAAGCCCGGGCGCCATGCCAAAGGAAATCATGTCCGCCAGACTGTCATACTCCGCACCGAACTCACTTTGGGTATTGGTCAAACGCGCCACGCGCCCATCCAGCCCATCGAGCACCATGGCAATGAAGATCGCTACCGACGCTGCAGTAAAGTCACCATTGAGAGCCGCCACCACAGCAAAGAAGCCGGAAAACAGCGCTGAGGTCGTAAACAGGTTGGGCAACAGGTAGATCCCCCGCCGGCGCACCTTCTTGCCGTCCTCCACTGCCTCCTCCACAACTTCGGACTCCCGCATGAAGGCGCTTGCCAGATCTTCTTCCTGCGACTCCCGCGGGGTCGGCTCACGCTTGCCTGCGTCTTCGCTCATCTCTGTCATCCATTGGCTTCGGGTATGAAAGGCATTCTACACCACTCAACCTTCACCGCCCTGCCGACGTCAAGGCAACTCTTGTCTTACCCCAGACTCGTGATAGGACTCCCCACCTCAGGCGCGCTAACAGCGCGATGTCAGCAAACGCAAAAGGGAGAAGCCTCGGCTTCTCCCTTTTGCTATACGCCGGCAGTCTGGACGACCTGACGGTCGCCCCGACAAGGCTGCATCAGTTCTTGGTCTTGTCGACCAGCTGATTGGCGGCGATCCACGGCATCATGCCACGCAGCTTCTCGCCAACCTGCTCAATCTCGTGCTCCGCATTCAGGCGACGACGCGCGGTCATGGACGGATAGTTGGTGTTGCCTTCGTTGATGAACATCTTGGCATATTCACCCGTCTGGATACGCTTGAGCGCATTGCGCATCGCCGCGCGAGACTCGTCGTTGATGACCTCAGGGCCGGTCACGTACTCGCCATACTCCGCGTTGTTGGAGATGGAGTAGTTCATGTTGGCGATACCGCCTTCGTACATCAGATCGACGATCAGCTTCAGCTCGTGCAGACACTCGAAGTAGGCCATCTCAGGCGCGTAGCCTGCTTCCGTCAGCGTCTCGAAGCCGGCCTTGACCAGTTCTACTGCACCACCACACAGCACCGCCTGCTCACCAAAGAGGTCAGTCTCGGTCTCATCCTTGAAGGTGGTCTCGATAATCCCGCTACGACCGCCACCAATGGCTGCCGCATAGGACAGGCACAGCTCTTTGGCTTGGCCAGTCGCGTCCTGATGGATAGCGATCAGGTCCGGGATGCCGCCGCCGCGAGTGAACTCGGAGCGCACGGTGTGACCAGGTGCCTTCGGAGCAATCATCACCACGTCCAGATCCTTGCGCGGCTCGATCTGGTTGTAGTGGATGTTGAAACCATGAGCGAATGCCAGCGTCGCACCTTCCTTGAGGTTCGGCTCGATATCCTGCTCATAGATGGCCTTCTGATTCTCGTCAGGTGCCAGCACCATGACGACGTCAGCAGACTGGCATGCCTCAGCGACGGAGGCCACCTTGAGACCTGCCGCTTCGGCCTTGGCCGCCGAGGAAGACCCAGGACGCAGGGCAACGGTCACGGAAACGCCAGACTCTTTCAGGTTGTTGGCATGGGCATGGCCCTGAGAACCGTAACCCACGATGGTGACCTGCTTGCTCTGGATCAGCTGAAGGTCACAGTCCTTGTCGTAATAAACGCGCATCTGGTGCTCCTGGATTCGTTTGCCTGCTCGGCGTTAATAGGTCTTGTGGTGTTCAGCGTTGATGGCCACCCGCGCCGTCTTGTGCGGCGCTGGGCGAGTGTCGACCGGCCATGACCAGGTCGCCCATCCATGCAGCCACCTTACCCGCGCACCTGTATTGCGTAAAACGCTATATTTGCAATACTACATCCCAATATGTGAAACGCAGACATTCCCTCTCTTTCTTGCTCGGTGCGATATGGACCTACGCCTGCTGAAACACTTTCTCGCCCTGGCGGACACCCTGCACTTTGGCCGCGCCAGCGAATCGTGCCATGTCAGCCCATCAACGCTTAGTCGCTCGATTCAACAGCTGGAGGACCAGCTCGGAGTGAGTCTGTTCCAACGCGACAACCGCCACGTCGTCATGACCCCTCAGGGGCATCACTTCCAGCGCTACGCCAAGGAAGCGCTGGAACAGTGGGAGCAGGTACGGCTGTCGCTCCAGTCGACGGCGATGCGCTTGAGCGGTGAAATCAGCATCTATTGCTCCGTGACGGCCAGCTACAGCTTCCTCTACAGCCTGCTGGCGGAGTTCCGTCAGCGCTATCCTGATATCGAGCTGAAGCTGCATACCGGCGATCCGGCTCGGGCCATCCAGCGAGTCCTTAACGGCGAAGAGGACATGGCGATCACCTCGCGTCCCAGGCGAATGCCGGAAGGGCTCGCCTTCAAGTCACTGACCCGCTCGGCCCTCGTGTTCATTGCTCCCCAGGAGTCGCAGCCGTGGATTCCGCAGCAGCCGATGAGCCCCAGCCAACCACAGTGGCAGGGTGTTCCCATGATTCTGTCGGAGGGTGGGCTGTCGCGGGAGCTGGCTGATACCTGGTTCAAGGCGCTGGGGGTAAATCCGACGATCTACGCTCAGGTTGCCGGGCACGAGGCCATCGTCAGCATGGTCGGACTGGGCTTCGGGATCGGAGTCGTACCCCGTATCGTGCTGGAGGCAAGCCCTCTGGCTGAACGGGTCAGGATGCTGCCGGTGAAGCCGGAACTGCCCTACTACGATGTGGGTCTATGCGTACTGGAGCGTCGCCTGAAGAGCCCGTTGATCGATGCCCTGTGGCAGGAAGTCGTGGAACGCTGACACCACCCATGAAAACGCCGCCCCGAAGGGCGGCGCAAGGCGTGTGCAGTGAGCGCGAAAGCCAAGTGCTGGCCACACGATCACGACCGCCGCTACAGGCTAAGCACCTTGTCACCACGGGCAATACCGGACACCCCGGTACGCGCCACTTCAAGGACGCCGACCGGCCCCATGGCCTGCAGAAAGGCATCGAGCTTTTCTGCATCTCCGGTGATCTGCACGGTATACAGACTCGGAGTCACATCGACAATCTGAGCCCGGAAGATATCCACCGTGCGCTTGACCTCGTCGCGGGCGGCACCCAGCGCTTTCACCTTCACCAGCATCAACTCTCGCTCGATGTGGTTGCCTTCGGTGAGATCCACCAGTTTGACCACATCAATCAACTTGTTGAGATGCTTGGTGATCTGCTCGATCACCCGGTCATCGCCAACGGTGGTCACCGTCAGACGCGACAGTGTCGGGTCGTCTGTCGGCGCCACATTGAGGGTTTCAATGTTGAAGTTGCGCTGAGAAAACAGTCCCACGACCCGCGACAGCGCACCCGGTTCGTTTTCCATCAGAATCGAGATGATATGTCGCATCAGGTCCGCTCCGTCTTGGAAAGCAGCATGTCACGCATGGAGCCCAGGGGCACCTGCATCGGATAGACGTGCTCGTGCGGGTCCACCGCGACATCGAGGAACACCAGCTCATGGGTGTCTGCAAAGGTTCTTGCCAAGGCTTCCTCGAGATCTTCCTTCTTCTCGACCCTCAACGCCGTGAAGCCGTAGGACTGGATCAGCATCTGGAAGTCCGGCAGCGACTCCATGTAAGAGTGCGCGTGACGCGACTTGTAGTTGAGGTCCTGCCACTGCCTCACCATCCCCAGGGAACCGTTGTTCAGATTGATGATCTTGACCCCACCACCAAACTGCTTACAGGTGGAAAGCTCCTGCATCATCATCTGGAAGCTGCCTTCGCCGGTGACGCAGACGACTTCTTCCTCGGGGAAGTTCTGCTTGACGCCCATGGCCGCCGGAAACCCGAACCCCATCGTGCCCAGGCCACCAGACGTGATCAGGCGGTTGGGCTTGTCAAACTTGTAGTACTGAGCCGCAAACATCTGGTGCTGACCAACATCGGTGGTAACGAAGGCTTCACCCCGCGTTACCCGGCAGATGGCCTCGATGACTTCCTGGGGCTTGAGCACTTCTCCCGGCTTGGAGGGCTCGTAGAGCTTGCCCTTGCGGTCCTCGCGCCAACCATCGATTGTCTTCCACCAGTCCTTGAGTGCCTCCGGATTGGCAATCTCATGACCTTGCACCAGGCTGATCATCTCGTTGATCACACTGGCGGCCGGGCCCACGATCGGCACGTCTGCACGCACCGTCTTTGACACCGAGCTTGGGTCGATGTCGACGTGGATGATCTTCGCCGTAGGGCAAAACTTGGACGTGTTGTTGGTAACGCGATCGTCGAAGCGCGCACCGATGGCGATCACCAGATCCGCATGGTGCATGGCCATGTTGGATTCGTAGCTACCGTGCATCCCCAGCCAGCCAAGGCACTGATTGTCACTCTGGGGATAAGCACCGATGCCCATCAACGTGGTGGTGATAGGAAAGCCAAGCTGCTTGACCAGATCGGTGAGCCCTTCGCTGGCACGCCCCTGTACGACACCGCCACCCGTATAGAAGACCGGACGGCGCGCCTTCAGCATCAACTCCACCGCCTTCTTGATCTGACCGGTGTGGCCGCGGCTCACCGGGTTGTACGAGCGAATCTTTACCTTTTTCGGGTAGACGTACTCGTAACGCTCGGTGGGGGCCGTCATATCTTTCGGGATATCGACCAGAACAGGACCAGGACGGCCCGTCGCTGCCAGGTAAAATGCCTTCTTCAGCACCTCGGGAATTTCGCTGGGGTGCTTGATCGAGAAGCTATGTTTCACGATCGGGCGGGTCACACCGACGATATCGGTTTCCTGGAAGGCATCGTCACCAATCAGGTGACTCATGACCTGACCGCAAAGCACGACCATCGGAATCGAGTCCATGTAAGCGGTCGCGATGCCGGTCACCGCGTTGGTGGCACCTGGACCAGACGTCACCAGCACGACGCCAGGATTGCCCGAAGCACGCGCATAGCCGTCGGCGGCATGGGTGGCAGCCTGTTCGTGGCGCACGAGGATGTGCTTGACCTTGTCCTGACGGAACAAGGCGTCGTAGATGTGTAGCGCGGCGCCGCCTGGATAGCCGTAGATGTATTCCACGCCCTCATCCTGGAGGAAGCGGGCGATCATGTCCGCGCCTGAAAGCAATTCCACAGATGTATCTCCCCTGGAGGTCTCGAGTGCGATTCGTACCGGTTATCGGCACGAAGTCGAGTGCAGCGATATGCTGCTGCCGGCGCACCGGCACCTGATGCCAAACCCTGGCGTCCGTCGGCCCGGTTGGGGCCTGCACTCTCATCACGGCGGGTCACCGCGTCGGGGCGTTGGCCAGGCGGGGCGGTTAACCCTCACCTGGAAGTCCTTCGGCGGGTAGAGGCACGCAGGCCTACCCTTCACGCGGCGTTGGGGGGTCTCCCATGGTGCCGCGCCCGCAGTCAGGAACCCACAAGATTCCAATAGCGCCCAGTGACTGTCAACCGCCGTTCTTGACCCGCACGCTCCCTGCACCGTGCAGGCCATCCCGTTATCGCTGTGATGGATCACCTGCAGTGGCCATGCCCACGACCAATGTCTAAGCCCTGGAGCTCGAAGTATTCCTGCTTGGCTGCTGTAATGAGATGGACAGGTGACACGATTCACTTTTTCACATCCAGCTCATCGTCACCACACGAACCAAGCCTGTAACGCGCGAGTTCGCTCCTGGACAACACCTTCGCGGGCACTTGGCCGAGAGCACAAGACGCCGCATGAGTGAATCGATTCACCTCTCATCATGCTCTCTTTGACGACAATCACAACAGCTCAACGAGGACTTGCCATGTCCAGAATCGTCCAATGGTCCATCACCGTCGCCCTTGCGGGCTTTCTCTTTGGCTTCGACACGGCGGTCATCTCCGGCGCCGACAAGCCGATTCAATCCCTGTGGGGGCTAAGCGACCTGCAGCATGGCCTGCTGATCATGTCGATGGCGCTGTGGGGCACAGTCATCGGTGCCATTTTCGGCAACTGGCCCACCGATACGCTCGGCCGGCGCGCCACCCTATTGATGATCGGCGTCTTGTATCTGGTCTCTGCGGTGGGGTCGGCCATCGTGTCCGATCCTTGGCTATTTGCTTTCTTCCGTCTGATCGGAGGGATTGGCGTGGGGATTTCTTCCGTCGCCGCGCCAACCTACATTTCGGAAATCGCCCCACCGCGCCAGCGTGGCTTTCTCGTTGCCCTTTATCAGTTCAACATCGTGTTTGGCATCCTGATGGCGTTCGTGTCGAACTATGTGATCGGCAGCGTGATCGGTGATGACGCCTGGCGCTGGATGCTCGGCATTGAGGCCGTTCCTGCGCTGATCTACACCCTGATGATCACCCGTGTGCCACGCAGTCCACGCTGGCTGATCCTGAACAAGAACGCTATCGAGGAAGCGGCAAGCGTGCTGCGCTTGATCAATCCCGCAGCAGACGTGGATGCCGACATCGCCGCCATCCGTGACGCAGAAGCGCAAGAGCAGTCTGCCAAAGCCCCCTTCTTCTCACGACGCTATCGCCTACCGCTTCTGCTGGCCTTTCTGATTGCCTTCTTCAACCAACTCTCGGGCATCAACTTCATCATCTACTATGCTCCACGAGTGCTCGAGGCAGCCGAGCTGGGCAGCCAAGCCGCCTTGCTCTCCACCGCTGGCATCGGATTGGTCAATCTCATCTTTACCATGATCGGCATGTCGCTGATTGATCGCTTCGGGCGACGCACTCTGCTGTTTATAGGATCGGCGGGATACCTGGTCTCTCTGGTCATGATCTCACGAGCCTTCTTTGCAGAGGCGCTAGGCGGCATCGAGGTTCCCATGCTGCTGGCACTGTTTATTGCGGCCCACGCCATCAGCCAGGGTGCCGTTATCTGGGTCTTTATCTCGGAGGTGTTTCCCAACCACGTGCGCGCCCGAGGACAATCGTTTGGCGCCTCCATTCACTGGGTATTTGCGGCGCTGATTACCTTGGTCATGCCCTGGATTCTCAGCACCTTCAATGGTGGCCCGGTGTTTGCTTTCTTCGCCCTCATGATGCTGCTGCAACTGCTTTTCGTGATGTTCCTGATGCCTGAAACCAAGAACGTCAGTCTGGAAGAGCTGCAACGACATCTGGTAGGCGACAACGTCAGGCTGCGCCGCGTCCGACTTTCCGGGGCACGTGTCCTGCGCTGAACGATGGGCCAGCGAGACGCTGCCCTCTTTTCACCGGCAGCATCTCGCCATGGGGCAAACTTGCAAGACAGTGTCCGCCAGCGAGAGACCCGGCACCGCTATCAACATTGCCCGGCCCAGCTATCACAATAGCCCGGCCCTGCTGTCACAATAGCCCTGCCCTGCTATCACAATAGCCCGCCCCTGCTATCAAAAAGCCCGCCGGGTGGGGAACCGGGCGGGCAAGGGGGTCACAGGACGCAACCTGAACTTCAGTATAGCGAGAGGCATGAAATCTGCCTGATAACGCTTACCGATACTTCATAACAGCAAAGACTGTAAGTGAACTCATCCCCTTCATGAGGAAGGGGATGACACCCAAGGGCTTAAACAGACGGACGACCGGGCACACGTCAGTGGGCAAAACGTAGCTGACCGTCATCCGCCACCACTCGAATCACCTCTCCGGGGGTGAACTTGCCCGCCAGCAAGTCCTGGGCCAGCGGATTCTCGATACGGCTTTGCACCGCTCGCTTCAAGGGACGCGCGCCATAGACGGGGTCGAAGCCGACCACCGCCAACAAAGCCAGCGCTTCGTCGCTGACCTCCAACCCCAGTTCGTGTTCAGCCAGGCGCGAACGCAAGCGCTCGAGCTGGATGCCGGCGATCTCTTGAATCTGCTCTTGCCCAAGCGCGTGGAAGACCACCACCTCGTCGATTCGGTTGATCAACTCTGGGCGGAAGTGGGTACCCACTACCTCCATCACTGCCTGGCGCATGCTGTCATAGTCCGCGTCATCCCCACCAAAATGCTGAATGATGTCGGAGCCCAGATTCGACGTCATGACGATGACCGTATTACGGAAATCCACGGTGCGTCCCTGCCCATCGGTCAGGCGCCCGTCCTCCAGCACCTGCAGCAGAATGTTGAAGACGTCTGGGTGGGCTTTTTCCACCTCATCCAGCAACAACACCGAATACGGCTTGCGACGTACCGCCTCGGTCAGGTACCCACCTTCTTCATAGCCGACGTATCCGGGGGGAGCGCCGATCAAGCGTGCAACGGAATGCTTCTCCATGAATTCAGACATGTCGATGCGAACCATGGCTTCCTCGGTATCGAACAGGAAGTTGGCCAACGACTTGCACAATTCGGTCTTGCCCACGCCGGTGGGGCCAAGGAACAGGAAAGAGCCATTGGGACGCTGAGGATCTGCCAATCCCGCGCGTGAACGGCGCACCGCATTGGACACCGCTGTGACCGCCTCTTCCTGGCCGATGACGCGCTCGTGCAGCGCCTCTTCCATACGCAATAACTTGTCGCGCTCGCCCTCCAGCATCTTGGCCACCGGAATGCCGGTCCACCGGGATACGACCTCGGCAATTTCCTCCTCGGTGACGTTGGAGCGCAGCAGGGTGTGATGGCGCGTATCGGTTTCCGCGTCCCCGCTCTCGGCAATCTTCTTCTCAAGCTCCGGAATCACCCCGTACTGAAGCTCCGACATGCGCCCGAGGTCACCCTGGCGTCGTGCCTGCTCCAGATCTACCCGCGCGCGATCAAGCTCATCCTTGAATTGGGCAGCTCCCTGAATGCTGGCTTTCTCGGCCTTCCAGATCTCGTCGAGATCAGCGTATTCACGCTCCAGCTCCTCGATCTGCTCAACGAGGGTTTCCAGTCGCTTGCGCGAGGCTTCATCAGTTTCCTTCTTGAGGTGCTCCCGCTCCATCTTGAGCTGAATCAGGCGACGATCCAGACGGTCCATCTCCTCAGGCTTGGAATCCAGCTCCATGCGAATACGTGACGACGCCTCGTCGATCAGGTCGATGGCCTTGTCCGGCAACTGCCGATCGGTAATGTAGCGGGTCGACAGCTTGGCGGCAGCGATGATCGCCCCGTCCGTGATATCCACACCGTGATGAACTTCGTAGCGCTCCTTGAGCCCGCGCAGAATCGCGACGGTATCCTCTTCGCTCGGCTCATCCACCAGCACCTTCTGGAAGCGACGTTCGAGCGCGGCATCTTTCTCGATGTACTGACGATACTCGTCAAGGGTGGTGGCACCGACACAGTGCAACTCACCGCGAGCCAGCGCCGGCTTAAGCATATTGCCGGCGTCCATCGCCCCCTCGGCCTTGCCTGCGCCCACCATGGTGTGCAATTCGTCAATAAACAGGATGACCCGGCCCTCTTCCTGAGCCAGCTCATTCAACACCGACTTCAGGCGCTCCTCGAACTCACCACGAAACTTGGCGCCAGCCAACAGGGCTCCCATATCCAGCGACAGCACGCGCTTGTCCTTCAGCCCTTCTGGCACTTCACCATTGATGATGCGACTCGCCAGGCCCTCGACAATAGCCGTCTTGCCGACCCCTGGCTCGCCGATCAATACCGGGTTGTTCTTGGTGCGCCGCTGCAGTACTTGAATGGTGCGACGAATTTCATCATCGCGACCAATGACCGGATCCAGCTTGCCATCCGCAGCCCGCTGGGTCAGATCCAGGGTGTACTTCTCCAGCGCCTCCCGACTGTCCTCGGCGTTGGCATCATCCACCTTCTGGCCACCTCGAACGCTATCAATCGCCGTCTGCAGAGACGCCTGGGTGACCCCTGCCTGGGTAAGGACCTTTGACACCGCGTGCTTCATGGCCAGCGCGGCCAGTAGCACCAACTCGCTGGCGATATACTGATCGCCGCGTTTCTGGGCCTCTGCATCGGTCAAGTTGAACAGCTTTATCAGATCGCGAGAGGGCTGCACCTCGCCATCAAAGTGGGCAACCTTTGGCATATCGTCGAGCAGACCTGCGAGTCCATCTCGCATCCTTGCGGCATCGCCGCCGGACTTCTGTACCAGCGCCTTGATGCCGGTATCGCGATTGTCGAGCAGTGCCAGCAGCAGGTGTGCGGGCTCCATCTGATTGTGTCCACGGCCCACGGCCAACGACTGGGCATCGGCAATGGCTTGCTGAAGCTTTGCAGTAAACTTGTCGAAACGCATCGATATCTCCTTGGGGATGGCGATGCGATCGGACGCACCGCGTGACCCTGTCAATGTGACTTGACAGAGATATGGCGGTGCTTTAGCAAGGTTTCAAGTCGGGTTGGCGCTGCTGCAGCGGGCGTGCTGCAACGCCAGGGGCTTAGACTCCAGGCGCAGGCTGGCAGGTGACATATCGACACTAGGTCCTGTCGCAGAGCTGCGAATCACGGTCTCGCTGACGACTCGACACCCCCTGCCCCAGCCCTTCGGCAATCCGCCCAAGTTGCATGACGACCTTGGCCCCCACATCCTCGTCTCCCCCCGCCTGCTGACGCCGACGGTACTCTGCACACACCGAGGCCCAGCGCGCTGCATCGTCGGGGTCCATCGTGCCTCTCAAGGCACGTAGCTTGAGCAGGTTTTCTTCCGCACCGCTGGTCAGCAGTTGCGCCTCACCCTGGTAGTGATCGTCGATCAGTGCATCGATATCGCCGTCGGTCATCGCAGGGGACAGCTTCTCCACCAACTTGGCCATGTTGCGATAGCTGCCTTGAAGCAGAAATGGCGGCTCTTCCCGGTAGCTGTCGGCTTGGGCACTGGACGCGATATAAGCGCCATTGACCTTGAGAATGACGTCGCGTATCCGCTGCATTCTGGTCAGCAGGGCGACAATCTCATCTCTTTCTGCCCCACTGTAGTCATGTTCCAGCTCACTGACCGGCACCTCCCTGCCAGCGGCCATGTCGATGAACCGGTAAACGTCCTCCATACCCCGGGTCAACAGAGGGGCCAGCACCGGGTGAGCGCTCAAGCTATTCTCGATGTACGACTGGGCAAAGATGGTCGCTGTGCCGGAGAGAATATCGCCGAGATTGTAGATATCAGCACGGTTGGCAAGCATGTCAGGCACACGAAACGCCTTGCCCTCCTCGGTATAGGGATTGCCGGCCATCACAATGCAGAAGCGTTTTCCCCGCAACTGATAGGTACGCGTGGTGCCGCGCCAGACACCATCGATGGTGCGGGTGGCGTCGCTCAGCGAGATGAACTTCTGCAGGAACTCTGGATCCGTGTGCTGGATGTCATCAAGATAGAGCATGACGTTGTTGCCCATTTCCAGCGCCAGGTTGACCTTCTCCAGTTCGGCTCGTGCCGTGGCATGAGGCGCCTTCTGTGGATCGAGCGATGTCACCTCTCGCCCCAGACTCGGGCAGTTGATCTTCATGAAGATAAGGCCCAGACGATGGGCGACATACTCCATCAGCGTGGTCTTGCCATAGCCGGGGGGTGAAATCAGCATCAACAGCCCCATCAGGTCGCTGCGTCGCTTCGCTCCCACGGTACCCAGTTGTTTGGCCATGTTGTCGCCAATCAACGGCAGATAGCTCTCGCTGATCAATCGGTTGCGTACAAAGGACGTCAGCGGGCGAGGCCTGAACGCAGTGACATCAAGACGCCTGCCTTGTTCTTCCAGCACGCTCTTGCGCAGGTCCTGCAGCTGCTCCCACGCAGGCTCCACCCGTGCCAGATGGTGTTCGAGACGATGCTCGAAGTCATCAAGGCGAAGCATCAACCTGCGTGATTCGATCAGGCCATGATCGCCGAGAAGTCCCTCGACGGGAACGCTCAACTCAGCCTCCCGCGGCGTCCAGGACAGCTGGTCGCCAGCGTCGATCATCGCCACTACCTCGTCCAGATAGTAGCGCTCCAACTCATCGATACCCGCCGCATTACTCCAGGCACTCAGCCAGCGTCGGGTCGCCATCCAGCGGTCTGCCGCACGCCTGGCCAGGGCCTGTCGCATGGCCTCGAAGGCAGCTCTCTGCTGGCCACGATCTAGCGCCTCGCGAAAGGCGTTGGCCAACCGGTCCGCATGCTGAGACACCTCGATGCCCTGCTGATCGGCTGCCAGCCATTCGACCAGATACGTCGCGGCTTCGTGACAGCGCTCCTCCGCCCCCAGCGCCACCACCAACTCATAGGTGGAAAGCAGCGGTGCGAGTTCTGCCACCAGGTCGCGTTTCAGCTCGTCGCTTCCGTATTCCCGCAGTATCTGTCCTGCGCCCACACAGTGGGCAATCAATTCCTGGGCCTCGGCGGTCGGCAACCCCAGCCAGTAGTGAAGACCCACAGCGCGTGCCAAGGGCGAGAAGCGCAACAGCCCCGCCTGACGTCGGGCCGGCTCGAGCACCGCGATAATGCGAGCCGCATCATGGTCATGCACCCCTTGCTCGTATCCTTCACGGAAGCGGGGAGCCGCAAACTGCCGAACAGACGCCTCGAGGGCATCCATGTCCGCCGTGTCCACGACAGCATCGACATGCTGCAGGTAACGATACGCCAGATATTCGCCACGATAGACCTGTGGCGACTCGGAGGGCAGGTGCTGCGTCCATAGCGGTGACAGGGCCTGGAGCTCAGCACAGGTCAGCGTCTCGTAAAACTGGGTACCGGTGATATGGAGAGTGAGCTGGTCGTCTCTGGGTACCAGCGTCAGCGAGACCTCCTGGCGATTGACGGAGAAGCGATGACGCGGCCCCAGCCGGATAACCTGCCCCCCGTCTTCAAATAGGTCGGCACGATCCCTGACGCTGCGCAACGCCGCATCACGGACAGCCACCAGCCGCGCCTCCAGATCATCCGCCTCCATGGTGGCGCCCAGCTCACGTAGGCTCGCGACCGAGTCGATGACCTTCTCGATCATTGGGTCGGCGGCGAGAAAGGCCTGCAGAGCCGCCTCTTCCTCGAAGCGCTCCGCCCGACGAGGCACACCGTCGAGGATCCGCTCAGCCGCCTGAGACATCGCCATCACCCGCCCACGGCGCTGCTGAGCCAGCTGTTCACGCTTGGTCTCGATGGCCTCCTGGCAATGCTCTCGCTGCTGAACAATCGAGGTGAGAAACGCCGCCTGCTCGCCAAATTCGGCCTCCAGTTCCTGCAGCAGGTCCAACATGCGGGTCAACAGCTCAGTGGCGTCATCCGGCGCGGAAATGGCCGCGATACCCGATGCCAGGCTCTGTTCGAACAGTCGCAAGCGCGCTCCAAAGCGAGCCTTCTGTTCGACAACCGTGAGCTCCTCGAGGCGCCGTTCCGCTGACGTGCGCTCGCGATTGAGCGAGGCAAACACGGTCGCCAGCATCTGATTGACGTTGACCTCAAGCTCTGGATTCTTGCCACCCAGGGTAGCCAGCATGGCCTGAACCAGGTCTAACCCTTCGGCGATCTCGCGATAGTCCGCCACGCAATCCACCAGCGCCTGACGAGCCGTGGCCTGCTGACTTCTGTCCACCAGCGCCGCAAGGCTATCGCGGTAGCCCTGCAAGGCGTCTGGGGTGGCAAGAAAGGCAAGGGTCCTGTCGATCAGGCGCTGCTCGATCTCCGCCACGGTCTGGTCCATGCTGTCGACCGCTTCAACATCCACATAACGACGCTGCGCCAGGGTACGCACGTCACCGCGAAACTGCCGAACGGCCTTCAGCTGTCGCAGAAATGGCTCTGGATGGTGCCAGCTATCCGGTGTGATACCTCGCTTCAGCGTGCTCAGCTGTGCCGACGCTCGGGTGACCGCTTCGGCGGATTGGCGACGGATCTCTTCGACTTTTTCAAACTCGTCGCCGATCGTCTCTGCCGTTTCCCGAATACACTGAATCTGTTCAGGCAGGTGCTGGACATCCGTCTCGCCGTCTTCTCCCGGCAGGGGTATTTCATCGATCCAGTAGTACTGCTCGAGCAAGCGATCGCAGCCCTTGATCAGCTGCGCTAGGTACGCATCGTAGGGTTGCAGTCCTCGCACCAGCCCTGCCAGGTCGTTGAGCTCGGCCAGTCCCCGAACCAGCTCCGCGTTACCGATACGGCCTAGCTGGCTGTCATTGTCAGCGGCGTGGCGAGCATGCTGGATATCAGACAGAAAGGGGGTAATCCATATCTGCAAGGGGTGCACCAACGAGGGTTCACGCTCCGCATTGAACAGCACCAGATGGCCGTTATCGAACAGCGCTGCACCGTGTCCCAGCAATGGCGCATCGGCCTGCTTGGTGACCAGGTTGTAGCGATAGAACACCACCCTCCCGCTGCTGCCGGCATAGAAGTGGTACAGCACATCTTCGCCGTTGGGCGAGCGAACGGATCGCAACAGACGCATGGGCTCGGCCGGTACGTCAAAGGTCTTGAGCTGACCATTGCTGAGCAGATACCCAGACGCAAACATCAGCCCGTGGTTGTCTGGCAGCAGCACAATGCCGCTATCCATCGCATCACAGCGCTGAATACCTCGCGTCGGCCGGTGGAAGGCGTAGTAGCGCATCACCTTTTCGGCAAAAGGGCGAATCCTGACGAGCAGCAGCTCGCCCAGGTCGGCGTACTCGACACTGGCGTCATCCAACGACTGCGAGTCAGACTCCACCCTGTCGGTATAGATACCCTCGCCGCTGTCGGTATTGTTCTCGACCTTGAAGGTCACCGAGCCGCCGAGGTTATCGACGAACAGCGTATCGGCAATATTGATGTGCGGAGAACGCCCCTGAACATGGTCGTCTCTGCTGACTCGCCGCCAGGCAAAGTCAAAGCGGTCAGGCAGACTCAGGTCACGGTCGCCGCGGTTGTCGATGTAGCGACTGACGTTGCCAAGGGCGTCCAGCTCCCAGCGGAAGACTCGACGATCCTCGAGCTTCTCGCCAATCTGGAAGTCCATCAGCAGCATGCCCTTGAGGATCACCAACTGGGACAGCGTGGCATGACTGTAGTACTGCTGGAGTTCCTGGAAATCGGTATTGAAGCGCTCGTCGGTCAGAAAGCTCTCCGACACCCCCAACTCAGCAACACTAAACGCATCCTCCTGGTCATCGACCCGATAGAGACGAAACACATCCTCCACGCGCAGCGCCCGCTTGAGGCCTAGCTGAACGTGAAAGCCAAACAGCATTTGGTCGCCAATACGGACGGCATCACGGGCAATCGACTTCAACTCGGTGCGCACTCGACCTCGCCCCAGCAACACCATCGAGGTAGCGCCAAAGGTCTGTTCACGCAGGGTGTTGAGGGAAGCGGTCAGTCGTTCGAGTTGCTGCCCTTGTGTGGCCAGGCGGCGAGCAAGCAGTGCATAGGAAGAACCATCTTCGTGAAGCTTGGCGTGTTGGGGATCGGAGTCAGCCATGGTGCCGGAATGCCTATTGCAGAAGTGGAAGCAGCATCGTTGCGATAGCCCGGACACGGCCGAGCTATCGCTGGATGTGTGAGCGTCTTACTGCTGATGATCCTTGGCAGAAGCACGGCTCATTGCATTGCCGGCCAGACCAGCCATGAGGGTTTGCAGCGCGGGCGCCTTGTCCATTACGCCCTGCACCCCCTTGCCGATCCCCAACCCCTTGGAGAAGGTATCGAAGATGCCACCGTCACCGCCGATCAGCTCAAACTTGGCGCCTTTCAGTGCTTCCGCCATCACTCGTCCATTTTCCTGCACCGCTACACGCTGCATATCGATGCTGGCCAGCGTCTCCTTCTCAAGCAGCTCAAGGTTCATGCGGAACTGCTCGAACTCACGAGCATCGGCGGACATGGCGTCGTACGCCTTCAACTTCTCGACCAGACCATTGGCTTCGGCCCGGGCCAGGGCTTCTCGAGCAGACGCCTTCGCCAGCCCCATTTTTTCCTCACCAGACGCTTCTGCCTCGAGGCGCTGTTCAAGTACTCGAACATCCGCAAGACCCGCATCTTCGTCGGCCTTGGCCTTGACCGAAATGACCTCTGCCTCAACCAAGCCCTCCGCACGCAGGGCCTTGGCGCGAGTTTCCTGTACCTGCGCCTGCGCCAATCCCTCGGCAGCCGCCAATGCCTGCTGGCCGCGAGCCTGCTTTTCATCTGCGACCGCACGCTTCTCCGCCGCCTCTGCCTCGGCCTGGGCACGCACCAGCACTTCGTCGGCCTCCAGCTTGGCACGCTCGAAGGCGGCCTCGGCCAGGCGCAGCTCCTTGATCTTGGTCTCTTCTGCCTCAGCCTCGGCGGCCACCACGCTGGTGACCTTGCGGCGATCAGCCTCGGCACGGTTTCGCACATCCCGAATATGCTCTTCTTCCTCTGCCACGTTGCGCTCCACCGAGATGCGCTCGCTGGTGATCACCGCGATCTCCTTGCGCTCGACTTCCAGGGTCTTCTCCATGCCGATACGCTCGACCTCGACGCTGCGCTGACGGTTGACGTCCTCGAGTTCACGCGCCTGCTGGATACGCACTTCCTCGATCTGTACCGCGCGCTCCCGCGCCTTTTCGGCCATTTCGACCTGACGGCGCATGTTCTCGCTGGCGACGGCGAGCTCTTCGTCGGTCTTGATACGCGCCGCTTCAGCCTTGGCCCGCTCCTGCTCCTTCACCTGCTCTGTCTCGGCTTCCTCACGGGCTCGAATCGTCTCGATTTCCCGAGTCTGGCGGGCCTCGGCGTCAGCCTGAGACTTGTCCAGCTCAAGCGAGGCCTCACGGGCCGCGACGTTCTTGCGCTTGATTTCCAGCTCCTGGTCGCGCTCAAGCCGGTTGGTATCCACGTTGTGGGCCGCCGTGATTTCGGTAATGCGGCGAATGCCTTCAGAGTCGAGGATGTTATTGGGATCCAGGGCGGACTTGGGCGTCTGCTCCAGATAATCGATGGCGACATCTTCCAGCACATAGCCGTTGAGATCTTCGCCGATGGTCTGGATGATCATGTCGCGAAAACGCTGCCGCTCCTCGAACAGCTGCATGAACTCGAGTTTCTTGCCGACGGTCTTGAGTGCCTCACTGAACTTGGCATTGAACAGTTCATTCACCGCGTTTCTATCGGAAGCACGGTCGACGCCAACGGACTTGGCAACCCTCAGGACATCCTGCGCGGTCTCGTTGACACGCAGATAGAACGCGACCGAGATATCTGCTCGCAGGTTATCCTTGCAGATCAGTCCCTCTTTCCCTTGGCGGTTCAATTCCAGGGTAATCACCGAGATCTTCATCGTTTCATCACGATGAATGACGGGCAGTACCATGGCCCCGGTAAAGTAGACCTTGGGGGTCTTGGACATATCATTGACGATCAACGCCTGCCCTTGATCAATCTTCTTGTAGAAAGCCTTGATCAACAACATGATTGATACAATGACCAGCACGATGACGCCTACCACTACCAAGGCGGGCATCACCCACGAAAAGTCCATTTCAAACGGCATAATATCTTCCATTGATCGCACCCCATTCCCTGTCGTATATCGTTATGTTTCGGCGCTTACGTTGCATATCTACGTTGGCTTGCGAAGCACTATTGAGACCCTCGCGAAGCATGATCTACATCGATCCAGCAAGACCTACCCCGGCGTGACATCTTCCACCCAGTAATAAAGCCCCCGTTCTTCCCGAACCAGCAGTACTCTCATCCCATGCTTGAGTGGCGCTACGGCCCTGACATTCACGGTCAAATCGACACCTTCCCGGCTGACCCTAGCCCGCCCTCGACAGCTATCCCTGGCCAGTCCTGTCACCACAGCGCTCAAGCCTTCCATGCAGTGTTCTTGATGGTGCTGATACAAGGTCGCAAATACGGGGCGCAGCCATCGCGCCAGCATGACGGCAAGCAGATAACCGGCCACGACGGAAATGACCAGGATTCCCAGCGAGATCATCATCCACCCGCCTGAGGACCACTGATAGGAGATAGCTGACAGCTGAAGCACGTAGCTACTTAGCCAGGAAAACAGGGACAGCAGTGTCACCGTCATGGGCAACGGGACGCCATGCAGACCTAACGTCGCCAACAGGCCGGACAGATCAAACGCCCCTTCCGCATCGATGTCGACCAGGTCCGTCATGTCGCCATCCATAAAACCCAATAGAGTAATCAGCCAATACAGCACTGACACCATCAGAAGTATCGTGAACAGCAATGTAGGGAAATTAAATGCAACAATAAAAAAACGAGACACTCCGGACATTACGGATACCCAGCTGCGGTGTACGTCGATCCCACTTTCACAAGAAGATGACGCTAACACCTCCCTCTTAGGGACGGCATAGCCATAGTCCTACAAGCTTCTCGATTTCAAAAATTCATAAAAAAGGCACGGAGATACACCCGCGCCCGAGTGACACATCACGGGAACAACCTAAACAAATGAACTCTGAAACATCAGGCAGCCTGTCGTTGCCTTCTCTCGTTACAGGGCAACGCCCGTGCCAGGCCTTCCAAGCACACACCTTGGCGTCGAGATACCCGGGCCACATAGTGCCTGGCCCAGGCCATGAACAAGAGAAGCAGCGGAGAGCACACGAAAAGAAGGGAAAGACGTGCAACAAGCAGAGCAGCGCACGGCGGCCAACATCACTACCTGCGTCACACCTTGGCAGGCAGCGCCGCCTTCATCGGGCCACAGCGCATCGTCCACAGGACCACAGGATTACAGGACCACAGGGAGATCCTACGCCACCGCCCGTCGCCGATGGCGTAGGACGAGAGCATAGCGCTGCGGCTATCGCAGCCAGATGACGCTGGCCATGCGCCCCGTCACGCCGTCATCGCGGCGGTGAGAGTAGAAACGGGATTCACAGGCAGTGCAGAAGTGCCCTCCACTGACGTGAGCGACACCCAGGCGCTCCAGTCGCAACCTCGCCAGCCGGTAAAGATCCGCCATGTAGTGACCCAGTCGATACGGGCTGGGCTCAAACGCACTGGAGGCTTCAGGGTGCACACCACAGAACGCCTCCCGTACTTCAGGACCCACCTCGAACTGGGCGTTCGAGATGGCAGGTCCCAGCCAAGCCAGCAGTTCGCCGGCGGGGCTCCCCAGCGAGGCGACAGTAGCTTCCAGCACGCCGCCTGCCAGGCTGCGCCAGCCGGCGTGGGCGACCGCGACGCGCTCACCACTCCGGTCGCAGAAAAAGACCGGCAGGCAGTCGGCCGTCATTACCACACAGGCATAGTCCCGAGTCGTCGCCACCGCCGCATCGGCCTTGGGCGTCTCATCGCACCAACCGTGCTGCACACTGGCGCCATGGACCTGGTCCAGCCACAGCAGGGGCCGCTCATCGCCAATTTCCTTGCCCAGCTGGCGTCGGCAGAGACTGACGTGCTCCGGCTTGTCGCCTACATGACTGGCGGTGTTGAAAGCGGCATAGGGGCCCTGGCTGGGCCCACTCTCGCGAGTGGTGACAAAGGCGCCCACATTCGCCGGTGCCGGCCAGTCTGGCAGGATAACGCTGGGGCGAAGATCAAGGGCGTCTGTCATTGCATGGTCTCCGCATCAACGCGCAGATAATCCAGCAGCATCAGCAAGTCATCCGGCAGCGCGGCGTGGAAACTGACCTCCTCGCCATGGCGGGGATGCACAAAGGCCAAGCGGCGAGCGTGCAATGCTTGGCGAGGAAACTCACGCAGAATTTCCTTCAATGTCTGGCCCGCCCCCGGTGGCAGCTTGAGTCGACCGCCGTAAACCGGATCACCGATCAGCGGAAAACGCCGGTGGGCCATATGCACCCGAATCTGGTGGGTACGGCCGGTCTCCAGCTTGCAGCGCACATGACTGTGGGCGCGGAAGCGCTCGACGACCCGATAGTGGGTCACCGCCGGCTTGCCCGATGCGGTGACCGCCTGGCGCTTGCGATCCTTGGGATGACGTCCGATCGGGGCATCAACCGTTCCACCGGAGGTCATCTTGCCCACCACGATGGCGTCGTACTCCCGCGATACCGTGCGGGCCTGCAGCTGCGCCACCAGGTCCGCGTGGGCGGCCAGGGTCTTGGCCACCACCATCAATCCGCTGGTGTCCTTGTCGAGGCGATGCACGATACCCGCCCGGGGCAATGTCGCGGCATCAGGAAAGTGATGCAGCAGTGCGTTCAGCAGGGTGCCGTCAGGGTTCCCCGCAGCCGGATGAACCACCAGTCCCGGCGGCTTGTTGACCACCAGTACATCATCGTCCTCGTAGACCACATCCAGTGGGATGTCTTCGGCCTCAAAGCGCGTATCGTCGGCGATATGCGCCGTCAACGACAGCCTTTCGCCGCCGTGCACCTTGTCCTTTGGCCTGGCAGTCGCGCCATCCAGGGTCAAGGAGCCATCCTTGATCCAGCCCTTGAGGCGCTCCCGGGAAAAGTCGGAGAACAGCTCAGCCGCGGCCTGGTCGAGGCGAAAGCCTGCCATCTCAAGGGGAATGCGGTGGTGAACATCGAGGGTCTGGGACATAGGTGCGGACGACGTCTCTTGGCATGAAAGTCAATGGAACCAGTGGTTCGCCTGCGCCCAAAGCGTGTTCCGAAGTGCAGGAGGACTGCGTTTCAGGACAAGGTGCTTTATAGTGGGCGGATCGCGGCCGATTCTACCACGGCCGACCCGGGTTGTTTGACACGAGGACCAAGATGCGCGTTTTCACTATTTCCGCTACTCGCCTGGGCGCCCTGGTGTTGATGGGCGCGGTGCTCGGCGGCTGCGCCAGCAACGACGTCGAAGAAGAGCGCTACGACGGCGCTACCGAGCGCCAGCTCTATCAGGAGGGCCGCGAGGCGTTGGAAAATGGCAGTTTCACCACCGCCATGAACCGCCTGGAGGCGATCGATACCCGCTTCCCCTTCGGCGACTATGCCGAGCAGGCCCAGCTTGAGCTGATCTACACGTACTACGAAACGGACGATTGGGAGGGCACTCGTGCCGCCGCCAGTCGCTTCATTCGTCTGCACCCCAATCACCCCCAGGTCGACTATGCCTACTACATGCGAGGCCTGGCCGCCTGGCAGGCAGGTCGCTTCAGTCTTGAGTCGCTGAAAGTCATCGACATCTCCGAGCGTGACCTTGGGGCCACCCGAGATGCCTATACCGATTTCACTGACCTGACCAACCGCTACCCCGACAGCCAGTACGCACCCGATGCTCGTCAACGCATCATCTATTTGCGTAACCTGCTGGCCCAGCACGAGCTCCACGTGGCTGACTTCTATCTGCGCAAGAAGGCTTACATGGCGGCAGTCCAGCGCGGCCGCTGGGTCATCGAGAACTACCCCCAGGCAGAAGCGACCCGTGACGCCCTGGCGGTCATGGTCGAAGGCTACCTGGGCATGGGTATGCGCGATCGCGCCAGCGAGACCCTGCAGGTGCTGCTCGAGAACGACCCCGACAACGAGCGCCTCGATGGTCGCCGCTTCGAACCCAAGTACGTGGACGAAGCACCGCTCAGCGCCTGATCACGATACAAGCGCGGATTACGCTGGAAAAAGGGGCTGCTGACGCAGCCCCTTTTCTTGATGGTGACGTCTTGCGGTCACAGCGCAGCCTCTGGCCAGCGCCCTCTTCTGGCCAGAGCACCCTCTACGGAACAGCGCCGCTATCGTGACCGACCGCTACCCGGCGGCCTCTGGTGTGTGGGCCGCGACGCCACCACGCTTGAACCGCTTGCGCCGTTGAAGGCCCCAGTAGGCGAACGTGAAGTACACCAGCGTGCACCAGATGGTCACGTCGTAGAACAGCTCGCGATTCACGTAGTATTCGTAGAGATCCGGGCTATCGAACATGACTCGCCAGGCCAAGACGGCGGGCACGATCAAACCTACCCCGCACCAGATGACGACAATGCCCTTGGACAGCCAGGTCTTGTCCTCGATCCTCTGGCGATGCTTCTCCGCCGCCTTGCGTTCATGGCGTTCAGCCACCCGCTGATGGAAGTCTTCCAGCGCGCGCTGCTGCTCTGGATAGGCCTCACAGGCCCCTGCCCGCCGCGCGAGAACGACATAGATCAGGATGGAGACACACCAGGTAGGGAGAAACAGATAGTAGAACGGCATGATATCCAGCACGTTCAGTCCCACACCAAAGGCCAGCGAAAGAAGCCAACTGGCAATGGCTGGACGATTGTCTGCCAGCCCCTTGAAGCTGGCCCAGTATGACGTCATGCCAAGCCGCGGGAACAGCTGGTACTCGGCAAAGGCAATCCCGCCTACGGGCACCAGTATCAGGCCCGCATAGGTCAGCAAGGGCAGCATGCTGCGGTAGACGAACGGGAAACAGCTCGCCCCCATGACGCCTAAGCCTACCAGCATGGTCACTTTCCAGCGCTTGACCTCAGGCATCAAGGCTTGAGCTGCCAGGCCTGCTCGGTACAAGTTCGAATTGGCGGTCGTCCACCCCGCCACGACCACGATGACGAAACCGGAAAGTCCGAGCGCATAGAAAGCCACATCGCCGGGATCCACCACCATGATGCTGAGCTTCATGGTAGCCGCGGTCGCCGCCCCCATGAGCCCGGCCGAGATCCAGGCAACGTAGTGACCGAACATCATGCCTGTACAGGTGGCCAGACCGTAGCGCACCTTGCGTGCATAACGCAGAAGCGCCATATCGATCAGTCCGAAGTGCGCAAAGGTGTTGGCCGCCCATGCAAAACCGATGACCTCCCAGAGACCGATACCTGGCTCGCCTTCAGCGTTGACGCCGGTGAACACGCTGGCACTGGCAATGGCAATGAAATCAGAGACACTGGTGAGTGTCGTGAAGCCCGTCACCGACTCCGCCAGCGCTGGAATCAGCACCATGCCCCCGGCGGTAAACATGACCATCAGCCAGGGGGCACAGATACTGGCAAACTCGCTTAGCGCGTTGAAGCCAAACGCTGCCACCAGCACCACGATCGCCCCTACGGCAAAGGCAATCAGCACAAAAGCCACGTCCGTAGGGTAGGGAGCCACTTGCGGAGGCACATCGAACAGCACGCGTACTGCGGTCGCTGACACCGTGATCATGGCCGCCGAGATGGCCGAGAAGATCACCACATTGGCGCCATTGTAGAGCTTGGCCATGACATTACCGGCGATCCGCTCCAGATAGGCAAACAGGCTCAATCGCGTGCCTACCGCGATCGGGGCCGTAATCAGCGTGAAGCTCAACACCGCCAACGTATTGCCGATGATCAAGCCGATCAGGATGTCCCATATTCCTGCCCCCAGGCCGACAAAGGTGGCGCCTATCACGAACTCCGTCGCGGCGACGTGTTCCGCCGCATAGAGCCCTAGAAAGTGTCTGGCACCATGCTGCTTGTGAGGCGACACCGGCAGCTGCTCATCGTCGATGCGCTCCAGCGGCTGATGGGGGTTGAACCCGGATGAAGCCATGGCAATCTCCTTGTCCCGGCGCAGGACACTACGCCTGGTATCACGAGGCAGTGGGCGGCCTGGCGCTAGCTTCACGCCGGCAAATGACGCCCACAGCCGATGCATCATTGATCGGCAAAGCGGGCCTGCTCGGCCACCTTCTGGGTTACCCACTGCGCGTTTTCCAGCGCCTCATCGACCGTTATCTCGCCTGCCAGCGCCTTCGCGAAGCGATTGCCTACCGCCGTGGCGATACCAGGAAAGGCAGCAATCGCCACGTACTGGATGCCACGATACGGCACTGGCTCCACCGTCGGGTTCCCAGGATCTGCGGCTGTCAGCGATTCCAGCACCATGTCACTGTATGGCGCTGCGGCCTGATAGTGGGGATTGGCATAGAGGGAGCGGCGAGTACCGGGAGGGACCTGAGCCCACCCTTCATCCTCGGCGACCTGACGTTGGAAGTCTGCCGAGGTGGCCCAGGCGATGAAACGCTTTGCCGCGTCGCTACTAGTGGAGCTCGACGGTATTGCTAGCGCCCATGCCCACAGCCAGTTGGCTCGCTTGCCCAACCCCTGCTGTGGCGCCAGTGCAAACCCCACCCGATCGGCCACCATTGACTCTCGTGGGTTGGTGACGGCGGACGCCGCGACCGTAGCATCCACCCAGATCGCGCACTTGCCCTGCTGAAACAGCGCCAGGTTGTCATTGAAGCCCAGTTGTTCCGGGTTCGGTGGGCCATACTCCCACAGCAACGATAGGTATTGGTCCAGGGCGTCACGCCAGGCGGCCGTCGCCAACTGCGGGACCCACTGCATGTCGAACCAGCGGCCACCATAGGCGTTCGCCATCGCCGTCAACAGCGCCATGTTTTCGCCCCAGCCCGGCTTGCCCCTGAGGCAAATGCCGTAGTGCTCATCAGGGTCATGCAACGCAGCGGCAGCCCGGGCGATGAACTCCCAGCTCGGTGACTCGACCATGCTCAACCCGGCTTCGGCGAAAAGATCCTCGCGATACAGGGTAAATGCCGACTCCGCATAGAATGGAGCAGCATAAAGCTGCCCCTGGAACGACAGCGCTTCACGCACTGTGGGCAGTAGATCATCCACCTGGTAGCTGGCTGGCAGGTCGTCAAGGGGAAGCAGCCACCCTCGCTCGGCCCAGATCGCTGCCTCGTAGGTACCAATGGTCACGATGTCAAAGCGCCCCCCCGCAGTGGCGATATCCGTCGTCACATGCTGACGCAGAGTGTTTTCATCCAGCGCCACCCACTGCAACTCGATATCTGAATTCGCGGCGGTAAAGCCCTCACTGAGCTGTTGCATGCGGACCATGTCACGGTTGCCCACCGTGGCGATGGTCAAGGCACTGATCGGCGACGATTCAGCGAGCGCCGCCCCCGTGCTTAACACGCATGTCAGGCTGCCTGTTACCAACACGGTTCTGAGCAACATGGCACCTCCTAAAGTTGCCTTTAACAAACACCTATTAAGCAAACTTAGCAGGCTCCGCCGGATACACACTCCGTAACTGTGCAGCTATGCACACAACCAACAACGCCCTGCAATGGTCCGAAGCGACCGTCGCAGGGCGTGCGGGTAACGACTGGAGGGGAGAAGGATCAGCGGCCAGGTTGCCAGCCGTTGACAATGGGATAGCGGCGGTCGCGGCCAAATCCGCGCTGGGTCACGCGTACTCCGACCGGTGCCTGTCGGCGCTTGTACTCACAGCGGTCCACCAGCTTGACCACCTTGTACACATCCTCGGCACTGTACCCTGCCGCGATGATGGCTTCGGCACTCATGTCACCCTCGATATAGCGCACCAGAATGGCATCCAGGGTGTCGTAGTCAGGTAGCGAGTCACTGTCCTGCTGGTCCGGCGCCAGCTCCGCGGAGGGCGGACGATCGATCACGCGCTCGGGGATGACCAGGTTTTCGGTGTTGCGCCAGCGTGCCAGGCGATACACCCACGTCTTGTAGACGTCCTTGATCGCGTTGTAGCCCCCCACCATGTCGCCATAGAGAGTGGCGTAACCCACCGCCATTTCACTCTTGTTGCCGGTCGTCAGGACCATCAGTCCCTTCTTGTTCGACAGTGCCATCAACAGCACGCCGCGACAGCGTGACTGCAGGTTTTCCTCGGTGGTATCCCGCTCGGTCCCTTCGAAGCTCTCGGCCAGAGTGTCCATGAAGGCTTCGACCATGGGCGCGATGGGCATGACCTCGTAGCTGACGCCGAGAAGTCGGGCCTGTTCGGCGGCATCTTCCTTGGAGATATCGGCGGTGTAGTGATACGGCATCATCACCGCGTGCACCCGCTGAGGCCCCAGTGCATCAACCGCGATGGCCAACGACAGCGCCGAATCGATACCACCGGAGAGGCCCAGTACCACCCCCTGGAAACCGCTCTTGTTGACGTAGTCTCTCAGCCCGGTGACCAGCGCACTGTAAAGGTCTTCTTCTGGCGCCACGTCGAGGTCTACCTCCCCCTGACGCGGTGACCAGCGACCCTTTTCGTGAGAAAAATGAACAGGGCTCAGCCAGATGTCCCAGTGGGGAGCCTGGACGGCGAGGCTGCCATCGGCGTCGACGCAGCAAGAGCCACCGTCAAACACCAGCTCATCCTGGCCGCCGATCTGGTTGACGTACACCAGCGGCAATCCCGCGTCGCGTGCGCGCTGCTCGAGCAGTGCCAGGCGCTCCGCTGGCTTGTTCTGGTGATAGGGTGAAGCATTCAACGTCACCAGGATGTCAGCACCGGCAGCACGAGTCGCCTGGATCGGCGCTTCCTGCCAGATGTCCTCACAGATCAGGACCCCCAGCTTTGCCCCTTTATGCTCGATCACCAAGGGGCTCGTACCGGCAGTAAAGTAGCGCTGCTCGTCGAAGACCTGGTAGTTGGGCAGCGCCTGCTTGGCGTATTCATCCAGCCACTGTCCGTTGTAGAGGACGCCCGCCATATTGTAGAGCGCGCCTTCGCGACGTCCGGGATAGCCAACGATGACCATCACGTCGCGCACCATCTTGGCGGCCATGCGTGCGCGAGCTTCACGCAATCGCGTCTCCATGGAGGGGCGCAGCAAGAGGTCTTCGGGGGGATAGCCGGTCAGAAAAAGTTCCGGCAGAACAACCACGTCAGCGCCGTGCTCGAGGTAGGCCTCCCGCACGGTCTCGATCGCCCGGTCGGCATTGCCGGGGATGTCGCCCACCAGGGGATCGAGCTGCGCCATCACCAGAGTCAGGTCTTGCATGAGCGAAGAAATCTCTCGAAAATCGATAGGGTCAACCCATTGTCCCGCAAGGGCCGCCAAGTGGCAAAGGCCGCCGCTCATCGAGGGCCGCCTCCCCACCGGGAGTAAGGATGAACCTATTGATTATCCGTCTGCTGATCTTTGCCGTGGTGTTTTTCGCCGGGCTCAAGCTGTATCGCATGTACCGCGAATGGAAGCTCGAGCAACAAGACCACGGCCCGAGCACACAGCAGGGCGGAAAAATGGTCCGCTGCAGCTGGTGCAACGTGCATCTGCCGGAACAGGACGCCCTGCGTGCGCAGGGACAGTGGTTCTGCTGTGGCGAACATCGTGACAAGTCCCTGGCAGAGCACGAGGACAAGGGCAGCGACGACTAGGCCTCGGGGGCCAGCCTGTCATTGCTCCAGCCGGCCTTCCAGGGCATAGGCGGAGGGCTCGATAATGGGCCGGCGTCCCAGCATCTGGTCGACCAGCAGCCGCGTAGACGCCGGAGCCAGCACCAGGCCATTACGATAATGCCCGGCATTGACGTGCAGGTTGTCCCAGCCGGGGGCTCTGCCGATGAAGGGCACCCCATCGGGCGACCCCGGGCGCAGCCCCGCCCACTGATGTTCTACCTCGCAGCTTGCCAGCGCAGGGATGATCCCGGTGGCAGACTGCCACAGTGATTGCCGGGCCTGCTCATCGACTCCCTTGTCGAACCCGGCTTCCTCCAGCGTCGAGCCTGCCAGCACGCGACCATCACCCCGGGGAATCACGTAGCGCCCGTCCATCAACACCACCCGCTCCACCATGCCAGGCGGCGCCTTGAACAGCAGCATCTGGCCCTTGACCGGCCGCACCGGCAGGCTGAGATCCGCCAGCTTGGCCAGCTGGGCGGACCATGCACCCGCACAGATCACTACCTGGTCAGCGCCGACGTCTCCCTGGTCCGTGGCTACCGAGGTGACGCGCTGGCCCTGCCGGTTGAGCCCTGTGACCGACGTCTGCTCGGCAAAGGTCACGCCAGGCATGCTTGAAAGCCTCGTCTTGAGCGAACGCATCAAGCGCGGGTTGCGAATACTGCCCAGCGTTGGCATCCACAGGGCGTCCTCGACATCCTGACGCACCTGAGGCTCCTTGGCGCGAATCACCTCCGCCCCTACCCGAGACAGCGGCTTGCCGACTCCCCTGGCCCACGCCAAGGCGCGTGTTTCATCTTCGACACGCAGGTAGAGAAGCCCCTTCTGACGGTATTCTGGATCTACCCCTGTCTCTTCGAGCAGGCGCAGCGACAGCTCGGGATAGGCGCCCTCGGACCAGCTCGCCAACTGGGAAACAGGGTCGCTATAGCGCCATGGGTAAAGCGGCGAGACGATCCCTCCTCCCGCCCAGGAGGCTTCTCTCCCACATTGCCCGCGGTCGATTACCGTGATGCTGTAGCCAGCATCTGCCAACTGCAGGGCCGTCATCAGCCCAATCACGCCACCGCCGATCACCACAAACTCGCTCAAAACACGCCTCCCACCTGTCTACCCCACTATCGAGAACTACACTCGGAACAACACCAACACGACCAGCACCGCTTCAACGCCATCATCACCTTTGTCGTCATCCCCAAGGGCATGACGCCGGGCGCGACGGAGGTCTGCCCGTTCATTTCGCCAGCATTGGCGGCAGCGAAGGGAGATTGCCATGGACGACGACCGATCTGCTGCGCAGCGTCCTTGCCTCCAAAGACCTCAGTCGGGTGCGACCCTGCTGGAATTGCTGCTGGTCATCGCCATTATCGGCATGCTGAGCGCGGTGGCCGTGCCGGGCTATCGCGCGATGATCGCTCGCCAGCATATCGCCAGCGACGTTGCACGGCTACAGGACGCCCTGGCGCTGACCCGCAGTACCGCGATTGTGCGTGCCTCCCAGGTCACCCTGTGTCCTAGTGCTGATGGCGTACACTGCGGTACTGACTGGACAGGAAAGCTGTTGATCAAGGCAGGAGCTCCGAACTGGGGTGGCGCCACACTGCGAGTGTTCCCCCCAAGCCTGCTGCCGCGCATTCGCTTTCGCGAGGACCACAAGCCCGTCAGGTTCTTGGCCAATGGACGGGCCAGCGGGCACAACGGGACCTTTGAGCTGTGCACAAACGATCGGCGTCATGTGCGCCTGGTACTCAGCAATTTCGGCCGCCTGCGCAGCGAGACTCACTCCACAACGACGCCCTGCCTCGAAGGCTAGGCGGATCGATTCAGCCACAGGGTACCATCGGCACTCTCACCACCACCGAGCTCCGGCTCTACCCTCACGTTGTGATCGACAATCACGGTCCCCGCCGACACCAACGCCCCTTGCACCTCGAACGTCGCATTATCCACATCACCGTGAATGGAAATACCGTTCGCCCAGACGCTGCCGTCCAGGATAACGCCACCCTGACCATTCAGCGTGACCTGCCCCGTCGCCACCACATCACAGCCATAGCTGCCGGAAGGCAGCGTCATGGTCACCGCTCCATCCACGATCACCGTATCCAGATCAGCATGGGCGGACAGGTCCATGGTGCCGTCAAAGCCCCTGTCGCTATCACACAGCACGGTGTGATTCTGATACGCACAGCCACTCGCATCAAACGGCACCCCCTCAAAGGCCGCGAACACTTCATCCATGTAGGGTCTCGGATCGAGCGACGGAGCGGGCTGCCCTGGCGACGGCGCAGTGTTCCAGCACATCTGCACATCGTTCGGACCATAGTTAACGAAGGGGCCCGCCGACACGGTGTCACAGCCATCCGGGAGCGCGGGAACGGGACTTGCGCCACCGTCCCCTTTCGATGCGGCAATAATGACACCGTGCAATGCCAGATGATGGGATCCATCCTCGACGTAGCCCACGACAAGACGAGCCGCACTTCCCTCATGATCGCAAGGGGACCACCGGTAGCCAACGCCAGGCTGATTCGGCAGGGCACCCGCCTCTCGCCAGGAGGGCCCCCACCCTCCTGCCATCACCTGCTGCTCCAACACCTGGCAGGTTTCTTCGGTAGCGGACAGGGTCATATCGAGATCTTGCATCACCTCGGCAGCGCCCCAGTCGGCGGCCATCTGTGCTTGAGCCATGGCTCGCATATTGCCCGCAAGACGTTCGTCGACCACGGAGGACTGGACCGCTGCCATGGCAATCACCGAGGCGATGGCCACCAGCGACAGCACCACCAGAAGCACCGCCCCACGCTGTCTGTCGCACATCGAACATCTGTTCATGGCGAGCCCTCCAGCGACGCCATGGCGGTCTGGCGATTTACCACGTGCAACGACAAGGGCACGGGACTGTGAGGCAGGCTCAGCGTGATGCGATAGAGCCCCTCACCAAGCGACTCCAGCACGGGATCCTGGTCACAGTGACCGCTATCGGCCAGGCCATCGACCAGGGGCTCACCGCTCAGCGCATCGTGCAGGGTGCAGCCTTCGCCATCGAGCGAAGGCCTGAGCACGTAGCTGTCTACGTCAGCCGCCCCGCGCCGCACCGCGGCGGTCACGGTATCCAACGCATAGCTGATCACTGCCTGACGATCGGCGAGTCGCAAGACCGTATTGGCGCTGACATTGGCCTCATGAAACAGGTTCCCCGCGGCAAGGATGACCAGGCTCCCCACCAGCATGGCCACCATCAGCTCGACCAGTGACACGCCACGCTGCGCGCCCAAGCGGATAGCGAGGTGCCCGCGCCCCAGCCCGCTCATAGGTGATCCCTGGCCGGCAACTTGACCCAATAATCGAACACGCTGGGATCGGAGAAGCGTTCGTCCTGCCAGCGAATCGATATCTTGAAGGCGCAGTCTTCGGCAGGCTCGATCGACTGATCGGCGTCGGCAAGCCCCGGTAGAAAGGGCGCCCAATGCTGGTGCCACTGATGTGAGCGAAGGCTTTGCGCAGCATCGGGAGGACACTCGCCGTCTAGCGCCGTCATGCTCGCCCACAGCAGCTCCCTGGCATCCTGGGCGGCCAGGTCGGCGAGAGACCGCTGAATGCTGGAGTGCGCCCCCTGGAGGCTGCGCAGCTGCAGCCCTGCAATACCCAGCAAGCCAACTGACAGCAGCAGCAGGGCCACCAGTGCCTCAAGCAGGGAAAAGCCACGTTGCCTCGCTGGCGTACTCATACGGCCCGCTCTCCCGCCCCAGAGCGTACGATGCCGCTGGGCTCCACGCGGATCCAGCGGCGCTCGCCTGCAGGCGAGCTCAGCCACAGCCGGCATGGTGGCTCGAAATGACACTGGTCAAGCCGCCCCATGAGGTCAAAGGTGACGTCACCGGCGGTCAGGGTCGTACCATCGGTACGTGAGCTTTGCTCGATCATCAGCGCTGGTTCGCCGTGACTGGCGGACACGGGACAGCCCTCAGCAGCGCTGTTGCCTGCCAGCACCTCCAGTCGCCAGTGACCGCTGCATTCCTGCACTCGTACTGTCACATTCTGACGGCGAGTCAGGGCCGTCGTCCGTGCCAGGGTCAAGGCGCCCACCAGCTGGTTGGCATCGGCGACCAGACGCTCATGCCGCAACCACTGGTGCAGATTGGGCACCGCCACCGTCGCCATCAGCGCGACCACCGCCAAGCCCAGGACCAGCTCCATCAAGGTCATCCCTCGCTGGCGGCGACTACCAGCACTCATTCGGTGCACGCTCCCCGGTCTGGTCCATGGTCAGGCTGTCGCATCCGCCCTTGACCGAGTGGGCATCCACCGCCCGGGCCTCAAGAAAGAAGCGACCCGGATAACGCTCCACGGTCAGCAGATAGAAACCTGACGCCGAGGGCGTGGCCAGGCCATCGCAGGCGGGCGCATCATACGCCTGGTCACGGGTGTAGCAGCGCTCCAATGAAGAGGCCGCGGTCAACAACAGCGCGCGGCCATCGGCGACCCGGCTCTCCCGCAGGTGTTCGGTGTACATCGGGTATGCCACCGATGCCAACAGGCCCAGGATGGCGACACACAGCAGCAATTCCAGCAGCGTAAAGCCCGCCTGGCCTCGCCGCCCCCCTGCTGCCGTCTGCCGTCCTGACGAAGGCCGGGAGCCAGCGCAACGGCGGCTACCTGCTGTGCGCCTTTGGCGATCCCCCACGCATGCACCACGCCTGGCTGGCGGCTGCAGTCTTACCATCATCAGGCATCTCCGGCTCGTTTTCGCCCCAAGTATGTCCCAGTGGGACGGCCAAAGGCAGGCGCTGGATCAAGGATCTGTCACAGAGCAACGAATAGGCACAGAATCCTGGTCATCCCGAGCCTTGAATGCAAAAACGCCGCCCTGTGACAGGCGGCGCTTTCGTATCGGTGCTTTCTTATCGACGCATTCTTGTCGGCGTGAAGCTCAACGCTCGCAAGGGGTCTTGCTCGAAGACTAGTCGCTGACGATAACCCGGTCACGCAGCTCTCGGGGCATCGAGAAGGTAATCGTTTCTTCACGCCCCGCCAGTTCCTCGGGCGCTTCGGCTCCCAGTTCGATCAGCCGGTCGATCACACCCTTGACCAGCACTTCGGGGGCACTGGCCCCGGCCGTAACGCCGACGGAAGTCACGCCGTCGACCCACGCCGGATCAATTTGCTCGGCATTGTCGATAAGGTAGGCGGCGGTGCCCACACGCTCGGAAAGCTCCCGCAGTCGATTGGAATTGGAGCTGTTCGGACTACCCACCACCAACACCAGATCTGTTGCCGCGGCCAGTTCCCTCACCGCATCCTGACGATTCTGGGTGGCGTAGCAGATATCGTCCTTGCGCGGGCCTTGAATCTCGGGGAAGGTCGCACGCAAGGCGTCAATCACGCGAGCGGTGTCATCCATGGAGAGGGTCGTCTGGGTGACGAAGGCGAGCCGACTGGGATCCTTGACCTCCAGCCGAGCGACGTCATCCTCATCCTCCACGAGGTAGATCTGGCCACCATAGGAAACATCATAACGTCCCATGGTCCCTTCCACTTCAGGGTGGCCCTCGTGGCCGATCAAGATGCACTCTTGCCCACGGCGGGCATAGCGAAGCACCTCCATATGCACCTTGGTCACCAATGGGCAGGTGGCATCAAACACCTTCAACCCGCGCTGCTCGGCTTCCTCTTGCACCGCTCGCGATACACCATGGGCGGAAAAGATCACGATGACATCATCGGGCACTTCATGCAGCTCTTCGACGAAGACCGCGCCGCGCTCACGCAGGCTATCGACCACAAAGCGGTTGTGGACCACTTCATGACGCACATAGATCGGCGGTCCGAACACATCCAGCGCGCTGTTGACGATATCGATGGCCCGGTCGACGCCGGCACAGAAGCCGCGGGGATTGGCCAACTTGATTTGCATGGTCTGCCTTGCCTTGGCGCCTTCTAGGCGTCTGATTGAGCGGTGGTTTAGCAAATGAATACACTGCTGGTGGATCAGGCTCTCACCCGCTGGGCCTCGCCTGACACACCCAGAGACGCAGGCCTGTCAGTGCGTCGTGGCGGGTTTGACGCCCAGTACCTCGACCTCGAAGGTCAGGGTGCGTCCTGCCAGCGGATGGTTGAAGTCCACTTCCACCATGTCTCCATCCAGCTCGGTGATGACACCGGGAAGCTCGTCACCGTTGACGTCGGCAAACGACATCACGGTGCCCACTTCGGGCTCATCGCCGTTGAACACATCGCGCTTCATACGCTGAATATTCTGCGGATTGTGCTGGCCAAAGGCATGCTCGGGGCTGACCTCGAAGCTGCCGCTGTCGCCATCTGTCATGCCCTTCAGCGGTTGCTCGAAACCGGGTGGCAGGTTGCCGTCGCCCAGCTGAAAGGTAGCTGGACTCTTGTCGCGGGTGCTGTCCACCACGGTGCCATCTTCCAGCTTGAGGGTGAAGTGCAGAGTGACTTCCATGCCCTCGTCGATACGGTAGTCGCTCATGGGATCTCCAAAAGAGTGACAGGCCGGCAGGGATCGGTAACGCCCCCGCCGGCAAAGGAGGGGTTAGCCGCGCCGGGCGCGTCGACGTTCGCCGAAGATGGACTCCCAGATCAGGCCGATGGCCCCCAGGGTAATACCGATATCGGCCACGTTGAAGGCCGGGTAGTACCAGCCCGCCACATGGAACGACAGAAAGTCGACCACGTAGCCATGCACCAGCCGATCGTAAAGGTTGCCCAGGGCGCCCCCGATGATCAGCGCCAGGCAAGCTCCCAGCAGCTTTTCATCCTGGCGCAGCCGCTTCATCCAGATGGTCAGGCCGACGGTGGCCGCCACCGCAATGGCGGCAAACAGCCAGCGCTGCCAGCCTGGGTGGTCAGCCAGGAAGCTGAAGGCGGCACCAGTGTTGTGCAGCAACGTCAGGTTGAAGAACGGCAGCACTTCAACCGGCGTAGCGTAGCTCAGGGACTGGCTCATCAGCGCCTTGGTTCCAAGGTCGAGCACGATCCAGACCAACGCCAGCCACCACCAGCGCAGCGGCTGCTTCATCGGTTGCACCTGAGAACTCATCGCGTCCTTTGCCTCCTTGGCAGTCGACTCGGCCGAATCAGGCATAGTAACGCACCTCGCCCGAGCCATCGGGCAGGTTGCTGACACAGCGCGAACACAGGTCGGGGTGCTCGGGCAGCGAGCCTACCTCAGGACGATGATGCCAGCAGCGCTCACACTTGGCGTGGTCACTGGCACTCACCGCCACCTTGAGACCTTCGACATCTGTATCCGCGGCATCGCTGGCCTCGGCCAGCGGCGCCAGGCGCACGTCGCTGGTGAGCATGACAAAGCGCAGCTCATCGCCCAGCCGCGACAGTAGTTCGCTGAGTTCATCGTTGACGTACAGCGTCACCTCGGCGGCCAGGCTGCCCTTGATGGTCTTGGCGTTACGGGCGTCTTCCAGACACTTGTTGACCGCTTGCTTGACGGTCAGCACCTGCTCCCAGAAGTCACGGCCCATGCTGGCGTCGCCACTGAGGGTGGACAGACCGGTGTAGTAGGTCTCCAGCAGTACGCTGCGGCCCTGCTCCAGACCTTGCTCACCAGGAATATTCTCGAAGATTTCCTCGGCGGTGAACGACAGGATCGGCGCGACCCAGCGCACCAGCGCCTGAACCACGTGATACAGCGCGGTCTGGGCGCTGCGACGGGCCTGGGAGTCCGCCTGGGTGGTGTACTGGCGATCCTTGATCACATCCAGGTAGAAGCCACCCAGCTCCCGCGCACAGAAACCATGCACCTGCTGATAGACGTCGAGGAAGCGATACTCGGCATAGGCCGTCTCGATGCGCTCCTGCAGCTGGGCCGCGCGGTCCACCACCCACTGGTCCAATGCCAGCATGTCATCGAAGGCCAGCGCATCACGCTCGGGGTTGAAGCCGTTGAGGTTGGCCAGCAGGAAGCGTGCGGTATTGCGAATGCGCCGGTAGACGTCGGCGGTGCGCTTCAAGATCTCGTCCGATACCGCCATCTCGCCTGAGTAGTCGGTAGACGCCACCCATAGGCGGAGGATGTCGGCCCCCAGCTTGTCCATCACCTCCTGCGGAGCCACCACATTGCCCATGGACTTGGACATCTTGCGGCCTTGCGCGTCAACGGTGAAGCCGTGGGTCAGGAGACCGCGATAAGGCGGATGACCATCGATGGCGCAGCCGGTCAACAGCGATGAGTGGAACCAGCCACGATGCTGGTCGGAGCCCTCGAGGTAGAGGTCCGCTCGCGGCCCGCTCTGGTGCCCATGGGGGTGCGAGCCACGCAGTACATGGCGATGGGTAGTGCCAGAGTCGAACCACACATCCAGCGTGTCGGTGACCTTGTCATACTGACCGGCCTCGTCGCCAAGCAGCTCTGCCGGATCAAGGCTGAACCAGGCGTCGATGCCGGCCTTATCAACCAGGTCTGCCACTTGCTCGGTCAACTCTACCGTGCGCGGGTGCAGCTCGCCGGTCTCCTTGTGCAGGAAGAACGGGATCGGAACCCCCCAGTTACGCTGGCGGGAGATACACCAGTCCGGGCGGTTGGCAATCATGCTATGCAGGCGAGCCTTGCCCCAGGCCGGCACGAACTGGGTCGCTTCGATGCCCTCAAGTGCACTCTCGCGCAGGGTGCGGCCATCGTGCCCCGGAATGTCCATACCGACGAACCACTGGGCGGTGGCACGGTAGATGACCGGCGTCTTGTGGCGCCAGCAGTGCATGTAACTGTGAGTGATGGTCTTGTGGGCCATCAACGCACCTGTCTCGGACAGGGCCTCGACGATCTTCGGATTGGCCTTCCAGATCAGCATGCCACCGAACAGGGGCAGATCATCGACATAGCAACCGTCGCCCTTGACCACGCTGATGAAGTCGCTGAAGTCCATGCCGTAGCGACGGCAGGAGTCGAAGTCATCGACCCCGTGCACCGGTGCCGAGTGAACGATGCCGGTGCTGCCTTCATCGCAGGTCACGTAGTCGGCCAGATACATCGGCGCGGTGCGCTCATACAGCGGGTGCTGGAACTCGATCAGCTCCAGGCGCTCACCGCGAGCGGTAGCGACCACGTCACCGCTGAGACCGAAGCGTTCCAGGCAGCTCTCGACCAGGTCCTCGGCCAACAGCAGCAGGCGCTCGCCCGTGTCGACCAGCGCATAGTTGAATTCGGGATGGACGTTGAGCGCCTGGTTGGCCGGAATGGTCCAGGGCGTCGTGGTCCAGATCACCACGGCGGCAGGCTTCGTCAGGCTGTCCAGGCCGAACGCGGCGGCGAGCTTGTCCGCATCGGCACAGGTGAAGGCCACATCGATGGCATCGGACTTCTTGTCGGCGTACTCGACCTCGGCTTCGGCCAGGGCAGAACCGCAATCGAAGCACCAGTTGACCGGCTTGAGTCCCTTGAACACGTAGCCGCCCTTGACCATATCGGCCAGCGCGCGAATCTCACCGCCCTCATTGGCGTAATCCATGGAGCGATACGGGTTGTCCCAGTCGCCCACCACGCCCAGACGCACGAAGTCCTGAAGCTGGCCCTGGACCTGCTCGGCGGCGTAGTCACGACACAGGGCCCGCGCCTTTTCGGGCTCCAGGTGCTTGCCGTGGGTTGTCTCGACCTTGTGTTCGATGGGCAGGCCGTGACAATCCCAGCCCGGCACGTAGGGTGCATCGAAGCCCGCCAGGTTCTTCGACTTGACGATAATGTCCTTGAGAATCTTGTTGACGGCATGACCGATGTGAATGCTGCCATTGGCGTAGGGAGGGCCGTCGTGCAGCACGAACACCTCCTGGCCCTGGCGTGCTTCACGCAAGCGCTGGTAAATGTCCAGCTTCTGCCACTGTTCAATCCGGGCCGGCTCGCGCTTGGGCAGCATGCCGCGCATCGGGAATTCGGTTTCTGGCAGATTCAGAGTGTGCTTGTAGTCGCTCATAGTCCTGGGGTCAGCCGTCATCATGATCGGCGGGGCCCTGCCCCGCCGGGGAATCCTGGGTTACGGCCTCGCGCGCACGGGGCGCCGACGCCAGAGGATACTCTTTAGAAAAGGGTCGTCTACCGCTGTCGTACCGGGCGAACACCTCGCGGGCCCGGTCGATATCGGCATAAATCTGTGTCTTCAGCGCGGCAAAGTCGGCAAAGGTCTCCTCCCCGCGCAGCTTGGCACAGGGCACTACTGTCAGCCGTCGACCATAGAGATCACGCTCAACGTCCAGCAGATGTGCCTCGAGCACAGGGCGTACCGACCCCACCGTGGGGCGCCAGCCAATGTTCACCACGGCCGGATAGCGCGTGCCGCTATCGCCTTCCACCTCCACCATGGCCGCATAGACACCTCGCAGCACCAGCGGTCCTGGCAGCAACGGAAGGTTAGCCGTCGGGACACCGATGGTGCGGCCACGCTGCTGGTCAGGCACCACCCGCCCGCGAAAGCAGTAAGCCCGCCCAAGCAGTTGAGCCGCTGCCTTGAAATTGCCGCAGGCCAGCAGGGTTCGCACCCGCGTGCTCGACACCCTGTCATCATCGACACGGAAGGTCAGGGTATGTTCTACCGTGAACCCCTGACATTTCCCTGCTTCGGTCAACAGGGCGAAATCCCCACGGCGGTCGCAGCCAAAGCGGAAATCGTCTCCCACCACCAGATGCTGAACATCCAGGCCCTCGACCAGCACCCGGTCGATGAACTGCGCTGCCGTCAGCTGGCGCAGCGATTCGTTGAACGGCAGACACAGCACCCGATCAACACCGCACTCGCCCAGCAACTTTACCTTGTCACGCAAGCGCGTCAGCCGCGGTGGCGCCTGGTCACCGGCAAAATACTCCCTGGGCTGGGGTTCGAACACCACCGCAGTGACCGCGAGGTCGCGCCTGGCCGCCTCAGCGTGACACTGGTCGAGAATGGCACGATGACCCAGGTGGACCCCATCGAAGTTGCCGATGGTGGCGACCGTGCCTCTGTGCCTCTCGCGCAGATTGTGCAAGCCTCGGATTACTTCCATGAGCCGGATCACACCGAACCTAAAGGGTGAGGAGTATAACGAAGTGCAGGGGGCCACGTCTTCCCGCTAACCCATTGCACGTCCATGGGCTAGCCCTTGAGCCGGAAGTGCCTGACGCGCACCCCGGTGATCCCAAGCCAGGCAAAATAGGTCGCCCCGCCAGCGGCCACCAGCCCAAGCATCCACAGCGCCCGCGCGACAAGCGACCAGGTCAGCCACTGGTGCCAGTCAGGCGCCAGCAGTATCAGCACGCCCGCCATGGCGACGCAGCCGCCCCCCAGCTGCACCCCAAAACGCCCCCAGCCAGGCTGAAAGTTCAGCACTCCTTGACGACGCAGCAGCCACGCCAGCATGCCGGCGTTCAGGAAAGCCGACAGCGCGGTCGCCAAGGCCAGGCCAGCGTGGGCCAGTGGCCAGATCAGGATCAGGTTGAAGACCATGTTGGCCACCATGGCGACGATCCCTACCTTGACCGGCGTCTTGGTGTCATGGCGGGCAAAGAAGCCTGGCGCCAGCACCTTGATCAGCATGAACGCCACCAGCCCAAGGGCATAGGCACGCAGGCTCATCGCCGCCATCACGATGTCATTGTCGGTCATGGCGCCATAATGGAAGAGCGTGATCAGCAGCGGCTCGGCCAGCAGCGCTAGCGCCAGCGCCGCCGGCAGCCCGAGCAGCAGGACAGCACGCAGCGCCCAGTCCAGCATCTGACTGAAATGCTCGGTGGACGCTTCCGCATGACGGCGTGACAGGGCAGGCAGGATGACCGTCCCGATGGCGACACCAAAGACGCCCAGCGGCAGCTCCACCAAGCGGTCCGAGTAGTACAGCCAGGATACACTGCCGGCCGCCAGCAACGACGCCAGGATGGTATCCAGCAGCAGGTTGATCTGGGATACCGATACGCCGAACAGCGCGGGCGCCATCAGCTTGAGGATGCGGCGCACGCCTTCATGGGCGAAGTTTGGCCAGGGCCGTGGCATAAGCCCCAGGCGGACCAGGAAAGGCACTTGAAACAGCAGTTGCGCCGCACCCGCAATCAGCACGCCCCAGGCCAGCGCCATGGACGGCTCGCTCATCAAGGGAGTCAGCAGCAGGGCAGCTCCGATCAGCGACAGGTTGAGCAGTACCGGGGTGAAGGCGGGCACGGCAAACCGATTCCAGGTGTTGAGCACACTCCCTGCGAATGCGGTGAGCGAAATCAACAGCAGATAGGGAAAGGTCAGCCTGAGCATATCAGCCGTCAGCGCCAGCTTTTCGGGATCGCGAGCAAAGCCGGGGGCAAACAGCCAGGTCAGCCAGGGTGCCGCCACGATCGCCAGCGCGGTGATCAGTGCCAGCACCGCAGCCAGGCTGCCACACACGGCGTTGAGCAGCTCACGCACCTCATCGCGGGTGCGGGTGGTCGAATACTCGGACAGCACAGGCACGAAGGCCTGATTGAAGGCGCCCTCGGCAAACAGCCGGCGCATGAAGTTGGGGATCTTGAACGCCACGAAGAAGGCGTCAGCACCTTGCCCAGCCCCCAGCAACGTGGCAATCACCACGTCACGCACCAACCCCAGCACTCTCGACACCATGGTCATGCTGCTGACCACCAGGCCAGAGCGCATCAAGCCACGTCGCGCGGGGGGACGCGCAGCGCCATCCTCCGCCGCGCCAGCAGGAGTTCCATTGCCTTGTTCCAGCGAGCGGCTCAGATCGCTCGCCTCGTGCTCAGGGCGATCATTGCTCGCCTGTGGCTGTCGACGCTCGTCACTCACGTCATCTCACCCTTTATCGCAGGACCCTTTGTGTCGGGACCATCGTTGCAGGACCATCGTCATGGAAGCCACCCTGGCGGTGGTGGCCAGAGCCAATCAGCAGACACAAAAAAACCGGCCGAAGCCGGTTTTTCGTCAGCATGACTCGGGCTCGCCGCGTCACACTGAGAGCGCAGTACCGGCTTACGCAGCCAGTGCCTTAATGCGCTTGTTCAGACGGCTCTTGATACGAGCGGCCTTCTTCTTGGACAGCGTGTCCTTGTCGGCAATGCGGTCGATGACCGGCTGGGCTGCCTTGAAGGCGTCCATTGCCTGGGCGTGATCGCCAGAGTTGATTGCCTTGATCACGCGCTTGACGTAAGTGCGGACCATGCTGCGCTGGCCTGCCTTCAGGACACGACGAGTTTCTGCCTGACGGGCGCGCTTACGGGCTTGCTTGCTGTTAGCCACTGACTGTCTCCTTGGAGAAAGTTGTCGTCACCGTCATACGATGACTTGATAACATTTTGATCCAACAGGGGAAAATAAAAAATCCCCGTCGGCCTGGCCATCTGGCCGACCGCCATAGCAACCTATGTTGCAAGGCAATCGTTACGGGCCGTGTCTGAGAGGATGGCGCATCCTATCATGTCAAGCCCCGGGGTGCCAGCTTTTCGGCACGTGTTGCCAGACGCCCCTGACAAGGCGGGTACAGGATGTGGCCTTGTCAAAACACCACCAGGTTGTCGCGGTGAATCAACTCGGGCGCCTCCATGTAGCCCAGTAGCTCGCAGATGCGTCCGCTGGGCTGCCCAAGGATCTTGCTCGCGTCATCCACGTGGTAATTGATCAACCCCTTGGCAACACGCTCTCCCTGCTCATCTACACAAAGCACCATGTCACCGCGGGCAAACCTGCCTTGAACGCCTTTTACGCCCACAGGCAGCAACGACGACCCCTTGTCGCGCAGGACGCGCACTGCCCCGCTGTCCAGCGTCAAGGTGCCACGCACCTGCAGCTGACCGGCGAGCCAGCGCTTGCGAGCGGCCATGGGAGCACGATCGGGAGTCAGCAGAGTACCGAGACGCTCGCCATCCGCGAGACGCTCCAGCACCCGCGGCTGGCGACCGCTGGCGATGACCGTGACCGCGCCCGAGCGGGCAGCCAGCCTGGCGGCGCGCACCTTGGTCGTCATGCCCCCGCGCCCAAGCGCACCGCCGCCGCCAGCCACCGCTGCAAGCCGCGGATCATCGGCACGGCCTTCCTGAATCAGGTTGGCATCCGGGTCATGGCGGGGGTCCGCATCGAACAGGCCTTCCTGGTCGGTCAGGATCACCAGCGCGTCCGCCTCCAGCAAGTTCGCCACCAACGCGCCCAAGGTGTCATTGTCACCGAAACGAATTTCGTCGGTCACCACCGTATCGTTCTCGTTGATCACGGGGACAACCTTGAGGTCGACCAACGTCCTGAGGGCGGATCGCGCATTCAGGTAGCGCTTGCGATTGGACAGGTCATCGTGGGTCAGCAGGATCTGCGCGGTGAGCAGCTCATGACGGCCAAAATGGCTTTCATAGGTTTCCGTCAGCACATTCTGCCCTACGGCCGCCGCCGCCTGGAGCTGATGAACTGACGACGGGCGAGATGCCCACCCCAGGCGCACCATGCCGGCGGCCACCGCCCCCGAAGACACCAGGACCACTTCGACCCCGCGGGACGCCAGGGCGGCAATCTGGTCCACCCAGCCACCAATGGCGTCGTCATCGAGACCACGGCCATCGTTGGTCAACAGCGCGCTGCCGATCTTGACCACCACCCTCCGCGCGCTGCTCAGGGCGTCTCGCCCCGGAACCTGCTCTACGCTGTGCATCCTTTCCTCGACCTGTTCACGCTACCGACCGCGCTTGCTGCTGACAGCCCGGCAGCCCTATTGAACGTATTCGACCTCGACGTCGTGATCATCGTCGTCCAGATCATCATCGTCGTCGTCATCAACGTGCTTGCGACGCCGCCCGAGACGAGCCTCGGTGCGCGCCACGGCTTCATCTTCCATCCGCTGGCGCATGTCCTGCTCGCGCTCCATGGCCTCTTCATCCTCGTTCTCGAGGGTGCGCTGTTCGGTCAACCAGCGATGAGCCGCCTGCACCAGCGCATCGGTGCCATCATTGGAGATGGCCGAGATACGGAAGACCGGCCCCTGCCAGTCAAGCCGACGCACGATCTCTGCCGCCACCGACTCACGCTCGTCTTCCGGCAGCAGATCCAGCTTGTTGAGCACCAGCCAGCGCGGACGCTCCGCCAGCGTCGGTGAAAACTGCCCAAGCTCATGCATGATGGCGGCCGCAGCATCCACCGGATCAGACTCATCAAAGGGTGCCACATCCACCACATGGAAGAGCAGCCGGGTACGGGTCAGGTGCTTGAGAAAGCGCAGTCCCAGGCCGGCGCCGTCGGAGGCACCCTCAATCAGCCCGGGCACGTCCGCCATGACAAAGTGCTCGTGCATCCCCAGCTTGACCACGCCAAGGTTGGGCACAAGGGTGGTAAACGGGTAGTTGGCCACCTTGGGCTTGGCCGCTGAGACGGAGCGAATCAGCGTCGACTTGCCGGCATTGGGCAGCCCCAACAGCCCGACATCGGCCATCACCTTCATTTCCAGGCGCAAGTTGCGGCGCTCACCCTCTGTACCAGGCGTGGTCCGACGCGGCGCGCGATTGGTAGACGACTTGAAGTGGATGTTACCAAGCCCGCGACGACCACCCTGGGCCACCTGCACGACCTGGCCGACCTCCGTCACGTCAGCGATCACCTCAAGGGTATCTTCATCAATGACGGTGGTTCCCACCGGGACCTTCACGTGGAGATCCTCGCCAGCCTTGCCACTCATCTGACGGCCCTGCCCGGGCTGCCCGTTCTGCGCCTTGTAGAAGCGCTGGTACTTGAAGTCGATCAGCGTATTGAGGGCGTCGTCACCAATCAGGTAAACACACCCACCATGACCGCCATCTCCACCATCCGGGCCGCCCTTGGGCACGTACTTCTCACGACGGAAGCTGAGACAACCGTTACCCCCGTTGCCCGCCTCCACGATGATCGAGGCTTCATCGACGAACTGCATCTGTCACTCTCCTGGCGGAAGCTTTCCACCATGATACAAGAAGGCCCCGCGCTTGGCGGGGCCTTCCGGGGCCTGACAGCAGACGAACTTCACGGCCGCTGCCTACCCATGGCGCTCGGGGCGGTCTCAGGCAGAGACAACGCTCACGAACTTACGGTTCTTCGGACCCTTGGTCTCGAACTTGACCACACCTTCGTCCAGTGCGAAGAGAGTGTGATCCTTGCCGATGCCAACACCGGTGCCGGCGTGGAACTTGGTGCCACGCTGACGCACGATGATGTTGCCCGGGGTCACTGCCTGGCCGCCGAACAGCTTGACGCCAAGGCGTTTGCTTTCACTGTCGCGACCGTTACGTGTGGAGCCGGCTGCCTTCTTATGAGCCATTGCAAAGTCCTCGCTCGTTGAGGGAATAGTCCGCTACGCATTCGCCGTGAGGCGAGGCGTTCTTAGGCAGAAATTCCGGTGATTTTAACTTCAGTGAACCACTGACGGTGGCCCTGACGCTTCATGTGGTGCTTACGACGACGGAACTTGATGATGGTGACCTTTTCGCCACGGCCGTGGGAAACGATCTCAGCGCTCACCTTGGCGCCGGCTACCAGCGGGGCACCGACGGTGACGTCGTCGTCATTACCAACCAGCAGGACTTCGTCGAATTCGACGGTATCGCCAGTCGGAATTTCCAGCTTCTCGAGCTTGAGAGTCTGGCCTTCCTGAACGCGGTACTGCTTGCCACCGCTTTTGATCACTGCGTACATGCTGTTTCTCCAGATACTCATCGGGGTTGGCTCTTGATCGACCTGCTTCGAGTGGCGCCCCTTTTGGCAGCCATCTGACAGGGAGCATGGATGAGTGGGCCGCGAATTATAACGATGCCCGCGCGACAACACAACCCGGCGACTGCCGTCAAGCCACATTGCCGGCAAAAACCTCTTCACGGGCCCTGCCAGGGTGCTTATCGTCTTGACGGCCCCATAGGGGGCCCATAGCATGACCGGCAACCTGGCCCCTGGCCTCCCATCTCTATAAGCCGAAGCCGCCTTCATGCCTGTCAACGCCACCACGCCTTCATCTGCAGCTCCTTCGCCGATTCATGCGGTGGTCGCCGACGACTTCGCCGCCGTCAACCAGACCATCCTGGACCAGCTTGCCTCCCGCATCCCGCTGGTCGAAACCATTGGGCAATACATCATCGAAAGCGGGGGCAAACGTCTGCGCCCGCTGCTGGTGCTGCTGGCGGCAAGGGCGCTGAACTACCAGGGCGAGCGTCACATTACCCTGGCCACGCTGATCGAGTTCATGCATACCTCGACGCTGCTCCATGATGACGTCGTCGATGAGTCACACATGCGCCGCGGCAAGGCCACCGCCAACGACGCCTGGGGTAATGCGCCATCGGTGCTGGTGGGTGACTTCCTCTACTCGCGTTCGTTCCAGATGATGGTCGACGTCGGCTCGATGCGGATCATGGAAGTGCTGTCCGCCGCCACCTGCACCATCGCCGAAGGCGAGGTCCAGCAGCTCACCAACGTGGGCAATCCGGACACCGACGAAGCGGCCTACTTCGACACCATTCTTGGCAAGACAGCCATGCTGTTCGAGGCTGCCTCCCATAGCGGCGCCATCCTCGCCGGCGCCGATGAGCAGCAGGAACAGGCGCTGGCGAACTACGGGCGCTATCTCGGCCTGGCATTCCAGCTTATTGACGACCTGCTCGACTACGAAGGCGACGCCAAGGCCATGGGCAAGAATGTCGGTGACGACCTGGCGGAAGGCAAGCCGACCCTGCCACTGATTCAGGCCATGGCCGCCGGCACGCCGGAACAGACCCGCATCATACGTCGCGCCATCCGCAAGGGCGGACTCGACCATCTCGATGAGGTGCTGTCCATCGTTACCGCTACCGGGGCCCTGGATTACACTCGCCAGAAAGCGGAAGAGATGGTCTCGAAGGCGCTGACAGAACTCGACCAGCTGCCGCCCTCTCCCTACCGTGACAGCATGGCCGAGCTGGCCCGCCTGGCGGTAGAGCGCAAGACCTGACAATCACCAGGCCTGATAGGCAACAGGCAAAGTGCCCCCAAGTGTCGGGCAAGCTGGAAAAAAGTACCGAATCGGGCTCGCAAGAGTTGCATCAATCACAAGGATCCGTATACTACGCATCCGTTGAGGGGCACACCTCACGCGTCGGAGTATAGCTCAGCTTGGTAGAGCGCTGCCTTCGGGAGGCAGAGGTCGTAGGTTCGAATCCTGCTACTCCGACCAAAGAATTTCACAGAAAAAGGCTCCTGCGAACATTTCGCAGGAGCCTTTTTCGTTTCTGATACCCCATGTCGAGCTGGCGCATAAGCGGCCTCAATAGACCGCGGATCTTTTCGACCCCACCTGCACGTCGCTCCTGCCAACGCTACCGTCCAAAAGACCCCGCGGCGTCGCTCAGGTCGTCCTGCTTTGCACCGGACGCGACTGCGCCTCACATCCTCTGTTCTATCTAAACTCAACTCCCTGAGCTCATCTTCCTATGCTGAACCCAACTCAGCTCAACAGTGATATAAGCATCAATGACAGCGCTGGTACGTAGGCAATCACCAGCAGCGTCAGGACCATGGCCGTCACGAAAGGCACGATCCCCTTGATGACCGTACCCAAGGGCGCGTTACCAATCCGAGCTGCGACGAACAGGTTGATCCCCAGCGGCGGGGTAATAAAGCCAATCGCCAGACTGACCACCATCACGATGCCAAAGTGCACGGCATCAATCCCCATGGAGGTGGCCACCGGATACAGAATCGGTGACAGCACCAGAATGGCGGGGGTGGTATCCATCACGCAGCCAACCACCAGCAAAAGCACCAGAATCACCAGCAACATCACCGCCGGACTCGACGAGAACTGCAGCATGAAGTCGGCGATGGCCACCGGGATCTGCTCGATCGTGAGAATACGGGCAAAGGTGGAGGCACAGCCAAGGATCACCATGACCGTGCCAGTGGTAGCACAAGAGCCCGCGATCACCTTGAAGATGTCTCTGGGCGAGAGCTCCCGGTGGATAAAGACACCGCAGACAAATGCATAGACGGCAGCGACAGCCGCCGCCTCGGTCGGCGTGAAGATCCCCGCATAGATGCCACCAAGAATGATCACGGGATTGAGCAGCGCCCACTTGGCTTCCCATACCAGGCACAGCGTCCTGCGCCCTTCAAAGGGCTCCTCAGTGCCTTTCCAACCCATTTTTCTGGAGTAGAAGTAGGCGTAAAGGATCAGCACCATACCGATCAACAATCCGGGCAATACGCCACCCAGAAACATGTTGGAGATGGAGGTGCCGGTAGAGACACCGTAGAGCACCATCGGAATGGATGGAGGAATGATGACGCCGATGCTCCCCGCCGCCGCCACCAGTGCCAGCACGAAGGACCTGGAATAGCCCGCCTCAAGCATGGTCGGTATGACCATGGAGCCGACGGCCGCAACGGTCGCCGGACCAGACCCCGATACCGCTGCAAAGAACATGCACACCACCACCGTGACGATGGCCAGCCCTCCCGTCACACGGCCGAAGAAGGCAGACGCCACCGCCAGAATACGCCGGGAAACCCCACCGGCCCCCATCAGGTCGCCCGCCAGGATAAACAGCGGAATCGCCATGATCGGAAAGCTGTCGGTGGCGGATACCAAAGTCTGCGCCACATATAGATCGGACAGCGTGCCAAAGGTGAGAATTGTCACCACACAGGAGAGGCCGATGGCGATGCCCACTGGCACATTGAGGATCAACAGCGCGACCAGGCTCAGAAACAACACGGCTGCAGTCATCTCACACCTCCGATTCGTGAGCAGCGTCGGGATGCTTGATCCGCCAGCAGATGCTCTGCACCTGTCGCGCCGTGGTCAGCGCAAAGCCCACACAGGGGGCTGCATAAACGATCCACATGGGCACGCCGATAGCCGGAGAGGTTTGGCCGAGCATCATCTGGCGCTCGATGACCGTCCAACTGGTCCAGACAACGTACAGAGCAAAGACCAGAAACAGCACATCCCCAAGAATCACGACCCAAGGGCGCGCCGGTCGCGGGAATAGCTTGAGCGCCGCATCGATCTTGATATGGCGCATTTCTCGCGCGCCGTAGCTGATACCCAGATAGATCAACCAGATAAAGAAGTAGCGGGCGAGCTCCTCCGACCAGGAAAGGGACTCCCCCATGACATAACGCATAAACACCTGAACCGCGAGCAGCAACGTCATCGCAGACATCAGTACCACGCAGATCGAAATCTCCGCGTACTGGTCGAACCATTTGAGCACTTTCATCCGCACCCTCCTGCGGCAATCGGGAGCAAACAGCGAAACTTTAGGCAAAAAGAAGGGGCGCCGATGAACCGGCGCCCCAGGAAGCTACTGGGACAAAAGCTGATCGAGGTACTCGGGATGCTCCATCTTGTCTTTTACCAGTGCGTAGATATCGGCCTCCACCGCGGCGTCACGCCACATCGCCTTCTGCTCTGGCGACAGCTCGGTCACGGTCACGCCCTGCTCACTGAACTTCGCCAGAATCTCGCCCTCCAGCTCCTCGGAGCGCTGACGCTGATAGGTGGTCATCTCATCGATGGCGGCCTCCAGCACGTCACGCTGGTCCTGGCTCAGAGCGTTATAGGCACTAAGGCTCATGAACACGAGATACGGGGTATAGACATGCTGTGTCAGCGACACATGATCTTGCACTTCCTGCAAGCGGTTACCGTCGATGATTCCCAGCGGGTTTTCCTGAGCGTCGACCGTGCCCTGCTGTAACGCGGTAAACAGTTCCGTGAACGCCATCGGTGTCGGGTTGGCACCATAGGCGCGCCATGCGGCCAGATGGACCTCATTCTCCATGGTACGTACCTTCATGCCTTCCACATCGGCGGGTACCGCCACCACCTTTCCACTGTCGGTGAAGTTACGAAACCCGTTTTCCCAGAACGCCAGCCCCTTCAGGCCCTTGCTCTCAAGAGAGGCCAACAGCTGATCCCCCACCTCTCCGTCGAGCTCGGCATAGGTCCCCTCCTTGGACAGGAACAGGAAGGGCGCATCAAAGAGATAAAGGTCGGGAAACAGAGTGGCCATGGGACTGGTCGATGATAAACCAATATCGATGTCACCAAAGATGGTGCTCTCCACCACCACCCGGTCATCCCCCAGCTGGTTATCAGGAAAGATCGTGACCTCTAGATCACCACCGCTTCGCTCTTCTACCAGGCGCTTCAACTCATAGCTGGCGTCCTTGGCCGACACTGAAGTGACCGTGGACATACGTAGCGTCTCGGCCTGGGAGATAGCCGGCGTCATGGCCAACAGCGAACCGAGCATCGCGACCGACCTCACCCACCGGGGCTTGCAAGCTTTAGACATCGCCACTTCCTTCTTTCGCGTTAGAGTACGAGCCCGTCAGGCCCGGGAGTGCCGCCAGGCGGCTTGTTACGACTCAGCGTGATGACACCCGCTACGACGCCAGACGGTTGACGGGCCATAGCACCGGCTCGCCTCGAGCAAACCGCACGGCCTCTTCAGCCACCTTGCGCTTTAGCTCAGCGGCCGCGTCTTCCGAGTACCAGGCCATATGGGGGGTAATCAGGCAGTGGGGACTCGACCACAACCGACTCGATGGCTGCAGGGGTTCATGCTCTGTGGTGTCGATACCCGCCCCCGCCACCTGGCCCGATGCCAGCGCATCGGCAAGGGCGTCTTCATCAATGATCCCGCCACGGGAGGTGTTGATGAGATAGACCCCTTCCTTCATTGAAGAAAGGGCGCTGGCATTGATCAGGTGATGAGTATCTGCCGTCAATGGGCAGAAAACGGCAATGACATCGGCTTCACCGTATAGCTCTGGAAGCTCGGCACGCTGGATCAGCTCCGTCCCATCTTCTGCACATGGACGGTAGTAGGCGTCATAGCCCAGTACGTGGCATCCAAGTGCCTGCATCTTGCGCGCATATAGTCGCCCGATCCGTCCAAGACCGATCACGCCAATGGTCAGCAAGGACAATCGTCTCAACGGTACAGCTTCGACATAATCCCAGCGCCCCTGGTGGCAAGCATGGTGCATTGGCACCAGCTTTCTCAGCAGGGCTAGCGTCATCGCCAAGGCATGATCGGACACCTCATGCATGCCATAGTCGGGCACATGACAGACTTGCACTCCCGCCTGCGTGGCAGCTGCTATATCGATATTGTTGACACCCACTCCATACCGGACGACTTGCTTCAGACGTGGCAATGCCTCGAACACCCGACGCGTAAAAGAGGCGTACTGGTTAATTACAATATCGACATCATTAAGCTGCTCAATGACCTCCATCTCGCTACGGCAGCGCAACATCTTTGCCGAGAGGCCAGCAGAGGAAAAGATACCGCTCTCGATCAGATGATCGGCATGATCAAGATCCGAGAAGGCGAGCTGCATGCCCCTTGTTTTAGCGTCCAAGGTAGCCACCATCGACCGGCAAGATGGCACCATTGACATAGTCGGAAGCGGTGGATGCCAGAAACAGGAGAGGCCCCTTCATGTCATCGCCAACGCCCCATCTTCCCGCGGGAATACGCTCTGTGATCCCGGTATTGCGAGCATGATCCGCCAGCAGGGCCGCGTTCATCTCGGTCGCCATGTAACCTGGTGCAATGGCGTTGACGTTGACGCCTCGCCCAGCCCACTCGTTGGCCAGTGCCTTGGTCAACTGCATGACACCGCCCTTGCTGGCCGCATAAGCAGGGACGGTATAGCCGCCGAAAAATGACAGCAGTGAGGCAATGTTGATGATCTTTCCACGCCGCTGATCAAGCATATGCCGCCCCGCAAGCTGACATAGCTCGAACACCGCCGTGAGGTTGACGTCGATCACCTCTTCAAAGACTTCCAAGGGAAACTCTTCAGCCGGATAACGGCTCTGAATGCCCGCGGCATTCACCAGGATATCGAGCCGCCCGTCCAATGCCTCCATGGCTGCTGCGAAGCCCTGGCGACGCTCATCGGTGCTCCTCAGGTCGGCCACGACACCGTGACAGGTGCTTGCCCCCCTCGCCAGATCTCGCGCCGATGACAGCACGCTGTCATGACTGCCGATAATCACCACCTCGGCGCCTGCATCGAGCAGGGCATCTGCCATGCTGTAGCCAAGCCCTCGCGAGCCCCCGGTTACCAAAGCTCTATGACCTGCAAGATCAAATAGCGTCATGATTGACAGTCCACCAGCAGTTTGACGGTATGGATGGCGGGATCAGCGATCATGTCGAAGATGCTCGCCGAACCTGATAGAGGAACGACCTGGGTGATCACCGGCGCCAGGGTGTCGGCCAACGACTCAGCCAGCTCCACGGCACTGGCGAATTCCGCCAGGGTGTAGACTCGAGAACCGACCAACGTCAGCTCCTTGAAGTTGACGTCGATCAGCGATACCGGTGCCGGCGTTTTATGGGTAGCGGTGAGACAGAGCGTTCCTCCGACCCGTGCCAGAGCGGTCATCTCCAGGGCAGAGCTGGCCACCCCGGAACATTCAAAGACCACGTCCACGCCATCTCCGCCGCTGACCTGCAGGACACGCTGCTGCAGACTCTCGTTGCTGGCATCGACCGCGTCGAAGCCCATGCGTCGACACAGCTCGAGGCGAGACGAGTCAATGTCCGAGACAAGGATGCGCGACGCGCCAGCGTGACGCAGCACCACAGCGGTCAGCAAACCAATGGGGCCAGCCCCCATCACCACCGCTGTCTGCCCCAGAGTGAAGCGTGCTTGGTGAAGGGTGCGCACGACCACCGCCAATGGCTCGACCAGCGCCGCAATCTGATCCGGGAGCGCCTCGGGCACCCTGAACAGCACCTCATCATCGAGCCACAGATGGTCAGTAAGCCCTCCATCACGATCGATGCCGATCAGCCTGAGATTGGCGCAGACATGTGGCGTGCCATGACGACAGGGGTGACAGTCACCACACGACAGCAAGGGGTAGGCGACGACACGATCGCCGGGAACAAAGCGCGAGTGTTCGGGACATTCTTCGACCCGGCCGACGAACTCATGCCCCAGTATCAACGGCGCCTTGGCCCGTGGGTGCTTGCCAGAATAGATCCCGATGTCGGTGCCACAGATACCACATAGCAGCATTCGCACCTTGACCTTGGTGTCGCAGGGAACAGGCAAGGCAACCTGTTGAACTTCCACCTTCTCTGGCCCGGTATAGACCAATGCCTCCATAACCCTCTCCTGTTCACTATTCCTGTCGCGCCTTTGCCCTGAGCCGATAGGGAGATGCTCAGAAGGCCAAGTCCACAAGACCAAGCCCGGCAGACCAGGCCCTACGGATCACGCTCGACAGGACAACGCTCGAGCAATGGCATCTGCTGTCCTTTTCACCTGACCGCCTAGTGCACGCATTCGTTGCTCGGGCATGAAGCTGATGACGCTGGTCACGCTCACCGCGGCGATGGACAGGCCGGCATGGTTCATCACTGCCGCCGACACGCAACGGATGCCGTACTCGTTCTCCTCCCAGTCGTAGCTCCAGCCCCGTTCATCGCTCTCGATCAGGTCTCGGTGGAGTTCGGCAAAGGTCTTTACCGGAGGAGCATCGTCTGCCGGAGAATGATGGCGCTGCAGTGAGGCGTGATAGGAGGGCCAGGAAGCAGGGTCGCGCGACGCCAGCATGGCCTTGCCCATTGCCGTGGCAAGAGCGGGCATGCGACCTCCGCTGCGCGAGCGCATTTCAAGGCTACGCTTGCCTGCCAGCTTGCACAGATAGAGCACGTCACTACCGTCAAGAACACCGAAGTGAACGGTGTCACGGGTATCATTGGCCAAGGCCTCCAGGAAGGGCCTGGCGATATCCACCAGTGGCTGCTGCTCCGCTGCCCGCTCTCCCAGCTCGATCAGCCTCGCTCCCAGGAAGTACCCCCTGTAAGGCACCTTGTGCAAATAGCCTTCCCTGACCAGACTGGCCAAGGTCCGGGCGATCGTGCTGCGTGGAAGCTGCATCGTCTGCGCCAGCGCCTTGGGGGTCGATATGCCACGCGCGACGTACTGGAGGACCTCAAGCCCTCGACTAAGCGTCTGGGTCCCAGACCGCACGACCGGCCTGTCTCGCTGGTAGGTCAACTCGTCCATGGCTCCTCCCTGAATTCACTCCATTCAAGGCAAGCTGCCATGCTCGGTCAAATAGTCACCACGGAGACCACATAGTGGGACAAATAGGGGGTTGAATGCGAAAAATGAGCGTAAAAGTCGCTAACGTCGAAAAAACCATCGACTCCGAAGACGACGAGCGTCACCGCTGCGTGCGAGATCACCTTGGCCTCGTGCAGGCGATCCACCCACATGGAGACAAAAGTCGACATCAGCAGGTTCGCTGACGCTCATTTAAGCCAAATTATTTAGCCCTGCTGGCCTGTCTGGCATGGTGCAGATCATGCCGCCAGCGCCTCCGGCTCCGCAGCCCCCGCCGATCAAGCCATCAAATACCAAGCCCCCCCAAGCAAGGCTTGGGGGGGCTAGAAGTGGCTACGACAGGGTGCCAGCCGCAGGGCCCTGCACCACGATATCGCGGTCCGCTATCTCAGGCCGGCATGTCGTTCGCCTTGGCATCGCGAGACCACACTCGGTGGCCACGAATCGCTTCACGAAAATCGGCAAAGCACTCGTCGACACGATCCGCCGAGAACACGCCCTCTTCCGGCACCTCGATACCGGCAGCCTGCAGCACCTTGGTACCGTCACCGAGAGCGGCGATAGGCTTGAGATGCTTGTAGGCCTCCTGCACGTAGTAGAGGCCCAGGCCAGAGCCTGCCAGCGTCTTGGCGCTATCTTCACCCGGTGCCACCACGACAGCGTCCAGGGTCACCGAGGGCAGCCCATTGAGCATGGCATCCGGGGTCAGGGTGCCTCCTTGCAGGGTCTTTACCGCAGCCATCGACGGCGCGATGACCAACCCTTGGGCGCCTTCAGCCTCCAGGCGCTGCTGCAAGGCTTCTACCTGCTCGCCATCGACACCATCGGCGGCCAGAATCGCCACCTTGCGATAGCGGATGTCGGGCTGTTCACGATGCAGCAGGCTAAGCGAGGGCGAACTATCCAACGATATCGTGCCAAGCTCTTCCTTGGCGGCGGGGGGATGATCCGGCGGTGTCACACCATGCACCTCGCCGACCCGACGAGCCAGCGTCATATCGATATTGGGCAAAATCTCCCGAATCACCCGCTCCCGGATCCACGGCCGCTCCACTTTGGAAAGCTCAAAGGCGTAGGCCGCAATAATGTGCTCTTGCTCAACCGGCGTCTGGCTATGCCAGAACAGGCGAGCCTGGGAGTAGTGATCGCCGAAGGACTCGCTGCGTCCCCTGATCTTGTGGGCGTCGATGCGCTCGTGATAGCTCTCGTACCCGCCGTGTTCATCTGCAGGGGGCGTTTCACGGGGCCAACCATCGTCGATCGAGTTGGGCTCGTAGGACACCTGCCCCTTGTTGATGGTCTGACGGTGCGGCGCATCGCGCTGGTGATTATGGAAGGGGCACACCGGCTGGTTGATCGGAATCTCGTAGAAGTTGGGGCCGCCCAGGCGCAGCATCTGGGTATCCAGGTAGGAGAACAGACGTCCCTGCAGCAGCGGGTCGTTGCTGAAGTCGATCCCCGGCACCACGTTGCCGGGATTGAACGCCACCTGTTCGGTCTCGGCAAAATAGTTGTCAGGATTACGATCCAGCACCATCTTGCCGATGGGAGTCACCGGCACCACTTCCTCGGGAATCAATTTGGTCGGATCAAGAATGTCGAAGTCGAAGGCATGCTCATCCTCTTCCTCGACGACCTGTATGCCCAGCTCCCACTCCAGCACATCGCCGTTCTCGATGTCGCCCCACATCTCGCGGCGATTGAAATCCGGGTCACGCCCCCAGAGCTTCTGCGCCTCGTCCCAAATCAACGAATGGGTACCGGCCAGCGGCTTCCAGTGGAACTTGACGAATCGGGCCTTGCCACTGCGGTCAATAAGCCGGAACGTATGAACGCCAAAGCCTTCCATATACCGATAGTGTCGAGGAAACGCCCGGTCTGACATGGTCCACAGCACCATGTGAGCGCTTTCAGGCATCAGCGAGACAAAGTCCCAGAAGGTGTCATGGGCGGACTGGCCCTGGGGAATCTCGTTGTGAGGCTCAGGCTTTACCGCATGCACCAGGTCGGGGAACTTCATCGCGTCCTGAATAAAGAACACCGGCATGTTGTTACCCACCAGATCCCAGTTGCCCTCGTCGGTGTAGAACTTGGTGGCGAAACCGCGCACGTCACGCACAGTGTCGTTGGAGCCCCGCGCCCCCTGCACGGTAGAAAAGCGCACGAACACCGGGGTCTTCTTGCCAGGGTCCTTGAATAGCCCTGCCTTGGAATAGCGGGCTGCCGCCTCATAGGGCTGAAAGTAGCCGTGTGCCGCGGCGCCGCGAGCGTGGACGATACGCTCGGGGATGCGCTCGTGATCAAAGTGGTTCATCTTCTCGCGAAAGATGAAGTCCTCCATCAGGGTCGGGCCACGCTCGCCGGCCTTCAGCGAATTGTGGTTGTCCGCGATCCTTGTGCCCTGGTTGGTCCGTAGATCGTGGCCAGTGGAATCACTACGGTAGCTCTCAAGGTTCTCTGACTTGCTGTTGGCAGTGGTACCACGCTCGGTGTCGTGAGCCTGATCGCGATTCGAGGTGGTATGAGGGTTCTTCGCCATGACAAACACTCCATTGTTTGCTCGGGAAATATGCCGACTATCGCTGCTTACGCGACAGCATCCCGTCCCATTGACTGAGGGGTCTTCCACCCCATAGACAGGTCCGTTCCCTTATAGGCAAGCACCGCTCATAGCTCAACAGCGAGGAACACTATCTGTCGCACCGACAGGGAGGCGCAGGAGAAAAGCTCTTAAAATTCATGAAGATAAAACCAATACAAAACATTAACATAAATTAGACAATTACAAACCCACACCTGCATTACGTTGCCTTACATCAGCTAGCGGGAAGGCTATCGGACTTAAAATAAGTCATTACTGATATTCTGTTGCCGGCAAGTACCTCTCTACCGCCAGAAGCCAACTCCATAACGTAAGATAAGCAGGGACGACAGCATGAAAAGAAGCCTACTGATCGCTACCGCGATGGCCGTTTTACTCTTGCAGGGGTGCGCAACAAGCCGCAGCACCGTGAACATTCCCGCGCCAGACCCTGCCACAGTCACAGCCACCGCCACCCACGCGATACCCGGTCCAAGCCTGTATATCCGCAACGTCACCGACCAGCGTCACTTCGAGGAAGCTCCGCGCAGCGCAGACATTCCCTCTCTGGGCTTCGAGGGCGCCACGGCAGCGACAGCGGAACGCAAGGCACGAGCCATTGGACGCAAGCGAAATGGCTTCGGAAAGGCCCTCGGCGACGTCCAGTTACCAGAAGGAACAACTGTCACCGACTTGATTCGCGCCTACGCCAGTGAGGGCTTCGAGGATGCCGGCTGGCACGTTGTCGCCCAGCCCGCCGATGATGTCACGACGGTGGATATTGCGGTGACCCGCTTCTGGTCCTGGTTCCAACCGGGATTCTGGGCCATTGCGCTGAATACCGATATCGAAACGGAGTTTGCCTTTTCCGATAAGCATGAGGTGTCGCCCATCCATGTGCATGTAAAAGACCACATGCAGGTGGCGGTCGATAGCGACTGGGTCGCCAACAATCAGCTGACTCTGGAACGCTATCGCGAGGCTGTCGCTCAGCAGGCGGTCCCCTGAGACACACCCAAGCCCCCTGTCGAGCCTATTGGCGCCGGCCCGAGCCGCGCGGACGTTACTCTCTGTCTGTCTCTTCCGCCGAGCCCGGGCCATCCATTTAGGACATATAACATTTGCTGATTATCGACATTCGAGTGGCGGTAATATTCTAAATAGACGCGCTTATTCGTCTATTTTCGACGAAATACTTGACTTAAGCTTACTTGGAGAGCCGCCCTTTTAACGATAAACTTCACTTTTTCGCTCAGGCGGATGTCAGGTATGAAACAACTACGCCTTAGTGAATGGTTAGGCTGGGCCCCGAGCCGTGATAGCCAGGCAATGAATGCCTGCCTCCTGCCGCCCGAGAAACCAGGTTCCTCAGTGCCCAGCATGTTGCGACGCCGGCTCGACACCCCCGGGCGCGCAACCTGCGACATCTTGAGCAAGCTTGACCCCGATGCGCGCTTTCCTCTCGTTCATGCGTCTCGCCATGGTGATGCCAACTTCACGCTAGCCATGTTGAAGTCCTTGGCCGATAGCGCCCCCCTTTCCCCCACCCGGTTTTCCATGTCGGTGCACAACGCCACCTTGGGCGTTCACGCTATCGCCAATCATCATCGCCGCCCCCTTCAGGCGTTGGGTGCCAGCGGTAACGAATTCAATGCCCTGCTATGGGAAGCGCAGGGCTATCTGGCGGAAGGCTACGAGGCCGTCGTCATCGTCTTCAGCGAGGGGGAACTGCCTGAGGACTACTCGGGCCTTGCCCCGCATCCGGGCAGTGCCTGCGCCGTCGGACTCAGGTTATCTCATGACGATGGCAGAGCACTGGTACCTGTCACCAGTAGCCGCTGCATAGCACCGACCCCGCTTGATGTGATCGACTGGCTGGGGGGACGTGTACCCATCCTGGACGCGGCTTCTGCCTGGCGCCTGGAGGAAGCATGACGCTGGATCAGTGGCGAAGGGGACTTGGCACCTTGCTGTCGTTCGCTGCCTTTGGCGTTGGCGGCCTGGTCATCGGACTCGCCGTTGCGCCGTTGTTACGCCTTGGTGTGCGTCACCCTCAGCAACGCCAACGCATCGCCCGCCAGCTGATCCAACAGGTCTTTCGCGCCTTCATTGCACTGATGAAGGGGCTTGGTGTCCTCGACTACCGCCTGCAGGGAAGCGAACGGCTCAACCGAGGCGGCCATTTGATTGTGGCCAATCACCCCTCGTTGATAGACGTCGTCTTTCTGCTGGCCTACACCCCCAACGCCGACTGCATCGTCAAAGGCAGGCTCGCCACCAACCCATTTACTCGCGGGCCTATCCATGTCGCGGGCTATATCACCAATCGCGACCCCGAAGCCCTGTTAGAGGCCGCCAGACAGAGCCTCGCCCAGGGCAACTCGCTGATCCTGTTCCCCGAGGGCACCCGCACAACGCCCGGGCGCCCCATCAAGTTTCGCCGTGGGGGAGCCAATATCGCTCTACGCACCAGCAGCCCGATCACCCCGGTGCTGATCCAGTGCTCCCCGACCACCCTCACCAAGGGTGAACCCTGGTACCACATCCCACCGCGCAAGGTGCAGATGGACCTGCGTGTACTCGACGACCTGCCGACAGAGCGGGCGTCACATCTACCAACCAGCCAGCAGGCCCGCCACCTGACGCGGGAGCTAAGTGACTACTTCAACAGGGAACTGGAGCGCATTCACGATGAACCAAAGCGACGCGCTAGCGCTTGATTTGAAGCACATGATTATCGACACCCTCGAGCTCGAGGATGTCACCCCGGATGATATTGACGAACAAGCGCCCTTGTTTGGCGACGGTCTGGGGCTCGACTCTATCGACGCGCTGGAGCTCGGCCTGGCCCTGCAGAAGCGCTACGGCGTTACCCTGGATGCCGAAGCCGAGGACACGCGCCGCCACTTTGCGAGTCTTGCCGCGCTGAAAGCGCTGGTGGAGGAGCGTCGTGTCGACTGAAGCCACTGTCAGCCGGGAGCAAATCCTGGCCCATGTTCAACGCACCCTGGTCGAGCTGTTCGAAGTCTCACCTGCCGAGGTATCACCCGAAGCGAGACTCTACGAAGACCTGGATATCGATAGCATTGACGCCGTCGACCTGGTGGTCGAGCTGAAGCAATTTACCGGCCGTCGCATCGACCCCGAAGCGTTCAAGTCCGTGCGCAGCATCGACGACGTGGTCAACGCCGTCGACCAGCTGATGCGAGGCTGAGGTCAGCGTTGCGTACGCGTACGGTTTCCGCCAAGGCGGTGACGATCGGGCTATCGCTGGCCTGGCCGTTCGCGGTGTGGGGGCTGTCTGGGATCCTCGGCCCTTGGCCGCTGCTGTTGACCGGCTGTGCACTGGTCGCCTGGCGGCTGCCTCAGGCTCGTGGCCTGGCAGCCTTCGCCGCCCTGACGCTGCTGGCCCTGGGGCTGACCGTGGACGCCGAACTGGGCGTACGTGGCTACCCCGTCGCCGTCAATGCAGTGCTGCTGGCCACCTTTGCCCTCAGCCTGTGGCGCGGCATGCCTGTGGTAGAACGCTTGGCCAGATTGCAGGAGCCGAATCTACCGCCGGCCGGCGTGCGTTATACCCGAGTCGTGACGCAAGTCTGGTGCCTGTTCTTTGTGGTCAACGGCACCATCGCTGCCTGGACGGCAGCCTATGCAGACCTGGACGTCTGGACCCTGTACAACGGCGTCATCAGCTATGTCCTGATCGCCCTGATGTTTGCCGGTGAGTGGCTTTGCCGACGCCGGCTGCGGAGCCCCCCTCCATGACCCCCTTTTCTACCCACGCTGGGAGCGATTATCTCGGCCTGACGCAACGCCCTTGGCGACAGCCCGTGCAGAGCAATGGCGCGCTGACGGACGCCTGGTGTCACGCGCAGACGCTTGGACCTTCCATCGATGCATGGCGAACCTGGCTTGAGCCAAGGCCGAAAGGACGCTGGCTGTTGTTCGCCACGGATCCTGGTACCTTTACTGCCGCCCTGCTGGCATTGTGGGAAAGCGGGCAAAGCGCCCTGCTGCCTGGCGATGATCGACCAGCGACCCTGGAACGCCTGTTGCCTCTGGTGGTTGGCCGCATACCCGCTGCACCTACCGCCACCCCCACCGCCACACCCACCGTGGCGGGCACCCAGGACAACACTGCAGCGACCTCGCGCGTGACGCTATCGTCCACCGACGCCGGCCTTCCCCTCGAAGGTGAAGCGGTGGTGCTATGTACCTCCGGCTCGACGGGGCAGCCCAGCCTTGCGGCGAAATCTTTCCGTCAACTGGACGAGGAACTAAGCCGTCATGCCAGCCTATGGCCCCTGACCGGTCGCGCCGTGATCAGCCAGGTGAGCCATCAGCATATCTATGGCTTGTTGACCGGTATCCTGTCGCCGCTCTGTCACAACGTCCCCTTCTGTGGCAATGACAGTCGCTATCCCGAGGTGATGGCCCAGCGAGCGAGCGAGTCCTCACATATCGGACTGACCAACCGCTTGGTCACCAGTCCCGCTCAGCTATCGCGGCTGCCCCAGCACCTGGCCCTGGAGCACCAGCGCATCACCGACGTCTTCAGCTCTGGCGCCCCCCTGGCGCTTGCGGACGCCACGCGCTGCGAGCAGCTGCTGAACGCCCCGGTCATCGAGATCTACGGCAGCACCGAGACCGGCGGCATCGCCTATCGCCAGCAGTCGCGACAGGACGCCTGGCGGCCATTTCCCGACATCGAGCTGGATCTCGGTGATAGCACTCTTCGCCTGCGCTCGCCCTTTCTCCCCCACCCTGACCAATGGTGGGAACAAGCCGACCGCGTCGAACGCGACGGCGAGGGCTTCCGCCTGCTGGGGCGTCGCGACCGGCTGGCCAAGGTCGGCGGCAAGCGCATATCGCTGACGGCACTGGAACAGCGCTTGTGTGAGCTTCAGCACGTTGACGATGCTCGGTGCGTGGACCTCGACCTGCGCGATGGCCGCCTTGGTGTGGTGGTCGCCATGGCTGGCGACGCCCTACCACAGGAGCATGAACCACGCCGGCGCTTGATCGCATCATTGCGTGAACACCTTGGCGCAGCGCTCGAACCATCGGCCATGCCCCGCTACTGGCGCTTCGTCGAGGCGCTGCCGCTCAATCCTCAAGGCAAGCATGATCAAGCCGCCCTGCGCCGCTTCTTCGACGACCTCACTGATGACCGTCAGCCCCGCTGGCTGGGGGCTCAAGGCCAGAATACACAATGGCATCTGACCCTTGAGGTACCGGAGCGACTGCGCTATCTGGAAGGCCACTTCGAAGGCTTTCCCCTGGTGCCAGGAGTGGTGCTGGTGCAATGGGCTATTCAGCATGCCCGTGAGGTATTTTCCGACCTGGGCCGGTTTCGCGGCGTGGACCGCCTCAAGTTCCAGAAGGTCGTGCGCCCCGGCCAGCGCCTGACGCTCAGCCTCCAACGTCGCGCCGACGGTATCGGCTTTACCTACGACTCGGCACAGGGGCGCCACGCCTCAGGCAGGGTTCGCCTGGAGGCTCGGGATGAGTGAGCTTCGCCCCTGCGCCCTGATACCGGTCTACAACCACCCGGACACCGTCGCCGGAGTGGTAGAGCGCCTCGCCCGCCACGAGCTGCCGATCATTCTGGTCGATGACGGTAGTGATGCAGGATGTCGCCGCGAGCTCGAGCGCCTGGCATCCCTGGGCCACACGCTGGTGACCCATGCCGACAACCGTGGCAAGGGCGCGGCGGTGCGCAGCGGCCTCATCGAAGCCGAGCGTCTGGGCTATACCCACGCATTGCAAGTCGATGCCGACGGCCAGCATCACCCAGCGGATATCCCTGCCTTCCTCGATGCCATGTACCAGTCGCCTCGCCGACTGCTGGCAGGATACGCCTGCTATGACGAAAGCGTGCCCAAGGCTCGTCGCTACGGCCGTTACGCCACCCATGTGTGGGTCTGGATCAACACCCTGTCACGCCACATTCGTGACTCCATGTGCGGGGTCCGCCTCTACCCGGTCACACAGGTCAACTCGCTGTTGCGCCGCCACCCTTGCGGCAATCGTATGACCTTCGATACCGAGGTACTCGTACGCTGGTACTGGGCAGGGGGCGAGCTCGCCAATCTACCCGTGCGGGTGCACTATCCCGAGCAGGGCGTCAGCCACTTCGCGGTATGGCGTGACAACACCCAGATCAGTCTGATGCACGCCCGCCTGTTCTTGGCCATGTGGCCACGCCTGCCAGGCCTGCTGCGACGTCATTGGAGGCAGCCATGAGCCGCGCCATCAAGCGCCAGCGCCACTGGGCCACCATTGGCGAGCGCGGCACCCTGGGCGGAATGCTGTTCATGGTGTGGCTCAGACGCTTCGGCGACTGGCCCTTTCAGCTCCTGCTGTGGCCGATCATCCTGTGGTACTACCTGACGCACCGCACGGCCAGGCGAGCCTCCCAGGACTATCTCTCACGCCTTGATCCCCACTTGGCAGGACACCCTGTGCGACTGCGGGCACGCAGCGTTCGGCATTTCCTGTGCTTTGGCCGCTCGCTCATGGACAAGGTCGCCGCCTGGAACGGCGAGTATCCTCCGTCAAGGCTCTCGGGGGCCGGCGTCAGCCACTTCACCAAAGCGGTCGATGAAGGACAGGGCGGGCTCATTGTGGTCGCTCACCACGGCAATCTCGATATCGTCAACGCCTTGAGCGAATGCCATCCGGCGCTGGACCTGATCGTTATCATGCACACGCCCAACGCCCGCAAGTTCAATGCGCTGCTGGAGCGCGCCACCGGACGACGCCGACCCGAGATCCTTGAGGTCAACGAGGTTTCGCCGTCCAGCGCTCAGCGTCTGGATGCACGTATCCGTGCAGGGGGCTTTGTGGTCATCGCAGCCGACCGTGTTCCGCCCCGCCAGGGGCGTACCCGTGAGCTCGACTTTCTCGATGCCAAGGCGCCTTTCCCGGAAGGCCCCTTCCTGCTCGCCAGCCTGCTCCGCTGCCGGGTCTACCGGCTAGCCTGCGTGCGCCAGAGCGACGGTTTCCTGGTCGATTTCGATCTGCTCGACGATGCCAGCCAGGTGGGACGTCGAGAGCGTGCCGCCTGGATTTCTGCCGCCATGCAGCGCCACTGCAGCGACCTGGCCTGGCGCGTCCAGCGCCATCCGTTGCAATGGTTCAACTTTTTCCCTTTCTGGACTGCCGACGAGACCAATGACCATGTCCCACCCCGCTGAGTCGACTGCCCCCTTGGTCCTGGATGGCGCAGCCCTGACGCTGGAAGATGTTCTCGCCGTCGCTCAGCGCCGCCGTGGCATCGTGCTGTCGCCGTGCCCTGAATTTCGCGCCCGCATCGAACGTGGCCAGCGTTTTCTTGCGCAACTGCTGGAGGAAGACGGTGTGGTCTACGGCGTCACCACCGGCTACGGCGACGCCTGCACCCGGCCGGTGGCCCACGACGACATCGATGACTTGCCGCGCCAGCTGTATACCTTTCATGGCTGCGGCATGGGCCAGACACTCGATGCCGAGGCGGCCAGGGCCGTGGTACTGGTGCGACTGGTATCCCTTTGCCAGGGCGTGTCGGGAGTCAGTGTCGAGTTGCTGGAGCGCCTCTCATGGTTGCTGGAACATGATGTGCTTCCGCTGATTCCCGAGGAGGGCTCCGTCGGCGCCAGCGGCGACCTGACACCGCTGTCTTACTTGGCGGCGGTGCTGTGCGGCGAGCGCGAGGTCATCGACAATGGCGTTCAACGTCCCGCCGCCGAGGCCCTTGCCGAGCGTGGACTGGCCCCTTATCGGCTCAAGCCCAAGGAAGGCCTGGCGCTGATGAATGGCACGGCGGTCATGACCGCCCTGGGGTGCCTGGCCTTCGCCCGTTGCGCCTATCTGGCACAACTCTCGACACGCATTACCGCGTTATCGGTCCAGGCACTGGACGGCAATCCCTATCACTTCGACGCCGACCTGTTCGCGGCCAAGCCGCACCCAGGCCAGCAGGAGGTGGCCGCAAGGCTGCGCCTTGATCTGCATGCACCACGCACACCACGAAACTCACCGCGCCTGCAGGATCGCTACTCGACCCGCTGCGCGCCCCATGTGATCGGCGTGGTCGAGGATGCCCTGCCCTGGTGGCGCCAGTTTCTGACCAATGAATTGAACAGCGCCAACGACAACCCGCTTGTCGACGCCAGTGTCGGAAAGGTCATGCACGGGGGGCATTTCTACGGTGGCCACGTGGCCTTTGTCATGGACAGCCTGAAGCAGGCCACCGCTAACCTTGCCGACCTTCTTGATCGCCAGCTGGCCCTGCTGGTGGACAGCCGCTACAACCACGGTCTGCCGAGCAACCTGAGCGGCGCCAGCGCCTCAAGGCTGGCCCTCAATCATGGCTACAAGGCCGTACAGATAGGTGCCTCGGCCTGGACCGCTGAAGCGCTCAAGCTGACTATGCCCGCCAGCGTCTTTTCACGCTCCACCGAGTGCCACAATCAGGACAAGGTCAGCATGGGCACCATCGCTGCTCGGGATGCACTGCGCATCCTGACCCTGGTGGAACAGGTCGCCGCTGCGACCCTGCATGCAGCAGCACAGGGAGTCGAGCTACGCAGTCGTGTTGGCAACGCCAGCGCCATCCCGGAGCGGCTGTCGGCTTTCCTGGATGAACTGCGCCGTGATATCGCACCGCTGGAGGAGGACCGCGCCCTGGACAGCGACCTCAACCATCTGTGTACGCTGATACGCCGCCGCCATTGGAGCCTGTATGACGCCTGATGCTCGCCCCCTGCCCAGGGCCAGTGTGGCCCTTGAGGTCCCGTTCCACGACGTCGACATGATGGAGGTCGCCTGGCACGGGCACTATGTGCGCTATCTCGAGATTGCCCGCTGCCGTCTGCTCGACGCCATCGACTACAACTACCCGCAGATGAAGGCGTCCGGCTTCGCCTGGCCCATCATCGATCTGAGGCTGCGCTACGCCGCCCCGGCGCGCTTCGGTCAGCACCTGAACGTCGAGGCTCGACTCAGCGAGTGGGAACATCGTCTCAAGATCGACTACACCATTCGCTGCGCCAAGACCGCCAAACGCCTGACCCGAGCCTGGTCAGTGCAGGTCGCGGTAGGGCTTGGCGATGGCGAAATGCGCCTGGCGTCACCGCCCGTTCTGAGCGAGCGGATCCTTGCCTGGCAAGAGGCACAGTCATGAACCGAAAGACACAGGCCGAGCCCCATGGTGGCAGGTTCCTGGCTGGCATAGCGTGGGCTAAAGCGACGTCCCGCCTGGCGGTACTGATGTTTGCAACCAGCGCCAGCGCGATCGCTGCGCCACCCGACCTGACGCAGCTCAGCCGCCATTTGAGCCAGGACCCGCCCGCCTGCGTCAGCTTTGATCAGCGGCGCTGGATGGCTGATCTCGAGACGGAGCTACCGAGCACCGGTTATTTCCGTCGCCAGTCAACGGGGCTGGTCTGGCAGACACTGACACCGATTCAGGACAGGCTGGTGCTATCTGCCGAAAACCCGGACCTGGCGACGGGCATGAAGGCCCTGCTGCCCGTCCTGACAGGCCTTTTCGACGGTAACTGGACAGCCCTGGAGCAACACTTCAGCGTGACGCTGTCCGGGCGCCTCGACGCCTGGCAGGCCACCTTGTCACCCAAGGACGCCGCCATCGCGGAGCGCCTTGAGTCCATAGCGCTGAAGGGCGACGAACTGGTGTCTTCACTGGTCGTCCGCTTCACCGACGGAGACCGCCTCAGCCTGGCCCTGTCGCCGCTACCCTGCCCGCCGCGAGCACCCGGAGCATGAGCACTTCGCGCGCCCCTTCCCAGGGCCTCAGCGCCGCCGCACTGCTGCGCAGGGGCTGGGGACTGGTACTGCTGGCCTGCGTCATCCTGCTGGCGCTGCAGGTACTGCGAGGGGGAGCGCTGGATACGCGCATTACCGCACTGCTGCCTGATTCACCGCAAGGACAGCTGATCAGTGCGGCCGACCAGCGTCTCTCCACCATCTTCGAGCGGCGTTTCGTGCTGCTGGTGAACGGCTCGTCCCCGGCGGCGCAGGCGACGGCTGTCGAGCAGCTTCGTCACGCACTGACGGATAGCGGCATCGTCGCGACCCTCGATAGCCAATCGCCACCAAGGCCCGACCAAAGCCTGTCAGCCTACCGCTATCGACTGCTGACTGACGCCCTGGCCGATGCTGACGCCGAAACGTGGCGTCAGCGCGGACTCACGCGGCTCTTCACTCCAGGCCTCGACGCCAATCTGGCGCAGGACCCATTCGGCTTGCTCGACGCCTGGCTGCAGTCCCGTTTCCAGGGCCCGGTCAGCTGGCGCCCCGGGGGCCCGGTGGTGATCACCGACCAGGCCGCATGGAGCCTGATCAGCGGTACCTTGACGGACAGCCCCTACGCCATGGATCTGCAGCACCGCCTGGCTGCAGTGCTCGAAGGTGCTCACCAGGCACACCCCGAGCTGACCATCCTGCGAGCGGGTCTGGTGTTTCACGCCGCCGCCGGCGCCCAGCAGGCCAGTCAGGAGATCGCGACCATCGGCCTCGGTTCGCTGCTCGGCATCCTGGCGCTGCTGGCACTGGTCTTTCGGCGGCCCCGAGCGATTGCCCTGCTGCTGCTGCCGGTGGCCACCGGACTGCTCTTTGCCAGCGCCCTGACCTGGCTGATCTTCGATACACTCAACCTGATCACCCTGGCCTTCGGTGCCAGCCTTATCGGGCTTTCCGTCGACTACGCCTTGCACCTGCAGTGCGCCCGCCAGCTCAACCCTCAGCGTCCGTTACGCCAGCTCTGGCCAGGACTCGCGCTGGGCCTGGGCTCCAGCCTATGCGCTTATCTGGTACAACTGGCCACCCCGTTGCCGGGCCTGCGCCAGATGGCCACCTTCACCGCCTTGGGACTCATCGGCGCCTGGCTGAGCGTGCGCCTGTGGCTCCCCTGTGTCCCGGTCCAGCCGCATCCGGCCACCGCGGCCATCGCCCTGCGACTTGACCGGTGGCGCCCGCGTACCCACTCCCGCTGGAAGTATCTATTGCTGGTGCTGCTGCTGGCAGGTGCCGCCGCACTAGCGCTGACCAGGGGCAGCACCAGTCATGACCTGCGACAGCTCAACCCGTCACCGGCAGCGTTGATCAACGAGCAGCAGCGCGTTCAAGCTCTGCTTGAGCGTCCCGCCAGCTTCCGCTATCTGCTCGTCACCGCCACCTCGACCGACGCACTGCTGACGCGCCTGGACCAACTCAGCGAACCGCTCGCCAGGCTGCAGCGGCAGGGCCACCTGTCGTCTTTCCGCCATCTTGCCCAGACAGTGCCCCCGGCTAGCGCTCAGGACAACGCCCTGGCCCAGGTGCAAGAGCGCTATGCCGAGGCCTTGCCAGAACTGCTGACCGCGGCCGGATTACCGGGCGCGCTCCAGGATCGGGTGCGCCAACGCCTGGACGACGTGCCCATCCTGACGCCCAGCGCCTGGCTGGCAACTTCCGCCGGAGAAGCCGACCGTGCGCTCTGGCTCGACGGTCTCGACTCACCCGCCGCGCTGATCATGCTGGGTGATGTCGACGCCAGTGCGACTACCGCTCTGCACCAGCTCGCCGAGGCAGAGGACGTGATCTACCGCGACCGTGTCGCCGCACTCTCGCAGCAGCTCGCCTTGCTCAGCGCCGAGCTGGTGCGCTGGCTGGCAGTGGCGCTGGCGCTGCTGATACTGGTGTTCGGCGTACGCTATCGCCGCAACGTCTGGCGCGCCCTGCTGCCCCCCGTGGGCGCAGTGTTGATCACCCTGGGAATCTTTGCGCTGCACCAGACACCGCTGACGCTGTTCCACCTGCTGGGACTACTGCTGGTGCTCGGGATCGGGCTGGATGCGGGAATCTTCAGCACTGAACACCGAGAGGATCCTGGCGCCTGGTTAGCCATCAGCCTGTCCTGCGCCTCGAGTCTCCTGGCCTTTGGCTTGCTGGCATTCAGTGCAACGCCAGCCCTGCATTTTCTCGGGCAGACCTGCCTGATTGGACTGATCGCCGCCTGGTGCCTGGTCCCCTTGGCCCGAGGCGCAAGAGCACGCGCCGACGATGCCTTTCATCATGGTGTCGCAGGAGGCGACGCCCACGAACCGGAGAACGCATCCCATGGAAGAACGACCTGAAACCGACATCGCCATCATCGGTGCTGGACCCTCCGGTGCGGCAGCGGCCGCCTGGCTGGCTCGCAAGGGCTATTCGGTCAGGGTGCTGGAGCGCACCCATTTTCCGCGTTTCGTGATCGGCGAGAGCCTGCTGCCCCAGTGCATGGTTCACCTGGACCGCTGCGGTCTGCTCGACGCCGCCAAGGCGGGTGCCTATCAAGCCAAGAATGGTGCCGCCTTCTGTCGTGGTGAGGACTATGCTGCCATCGACTTCCGGGACAAGTTCAGTCAAGGGCCTGGCACTACCTGGCAAGTGCCGCGGGAAGACTTCGACCGGCGCCTGATCGAGGGTGCCCAAGCCGCAGGGGCCCGGGTTGACTTCGGTGTCAGCGTCACTGGCTTTCACGCGGATGCGATCAGGCCAGGGCTGAGCTGCGTCGACGACAGCGGTCAATCTTTCGACGTGGATGCCCGCTTTGTGCTCGATGCCAGCGGCTATGGCCGTGTGCTGGCACGTCTCGAGGCGCTGGATCGCCCATCCGACCTCCCCCCACGCTGCGCCTTGTTTACCCATGTCGAGGACCATATTGATCCGGCGCTCCACGACCGTGAGAAGATCCTGATTGGCGTTCACCCCGAACACGCTGGAGTCTGGTACTGGCTGATACCGTTTCGTGATGGACGCGCATCGGTGGGCGTCGTCGCAAGTCCTGAACAGCTTGCACAGGCAGGTGACAACGACGAGCAGCGACTGTGGTCGATGCTGGCACAGGAGCCCCGCTACGCGCGGCTGCTCAAGGCAGCAACCGCCACACGCGAGGTCCAGCGAATCAGCGGCTACTCCGCCGACATTCGCCGCCTGCACGGTCCGGGCTTTGCCATTCTTGGCAACGCGGGGGAGTTTCTCGACCCGGTGTTTTCTTCCGGTGTCACCATCGCCCTGAACTCCGCCCTGCGCGCGGCGCCCCTTGTCGCACGCCAGCTGGAGGGCGAGACGATCGACTGGCAGCGTGAGTTTGAACACCCCTTGCGCCAGGGGGTGGCCACCTTCCGCGAGTTCGTCGACGCCTGGTACGACGGCCGCTTGCCTCGCGTCATCTTCCATCCCGACCAGCAGCCCCGGGTCCGCCAGATGATTGCCTCGGTCCTGGCCGGTTACGCGTGGGATACTGACAACCCCTTCGTGGCCGCCAGTCGCCGACGCCTCACGAGTCTTGCCGAACGTTGCAAGCTGGACAGCGAGGCGGCGATACCGTGAGCCTGACGATCGTACCCACACCCCGCGCAAGGCAAGCCTGTTGCCCGAGCAAGCGGCCCCCCTTCGCCGAGCGCAAGAGACTGCGCGCGGCGCTGGGACGCTTGGGTCTTGTTGCTGCCCTGGGACTGCTGTCACTGCTGGGCGGCTGCGCGCAGGGCCCCGGCATAGCGCCCATGCCGAGTCTCGACGGTCTGGAACCGGTCAGCGCTCAGACCCAGCGACTGACGTTCGTGCATCAGGGTGAGCGTCGAGAGCTTATCGGGGTACTACGCCATGATCATCGGCAGTTGCAGCTGGCCCTGCTTAGCCTGCAAGGCCAGCGACTGCTGACCCTGACGCAGGACGCCGAAGGGGCGCGCTTTGCACCAGGAGCCGTCTTTACCCCGCCGTTCAGCGCAGACTGGCTGGCCAGTCGCCTGAGCTTTAGCCTGTGGCCGGAACAGCGACTGCACGAGGCCTTTGCAGGTAGTGACTGGTCGCTGGTTCAGCAGGACAATGCACGCAGCATCTATTTTCGAAATCAGTTGGTCGTTGGCGTCAAGATGACGCCAGCCTGCCATGTGATTCATGATATCGAGGCCAACTACTGGCTTAGTGTCTCGAGGCTGGGATCCTCACCGGCTCCCGCTACCCGCACTCCCGACACAACAATCAACCACCGTGCAGCGACTGATTTACCATGCCCCTCGACGTGACACCCACGCAGACATTCTGCCGACTCCATGCGCCGGCACTGGTCTGCCCGCTAGGGGATGACCTTGAGACCATCGCCTCGCGGCTGTTCAGCGGCACCCGTGGCCTTGTGCTCAGTGATGAGCACAGCCCCGGACGCCCACTATGGCTGGGCGCCGTGACGTCCCTCCTGCCGGATGATAGTGACTGGCCAGCGCGCCACCGTTCGCGCAACAACCGCTTGCTGGACGCCGCCTTCGAGCGACTCATCCCGCTGCTGGACGCCTATCTGGAGACACATCCACAGGCGCGCCTGGGTATCGTGCTGGGCACCAGCACCTCAGGCATCGGCGAAACCGAACGCGCGGTCGCACAGCGCGCTGAAACGGGCCTCTGGCCTGACGACTTTCACTACGCTCGCCACGAGATCGGCGCGCCGTCCGACTTCCTGGCCTGGCGTATCGCCAACGCTCGGCCAAACGTCACTGTCGTCACAGCCTACACCCTCTCGACCGCCTGCACCTCCAGTGCCAAGGCCCTGACCAGCGCCAGGCGGATGCTCAAGGCGGGGCTTTGTGATGTCGTCATCGCAGGTGGCGCCGACAGTTTATGCGGCCTTACCGTAAACGGATTTTCTGCCCTTGAGGCGGTCAGCAACCAACCCTGCCAGCCTTTCGCGGAGCAGCGTGACGGCATCAACCTGGGCGAGGGGGCTGCGCTGTTCCTGGTCAGCGGCGAGCCGGGTGGCATCCAGCTCAGTGGCTACGGGGAAACCAGCGATGCCCACCACATTTCTGCGCCGCGGCCCGACGGTGAGGGAGCCCTGAATGCCATGCAAGCCGCTCTGGAGATGGCAGGCCTCACAGCGGCCGACATCGACTATCTGAACCTCCATGGCACCGCGACCCGACAGAACGATGCCATGGAGTCCCGCGCCGTGAGCCAGGCCTTTCCCGCAGGGGTTGCCTGTGGCTCGACCAAGAGCCTGACCGGCCACACCCTGGGCGCTTGCGGCGCTCTCGAAGCGGCCTTCTGCTGGCTCGCCATGCAGCATGACCGGTGCCCGCCTCACCTGGATGCCGCCGATCCGACGCTGCCGCAGCTAGCGCTATGCCAGGCACTGCCATCCGCTCACACCCGGGTTCGCCGCACGCTATCCAACGCCTTCGCCTTTGGCGGCAACAATATTTCTCTCGTGATGGAGCGTACGTCATGACACTCACCCCTTGTGCCGAGGCTACCGGCATGTCATCGAAGGCCACTCCCGAGCAGGCCACTGACCTTGACGTGGCTGAGGAGCGCTTTCCGCCGATCGCCGAGCTGGTGCCTCACCAGGCCAGCATGTGTCTGCTCGACCAGGTTGTGGAGATCGGCGAGGAGCACCTGGTGGCCAGCGTCACTCCACGGCGTCACGATCCTTTTGCCGACGACCAGGGTATTCCTGGCTGGGTGGGCCTGGAGTGGCTGGCCCAAGCGATTGCGGCCTGGTCCGGCCAGGCTGCAAGACAACACGGAGACACGCCGCGTATCGGCTTCCTGCTTGGCTCCCGACACTACCATTGCGACGTCGAGCACTTCTGCTTCGATCTCCCGGTCACCGTCAAGATCGTGCTCGACTATCGCGCCGACAATGGTCTCGGTGCCTTTCGCGGCGAACTCAGCGGGGCCACTGGCCTGACGCTGGCCAGCGCCACCCTGAATGTCTTTCAGCCCGACAGCGCCGACGCCCTGTCAGCCATGTTCGAGGACGCCACGCCATGACCGATACCCTGCTCGTCACCGGTTCCAGCCGGGGCATCGGCCGCGCCATCGCTCTGCGACTTGCCCGGGATGGTTTCGATATCGTGGTTCATTGCCGCAGCCGCCAAGATGCCGCCGAAGACGTCGCCGAGCTCATCCGCCGCCAGGGCCGACAGGCACGGGTACTGTGCTTCGACGTGACCGACCGCGCGGCCACTCGGGCGGCGCTGGAACATGACATGGAGACCCATGGTGCCTACTACGGCGTGGTACTGAACGCTGGCATCACGGCCGATGGCGCCTTTCCGGCACTGACCGACAATGACTGGGACAGCGTCATCGACACTGGCCTCAACGGCTTCTACAACGTGGTCAAACCGGTCAGCATGCCGATGATACGTCGACGCAAGCCTGGCCGTATTGTGGTCATGTCCTCGGTCTCCGGGGTCATGGGCAACCGCGGGCAGGTCAACTACAGCGCAGCCAAGGCCGGGCTGATTGGCGCAGTGAAAGCGCTGGCCGTCGAACTGGCCAAGCGCAGGATCACGGTCAATGCGGTGGCACCTGGATTGATCGACACTGACATGACAGAAGACCTGGCAAGTGACGAGGCGATGAAGGCGATACCGATGCGCCGAACTGGGCGAGTCGAAGAGGTGGCTGCCGCCGTGAGCTTCCTGTGCTCCGAGGACGCAGGCTATATCACTCGCCAGGTGATCGGCGTCAACGGAGGGCTATGCTGATGCATCATCACGGACATCGCGCCGACGGCCTCGGGCGTCGCGTGGCAGTGACCGGCATGGCCGGCTTCTCGCCAGTCGGCAACGATTGGGAAACCATCAAGGCACGCCTGCTGCGCGGCGAAAATGGCATCCGTCATCTGCCCGAGTGGGCCGTCTATGAAGGTCTCAACACCCGCCTGGGTGCCCCGGTGGAAACCTTCGACTTGCCTGCGCACTATCATCGCAAGGCCCTGCGCAGCATGGGACGCGGGGCCCGCATGGCCACTCGCGCCAGCGAGCTGGCACTGGAGGATGCGGGGCTTGCTGACAGCCCATTGCTGGGTAGTGGCGAGATGGGCATCGCCTATGGCGCATCAGCCGGTGAGCCAGATGCCGTTGCCGATTTCGGCAACATGCTGATCAACAAGTCCACAGACGGCCTCAACGCCAACTCCTACATTCGCATGATGGCCCACACCGCGCCGGTCAATATCGGGGTCTTTCTCGGCGTACGCGGGCGCATTCATACCACCTCCAGCGCCTGCACCTCGGGCAGCCAGGGTATCGGCTACGCCTACGAAGCGATTCGTTTCGGCCGCCAGAAGGCGATGATCGCAGGTGGCTGCGAAGAACTTTCCGCATCGGAAGCCGCGGTGTTCGACACCCTGTTCGCCACCAGTACCCGCAACGATTCGCCGCAGGCAACACCGAGGCCCTTTGACCGCGATCGCGACGGTCTGGTCATCGGCGAAGGCGCCGGCAGCCTTATCCTTGAGGACTTAGAACACGCCCTGGCCCGTGGCGCCCATATCTACGCTGAGGTGGTCGGTTTTGGCACCAACAGCGACGGTCGCCATGTTACCCAACCGGATGCCAGCATGATGGAAGGCGCTATTCGCGGTGCGCTTGCCGATGCAGCGCTTGACCCCTCCCATATCGGCTACGTCAGCGCACATGGCACCGCGACCGATCGCGGTGATGTCGCCGAAAGCAAGGCGACTCAGGCAGTGTTCGGCAAGCACCAGCCGATCAGCGCCTTCAAGAGCTTCACCGGTCACACCCTGGGGGCCTGCGGCGCACTGGAGGCCTGGGTCGCCATCGAGATGATGCGCGACGGCTGGTTCCATCCCACCCTCAATCTCGAGAATCCGGACCCCGACTGTGCTGAGCTCGACTACCTGCGTGGCGAGGGCAGGCATATGCAGTGTGAATACGTGATGAGCAACAACTTTGCCTTCGGTGGCATCAACACGTCGCTCATTTTCCGCCGCTGGTAATGACGCGACCGCGCGGGGCCAACGGCCTCCCCATAAGAAGAAAGGACACGACACATGAAGAAAGGAACTCTTGCCCTGTCACTGCTTCTCGCAAGCCTTGGCACAGCCGCCAGTGCTGAAGCACGCGACACCCCCTACTTCCTGCCCATTCAGGAAGCGCTGGCCACACCAGCCGCTCAGGAGAAGCTGGACCCCAGCATCCGGCTGGTGTTTGCCGATGACGGCGGTACCGTCGACCGCAATTTTGGTGAAGTGGTCACTAGCCGCAAGACCAACGCGTTCAACAAGACGGATGAAGAAGCCTGCCGCTGGGTCATGCTCTCGGCGCTGATCGCCCTGCAGGACAGTGCGCGCCAGCAGGGCGGTAACGCCGTGGTCAACATCGCAAGCTTCTACGACAGAAACCCGCGCGCCTTGACCGACGAGTACGAGTGCCATGCCGGCGCGCTGATGGCCGGGGTGGCACTGAAGGGCGATGTCGTCACGCTGCGCTGAGCGTCCGCGGCTGCTGTTGGCCATCGCAGCGCTGTCGGCCAATGACGGTGCTGCCCCCCAGGGGCGGCCAACTTCGGCCATCGCGCGGGGGGCCGAGACATCCCGCCTGGGACGGGAGCTGTTAACCCGGCTGGCCGCCCAGCTTGGCCATCGCTGTGCGCTGGAGGGCTGGTCGCCACGCGGCGCGGGGCCGCCGCGCCATACCGACTTGCCCTGCCCCTGGACGGCCTGTCTAAGCCACAGCGGCAGCCTGGTCGTCGCCGGACTTGGTGAGGTGCCGATCGGTCTGGATATCGAGGCGCCAAGCCCCTCTCGCAAGCAGCGACACCAGCGTCGCCTCGAGGGGCTGATCGAGACATTGCCTGAGGCCGAGGTGCGTTACGCCATCCGCGCCTCAAGTGATCCTCTTGCCGCCTTCTACCGCGCCTGGACCCTGCACGAGGCCTGCTACAAGCTCGGCTGTCTGGCGGACCAGCCACCGGACCATGTCTTGGCCACCCGCATCGCACCGCTCGTGGCGATGTCGATACCGATGCCGATGTCCGCAGGCATTGACCTCGAGCGTGACTCTCGCCCCTTCGAACCGCCACTGAATGTCTGGCAAGCACAGGATCAAAGGCTCACCTTGAGCCTGTGCAGCCTGAGTTCCCAGCTGGTCATCGAGATGCCTCTAGGTGGGTGCGGCATTCCTTTCACGAGGATCCGACACTCTGACGCAGGGTGAGACGATCCATCGATATCTGGCAGCGTTGCCCTCTACCCACAAGCCTCCTTCCAGCGAGTTCCTTGCCCCTGCCCCCTACCAAGGTCTAGTCCTGAGGGTGTTATTGTCGCTTGCTATAAATGTCAGACATTAAATACACTAACATCCAACATTTCGGAGGTTCAGATGGCCGCTCTCTCGTCATTATCGCCATCGCCAGAGACAGGCGGCGCGTCAGCCCTGGCCGAGGTCCTCGCCCAAGCGATCCTCTCGGGGCGCTGGCAACCGGGCGATGACTTCCCTCGCGAACTGGACCTTTGCCATCACTTCGATGCCAGCCGCAATCGCGTTCGCAACGCCCTTGCAGAGCTCGTCTCGGCAGGTCTGATCGAGCGGGTGGCCGGACGCGGAACGCTGGTCCGTGATGTCATTGACTGGCACCTGCTGGACCCACAGATGAGCCGTTGGATGGCAAGCCTGGAGGCTCCCCATCCCGAATTGATCGCTGCGGTATTTTCCTTTCGCCTGGCGGCAGAGCCGTACATCAGCGAACTGGCCGCCCTGCATGCCACGGGTGAGGACCTCGCACGTATCGAGCGAGCCTTCGAGGGCATGCTGAGCACCGCCGACCTGCCCCACCTGCGGCTCACCCATGCCGAGTACGACGTGGCGTTCCATGATGCCATCTACCGTGCCAGCCATAACTTGGTCTGGCGCCAGCTAGGGCTGCTGTTGCGCCCATGCATTGTGGCATTGATACAGCGCTCCCAGGATCAGGCAACGGGCCAGGCCGAAGGGCTCAGCGACAGCCTGGAGCGGCACCGCCAACTGCTGGAAGCGATTCGCCTGAGGCAACCGGCACAGGCCCGCCAAGCCACTGAAAGCCTGCTCGAGCGCACCGCCCGCGACCTGGGTTCGCTGGCACCTGGCCAGGGTGTGATGGCGCCTTCAACTCGACCCAGCCTGTAAGCCACAGGGGCGAGCGTCACCGCCACTGCTGTGCATCGTTTACATTCCACGCGGCTGAACCGGCCGCCGACATGAGGTTTCCACCATGAAGATCACCAAACTCAAGACCTGGCAGGTGCCGCCGCGCTGGTGCTTTCTCAAGATCGAGACCGACGAAGGCGTCTACGGCTGGGGCGAACCCGTCATCGAGGGTCGAGCGGCCACCGTCGAAGCGGCCGTGCACGAGCTGTCGGACTACTTGATCGGCCAGGACCCGCGCAACATCGAGCACTTGTGGAACGTCATGTATCGCGCTGGCTTCTATCGTGGCGGCCCCATCCTGATGTCGGCCATTGCCGGTATCGATCAGGCGCTGTGGGACCTCAAGGGCCGCGAACTCGGCGTGCCGGTGCATCAGCTGCTCGGGGGCAAGGTGCGGGATCGCATGCGCATGTATGCCTGGACCGGTGGTGACCGCCCGTCCGACGTGGGGGCAGGCGCCAAGGCACTGACCGATCAGGGCTTTACCGCCTTCAAGATGAATGGCACCCCGGAGATGCAGATCGTCGACAGCCATCGCAAGATCGATGACGCGGTCGCACGGGTGGCAGAGGCCCGTGACGCCGTGGGCCCAGATGTCGGCATCGCGGTGGATTTTCACGGTCGCGTCCATCGCCCCATGGCCAAGACCTTGATGCGCGAGCTTGAGCCCTATCACCTGATGTTCATCGAGGAGCCGGTTGCGCCGGAGCATCTGCCCGTCCTCAAGACCATCGCCCAGGACCTGGCGACCCCCATCGCCACCGGGGAGCGCCTGCACACCCGCTTTGCCTTCCGCGATCTGCTGGCCGATAACATGGTGGATATCGTGCAACCGGACCTGTCGCACTGCGGTGGCATCAGCGAAGGTCTCAAGATCGCCACCCTGGCCTCGGCCTATGACGTGGCACTCGCCCCCCACTGCCCGCTGGGTCCGCTGACGCTGGCCGCCTCGCTGCAGCTGGATGCGGTGTGTCACAACGCCTTCATTCAAGAACAGAGCATGGGTATCCACTACAACAAGGATAACGACGTGCTCGACTACCTGGTGGACAAGTCAGCCCTGTCCATCGAAGACGGCTACTGCGCGATTCCTGACGGGCCAGGCCTGGGCGTCGAGATCAACGAGGAGTTTGTCGAGGAACGTGCCAAGGTCGGTCACCGCTGGCGCAATCCGGTATGGCAGCATGAGGATGGCTCCGTCGCCGAGTGGTAAGCCCCACCTGTCGACAGGGTATTTCTAGAGCCATTGATGGCCGCCCGAGCGAGCCGCACACTTGCCGCCGCTCGGGCGGGCTCCCACACTGAGGAAACACTCATAGCTCGGCTACCCCTGAGAGACAACCGATGACGTCTTCTTCCTCCCATTGCCTGGGCGAGGCCCGGGTGATCTTCGACGGTCCTTGCGAGCTGGGCGAAGGCCCAAGCTGGGACGCCCTGCGTGGCGAGTATCGCTGGCTGGATATCCTAGGCAAACGCTTGCACCGCTATCGACTCGACGATGGCTCCCACGACAGCCAAGCGCTGGACGAGTTAACCTCGTTCGCTGCTCCCCTGACCAGCGGCGATGATCTGCTGGTCACCGAGTCAGGCCTCAAGGAACGCGACCATGCCCATGGCCAGATATCGCCCTGGCGGGAGGTAGAAGCCGACAATCCTGTCACTCGCAGCAATGATGCTCGCATCGACCGCCACGGGGGCCTGTGGTTCTCCACCATGGGCAAGGCTGCAGAGCCGGGGGCTGGCAGTCTGTATCGCCTCTATCGCGGCCAGATCACCTGCCTCAAGCGCGGCATGAGCATCCCCAATGCCCTGTGCTTTTCGCCCGACGGGCGACTCGGCTACTTTACCGATACCGTCACTGGCGTGGTCATGCGCTGGTCGCTGGACGCCCAGGGCTTCCCCCTGCGCGCCGACGGCAACAGCTTCCTTCAGGAAGGCGAGCCAGCAGCACCGGAAGCATTGATCGCCCCCGAGCCTTGGGCGGACTTTTCTGGGGATGTCGGCAATCCCGACGGCGCGGTTATCGATGCAGAAGGCTACATGTGGCTCGCGCTGTGGGGCTCGGGACGGGTCGCCCGCCTCTCCCCGACGGGAGAAGAGGTCTGCCATATCAGCGTCAACGCCGAACAACCTTCCTGCCCCGCCTTTGGCGGTCACCACCTGACCCAGCTGTTGATCACCACTGCCACAGAGGGGCAGTCCCCGGCCGCTGGCGAACAGGCGCCTTCACGCCGGGATGGCGCCATTTTCCTGTTCGATCTGGCCGAGGCGCTACCGGGAGTGAGGGGGCTAGTGGAGCCTCCCATCGCGCTTCGCTAGGGCTTGTACGAAAAGTGCCTGCGCTTGGTAATACGGTGTTAAAAATCGGCTGGTACGCCAGCCCGGTCAAAATACTCATTTACACCTCGTAAACTGCGCTTTCTCACCAATTTTTGCCTTGTCTAACCTTCGCTCGTCGACTTTTCGGACAAAGCCTAGACAAGCCTGCCATCACTAACGGCGCTGCTGGCAGCGCCTTGACACTGTCCGGCTGACGTTTCTTCGGACGCTGACGGACGCACACCTCCAGGAGTCCTGATCTCATGGCGATAGAAGACAAGCGCGTCATCATTATCACCGGTGGCGCTCGCGGCATTGGTGCAGACATTGCCAGACGCCTGGCCAGTGATGGCCACCAGGTGGTCATCAATTACGCCAACAGCCGCGAGAGCGCTGAAAGTCTGGTGGAGGAGATCGAGGCCCAGGGTGGCGTCGCCCTGGCCGTCGCCGCCGACGTCACACGTCCGGCAGATGTCACCCAGCTGTTCGAGGCCGCCAGTCAGCGCTTCGGTCGCGTCGACGGACTGGTCAACAATGCCGGAACCCTCAGCATGGTGCCGCTGGCCGAGTCCAGTGACAGCGACTACGACCAGCACTTCGACACCAATGTCAGAGGGACCTTCAATACCTTGCGGGAGGCTGCATCGCGCCTTGAAGACGGTGGCCGCATCGTCAACCTGTCGAGCAGCGCCCTGGCCTTGAACCTGCCTGGCTATGGTCTTTACAACGCCACCAAGGCCGCGGTGGAGTCACTGACCAAGGTCTTCGCCGGGGAGCTTCGCGGTCGACGCATCACCGTCAACGCGGTCGCCCCGGGCCCGGTGGATACGGCTCTGTTCCGGCGCGGCAAAAGTGCCGAGCAGATTGAAAGCTTTGCCAAGAAGCCGCCCCTGGAGCGCCTGGGTGAGCCGAAGGATATCGCGGCGATCGTCTCTTTTCTGATGCGCGCAGAGTCCGAGTGGATCAATGCCCAGGTCATTCGCGCCAACGGTGGCTTTGCCTGACCCCATACCGTCAATGTCCGCTGCATCCCGCGGGCATTGAGCAGGCCATCGGCTAAAGCGATTCATCCCGTTCAGCGGTGATGGTCGTTGGCCGCATCGCGCAGACTGACGTCGCCTTTTTCTTTCAACCATTCGGTCATGGCCCCGCTCCCCATGGGGCGAGCAATCAAGAAGCCCTGCAGAACGTGGCAGCCCTGCTCGGCCAGGTGGTCGGCCACCGCCTGGTCCTCGACGCCTTCAGCCACGACCTGCAGCCCGAGGTGGTGTGCCAGCTCGATGGTGGAGGAAACGATGACATCATCGTCGGAGCCCTTGATCAGCTGCATGATGAAGGACTTGTCGATCTTTAACTCCTGAACCGGCATGCGCTTGAGCTGGGCCAGCGATGAATAGCCGGTCCCGTAGTCATCAATGGCCAGCTCGACCCCCATGGAACGCAGCGCCTGAAGCTTGCGTGCGCCCATTTCCGGCGACTGCATCAAGGCGCTTTCGGTCAGCTCGATACACAGCTGTTCGCCCTGTAGGCCATAGCGATCCAAGGCTTTTTCCACTCGCTTGACCAGGCCAGGCTGCTGCAGATCCATCGCCGAGATATTGATGCCAAGACGAATCTTGAGCTTCATGTCACGCCAGCTGGCCAACTGGGCGCAGGCCGAGTCGATGACCCAGTGGGTCAGCTGGTGAATCTGCCCGGAGCGTTCCGCCAGCTCGATGAATTCATCCGGCGGAATCCAGCCCAGCTGCGGGTGATCCCAGCGCAACAGCGCCTCCAGCCCGATCACTCGTCCGGTCAGCGCCGACACCTGCGGCTGATACCTGAGAGAAAATTCGCCCCGGAAGGCGGCGTGCTGCAAGTCTCGCACCAGGGCCAGATGGCGAAGATGGCTCTCATCCTGTCCGCGCTGGTAGCACTGATGGGCCTGTCGCAGCTGGCGTGCACGATCCAGCGCGATCTCGGCTCGCCGCAGCAACAGATTGGCCTCATCGCCGTGCTCCGGGAAACGTGCTTCGCCCATGGCCACCTTCAACGACACGGGAGAGTCGTCAAGCTGAAGCTCTCGGGTCAGCCCGCTCAGGGTATCCTCGAGCCACGGCGGCTCAAGGCGGGCCACCGTGAGCAACAGCAGAAACTCATCCCCGCTCAAGCGATAGGCCCCCACCTTGGGGGCCGGCAGATCGGCAAGCCGCTGGGCCAGGGTACTTAATACCCGGTCACCAAAGTCGTGACCGAAGGTATCGTTGATCCGACGCATGTGGTTGATGGTCAGGCGCAACAGGGTAAAGGGGCGCCCGGTCTCGATGGCGGCTTCGATATCCTCGTTGGCACATTGGCGATTACCCAGTCCCGTCAACTGATCCTGCCGCGCGCGGGTGCGCATGTCCTCTTCCCGTCGTGACAGGTCCCCTTGCATCTTCAACAGGGTGGAGGACAGCAAGCCAAACTCGCCTTGCCTGGGCATACGCTTGAGGTCCAGCGGTTCTCCTCGACCGACGCTTTTCGCCGCGCCCGCCAGACGCAGCAGTGGCAGGCTGACGCCACGGGCGATCAGCACCACCGCCACCAGCATCAGGCCCAGGCTTACCGCAAAGATGGTCGCCAGATTGACCTTCACGTCCTGGTAGTTCGCCAGCAGTGTCTCGAGAGAGCGCTCCACCACGATATCAATGCGCCCTTGCTCGCCCTGATAAAGGGGGAGACGGCGACTGAGCCCCTGGTGATCCTGCCCCGCTGCAACATCGTTCGGTGACACCGAGACATCAAAGTGGGCCTGACTGCCAATCAACCCGGACAGCGCCGACGCCATCGACTCATCCAGACGGAATCCCAGCGCCAACCGGGCAGCGCCCGCCCCCGGCGGTAGCGGATGCTGAACCAGCTGGTAGCCCAGCCCATTGAGAATGCTGGGGGAAACGACGCCCGCATCGTCCGTCGTGAGCGGCATCCGCCAGCTGTCGACAAAGACACCCGACCCTGCCGCAGGCTGGCTGGAAGCCATGACGTGCCCTGCCTCATCCAGCAACAGCAGGGTATCTGCGCCCATCCGGGCGGCCTGCTGCCGCAAGGTGCCAGCGGCGGCCAGGCGCGATGACGTGTCGACCAGGACATCATCGACGGCCGCAAGAAAGCGCGGGTCATCGACCAGCAGGTCCACATTGCGCAGCAACTGCTGCCCCCACCCCTCGAGCAGAGCCACCGCCACCCCCGAGGCGACATCCAGCTCACGCTTGCCCTGCTCCAGCGCCGCGGAGCGAACCGCACTCAGCACCGCCCAGGAAGCCACCAGCTGGATACCCAGTGTCAGCAACAGCATCACCAGCAGCAGCCTTGCACGAAAGGACATGCAGGTTCCCCTATTCTCAACCTTGCGTCTTCCCTAAGTCAGCCATGGTCGTGATCCATGGCGGCCCACCTGCACAGATCATTATCGCCAACACCCGCCGAAGATGCCCGTCAAGATCTGCTCAGCGCATGGGTCTAGCCTGTCACAGCGACCTGCTGACGCCATATCAGTCACAATGACCAGCTACTGTAAGTCGATGTCCCCCTGTCTCAGCCGCCATCCCTGGCAGTCTCTGGCAGGCCCCGGCGGCCCCGAGGCGAAGGCGGCAAAGCCCGTGCCGTCCAAGCGCCGGCGAGAGGCACGTCAATCAATCGTCTTCCGCCCAGGCTCTGGTATGCTGGCGCAACACCCTTCAAGCGAGGACACGATGGCCGGAACTTCCTCCCGCAGACGTCCCTATCAACTGGCAGAAACCATCAAGGGCTGGATCGTCGAGCGCGAGCTGTCTCCCGGCGACCGTCTCCCGGGCGAAGCAGAGTTGATGGCGTTGCTGGGCGCCTCCAAGGGCACGATCAGAGAAAGCATCAGGGTGCTGGAAGCCCAGGGGCTGGTGGAAACCCGTACTGGCCCTGGCGGTGGGGTATTTATCCGTCAGATGAGCGAGGCCAGAGCCATCTCGCTGCTCAGCCACTATCTCTACTTCAAGGACATCTCGGTCCGGGACATCTACCAGATTCGGCTCGCCCTCGAGCCGGAAATGGTGGCATCGCTGGCGGGCAACGTCGGCGCCAGCGACATCGCTCGCCTGCGCGAGTCCCTTCACAGCTATGCCACCCCCGCCGGAGACATGCACGCAGAGCGCCAGCAGCATATCGACTCGCTCGACTTTCATCAGGAGCTGGCGCAGCTGTCCGGCGGCAATCCACTGCTGGCGTTCATCATCCGCTTTACCGCTCAGGTGCTGTCAGACCTCACGGTGTACCGCCGACTCTATGAGCCAGGGGACCACCCTATAGGGCCTGCCGGATGCCAGTACCACGCCGAGATTCTGGATGCCATCGAAGCGGGTGATGCAACGCGCGCTCACACCCTTATGCGCGACCATCTGCTGGAGGCCCAGGGCATCATGCAAGGCAACGAAGCCCAGGTCACCAGGGGCTTCCTCAGTGAGTGAGGCCTTGGGAACCATTGCATAAAGGCCTGCACGGACGCGTCACAGCCATCAGCGCGAGACATCCGCCGACAGCCTGTCGAGGAAGCGCATCAGCACTTGCGTCGCGGCCCCAGCATCGGCTGCCGTGATAGCCTCGTCCGGGTGGTGGCTGAGACCATCGGTGCAACGGACGAACAGCATGCCGATATCGGTCAGCTCGCACATCGCCAAGCCATCGTGGCCAGCGCCGCTGAACAGCGTGTCTGCTGGCTCTTCACAGTCACGGCACGCGTTGTGCAGCGACTGCATCAACCCATCGGCACACGCCACGGCCTCGGCTTGATAGGTTTGCTCGATCTCGAGGGCCAGCTGGCGGTTACTGGCCAATCGCCGGCAGGCCGCCAGAATGGCCTCACGCCCCTGCTCTCGAACCTCCAGCCGGGGCGAGCGTAGCTCCAGGGTGAAGGTCACCTCTGCCGGAATGACGTTGACCGCATTGGGGCGCACCTCAAGCTTGCCCACCACGCCGACAAAGTCCTCGGTGGCGTTGAGGATACGATCAACCTCCGCGATCATCTCGGCCGCACCCACCAGCGCATCACGCCGTCCTGGCATCGGCGTCGTTCCGGCATGTCCGGCCTTGCCTCCCACCGTGACCCGATGTCGCTCGATCCCGGTCAAGGCAGTCACTATGCCAAGCGCGTGGTCTCTCTGCTCCAGCACCGGACCTTGCTCAATATGCACTTCGACGAAACCGAGCACCGTCTCCGGGTCCCTGGCCAAAGACGCTATCTGTTCCGGATCTCCGCCAAACGCCTTCAGCGCCTCGCCAAGACTCACCCCATTGGCGTCGCGCGCCTCAAGGCTGGTCGGGTCAAAGCGGCCGGCCAGGGCGCGACTACCAATCAACGTCGATTGAAAGCGGGTCCCCTCCTCATCGCCGAAGGCCACCACCTCGACCCCGTAATCCAGCTCGATCCCTTGCTGCTTCAGAGTTTCCAGCGCCAGCAGCGGCAGCGCGACGCCCAGCATTCCATCGTACTTGCCGCCCTCTACCACCGTGTCCTGATGCGACCCCATGATCAGGGTTCGCGCTCCGGCTCTGGCCTTGTCGCAACGGCCGACCAGGTTGCCTGAGGCGTCAAGCTGAGGCGTCAGACCGGCGCGGCGCATCCACTCGGCGATGATCTCGAGCACCTGACGATGCTCGTTGGAACAGAATAGGCGCGTCACTCCAGGGCCAGGCTCGGAGCATTCCGCCGCGGCATCCAGTCGCTCCAGTAGCTGCTGGCCAAGGGCCAACGGTTCACAATCGGGGTGCATGACATCTCCTGTGAGGCGTCTTGTGGGTAGTCACTTGCAGAGAAGAAGAAAGAGGAAGTCAGGCTGAGGCATCAGCGCCGGGGCATCGCCGCCAGAAAGTCGGCAAACGTCGACTCACGTACACGACGTATCAGGCCGCGCAGCTCACCGACCAGGTCCCCTTCGCACCAGTCGATGCGCAGGTCGATAGGGGCCTGGTGAAAGGATTCGACGCGCAGTGCCGCCGAGCGCGTGCCGCGGACATCACCGCCACACCCCAAGGCCGCTTCCAGCGCATCCACCAGGCTTTCGGGCAGGCAACGCTCGTAGTCCGCGCGATACACCGGCATCGCGCCAGCGGCAATCACCGCCCCGGCGTTGCGGCAGCTGGACGACAGCAAGGTGTCGCACAGCGCATGGACGACACGCCGATCCGCCAGCAGGTTGCCTGCCGCGGCTACACCAGGGTAGTGGCACGATGCGACCACGGCTCCGTTGTCGGCACCGTTGTGAAGCGCCGACGTTCCATAGCGATCCATCACCAGACACTGACGCAAGGTCGCTTGCGGGTCCTGAACGACTTGATCGTCGAGGGCTTGCTGAGCGCGAACATCATCGGCGAGCGCCTGGCGAATACCCTCCGGATACCAGGGATGGGTCACACGTCCTTGGGTCGCGCAGGCGCCGATACCCCGCCAGGCATGATGGACGTAGCCCCCTACCGCCACGCCTCCGGTGGCGGTCAGGGCCGCCACCGTGCCAGTGTCTGGATTGACGTGCAGTAACGATAGCGTCATGGGATGGCTCAGTAGCCAACCATGTGGCCAAGCACCAGACCACCCCAGGACAGCACGTAGACCAGCGCCATGAACGGAAGAATCGCCTTCAGCCACTGCTCGTAGGAAACGCGGCCCAGGGCCAGCATCGCCAGGGTGCCACCGGACGTCGGGACGATCAGGTTCGTCAGGCCATCACCGACCTGGAAGGCGGTAATCATCAGCTGACGACTCATGCCGACCAGGTCTGCCACCGGGATCAGAATCGGCATGGTGACCAGGGCCTGACCCGAGCCAGAGGGCACGAACAGATTGATTGCCCCCTGCACCACGCTGGCCATGATCGCCGACAGCGCAGCGGGAATATTCTGGATCAGTCCGCTGAGACCATAGACGATGGTGTCAATGATCTGAGCCTCCTTGAGGATCACCTGAATGGATGCTGCCAGGCCGATGACCAGGGCTCCTGCGGTGACTCCCGACGCGCCCTCCATCATCTGCTTGACGATCTCATTGGCCGACAGCCCATTGACGATACCGATCACAATCGCAATCAGCAGGAACATGCCGGCGATCTCGTTGATGTACCAGCCCTGGGTGAATACACCGACCAGCATGGCCGCCAGGCCGCCGACAAACACCACCAGCGTCCACTTGTCGCGACCACTCAGGCGATACTCATCCAGGGACTTGCTCATGGCCTTGGCATCGTTGGGTTCACGAAACTCCATCCGCGTCACAAAGCGGCAGATGTACCAGGACAACAAGGCCAGTGACGTGACCACCAGCAAGGCCCGCAGCCAGGCACCGGAGAAGGTCGGCAGCTCGGCGATGCCCTGGGCGACACCGACGGTGTAGGGATTGATCGGAGACAGGGCAAAGCCGACCCCGATACCGCCCACCGCCATGGTGGTGCCAACCAGGCTGGAACAGCCCACGGCGCTGGCGATGAGCACCGCGATGGGCACCAGCGCAATGTTGTTTTCAAAGCCGACGGCCACCCCAAAAAAGCCATAGATAAAGGTCCCGGCGGTAATAATGACATTGCGACGCTCGATACCGACGCGATTGACCGCTACACCGATAGCGTTCTCGAGCGCGCCAGTGCGCTGGAGGATATGAAAGAGCCCTCCTGCGATGAAGACGATGAACAGATATAGCGAGGCCGCGTTAAGGCCTTTGGGAATCGCGACAAAGATATCGAATGGCGAAATCGCGGCCACGTCAGTGAGGTAGTGAAATGAGTCGGGCACGACCCGGGTACGCCCATCCTGCATCACTCGCTCGAACTCACCGGCGGGAATGATATAGGTCAGCGCGAAGGTTGCCAGAAGAATCAAGAAGATCAGCACCATCGGGTCAGGCACTGTTCTGTACCATTTCTTGCGCTCGGCAAGCGCTTGATCACGAACACTCATCAGGTTGTCCTTGTTATGTGGGACAGAAGGGGTGACGGCCGCAGTGGAGGCTGCAGACCAGGAGCAAAAGCAGGCAGGCCGCGGGGCTGCGGCCTGGCAATGCCCCACAGTATTTATCATGATAAATAGAGGGTCAAGATCATCGCCCGGGTGCGATGTAAAGGCGAAGTGCGAGGAACGGACGTCCAAGCTTCAGACCATCATCCTAGGGGGTGGCGTAACGTCGCAGCATAGCCTTTGCCAAACTACTCTGATTGAGGCGCATAACGCCTACAAAAACTGCTCTAACTAGCAAATACACAAAGAAAAAACGCAGAACGCGCCTGACACCCTTGCACAACTCTCCGTCAAGCACCTAACAATTACGCAGGGGTGATCCGAATCATCCTTATGAACCAGCACGATTTACGCGGATCGTACTAGAACTTGCGCCATCGACTATCTGGTCACAGTGCGAAACTCGGTAGGATTCACATCAGCACATGGCAGCAAGTCTCATACGTTCGTTCCGCCCTTGCGCATTGTCGGCGCATAGGCACTACAGACAGGAAACTCGCCCAGGACATTCGTACAGGAACCTCAGGACGATCCGCCGATGCAACGACCTACTGCTTCCACTCTTCAAGATGATGTGGCGTCTTGTACCAACGTGCCCCGCCACCCCTTGGACCCACGTCCGGGCCTGCCCGGCTACTGGTTCGACAGCATCAGCGGACGCGAAAGTCGGGCTGACTTCTGCCTCAACGCCATCCTGGCCCTCTCTTGCTACTACGCAGGTCTATGGGCCTTGATCATCACCGCTCCCGACCTCCACGACAGCGTCTCTGCAGGGGGACTGCTGGTGGGGGCAGGCTGGCTACTGGTCAGCGTATATCCCCTGGTGCTGCACGGTGTTCGCCGCCTGCATGATGTGGGCCAGCGCGGCCACTGCAGCGTCATGCTGCTGTTCCCAGGAGCCAATCTCCTGCTGACGGTGGTCCTGGTCATGCAGCCCGGCGAAACGACCATCAATGAGCATGGTGAGCGCGAGCGGGGGCATCAAGGGGTGATGGCGGTCAAGTCGCTGCTTACCGTAGGCATCTGGGTCAGCTGCTTTTTCCTGTTCTGACGGCGGTACCATCGCCGACCACGCACCGCTCAGCCGATTCTGAGCCCATGCTGGCGGAGCTTGCGCACCACGCTCGGCTGGCTGATCCCCAGGCGCTCGGCAATGGCGTAAGTGCTGGACAGCGTTCGGCAGCAGTCCGCCAGAATCTCTCGCTCGACCCGGGCAAGCGTCTCTTTCAGACCCTCCCCGTCGCCCCTGCCTGGCGACGCCCAGAGCTCCTCCGCCGTATTCCTCGAGCCCGTCACGCTCCTGCTGTCGTCGGAGGCACGCCCGATCTCCTCCGTGGCCGCGCCAGCAGCAACCGCGGAGGGGAAGAATGTCGGGGACGTCACCTGGCCCGATGCTTCCGGCGCGGCCGCCGCGGGCACCTGCCTGCTGGGCAGCACTTCGCGTGCTTGAATCACATCGTCACTGGCGAGCCAAGCCCGCTCCATGACGTTCTCCAGTTCGCGCACATTGCCGGGCCACTCCCACCCCATCAGGGCCTGCCAGACGTCCCGTGCCAGCATCTTGTCTCGCCCGTAGCGCCGGTTGAGCCGCGCAAGCTGACGTTCGACAAGGCCCGGAATATCCTCTCGCCGCTCGCGCAGGGGCGGCAGGGTGACGGGAATGACATTCAGCCGATAGTAGAGATCCAGTCGAAACAGTCCCTCCTCGACCCGCGCCGAGAGATCCTGATTGGTGGCGACGACCAGACGAAAATCGACGCGCCGGGGCGCCCGGTCCCCTAGTCGCGTGATGCTGCCGTCCTGGATGGTCTTGAGCAGCTTGGTCTGCACCGATAGCGGCAGCTCACCAATCTCGTCGAGAAACAGCGTGCCGCCCTCAGCCTGCTCGATCAGCCCCTTGCGGCCACCGGGGGCCGCTCCGGAAAAGGCGCCCTGGCAGTAGCCAAACATCTCGGACTCGAACAGGCTCTCAGGGATGGCGGCGCAGTTGACGTCGATGAACGGCCCTTCCTTGCGTGAACTCCAGCGATGAAGCTGGCGAGCGAACGCCGTCTTGCCGACCCCTGACTCTCCTAACATCAGCACGGTAGCGTCGGTAGGGGCCACACGCTTGAGCAAGAGCGCCACCTCGCCCATGAGCTGACTCTTGACCTCGAGATGCCCCAGCTCCTGTTCTTGCAAGCCACCCTGGAGGCCACTCTCCGACTCGATCGCGTGACCGCGTCTCAAGTGCTCGCTGAAGCGTCGCTGCAGCAGCGCGTACTCCTGCTGCAACAGCTGCAGGTCGGTCAAGTCCATGGAGCGACTCACCACGGCGATAAGGCGCTCGCCTTGAAACACCGGATGTGCCTGGGCAATCACCCGCCGCCCGGTGCCTGTGTGCTGCACCAGTTGGGTGGGTTTGCCCGTGCGAATGACTTCAAGACTGACCGACGGCGTCAACACGCCCTCCGCTTCGAGCCGCTGCACGCTGGTGGCACAGAGCTCTTCACAGGACATGCCGTAGACCGCCGCCGCTCCGGGACTGACGTCCCGTATATGGCCATCGGGCGCGACGATAAAGAAGTGATCGTGCGCCGTGTCGATAATCGTCTTAAGTATCAGCGCATCGTCAGTCATCGGCGATCCATAAACGCATCATTGATGCAAAAGTGTATCACGGCCAGCCCTGCCATTGATTCAATAGTGAATCAACGAGCCCCGGATATCGCTCCGTGTACGGCAACTTCGTGCACATTTTTTGCGCCTTTAGTATAACAATCGCAGAACTGGCACACCTCCTGCTTAAACAAACCTATGCATGCCTGGCCAGTCGTCTGGCCAAGGTGACCTCATCAGCGATGTCAGGAGTTCCAGTGAGCGACTTCAACCAACCCCTCGGCGGCAACGAAATGCCTCGCTTCGGCGGTCCAGCCACCATGATGCGCCTGCCTACTCAGGATAGCGCCCAGGGGCTCGATGCAGCCTTCATCGGCATTCCCATGGACATCGGTACGTCCAACCGTCCCGGCACTCGCCTGGGGCCGCGCCAGATTCGCGACGAGTCGCGCATGCTGCGTCCCTACAACATGGCAACGGGGGCCGCGCCCTTCGACAGCCTGCAGGTGGCAGATATCGGCGACGTGCCGATCAACACCTTCAACCTGCCGAAGAACCTGGACATCATCTCCGGTTTCTATGACCAGGTACTGGCCCATGACTGTGTGCCGCTCACCCTGGGCGGCGATCACACGCTGACCTGGCCGATCCTGCGCGCCATCGCCAAGAAGCACGGCCCCGTTGGCCTGATCCACATCGATGCCCACGCTGACGTCAACGAGCACATGTTCGGTGAAGAAGTCGCCCACGGCTGTCCGTTCCGCCGGGCTCAGGAAGAAGGCCTGCTGGACGCCAACCGTGTGGTGCAGATCGGCCTGCGTGGCACCGGCTATGCCGCCGAGGACTTCGACTGGTGCCGCCAGCAGGGCTTCCGCGTAGTGCAGGCCGAGCAGTGCTGGCACAAGTCGCTGGAGCCCCTGATGGCGGAGGTTCGCGAGCAGATGGGCGATGGCCCGGTCTACATCTCGTTCGACATCGACGGCCTCGACCCCTCCGTCGCACCGGGCACCGGCACCGTCGAAATGGGCGGTCTGACTTCGGCCCAGGGCCTGGAAATCGTGCGCGGCGCCAAGGGGCTCAACATTGTGGGTGGTGATCTGGTGGAGGTCTCCCCGCCCTACGACCCCAGCGGCAACACCGCGCTGATGGGGGCCACCCTGCTGTATGAAATGCTGTGCGTGCTGCCCGGCGTCAAGCGCCGTGACTGACGGTTGACAGGGCCAGGGAGAGGCCCTGGTTCGTCCCTATGAGGCGCTCCTTAAGGAGCGCCGAACACTACAACATCAAAGAGTGACCCTCCCATGTCTTCCCATCTGCACTCTGCCGACAAGATCACCACCGAAGGGGGCAAGCTAAGCACCCACGGTCTGCTCAAGTTCCTGATCCCGTCTGTGATCGGCATCCTGCTGTTCCTGGTACCTTTCTCCGTAGGCGACACCATCAATATCGGCATGGGCTTGGCCGCCGACTGGCTCAAGGCCACGCTTGGCGATGCGCTGCCGGCCATTGCCACGGTGGTACTCACGCTATCGCTGGTGCTGACGCTGCTGGTCAAGCTGACCAAGCCCGGCTGGGCTAGCCAAGGTGCCCTGAAAGAGCTGTTCGACATCGCGCCGCTGTGGGTCGTCATGCGCGCGCTGGGCGCCCTTTTTGCCTTGATGACCTACTTCCAGGTCGGGCCCGAGATGATCACCGCCTCCTTCACTGGCGGAGTGATGCTCAACGACCTTGCGCCGGTGCTGCTGACCTTCTTCTTCTTCGCCGCCATCCTGCTGCCTTTCCTGGTCGACTTCGGTTTCATGGAGTTCATTGGCTCCATGGTGCGCACTCCGTTCCGCAAGATCTTTGGCCTGCCCGGCCGCAGCGCCATCGATGCCACGGCGTCCTGGATGGGCTCCGGCACCGTAGGCGTGCTGATCACCACTCAGCAGTATGAGCAGGGCTACTACAACGCTCGCGAAGCCTCTGCCATCGCCACCAACTTCTCCATCGTCTCCATCGCCTTTGCGCTGCTGGTGACCAGCTTCATCGGCATCAATCACCTGTTCATTTCCTTCTACCTGACCGTGGTCGTGGCAGGTCTGGTGGCCGCAGTCATCATCCCTCGCCTGCCGCCGCTGTCGCGCAAGGCGAATACCTACTACGAGCCCGTGGGCTGCCAGATTCAGGAAGAGAACACCAGTAACCAGAGCCTCTTGCGCTACAGCCTGGGCATTGCCGTCGCCCGCGCCGAAACCGCTCCGGGACCGGCCAAGCTTGCCCGCCTGGCACTGTTCAACGTGGCCGATATCTTCTTCGGTCTGCTGCCGCTGGTCATCGCCATCGGCACCGTCGCGCTGGTGCTGGCGGAATTCACGCCGCTGTTTACCTGGCTGTCCATGCCGATGGTGCCGGTGCTGGAGTGGATGGGTCTGCCGGAAGCCGAGGCTGCGGCTCCCGCCACCCTGGTGGGCTTCGCCGACATGTTCCTGCCGGCGGTACTGGCCAGCGATATCGAAAGCGAGCTGACGCGTTTTGTCATCGCCTGTCTGTCGCTGACCCAGTTGATCTACATGTCGGAAATCGGCGCGCTGCTGCTCAAGTCCAAGATCCCCCTCAAGCTGTGGGAGCTGGTCGTGATCTTCCTGCTGCGCACCGCCATCACGCTGCCGATCATTGTCGTCATGGCCCACTGGCTGGTGGGCTGACAGGGGAGAAAACCCGAGATGACTTCCAACGACTCACAGGCCGCCGGCAAGGCGGCCTTCACCCGCATCGATGAAAGCACTGCTGAGGACTGGGCGCTGATCGCCGCCCACGACGCTGACTACCTGGCGGGGCTTCCCGACACCATCCTGACGACCCTTGCCCGCCTGGGCGAGGGTCACCAGCCCTACCAGATCAGCCGGCTCGATCACTGTCTGCAGAGCGCAACCCGCGCTGAGCGCGCCGGTGCCGATGAAGAAATGATTGTCGCTGCCCTGCTGCACGATATCGGCGACGAGCTAGCACTGTTCGACCACGCTGCCTATGCGGCCTCGATCCTGCGCCCTTTCGTCAGCGAGAAGACCCACTGGATCATTCAGCACCACGATGTCTTCCAGGGCCACTACTACTGGGACAAGGTCGGTGGCGACAAGGACGCCAGGGAGCGCTTCCGCGGTCACCCCTGGTTCGCCGACTGCGAGGCGTTCTGCCGGGACTGGGATTGTCCTTCGTTCGACCCGGACTATGACACGCTGCCGCTATCGCACTTCGAGCCCATGGTTCGGCGGATCTTTGCTCGGGTGCCCTACTCGCTGGCCCCGGACCCCGCCCTCACTCCCCCCATGTCCCAAGGAAGCACCGTATGACCTGCGCTGAACTGCTGATTCGCCTGCTGCGCGATACCTACGACGTGGACACCGTCTTCGGTATCCCCGGCGTCCACACCATCGAACTCTATCGCGGTCTGGAAGGCGGCAACGACAGCGGCGTTCGCCACGTCACGCCGCGCCACGAGCAGGGTGCCGGCTTTATGGCGGATGGTTACGCACGCTCCACCGGCAAGCCCGGCGTGTGCTTCATCATCACCGGTCCCGGCATGACCAACATCGCGACCGCCATGGGACAGGCGCTGGCAGACTCGGTGCCGATGCTGGTGATTTCCAGCGTCAATCGCCGTGACACCCTGGGCCGCGGCCAGGGGCGCCTGCATGAGCTGCCTGGCCAGCGCGAACTGATCGCTGGCGTCTCGCGCTTCAGCCACACGGTGCTCGATCCCGACAGCCTTGAGGAAACCCTGGCGCGCGCCTTTGCGGTGTTCGACGGTGCTCGCCCGGGCCCCGTCCATATCGAAATTCCCATCGACCTGTTCAATGCGCCGGTCACTGCCCCTGGCAGCACCACTCGCACGATCATCAGCAAGGCAGCCCCGGCCAGCGATGCGCTGGACCAGGCCGAAGCCTGGTTAAGCGAGGCACGCCAGCCGCTGGTCCTGCTCGGTGGAGGCTGTGTCGATGCCCCCGAGGCGGCCCGTCAGCTGGTCGACGCGCTGGATGCCCCCACCGTCACTACCATCAATGCCAAGGGCCTGCTCGGTCGTGACCATCCCCTCGACCTCGGCGCCAACGCCTCGTTGCCCGCCGTGCGGCAACTGGCAAGAGACGCCGATGTGGTGCTGGCGATTGGCACAGAGCTGGGTGAGACGGACTACGATGTGGTGTTCGATGATGGCTTCGAGCTGGGTGGCCGCCTGATCCGCATCGATCTCGACCCGCAACAGCTGGCCCGCAATCAGCATGCTGACCTGGCCATCGTCGCCGATGCCAGCGAGAGTCTGAAAGCACTGGCGGGCCGGTTTGCCAGCCGCTCGCTCAAACGCGACGGCCACATCCGCACCCGTGCCGCCCTGGAAGCGCTGTCCCTCACCTCGGATCCGGCCTTCCGCGCCTACGTGCCGCTGTTCGACACCCTGGGTGACAACCTTCCTGGCGCCATTCTGGTCGGGGACTCTTGCGCCACCACCTATGCGGCCAACCATCTGGTCAGCCAGGATGCGCCGCGCCGCTTCTTCAATGCCTCCACCGGCTACGGCACTCTAGGCTATGGCCTGCCCGCCGCCATGGGCGCTTGCCTCGGCCAACCGTCGCTGCCCGTGGTGGCGCTCGTCGGCGACGGCGGCATCATGTTCACCCTGTCCGAGCTTGCCTGTGCCGTCGAAGAGCGCCTGCCGGTGATCGTGCTGCTGTGGCACAACCAGGGCTACGAAGAAATCCGCCGTTTCATGGATAACGCTGGCGTCACCCGCCTGGGCGTCGATATCCAGGCACCGGACTTCCAGACCCTGGCCGCCGGCTTCGGCTGCGCCGCCACCCGAGTCGGGAACCCCGCGGGGCTGGCGCGCGCTCTTGAGCATCGTCCCAAGGATGGGCCGATGTTGATCGAGATCGATGCAGCAGCCTGGAACGATGCATTGGGCGAACACTGATGTCCCGCGCCCCCGTCGACACGTCTGGGTCGTCGGGGGCTATTGGCTCCCTGCCCGCCCCCCTGGCGGGCCACCCCATAGGCGCTGTTCGGTCAACGTGGCCATCACCCGTCGTCTGCCACCGACCAGCCCTTGCACGGGTCGCACTACCCGGTGTCTGCCAAGGTAGTCACCACCATAATCACAACCATAAAGGAATCTTCTATGAATGCGCTGAAGCGGCTGATTGGCCACGACACCCTGGACGAACACCAGCACAAGAGCATGGGGGCCACGGCCACCTTCGCCCTGTGGCTCGGTGCCAACGTGGTGGTGACCACGATCCTCACCGGCATGCTGCTGGTCCCCGACCTGCGTTTTCCGGTGGCCATGACCTGGGTCCTGATCGGCTCGCTGATCGGGGCCATACCGCTGCTGCTGGTGGGCCTGATGGGCCAACGGACAGGGCTTCCTTCCATGGCTCTGAGCCGTCGCGCCTACGGGCCTACCGGCTCAAAGATCATCAGCCTGGTGAACATGGCGGTACTGATCGCCTGGAGCTGGATCCAGGCGTTGCTGGCCGGCATGAGCCTGAACTACGCCATCGAGACCACCACCGGCTACTCCAACCTGCCGTTGATGACCGTACTGTGCGAGACCATCGTGGTGTTGATCGTATTGCGCGGCCACCTGGGTATCGAGCGTATCGAGCGCTGGGCAGCGCTGGCCATGATGGTACTGGCCGCCGGCGTGGTGTATCAGCTCAACCGGCACTATGACGTCGGCGCGCTGTTCGAGATGCCCGTCGAATCCCGCAACGGTATTACCCTCGGCATTGCCTTCGATATCGTGGTGGCGACGGCGTTCTCCTGGATTTCGACCTCTGCCGACTACAACCGCAACTGCAAGAGCGGGCGGATTGCCGTACTTGGCACCTATGGTGGCTATGTCTGCGCGTCGATGATTGCCATGGGACTGGGCGCTGCCGTGTCAGGCCTGTCTGTGCTCGGCGGCATGGAGCAGACCTATGACCCCACTCGCCTGCTATCCGGCTTCGGCTTTGGTCTGCCGGCCGCGCTGGTGATCTTCTTCTCGGTGATGACCACCAACGTCATGGCGGTCTACAGTGCCACCCTGTCCTGCATGAACGTCTCTCCCGGCATGGCATTCTGGAAGCCGGCGCTGGTCATTGGCGTGGTCACCGTGTTCGGCGCCTTGATTCCCGGCATCCTCGATCAGTTCCAGAACTTCCTGCTGCTGATCGGCGCCTTGTTCATTCCCGCCTTCTCGGTAATGATCGTCGACTACTACCTGGTCGGCCGTGAAGGCTACACTGCCGAGCTGCTGCGCTCGCCGCGCCAGCTCGGTCGGCCGACGGCGACCATCGCCATCTGCGCCTACCTGGCGGGTGCCCTGCTGGCGGCCTACTGGACCCTGGTCGCCCCGCTGTCGATCGGTGCCTCACTGCCGGTGTTCGTGATCACCGGTGGCCTTTACTGGCTGGGATGCGTGCTGTTCACCCGCCGACGTTTCGTTCTGCAAGGAGACTGACCCATGCGCCTGATGCTGGCCCAGACGGATCCTGTTACCGGCGATATCGCAGCCAACCTGAGTGCCCTGGAGGGCCTGTGCCGACAAGCCGAAGCCGCCGGCGCCGACCTCCTGGCATTACCGGAACTGGCACTCACCGGCTACAACGTGTTTGACCGCCTCGATGAGCTGGCCGACGAGGGAGCGCTGGTCGATCGCGTGGCGTCGCTGGCACGCCAGTATCATCTGCATGTGCTGTTCGGCCTGGCATTGCGCCAGGCCGACGGCCGCCTCACCAATTCAGCGGTACTGCTCGATGACGAAGGCCACCAGCTTGCCTGCTACCACAAGCGCCAGCTGTGGGACCGCGAGCACCGGTACTTTGCTCCGGGTGACGAGCTCTGCGTCGTGGACACTCGCCTCGGCAAGCTGGGGCTGATGATCTGCTACGACAATGAGTTTCCGGAAATGGCGAGGGCCCTGGCCCAGGCCGGAGCGGAGGTCATTCTGTCACCGACCGCCAACATGGTGCCCAATGCAGACCGCCAGCAGTTGCAGATCAGGGCCAGAGCGATGGATAACCAGCGCTTTGTCGCCTGTATCAATCGCTCAGGCGTCGAGGACACCCTGCATTACTGTGGTAACAGCCTGGTGGCTGGCCCCGATGGGGAGGTGCTGGGCCGGCTCGGCAATGATGCCGCCGTGCTGGTCGTCGACCTGGATCTCGAACGTATCCATGAGAGTCGCGTTCACCAGGACTACCTCAAGGATCTTCGCCCGCTGAAGGGACACTGCCAATGACGGGCTTTACCCTGCCCAGGGGAAGCGCCGACCGCTGGTATCGTACTCAGCGCATGGGTGACGACATCACCCTGATCGATGAGCCTGCGATCAAACCGTTCTACCGTTGCAATATCTGGCACCTGCGAGGTCGCGAGCGTGACCTGGTGGTGGACTTCGGCCTTGGTGCCGTGCCGCTTCGCGAGAGGGTGGCATTGCTGGCCGAACGCGAGATTGTGGCGGTGGCGAGCCACACCCACTTCGACCATATCGGTGCGGCCCATGAGTTCGATTGCTGCCACGTGCATCGCGCCGAAGCCGATATCCTGGCGAGTCCCGACAACCGCCGCACCCTGGCCGATGCCTTCCTCGACGACGCCATGTTCGATGAGCTACCGCCGGCGCCCTACGCCCACAGTGGATATCGCATTCCAACGCCACCGCGTATCGAGGTTCTGGAGGACGGCGACATTCTCGACCTGGGCAACCGTCAACTCGAGGTGGTGCATACTCCCGGTCACTCACCGGGGGGCATTGCCCTGTGGGAGGCGTCCACGGGAACCCTGATCAGTGGCGATATCCTCTATGATGGCGAGCTGATCGAAGACGCTTATCACAGCGACCTGGATGACTACGCCAGGAGCCTGGAACGCCTGCGCCGTCTGCCCATCCGCACGGTTCATGGTGGTCATTTTCCCAGTTTTTCCGGCGAACGCTGTCACGCGCTGATCGACGACTGGCTGCGTCGCCATTCCTGAGTTTGTGGAGCCCTTTCGTGCAACAACTGACACAACAGTTCATCAACAACACCTGGGTCGACAGCCATAGTCGTCGCCGCCTGGCCGTGACAGACCCTTACCGCCAGACCCAGATTGCCGAAATCACCGCGGGAGATGCCGCCGACGTCGACGCCGCCGTGGCCAGCGCCAGGGCGGCACTTCCGGCCTGGCAAGAGCTGGGGGGGCATCGACGGGCGGACTACCTGGAGGCCATTGCCGCGGCCCTGACGTCCCGCCGGGAAGCGCTGATGCGCATCTCTTCGACCAATAATGGCAAGGCCCTGGCCGAAGCCGCCATCGACCTCGACGATGCCATCGCCTGCTATCGCTACTACGCCACCCAGGCACGCGCTCTGGAAGACCGCCAGGGCCGCCTCGTCGACCATGCCATGGAAGGGGTCGACGCGCGTCTCTACGAGGACCCGGCCGGCGTCGTGGGTCTGATCACGCCCTGGAATTTCCCGCTGGTCACCAGCGCCTGGAAGATCGCTCCCGCCTTGGCGGCGGGCTGCACCATCGTGTTCAAGCCTTCCGAAGTCACCCCGCTGCCCGAAGTGGCCATCGCTGAGATCGCCGCCGACATCAAGCTTCCCGCCGGGGTACTCAACCTGTTGCTGGGTGATGGCGAGGGCATTGGTGCCCCCCTGTCGGCCCACCAGGGAGTCGACAAGCTGTCCTTCACCGGCAGCAACGTGGTCGGCGAAAAGGTGATGCAGGCCGCGGCCCATGGCGTGCGAGGCGTTTCTCTGGAGCTGGGCGGCAAATCGCCGATTCTGGTACTGGATGACGCCGATGTGGATGCCGCCGCCGACTGGGTCATGGCCGGGATCTACTTCAACTCGGGGCAGATCTGCTCCGCCACATCACGCCTGATCGTGCATCGGTCTCTGGCAGAGCCCCTCTATCAGGCACTGGCAAGTCGGATCGATGCCCTGACCCTCGGCGACCCACTCGTCGAAGGCACCGACATGGGACCGATGACCAGTGCCCGACAGCGTGAAGCCGTGGAGCGCTATCTTGAGATAGCCCGCGAGGAAGGCCTCACCGTCGTGCGCGATGGCCGCCACCGCGACCTGCCCGCTCAGGGCGAGTTCATCGCCCCGACCCTGTACCGGGACGTGCCGACCGACAGCCGCCTGTGGCGTGAAGAAATCTTCGGCCCAGTGCTGTGCGCGCGCAGCGTCGACAGCGAAGCCGAGGCGATCGCGCTTGCCAACGACAGCGCCTTCGGACTTGCCGCCACCGTGATCTCTGCAGATGTCGACCGCGCCAAGCGGGTTGGACGCGCGCTGCGTGCCGGCAGTATCTGGTACAACTCGGAGCAGCTGGTCATGCCCGAAGCCAGCTGGGGTGGTTTTGGCGCCAGCGGCATTGGCCGTGAACTGGGACCTTGGGGCATGTCCGGCTACCTCGAGGTCAAGCATCTGATTGGTCCCGCCGGCTGATCCCTCACCTGTAGATCCCCTCACCCATAGATCCCCACCCTCAGCCCCCCTGCTGGCGCCTGCCAGCAGGGGGGCTCGCACGGCTTACACCGCAGCGTTGGCGTTTGACTCCCTCGTCGGTGATCGTGCCTCGGCGACGAGCAAGCCTGAATGACGGGCAAATATGCCAACTCGGGTAGTTTTCCAAAAGGCTTAGTTCGTAAGAGAACGCCTCTTCCACAGTCTATTAGTTATTGCTTAAATCGTGGCCATAAAGCGGTGGCAGCCAGAGTAGCGTCCTACATTCCGCGATAATAAATAGTTTTTCCAGCGCATAATTTCAAGTGGACTAACAGCCATCACATCCGACGAACGACAATAATGACAACGCATGACAAAAATAAATAAAGGCAGGTAGAAAACAAGAATAAAGACAAAGTTATCGACTACTGGCTATGCAGAGGCGAACATGAGGAAACTACCTTTATTATCATCTTCAGCGATGTCCCACCATCCCCCACTTTCGCTCTACCATGTTGCCCATCGCCGTAACCGACTCTGGTCGCCCCGAGGCCGCATTGGACGGCTTCAATACTGCAATCGTGCATTGATGGCAGGACTCATCTACAACGTCGTCTCATACCTGCCATTCTTACTCGGCTATCTGTCGATAGACGTTATGACACTAGAGATATTTTTCTACATCGGTTCCATGTATCTTGTTTTTTCTCTTGCACTCGGCGCTTTCGTCGCCCTTCAAGCCAAACGACGCCTCAACGACCAGAACCGGTCCGGTTGGACATTAATCTTGGCCGTCTTTCCTATTGTCAATGTGTGGCTAATCTGCACCATCATCTTTGCCCGCGGCACTCCAGGAAGCAACGGATTTGGCCCCGCGCCGCCACCACCGACTCGCTCCGAGCGGCGCCATTTCTGGTACTTGCTGATAGCTCACATCGCGTTGTTCGTCGCCATCATGCAATACGCGCCAGTGCACCTTAACGCCACACTGTGACCACGGCTAATCCCCTCGCCAACGCCCGACATCTCCGCGGCGAGTCGTATCTTCGCCCCACCCTACTGCAAGGAAGCTGATCATATGACCACTGAGCAAGCTACGACAACTTCGCCTCAGACAATGCCTGAAACACCACACCCACCAGTCTCCAATGCCGATTCGGAACATGGCTCTGCCATAACTCAGCACGGCACCGGAGAAAAGGCAGGATTGTGGTCCACACATGGACGCATCGGCAGAGTCACGTATTTTAACCGAACGGCAATTCCAGGATTCGCATACTACGCTATCTCTGTTAGCCTGTACCTGATGAGTATGAATGTGTACTATCCATCAGACCATACCACATCTCAGGCATTTACAGCATTTCAAGTTTTAGTTGGCATTCCGTGGATTATCTTTTCTCTGATACAAAGCAAACGCCGAACAAACGACATAGATAGTTCTGGCTGGATACTTCTTCTTCTCCTGATTCCTATCGTCAACATAATCCTCGCCTGGGTGCTAACCTTTGGGAAGGGGACAGAAGGCGAAAATCGCTATGGGGAAGCTCCGGCCGCTCCGGCCGATGACGATATGGCCATATTCTGGATATCGCTGACAATACTGATAATTGGCAGCTTGGTATTGTATTCCAAGATTTCATAGAGAAATTAACGTACTAGGCGTATCAATGCGTCCCTGGAAGATGAAGAATTTCGATGCCGCCGACTGGGTCATGGCGGGCGTGGATTTGGTATCGTTGGGTCTGAGTCAGCTGTCGGTAACCCATGATCTGCTTCACTTTGGTCGGTAAAGTAGGGAGGGTACCGGCACTGACCCTCCTCATTCCACCGGGTGGTGCAAAGTACTTCGAATATACTATGAACCCAGGAGAGATCGTCTATTCCGCAAGCCATCACCTTCCCCTAACGTTATGAAGATGTCTTTTTTCGACCCTGGGTCGCGGCACACTTATCACCAAGGTTTCAGCAGTGAGAAAACCATATAACGCACCTTCTTCTGAGTAGAGTTAGTATGTGAGACAATTCCTATTCCGACAACCATTAACGTTCGCTAAGATTTCAGCTACGCCGTCGTGATCCCACGCATCGCTCCATGGCTTCAAACGCTATCCATTATCCATAGCTCGGCCATATTGCCACCACCGACTCGCTCCGAGCGACGCCATTTCTGGTACTTGCTGATAGCCCACATCGCGTTGTTCGTCGCCATCATGCAATACGCGCCAGCGCACCTTAACGCCACACGGTGACCACGGCCCCCCCCCTCGCCACCACCCGACACCTCTGCGGCGAGTCGTATGTAAGACCCACCCGACTTCAAGGAAGTTGACCACATGTCTACAGACCAAGAGAAGGTAACCTCGCCACAGACAACGTCTGAAACATCCCACCCACCAGTCTCCAATACCGACTCGGAGCATGGCTCAGCTATGAGCCAGCACGATTCCAAGAAAAAGGCGGGATGGTGGTCCACACGTGGCCGTATCGGTCGGGTCACCTATTTTAACCGCACCACATTGGCCTCTCTGATCGTCAACGGGCCCTACATAGGCGCTGTGGCTTACGCGGTGACTACACAATCAGCAGCAGCAGAAGCAATACTAGGTACAGTACTATTGGTAACGATCGTGCTCTCGATACCTCTCACCGTCTTTTGGACTCTTCAAGCCAAACGCCGCATGAATGACCAGAATCGATCGGGTTGGCTGCTACTTCTCGCTCTGGTTCCATTGGTCAATCTTGCAATCTTCATCATGCTCTACTGCGTCAAGGGCTCCAGTGGTGAGAACCGGTATGGTCCAGCGCCTGAACCACCGACATCCTCCGGTATGACGCTGTTCTGGTGCTTGCTCGGTCTTATCCTTCTGCCTTTTTTCGTTCCTCTCGGGGTGCTGCTTTGAGCATGGTTGGCTTCACCGCCCGTCGACTCTGCTAACGCAGAAAGCGCTGGATAAATGATGCAAGCGATGACACGCCGGCCCCCATAGCGATAAGGCCCCGACGATAACGTCGGGGCCTTTTTGGTTTCATCGCTGCAGCAGCGTCCTGAGTCAGGCGGTCGCGGCGAGATCCGCCCCTGCCCGGCGCTTCCTCAGCCAGATCGATAGCGCCAGCACCACCAGCATGGCCCAGGGGTAAGGCGTGAAGAAGGAAGCAAACGCCGACGGCGCTGCCACACCATTCTGAACGGCAGTCGCGGCAATAACCTCCTGCCACACCGCTACCACGATGTGCCAGGGCAGCAGGAAAAACACCGTACATACCGCACAGTCCATCAGGTTGGCGGCGCGGGCCGGGGAGATACCAAACTGCTGGGCCAGACTCTTGACCAGCCCCGGCCCCACCAACAGAAGCGCCGGAGCATTGGCCGACAGCGGTGTAGACGCCGCGATGGTCACCGCAACGATGCTGGTCTCGGCACTGGCGCGGTCCTTGACCAGCTTCTTCTTGGCGCTATCCAGCAGGCGCTCCATCAGACCGGTATCCAGGATCACCTGCGTCAGCGCGAGCACCATCAACGCAAACAGAACGGCGCCTGTCACCGACGCAATGCCATTCTCGATCAGCCCGGTGCTCTCGCCCCGCGCCTGGGGCAACGAGAACAGGTCACCAAGGCCGATGGCACCGATACCGAGGGCGCACGCCATGGCCACCAGGTTGCCGATAAACATCGCCTCGACAATATGGCGGCGCTTCATCGCGAACACCACCACCGCCGCCAGCGGAATCAGCATGACCAGTCCCGAGACATGGCCGGTCGGCACCTCGGCCGTTGCGGAAGACGCCTCACCACTGGCGCCGAACAGCATGAAGATCACCATGGATATGCCTGCTGCCGACAGCGCCAATGGCAGCCGGGTACGGATCACATCGGCGATCTCGGCACCCTGGGTGTAGGAAGAGACGATGGTGGTATCCGACACCGGAGACAGGTTGTCACCAAAGGCAGCACCGGACAGGATCGCCACCGCCAGCATGGACGGGTCGGCTCCCAACATCACCCCCGCCGGGTACAGCACCGGTGACAGGCCAATGACGGTGCCGGTACTCGTCCCCGTACCGAGAGCAAATACCATGGCCATAGCGAAGGCAATCAGGGTAAAGGTGGCCCCCTCTGCACCAATGGACGCGCCTAGCCACATCAAACCATCGATCAAGCCACCCGCGGCCATCAACTTGCCGAATACACCGGCCAGCAGCCACAGCGCGATAATCGCCGTTGCGGTGGAGTTTCCCATTCCCTTGAGCAGACTGTCGCAATAAGCGGTGCGCTGTCGACAGAGAAACAGACCGACGCCCATGGCCACCCAGGCGCAGGCCCAGAACGGCTTGGTTCCAGCGCGTTCGAATACCGATAGGTAGACCAGCCCCACCACCAGCAGGATTAGTGGTGCCAGGGCGCCGAGGGTGCCCCCTCGGAAGGATAAGGATGGAGTCGTAGTGGATGTTGTCATTATTAGAATCCTCAGGATGGGTAAAGCGTTTATCAACGCCGGCCAGCACGCACCTTTGCCGTCCTGCATTGCCAGGCGTCATGAAAAGAAAGAAAGTGAAACCACCAAATCGTGCTTCGCGAGTTCGTCTTTAAAAGGCGGAAATTCACATCAACTTATGTGATGGTGAGCTAAAAAATCATCGAGTAAAGCACAGAACAGCTCTGGCTTTTCATGATGGGCGTTATGCCCCGCATCAGGAATAACCGCGAGCCTGGCGCTGCTTATTCCCTGCCATAGCGCCAGTTCTTGCGAGATAGGGTAAGCCCGATCCTGATCGCCCCAGATCACCAGCGTCGGCATCGTGTGTCGCGATAGAAAGTCCACGCCTCTCCAGGACTCCATGGCGGTGAGACCGCCAAGTACCGCCGCCTCGCACGCTAGTTCAGCGAGCCCAAGCGACGGTGCAAACCACGGATCTTGCGTGCCCTTCACATACCAGTTGGACACGATGTAGGAGACGGTTGGTCCCGTACCCTGTTCGATCACCTTACGCCGTGACTCGGCGATAGGCTCGAACCGACCAGGAAGCTCACCCTCGGGTCCAGTGCCAAACAGGATTAGCACCTCGACCCGCTGCGGAGCCTTGTGCGCTATTTCCTGAGCAATCATGCCACCCATGGAGTGGCCCAGCAGTGCGAACCGGTCAACGCCCAGGCGGTCCATCTCGGCTAAAACGAAACTGGCAAAGCCCGGGATACTGTCAACGGCAGGTTCGTGACAACGTTTGCCAAAACCAGGTAGATCGACAGCGATAATCTGGCGCCCACTTTCCAAAGCATCTCTCACTGGCGCCCAGTAACTGCTACCACTCAAGAACCCATGAACCAGCACCAAAGGCGCTGCCTCGGCAGGAGACATCGTATCACGGCTCATTGCATCACCTCCGGCAACCACAGCGCGATATCCGGTACTAGAAGAAGCGCAGCGATTAGCAGTACCAAAGCACCAATAAAGGGAAGCGAGCCAATAATGACATCACCAACGGACACTTCATCCTTCGCCAGCCCCTGAATGACGTAGAGGTTGAGGCCAACGGGAGGAGTAAGCACGGCGATTTCCATGATCACGGTGTAGACGACCCCGAACCAGATCAGGTCAAAGCCCGCCGCCGACACTAGCGGAAACACCGTAGGCAAGGTGATAAAGGTCATCGAGACAGGCTCGAGGAACATGCCGAGCACGATATACAGCAACAGAATGACCAGCAGAATCACGTAAGGGGATAGCCCCATGGAGGTGATCAGCGAAGTCAGTTCATCGGGGATCCGGTAATAGGTGACGACAAAGCCAAACAAAGTGCCCGCGGACAGCAGCAGACCCAGGTAGCCCATGGTCAGCATGGTGCGTTTCAACGCCTCAACGAAGCCAGCTGCAGTCAGTCCTCCGAAGCATGCCGTCAGCACAAAGGTCACCACTACCGCCACCGCCGCCGCTTCAGTGGGGGTTGCAAGGCCGGTATAGATCGCGGCGATGATGATGAAGCCGATCAGTCCGATCGTGACCAGGGTTACCGCCACACGCCCCTTAGACAGTGTGTGGGAGTCATCGGCAGCCGGCACATGGGCACGACATAGCCGAGACCAGATGAAGACAATCACCACAAACATGGTGGTCAGCGCGATACCGGGAATAATGCCGGCGATAAACAGGTTGCCGATCGACTGGTCGGTCACAATGCCGTAGTAGATCATGATCAGACTCGGCGGGATCAATACGCTCAAGGTACCGCCGGCAGCCAAGATGCCACTAGCCAGTCGGCGGTCGTACTTGAGCCGCAGCATTTCAGAAAGCGCCACCCCACCGATGGTCAGGGAGCCCACCATACTGGACCCGGACACCGCTCCGAAGCCCGCACAGGCCCCGATGCTACCGTAGGCAGCAGACCCTCTGACGTTGACGCCGCTATGCAGGAAACGATACAGGTCCGAGCCGATGCGCGATCGTCCGATCAATTCGCCCAGGAAGACAAAGAGAGGAATTGCCAGAAGAATGTAGTTAACCCAAACACCCCATAGCTGCAGCTCACTGCTAACCACAGCGGTGGGGAAACTCTGTATGTGCCATAGAAAAGGTAGCGCCGCACCAGCCAAGGCAAAGGGAATCGGGACCCCGATGCTGACCAGCCCCATCAACAGGACAAATAGCCCAATACCTACCGTATACCATTCCATCACCGAATCCCCTGCTTGGTATTGGCAACCACTTCATCCCCGGAGATCTGCTGCAATAGCCGATGCAGAACGCAACAGCAGAACGTGACCATGGCAAACAGCACTGGAATCCAGAAATAGACCCTCGGCCACAGCAGGATCTCCGACGCCGCCCCAGACGCCAGCGTATTCATGGTGGCGGAGAAGGATACGTACATGAACCACAGACCTATCAGCGCCATCACCACCAAGTTGAAGGCTTGAACCCAGCGGCGTACGGTGCCAGGCAGGATATCCAGCAACATGGTCACCTTCGGGTAGGCATCACGCCGCATGGCGTAGCCAAGCCCAGCAAAGGCTACCGGAAACAACAATAACGCGGTTGCCTCGGTCACCATCCTGTCAGGGGAGTTCAACACATAACGGGAAAATACCCCCCAGCTCATCCATAGCGCCTGCACCAGAATGATTGATCCCCCCGCCAGGGCACATCCCAGCGCCAGGCGATCGAGTGCGGTATCGAGTCGTTGTGACATACAAGCCTCCCGGATAGTCCATGCCATCCCTCATTGAGCGAGCAGACTGACCCAGTAGTGAACGGCACTCCGGCGCTATTCGTCACCACCAGAGTGCACGCCCGGTTGAGCATCAGCGGCGATAATCCGCAAACAATGCCTTGATGGCGTCGGCTCGCTCAGGCCCACATGACTCTGCGACGGTGGGCTCCCACTCTCCGGCAATGGAGGCAACAATGTCCGCACTTGCCTCTTCATTCAACGACACGGCGGCACCACCACCCTGCATCACGGCCTGGCCCACTCGTTCATTGACCCACCCTTCATAGCGGGGCTTGAGCCACGCCTCTGCTTCTCGGGCGGCATCCAGCAACGCCTGCTGAGATGCCCCATCAAGGTCATCGAACTTGCGCTTGTTCATCATGTACTGGATGTTGCCGTAGAACAGTGAGGCGTTGACCATGTACGGCATGACATCCCACAACTGCCACGAGCTGTAGGTGGCCACCCCCATATTGATACCGTCCACCACCCCTCGCTCGGCAGACTGGAAGACCTCATTGGGTGAGACAAACACTGGCTCCCCACCCCAGGACGTGATCATCAGGCTGACCAGCGGACCGATGGAGCGCACCAGTTGCCCGTCCAACTGGGTAATGTCAGAGATAGATTCCTGGAACCACCACTCCTGATCGTAGGAGTAGTTGGAATTGAACACGGGAACCAGGCCGGCCTCGGCGGCCTCGTCACGTACGATATCGGTATAGGCCGCATCCAGTTCATGCTGACGCTCAAGGTCCACCAGCGCTGGATAAAGTGACGTCACCCGATAACAGGGAAGACGATTATCTGCTGGGATCCAGGCGATGTCGGCGATCCCACCAGTCACAGCATCCACCCCTTCACTCCACCCATGCAGGGTCGATGAAGGGAATATCTCTACGTTGACTTCTCCATCGGTTTTTTCCGCCACGAGCTCCGCAAACTTCTCGAAGCCTTCATAGCGAATATCCACTTTGTTCACGTAGGTCGATAGCCGCAGTGTGGTCTGTGCCTGAGCGGAGCTGGTGACCACTGCCAACGCGGAAGCCATAAGGGTGAGAGCGGGTAATGTCTTCATGGGTTACCTCATATTGTTGTCATTGTTGATGCGCGAGACCGGGCCAGTCATACCGCCAGACCTCAGCCCCTGTAATCTGCAAAGCCGAAGGCATCGGGATAGCCGAACAGCGCGACGGCACCGCCGGTGTGCAGGAAGACCACGTTCTCGTCTTGCTTGAAGTGGCCCTGGCGGATCAGGTCGATCAGCCCGGCCATGCCCTTGCCGGAGTACACCGGGTCCAGCAGGATGCCTTCGTGACGGGCCAGCAGGGTGACCGCCTCGATCATGCTGTCGGTGGGCACACCGTAGCCCTCGCCCACGTAGTTGCAGTTGGCAACCACCTGCTCGCGGCTGACTACGCCGGAAAGGCCCAGCTTGGCCTCGGTCTTCTGGGCCAGGGCGAAGACGTTGGCCTCCTGCTTGTCCTTGGGCGCGCGCACGCCGATACCAAGCACCGGGATACCGGCGTTGCAGGCGGCCAGGCCGGTCACCAAGCCCGCCTGGGTGCCGGCGCTGCCAGTGGCATGCACCAGATGATCGATACGCAGGCCCATGTCGTTGGCCTGGGCCAGCAGCTCCAGGGCGGCATTGACGTAGCCCAGGGCGCCGATCTCGTTGGAGCCGCCGCCAGGGATGATGTAGGGCCTCTTGCCTTCGCTCTTCAGACGATCGGCCAGGCCTTCCATCTCGGCGGCCATGTCGGCACCGCCCGGGCGCTTCTCGACGCTGGCGCCGTGGAGCTGATCAAGGAAGACGTTGCCGTTGTGGTTGTAGTTGGGGTCTTCACTGCCGGTGCGGTCTTCCAGCAGGATGTGACAGCCAAGGCCCAGCTTGCAGGCGGCGGCCACGGTCTGGCGGGCGTGGTTGGACTGGGTGGCACCCTGGGTGATGATGGTATCGGCACCCTTCTCCAGGGCATCGGCCATCAAGAACTCGAGCTTGCGCGTCTTGTTGCCGCCGGTAGACAGGCCGGTGCAGTCGTCACGTTTGATCCACAGGCGAGGACCGCCCAACAGCTTGCTCAGGTTGTCCATCGGCTCCAGCGGGGTGGGCATATGGCCGAGACGGACACGGGGAAAACGGGACAGGTGCATACGGGCCTCCAGGCGAGTCATTATTGGCATTGGCGTGCTCTCGTTATGACGTTCTTCCATGAGATGACAGACGCAAGGCCCGTCAGAGAACGTGTCATCTCACCTTAAAGGCCGCCCACGACCTGCCACCAATGCCAAGTTGCTCGTCAGCTGTTAAATTTTTGCATAGCCACGACTCCTGCCTGGCCGGCAGCCACAACAACAGACAAAAACACCAATGAAGATCGAGTGGATAGAGGATTTTCTCGAGCTTATCGAGGCGGGGACTTTCTCCCAGGCGGCGGAACGACGCCACGTCACCCAACCGGCGTTTTCGCGACGCATCAGACAACTCGAGGAGTGGCTGGGAGTCGCACTGATCGATAGGCGCTCCCCACGGCTGGAGCTGACTGCCCATGCGCGTACCTACGAGCCTCAGCTCAGGGAGTGGCTGGCCCGCCTCTATGCCATGCGCAGTCGTCTCAGAAGCGATGCTCGCCAGGGACCCAGGGCCATCCTGACCACCCAGCACACCCTGACCGTCAGCTACCTGCCGCGGCTGTTGCGCCACTTGCGTCATCACGCGCCTGAGGTCGGACTGCAGATCACCTCGTCCGACCGCAGCGTATGCATTCGCGACTTTGAGCAGGGCAAGGCCGACCTGCTGCTGTGTTCCGAGCTCGAGGGGGCGCCCCTGTTCGACGACAGCACCACCATCGAACGTCTCGCGCTGGGTGCTGAGCGGCTGCTGCCGGTGTGCGCCCCGGACCATCACGGTGGCCCGCTGCACCCGCTGGAGCAGGGACAACGACTGCCGCTGATCGGCTACGACACCGACAGCTTTCTGGGCCAGGCGCTAGCGACCCCCTACCTGCTGGATGCCCAGCGCCGCTACGAGATCGAGCTGGTGTGCGAGACCGCCTTTACCATCGGCATTCGCCAGCTTGCCCTGGCGGGTCTGGGTATCGGCTGGCTTCCCCACGGACTGATCGAAGAGGACCTGGAAAGCGGCAAGCTGGTATCGCTGCTGGATACGCTAGGTGGGCCCCAGCTGGTGGTGGCCTGCTATCGGCATCGGGACGAGCAGAGGGCCGCGGCGCCGCTGTGGCATCTGCTGGAGGAACGGCCACCGGCGGTATAGCGTCGCCATCATGACGTGCGGATGGTGTCATCCCCCCTGGGGGGCGGCAGACAGGGTGAGTTCGATGGCATCGTGGCGCCAGTATTCGTCATCACAGTCGATGGCTCGGCCGTTCTGGTCATGATTAATGCGGGAAATGCGCTGGGCGGGACTGCCTCGCACGGCGTTCAGCGCATCGGCGCCGGCGCTGGACAGCACGCAGGTGCCAAGCTCATAGCTGACCCGACCAACCCGAATACCGTACTCGCGCCGGTAAAGCTCGGTCAGCGACTCCCGCGCCAGGTCGAACTCGAGAATCTGTGGAAAACAGCTTGGCAGCAGATGATGCTCGACGTAGAGCACCCGACGCTCGTCCACTAGTCGGGCACGACAGATTCGATAGACCGGCGCGTGTTCGGCAATACCCAAACGCCGAGCGACCACTGCGGGGGCCATGACCTCTTCGGCACTCAGCAGCAGGGTGCGGGCACTGCGCTGCTGGGAGCGCACCATCTCGTGAAACGGTAAACAGGCCAGCAGGTCGTAGCGCAAGCGTGGCGGCGACACAAACCAGCCGCGCCGATTCTCGCGATAGACCCGACCTTCTGCCTCCAGTGCATTGAGCGCTTCGCGCAACGTGATACGCGTTGTCCCGAAGCGGGTCATCAACTCGCGCTCGCTGGGAAGCCGGCGCGCCTTCTCACTTCGAGCCTCAGTCAGCACCGGTTTGAGGCGCTCTTGCAGCGATCGATCCATGCACATACCGATGTGAATTAAGAGAAAAAATGATGCCAGGAAAATGACGCTCATCGATCTACACCTATCCAGCTGGTATAGACCAATTGAGCCATACGCCACAGTCTAGTGACTTCACCATGACATCGTGGTGACACTCCTGGCGTCGTAGTGTCTGCCGAAGGCTTCATCGCCAACCAAGGATTGAGACAAGACTGCCATCACACTGACACGGCGCTGTCATGAAGGCTCCTTAGGGTTAGGCACAACGGAAACTGATCTAGACCAGAAACGCACACCGGTTTCCGTCGCCTTCACGCCCCCTGACCCGGAGACCCTCCCGTGATCGTCACTTCTCTGCGTTACCCGACCCTGACCGCCCTGGCCTGCGTTGGCCTGATGTCCACCGCTGCCCAAGCCAGCTCCGCCGAGCTTGAGTCTCTGATCGAGGCCGCCAAGCAGGAAGGCCGCGTCGACAGCGTCGGCATGCCCGACACCTGGGCCAACTGGAAGGACACCTGGGCTGACCTGGACAGCGTCTACGGCCTGGCACACAGCGACACCGACATGAGTTCCGCCGAGGAAGTCGCCAAGTTCAAAGCTGAGGGTGAGAATGCCACCGCCGACATCGGCGATGTCGGCTTCGCCTTCGGTCCCATCGCCGTGCAGCAGGGCGTGACCCAGCCCTACAAGCCCACCACCTGGGACCAGATCCCTGACTGGGCCAAGGACGAGGATGGTCACTGGATGCTCGGCTACACCGGCACCATCGCCCTGATGATCAACAAGAACCTGGTCGACGAAGACCAGCGTCCGGGCTCCTTCGCTGATCTACGTGAAGGTGACTACTCAGTGTCGGTGGGCGCGGTAGGCCAGGCCTCCCAGGCCAACAATGCGGTGCTGGCCGCCGCTTATGCGGCAGGCGGTGACGAAGGCAACCTGGCGCCGGGACTCGAGCTGTTCGCCGAGCTGGCCGAGCAGGGCCGCCTGTCGCTGGCTGACGTGTCCATCGCCAACCTGGAGAAGGGCGAAGTGGAAGTAGCCCTGCTGTGGGACTTCAACGCCTTGAACTATCGTGACCAGATCGACCGTGACGCCTTCGAGGTGGTGATTCCGTCCGACGCCTCCGTCACTTCAGGCTACGCCACCATCATCAATGTACACGCCCAGCATCCCAATGCGGCCAAGCTGGCCCGTGAATACATCCTGTCCGATGAAGGCCAGTTCAACCTGGCCGAGGGCTACGCTCGCCCGATCCGCGCCGAGCACCTGACCCTGCCCGACGAGATCGCCGCCAAGCTGCTACCCAACGAACAGTACGCCAGCGCCCGCCCGATTCAGGACTTCGCCGCCTGGGAACAGAGCGCCAAGGTGCTGCCGCGCCAGTGGCAGTCGGACGTTTTGATCCACCAGCAGTAATCACGCCACTTACCACCCCCCTGGGCATCGGGCGGCAGCGCCAACCAGCGCTGCTCTCGGTGCCCGCGGTACGAAAGCGTTGCTTGGGCCACCCTGATGGTGGCCAGGAGTCATCATGCAAAACCCTGTCATTCTGGTCGTGCTGGACGGCCTCAATCACGACGTCGGGCGCCATGCCATGGGCCATCTGAGCGCTCTGGTCGAGGCCGGACGCGGCACTACTACCAGCCTCGACTGCGAGCTTCCCGCCATGTCTCGCCCGCTCTACGAGTGCCTGCTGACGGGAGATCGTCCCGTCGACTCCGGCGTCGTGCATAACGCTATCGTGCGCCGCTCACACGGTGTCAGCCTGTTTGACCTGGCTCGCGCCCAGGGGCGCACCACTGCCGCCGCGGCCTATCACTGGGTCAGCGAGCTCTACGTCAAGGCGCCCTTCGACCAGACCCGCGACCGCTATCTCGACGATCCTAACGCGGCCATCCAGCGCGGCATCTTCTATTGGCAGGACCACTACCCGGACGACCACCTGTTCAGCGATGCCGAAGCGCTCAGGCAGAGGCACGCACCTGACTTCCTGCTGGTTCACAGCATGAACATCGATGATAGCGGCCACCGTCACGGCGGCGACTCGCCCCAGTACCGCAATGCCGCGCGTCACGCCGATATCGCCCTGGCCGACTACCTTCCCCGCTGGCTGGCCGATGGTTACCAGGTGATGGTGACCGCCGACCACGGCATGAACGCCGATCGTTCACACTCAGGGTTGCTGGCCGAGGAGCGCCGGGTACCGCTGTGGCTGTTCGGTGACGCCTTTGCCGACCCCGCAGGTCTGCATATCCAACAGACTCACCTGTGCGGCACCCTGGCCAGCGCCATGGGGCTAACCCACGACAAGCCCTTTCACCCGGAGCTGCTTGCGATGACGGCGCAAGCCACGGAACCGGCCCCGGCACCGTCCCGAGAGAGCCTCTCATGACATTGCGCCTGCCGGCCTGGCTGTGGCTACTGCCCTTCGCCATCGTGTTTTGCGCCTTCCAGCTGGCGCCCATGGCCTGGGTCGCCATCAGTGCCTTCAACGTCAATGGCGACTGGGGGCTGGGCCACTTCCAGGAAATCGCCCAGTCCGCGTTCTTTCGCCAGGCCATCTGGAAGAGCCTGACCATCTCGTTGGTATCCAGCGCCATGGGGCTGATCATCGCCACCGTCACCTGTCACGCGCTCATGCGTTCCGGACCGCGACTGCGCCGCGCGATGATCGCCTTCACCAACATGACCTCCAACTTCGCCGGGGTGCCCCTGGCCTTCGCCTTTATCATCCTGCTGGGGGCCAACGGCGTGCTGACGTTGGCACTTCAACAACTCGGCATCATCGAGGACGTGCGCCTCTACTCCACCGGCGGGCTGATCGTCATCTATACCTGGTTCCAGATACCGCTCGGCATCCTGCTGCTGTTTCCGGCCTTTTCAGGCCTCAAGGCCGAGTGGCGTGATGCCGCCCACCTGTTGGGGGCCGGACGCATCGCCTATTGGCAACGGATCGGCCTGCCGGTGCTATGGCCGGCTCTGGCGGGCACCTTCACGGTGCTGTTCGCCAACGCCATGGGCGCCTATGCCACCGTCTATGCGCTGGTCAACACCAGCTACAACCTGATGACGATACGCATCGCCAACCTGGTCGCGGGAGACCTGTTCCTTGAACCCAACCTGGCCAGTGCCCTGGCGCTGGTACTGGTGGTGCTGCTGGTACTGGTCACCCTGGTGCAACAGTGGCTGTTGAGAAGGAGTGCACAGCATGGCTCACGCTGACACCATGCCCGCTCGCCCGACCGCCGCGTCGCTGTCGGCAACCTTTAATCCCTACTCCTGGGTCGTCGGCGGGGTCTTTGCGGTGCTGGCTCTGCCCCTGGTAGCCACACTGGGCTACGCCCTGGCCACACGCTGGGGCGCGACCCTGACGCCAGACGGCCTGACCCTGGCCTGGTTCATCGAGCTGTGGACCACCCCTCGCTTTCTGGCGGCCTTTGCGCGCTCGCTGTTTATCGCCGTGGGGGCTCTGGCGCTATCTCTGGCACTGGTACTGCCGGTCGCCCTGTTGGCCCATACCCGCTATCCGCGACTCGATCGCTGGATGAACACGCTGATCTTGATGCCGTTTGCGGTGCCGCCAGTCGTCTCCTCGGTGGGCTTGCTGCAACTCTACGCCGGTGGGCCGCTGGCGCTGGTAGGAACACCCTGGATCCTGATTCCTACCTACTTCACCATCGTCCTGCCGTTCATGTATCGCGCCATTGCCAACAGCCTGAGGGCGGTGGACGTGCAAAGCCTGATGGACGCCGCGCAGCTGCTCGGCGCTGGCCCCGTGAAGGCGTTTTTTCTGGTGGTTCTGCCCAACCTGAGAGGTGGCGTGCAGATCGCCGTCTTCCTGTCGTTCTCCTTCCTGGTGGGCGAATTCGTGTTTGCCAACATGCTGGTGGGCACCCGCTTCGAGACGCTGCAGGTCTACCTCAACAACATGCGCGGCGCCAGCGGCCACTTCACCAGCGCTCTGGTGATTACCCTGTTCGTCTTCACTCTGATCCTGACCTGGCTGGGCAATCGCCAGGCGGAACACACTATTACGGAGGCCGCACGATGATGGCTGCCACCACTCGCCCCCCCTCGTCAGCGACCACGCCCAAGGCATCACAGGCGGCCTATCGCCAGCAGCCGGCCATCGCGTCAGGCGCCACGGCCGCGAGTGCCTCCCGCCACACCGATCATGCGTCCAGCGGCAACGCGATTTCGCTCAAGGGGCTGGCCAAGCGTTTTGGCGACACCGATGTCTTTGCCAATATCGATGCCGATATCGCCCACGGTGAATTCATCACCCTGCTGGGCCCATCCGGCTGCGGCAAGTCGACCCTGTTGCGGGCGATCGCCGGTCTCACGTCCCTGAATGCGGGCCAAATCCTGGTGGGCGATACCGACATCACTCACCTCCCCCCTCAGCGCCGTGGCGTCGGCATGGTGTTTCAGCACTACGCCCTGTTTCCCAACATGAAGGTGGCCGACAACGTCGCCTTTGGCCTGCGCATGCAGAAGGTACCCAGCGACGAGCGCGCGCGCCGCGTGGAGGAGGTGCTACGCCTGGTCGAGATGCAGGACCAGGCCCACAAGTTCCCTCATCAACTGTCTGGCGGTCAGTGCCAGCGGGTAGCGCTGGCAAGGTCTCTGGTGGTCGAGCCCAGGGTGCTGCTGATGGATGAGCCCCTGTCCGCGCTGGACGCCCGCATTCGCAAGCACCTGCGCGATCAGATCCGGGAAATTCAGACGTCGCTGGGCCTGACGACCCTGTTCGTGACCCATGATCAGGAAGAAGCCATGCTGATGTCCGACCGGGTGTTCCTGATGCACCAGGGACGCATCCTGCAACAGGACAGCGCCGAGGCCATCTATACCCGTCCACGGGATGAGAACGCTGCCGGCTTCATGGGCCACTACTGTCTGCTCGATGCCGTCGAGGCCGCTCCGCTGCTCGGCTACCGCAGCAAGGCTGACCGCGTTGCCCTGCGCCCTGAAGCGCTCTACCTGAGCGTGGCGGGCATGCCCCTGGGCGGCGAGCACCCCGAGCGGGTGGGACCTGGCGTGCACGGGCTAGTGCGTCGACACCGACTGCTCGGTAACATCGTGCGCTACGACATCGACTGTGCCGGCGTCAGCCTGACCGTCGATACCCTCAATCGCTCCGCTCGCACCTTGCTGCCGCAAGGCCAGCAGGTGACGGTCCACGTCGATCTCGACGAGGTTCAGGAGCTGGATACATGAATGACCCGACGAGCCCTTGCCCCATGACCACCGATGCCTGCCGTGTGGCGACATCCGAGACGCCTGATGCGCCCATCACCCTGGCCCTGTTCGACCTGGACGATACGCTGCTCGACGGCGACATCACGCGCCTGTGGAGCCAATGGCTGATCGAGCTTGGCTGGATCGACGACGGCGAGGAATATCATGCCGCCTTTGCCGAGCATATGGCGGCCTACGCCGCTGGCACGCTCGACATGGAAGCCCATCTGGCACTGTTGCTGACGCCCCTGACGGGTCGCCGCGAGGCCGAGGTCAGGGAGCAGGTGGACGCCTTTCTCGCGGCCGAGGTGGTGCCGCGGCTGTTCGCCCAGGGACACGAACGGCTTGCCTGGCACCGCGACCAGGGCCACCGTGTGGTCATTATCTCTGCCTCACCGATCCATGTGGTTGGCCCGGTAGCCGAACGTCTGGGCGCCCACCATGCCCTGGCCACCCGTCTGGAGATCGACGCCGAGGGTCGATACACCGGCCGCGCCCAAGGCATTCGCACCTTCCGTGAAGGCAAGCTTGCCGCTCTGGAAGCCTGGCTCGACGAGCATACGCCAGCCCTCAGCTACGGCTACTCGGATTCACGTAACGACTTGCCGCTGCTGGAGTTTGTCGACCGTCCCTGCGCCATCAACCCGGATCCGACGCTTGACGCCGCCGCACAGGTCCGCGGCTGGCCGGTGCAGTGGTGGCGGCAGCAAGGCTAAGCGTGGACAAGGCCAGGCGTGGAGTCAGCGGGTGGAAGAGGCTAGGCTGTCACCTACCTTTTGACGTGAAACGAGCCCCCTGAATGACATCCTCCGCCACCATCGCCCTGCTGGGCACCGGCATCATGGGCCTGCCCATGGGCCGCCACCTGATTCGTGCAGGCTATGACCTGCGCGCCTGGAACCGCAGCATCGACAAGGCCGCCCCGCTGGGCGAGCTTGGCGCCACCCTGGTCGAGACGCCCGCCGAGGCGGTACAGGGTGCTCAGGCGGTGGTGGTGATGGTGAGCTCAGGCCCGGTGTGCGAGACGCTGCTGTTCGGCGACGAGGGCATCGCCCCTCGACTGGCTCACGGCAGCCTGGTCATCGTGATGTCGACTATCGCTCGCAGCGAAGCGGTCGCCTTGGCAGAGCGCTGTCGCGAGCTTGGCCTCGGCTGGGTCGACGCGCCGGTGTCCGGCGGCGAACGTGGCGCTCAGGAAGGCTCGCTGTCGATCATGGCCGGCGCACTGGACGCCGACTATGAACGGGCGAAGCCGATTCTTCAGGCCATGGGCCACCCTCTTCACATCGGCCCCGTCGGCAGTGGCGCCCTGGCCAAGCTGGTCAACCAGCTGACCGTGGCCAGTACCATCGCCGCCGTCTCCGAGGCTCTGGTGCTGGCAGAGGCCGGCGGCGCCGACCCGGCCAAGGTCCGCCAGGCCATGCTGGGCGGCTTCGCCTACTCGCGTATCCTCGAGCAGCACGGCCAGCGCATGCTGGATGGCGACTTTGCGCCGGGCGGCCCGGCCAAGCACCAGCTCAAGGATACCCACGCCGCCTGCGATGTTGCCCAGGAGCTCGGCCTCGATCTGCCGTTGCTCGCGTTGACCGATCGCCTGTTCAACGACCTGGTCGACGCCGGCGGCGCCGACCTCGACCACAGCGCGCTGCTGCTCGAGATCAAGCGACGCAACGGTATGGATGCCGGTGAACTCGAGCGTTGATGCCAGACGTCAGCGCCGACACTACCGGAACTACAACCTGAGCCCTGGGGCAATGACATCGAGAAACGCCTGGATACGCGCCGACAGGGCGGTGTTGCGGTAGTAGACGGCCTGCACCTGCTCCCGTGGACCACCATGGCGCATCGCCTCGGGTAGCAGGACCTCAAGCTGCCCGCTGGCGATATCATCACCGACCATGAAGTTGGACAGGCAGGCAATGCCCTCTCCGGCGAGGCACAGACGCCGCATCACTTCGCCACTGGAGGTGGACATCGATGGGCTGATCTCGTCATCCATTCCCTCCACCGGCCACCGATTCAAGCTGCTGGGAGCGAGAAATCCGATCAGTTGATGCTGTTCGAGCTCCGTCACCGACGTGGGCCTGCCGGCGCGCGCGAGATAGCCAGGGCTTGCCACCAGGTGCAGGCGCGAGCGCCCCAGCAACCGCGCGTGCAGGGTGGAGTCCGCCAGGGCGCCAATCCGAATGGCCACATCGGCACGCTGTTCCAGCAGGTTGATGATGTCATCGCTGGCAGACAGCTCCAGCTCGATACCGGGATAGCGGCGCCGAAACTCCCCGACCAACGGCACCAGTTGATGCAGCACGAAGGGGCTGGCGGAGTCCACCCGCAGTCGGCCAGCAGGCTCTCCCCGTCGCAGCGCCAGCGACTCCTCTGCCGCGTTCAGGCGCTCTAGTCCTTCGCGTACCTCGGCGACAAAGCGGCTGCCCTCATCCGTCAGCGCCACACTGCGCGTCGTACGGTTCAGCAGGGGCACATCAAGCCGCTGCTCCAGCCGCTGGACCGCTCTCGATATACGTGCCACCGGCACGTCCAGGCGAGTGGAGGCGGCACTGAAACCACCGCTATCCACCACCGCCAGCAATAGCTCCAGGTCCTCCGAGCGAGTCTTCATCAGGCCCCTCCTCGTCCATGTAGGCTCACCCTCCTGTTGACCGCAGCAAACACCGCAGCGACTTTCTCGATAACCACAAAGGTGTTTCTCATATAGGCACGTTTATCGAAAAAGTGTCCTCCGCCAGACTGCACGCCGTCAAGTCGTCCCCCGGCGACGCCATCTCACAGGAGAGAGACGATGCCTATTGCTCTGCTGGCGCTAACGCTTAGCGCCTTTGCCATCGGCACCACCGAGTTCGTGATTGTCGGCCTGGTGCCCACCATTGCTCAGGACCTTGCAGTGAGCCTGCCCTCTGCCGGGCTGCTGGTCAGCCTGTACGCCGTCGGCGTGGCTGTCGGCGCCCCCGTGCTGACGGCACTTACCGGGCGCTTCAACCGCAAGTGGGTGCTGCTCGGCCTGATGACCCTGTTCATTGCCGGCAATCTGCTGGCCTGGCAGGCGCCCAGCTACGGCTCGTTGATCACCGCACGGGTGCTCACCGGCCTGGCCCACGGGGTGTTCTTCTCGATCGGTTCTACCATCGCCACCAGCCTGGTCGCCAAGGACAAGGAGGCCAGTGCCATTGCCATCATGTTTACCGGCCTCACCGTGGCGCTGGTGACAGGGGTACCGCTGGGCACCTGGATCGGCCAGACCTTTGGCTGGCGAGCCACCTTCCTGGTGGTATCGGGACTGGGCCTGATTGCCCTGTTGGGTAGCGCCCTGCTGATCCCCAGCAACCTCAAGCGCGCGGCGCCGGCGACCCTAGGCCAGCAGTTCAAGGTGCTTACCCATCCGCGTCTGCTGCTGGTCTATGCGATCACCATCCTGGGCTACGGCGGCACCTTTACTGCCTTCACCTTTCTCGCACCGATTCTGGAGCAGGCCACCGGTTTCGCTCCCTCCATGGTCAGCCTGATCATGCTGGTCTACGGTGTCTCGGTGGCGTTCGGCAACATTTACGGTGGCAAGCTGGCGGACCAGATGGGGCCGATCCGGGCCTTGACGCTGATCTTCATCGGTTTGGCCGCGGTGCTGCTGGTGCTCAACGTGACCGCTGTCCACCCGCTAGCCGCCGTGCTGACGATTCTGGTCTGGGGCGCCTTTGCCTTCGGCAACGTGCCAGGCTTGCAGGTCTACGTGGTGCAACTGGCAGAGCGCTACGTGCCGGAAGCGGTCGATGTCGCTTCCGGACTCAACATCGCTGCGTTCAACATCGGGATTGCCCTGGGCTCTGTTGTCGGCGGCCAGGTCGTCGAACACCTGGCACTGACAGACACCGCCTGGATCGGCGCGCTGATCGTGGTGGCTGCCCTGGCACTGACCCACCTTTCCGGCCGACTCGACCAGCGTCGTGCAGCACGCCTGGCCAATGCCTGAGCACCGGACAAGCATTTCGTCTGCTAATTTTTCTTCCGCCCCCTTGAACTGACGACGTTGCCACCGCATGTCCAAAGATGAACATTGGCACGACGTTGCGACGGCCAAGGCCGCCGCTCAAGGAACTGCATCCCCGGGATCACGACAGTGCCCGGGGCCGCTCTCGACGACCAAGGAGCCAAGATGTCAACGCTTATCCCTAACCCCGGCCTCGGTACCTTCCGCCTGACGGGCGACACCCTGCGCCACGCAGTGACCACCGCCCTGAAGCTCGGTTACCGTCACCTGGATACGGCTCAGTTCTATGGCAACGAGGCCGAAGTCGGCTCGGCCATCGCAGCAAGCTCGGTTCCGCGCAGCGAGATCTTTCTGACCACCAAGGTGTGGTGGGATCGTCTGGAGCCAGTGGCGCTCAAGGCCAGCGTCGAGGAAAGCCTGTCCAAGCTCGGCACAGACTATGTGGATCTCCTGCTGATCCACTGGCCCTCGCCGGACGATGAAGTGCCGATGCGTGATTACCTGACCGCGCTGAAAGACGTCAAGGATGCAGGCAAGGCCCGCCATATCGGCGTCTCCAACTTCACCAAGGCGCAGATCGACCAGGCGGTGGATATTCTCGGCAAGGGTGAAATTCTGACCAATCAGATCGAGGTTCACCCCTTCCTGCAAAACCGCGAGCTGGTTGCCCACTGCGAAAAACACGGCATCACCCCCACCGCCTTCATGCCGTTGGCAGTCGGCAAGGTGCTCGAGGACGACACGCTGAAGGCCATCGCCGAAAAGCACGATGCCAACCCGGCACAGGTGGCCATCGCCTGGCTGCATCAGCTCGGCATTCCGACCTTCCCCTCCTCCACCAAGGAGAAGAACCTGAAGAGCAACCTGGAGGCGCTCAAGCTGGAGCTGTCCGAGGAAGAGATGGACGCCATTGCCAAGCTCGACCGCGGCGAGCGCGTCGCCAACCCGGACTTCGCGCCCAAGTGGGATCAGTAAGGCGCCGCGGCTCCAGTGGCTGAATAACGCACTGGGCCGCTACCCGCCAAGGGTTGCTGGCCCATCGGTCCCGGCACGGCCTGAGGCAGGAGCGTAACGCCCCAGGTGACGGCGCCACGAGCAGACACCTGCTCGTGGCGCCGTTTTTGCAGGCCTCCGCCTTGCCTCCGCCTTTCCTTTCAGCTCACCTTCTCAGCTCACCTTCTCAGCTCACCTTCTCAGCTCGCCCTCACTGCCCCTTTTTCAGCAGCCTCAAGAAAGCGGATCACGTCGCCCTGAAAGTGGCTCAGATGCCGCTTGATCCGTTCATCCGACCAGTCCCACCACGCCAGACGCTCGAGTCGACCGGCGACGCCAGGGTCGTCGAAGCGTGGGCGCAGCACTCGGGCGGGATTGCCCACCACGATGTGGTAAGCCGGCACGTCCTTGGTCACCACACTGCCCGCGCCCACAATGGCGCCGTTGCCGATGGTGACTCCGGGCAACACGATGGCACCGTGGCCGATCCAGACGTCGTGGCCGATGTTGACGCGGTCCGCTTCGCGCCAGGCAAAGACCTCAGGATCGACGGCCTCGTCGCTGAAGCCAAACTTGCCGGGACGATAGCTGAAGTGGTGCAGGGTAGGCCGCCACCAAGGGTGATTGCTGGGGTTGATGCGCACGCTGGCCGCGATCGAACTGAACTTGCCCACGCGGGTAAACATGACATCGCCATCCCGCTCGATGTAGCTGTAGTCCCCCAGGCTTACGTGGTTGAACACGCAGCGACTGCCCACCTCGGTGAAACGGCCGAGCTGGCTGGCGTGAAGCCGCGCATCATCGGCCACGTTGGGCGCCTCGCTCAGCCGCGTCGAGGCGGGCTGATCCACGGCCCGGGCAGGCGCCGAAGAGGTGTCGGGGGCATGGGATTCAGAGTGCATGTAGTGTTGTCCTCTCAGCAGACCGCATCGAGTCGGTGCCAATCTTCCAGCGTCTCGCCATCTCTGGCAAAACGTACCTTGGGCGGCAACGCTACTGGCTCCGCCAAGCGTTCTGCATCCAGCTCGTGGCTGATGTGGGTGAGATAGGCCCTAGGGGGATCGAGCCGAGTAATGATCTCCAGGGCCTGGGTAATATTGTTGTGGTTGCGCGTCTCGCGCTGGCTCGCCGGGTGGCAGGCATCCAACACCACGATGTCGGGCCCCCATTCCCGCAAGAAGCGCTCGGTGGCACCGGGCAAACCGCAGGTATCGGTCAGGTAGGCCAGCCGCGTGCCGCCGTCATCCAGGCAATACCCCAAGGTGGGCTTGCTGTGATTGAGCGGCACCGGCGTGACCGTCATCCCGTCCAGCCCCAGCGCCTTGAACGGCTTGAGCCCTGGCTGAAAATCGAGAATGCCGCTGTTGCGATAGAGATCCGCGCAGCCGTTGGGATCCTTGGGCCCATACACCGGTATATCGGCGCCGGTCCCCCAGCGCAGATGGAACAGGCCCTGAACGTGGTCGGCGTGATAGTGAGTGATGAAAAACGCCGCCGGGCGCTCCAGTTCACAGCTGTGAGCCAGATCCATACGCCCGGCATCGAGCAGATAGCGCCTGCCATCGACCCTGACCTCGGCACAGCAGGGACCGCGCTGATGGCTCGAGAACACACGTGCCCTGGTGCAGGCACGGCAGTCGCAGCCAAAGCGAGGCACCTGGGCACTGTCGCCGGTGCCGGTGAAGCGAAACTCCATGGTGATCTCCTGACATCAGGGGCTCAGGCAAAGCCGGTATGGTCTCGGGCCGTCGCGGCCAGACCGCGCATCGGGGGCAGCACGCGCAGCGGTCTGCGCTTGCCTCGGTCTGGCAGCCGACAGGCTCAGCGGCACGCCGTATCCACCAGGGCTTCCAGCGCCCCCACGCTGACCGCCAGCGCACCACCGTTATCCAGGCGGGCAACGGTCGGATAGTCACGTTCAAGCTCCGCCTCCACCTCGGCGTGGCGAGCCAGACGCGCCTCGATCTGCTCGAGGCACTCGCGCCCGCGCTTGACGAGGCGCTGTCTCAGCACCTCGCCAGGAGCGGTCACCACCACCGGCAGCAGCTGGTCGCCGAAGCGCTCCCGGGCCTGGCACAGCGCTCGACGACTGCCGTTGAGCAGCACCGTTGCTCCCGACTCGAGCCAGCACTCGACCTCGATGCCCACGCCGTAGTGCAGCCCATGGGCCTGCCAATCCAGGCAGAACAGGCCTCGCCCGCGCCGGGCCAGGAATTCGGCCTCGGACAGCGCCAACGAATCTTCGCCAAGACCACTGGCCCGAGTGATGTAGCGATGGGCCACCAGCAGGTCCGGGCGCTGCTGGCGGAGGGCAACCAGCAGGCTGTCCTTGCCCACGCCACTGGCCCCGATCAGATACACCAGCATCAGTGCACCTGCCTTCCGGCGCTCCACACCCGAGCGACCAGCGGGTGTCCGTCGATCTCGCGTACTCGCAACAGGTCGGCGCGCAGTCCTTGGGCAATGCGCCCACGGTCATCAAGCCCCACCGCCTCGGCAGGGTGCCTACAGGCCGTCGCCACCGCTCGCGGTAGGTCGTAACCACCTTCCATCGCAGCGATGCGAAAGACGGCATCGAGCAGGGCTGCCGGATAGTAGTCTGAAGACAGCACATCCAGCACGCCCATGCGCACCAGCTCAGCGGCGGCAATGTTGCCGGAGTGGGAGCCACCACGCACCACGTTGGGCGCCCCCATCATCACCGCCATCCCATGCCGGTGAGACGCTTCCGCGGCTTCACGGGTGGTGGGGAACTCCGCCACCCGAGTGCCATACTCCAGGCTCTCGGCCACGTGGGCGACGGTGGCATCGTCATGGCTGGCCAGCGCCAGCCCACGCTCACGGCACAGCGATGCGATGGCACGGCGGTGGGAGCTCGAGTAGACGGCACTGTTGGCCAGCTGCTTTTCGATAAAGGCTTCAAGGCTGGCGTCGTCCAGGCCGTACTTGCCCTGGTAGTAGATGCGATAGGCGTCGAGACTGGCGAACTGGCGCTGGCCCGGCGAATGATCCATCAGCGAGACCAGCCCCAGCAGCGGCGAGTCCATGAAGCCTTCAAAGCGCGTCAGGGTGTCCGGGTGACACACCTCACAGCGCAGGTGCAGGCGGTGGTCGACCCTTGCCATGCCATTGTCATTGATCGCCGCCAGCGACCCCACCATCTCGTCCAGAGCCTCGTGGCGCATGCTTTGCTCGTCGACATCACCGATGGATACCGCGTCGAACACCGTGGTGATGCCGCTGGCGGCCATCTGCGCGTCATGGGCCAGCGCCGCCTGACGACCAGGCCAGCTCACCTTGGGCCGGGGCTGAAAGTACTTTTCCATATTGTCGGTATGCAGCTCGATCATGCCGGGCATCACGATATCCCCGTCACAGTCGATCGCCCCGGGAAGCGATACCGGGCCACGCTCGATGGCCTTGATGATGCCATCCTTGATGACGAGACTGCCGCTGATCACCTCGTCGTCCAGCACCAGGCGCGCATTGGTCAGGATCTGATCTTGGCTCATGCAGAAAACTCCCCGTCGTTATCGTCGCGACGCCCAGCGCCACCGACCAGCATGTGACCTTCCAGTTCGAGCAGCCGATCGGCCACCCGCTCGCGGACTTCCTCATCGTGGAAGATGCCCAGCATGGCACTGCCACGGGCCTTGGCCTCCTCGATCAGCGTCACCACCACCTCTCGGTTGGCGGCGTCCAGCGATGCGGTGGGCTCGTCGAGCAGCAGCAACGGATGCTCGGCAATAAAGCCACGGGCAATGTTGACGCGCTGCTGTTCGCCGCCGGAGAAGGTACCTGGCGCCAGCTCCCACAGGCGTTCCGGCAGGTTGAGCCGCGCCAGCATGGCCTCGGCGCGGTGGCGTGCTTCATGCTCGTCGCAGCCCCGCACCAGCAGCGGCTCCATCACCACTTCCCGCGCCGACACGCGGGGCACCACCCGAAGAAACTGGCTGACGTAGCCGATCACATCGCGCCGCAGCAGATGCCACGCATGGGCGGGCAGGCCAGCGAGCTCAAGTTCGCCATCATCGAAGTGCAGGGTCAGGCTGCCGCCACTGATGCGGTAGTTGCCGTTCACCATCTTCAACAGGGTGCTCTTGCCGATACCGCTGCGCCCGGCCAGCACCAGACACTCGCCGGGGGACAGGTCCAGCTCGAGTCCACGCATCACGGGCAGTGCCTGGCCGCCCTGGGCGTGCAGCACAAAGGTCTTGTCGAGCCGTCGGGCAGTAAGAAAGGGGGACGTCATCGTCAACTCCTGAGAAACCATCATGGCGTCAGCACCGAGGACACCAGCAGCTGGGTGTAGGGGTGCTGTGGATCATCGAGGATCTGGTCGGTCAGCCCGGCCTCCACTACCCGGCCCCGACGCATCACCATCAGCCGGTGGGCCAGCAAGCGCGCCACGGCCAGATCGTGAGTCACCAGAATCACCGACAGGCCGAGCTCTCGGGTCAGGGTGCGCAGCATGTCCAGCAAGCGAGCCTGGACCGATACATCGAGCCCTCCTGTGGGCTCATCCATGAATACCAGACGCGGCTGGGTCACCAGGGTGCGCGCGATCTGCAGGCGTTGCTGCATCCCTCCGGAAAAGGTCTGGGGGGCATCGTCGATACGCTCGGGGTCGAGTTCGACCCGGCTCATCCAGTCCTGGCCGGCGGCACGCAGCTCGCCATAGTGGCGCTGGCCCATCGCCATCAAGCGCTCGCCAACGTTGGCGCCAGCAGAGACCCCCAGGCGCAGGCCATCACGCGGGTTCTGGTGAACCAGGCCCCACTCCATGCGCAGCAGTGCCCTTCTGCGGGCCTCGCTGATGGCGTACAGGTCGAGCTCGCCATCGCTGCCCATCTCGCCCGCCACTCCTGCGCAGCCCTGTTCAGCCGGGTGATAGATCACCTGCCCCTGGTCCGGCTTCTCCAGGCCGGACAGCACGCGCAGCAACGTCGACTTGCCCGAGCCGGACTCGCCGACGATCCCCAGCACCTCCCCCTGGTGCAGGGTGAAGTCGATCTCTTCGCAGCCCTTGCCAGGGCCGTAGAGGCGCTGAATACCGCGAGCCTTCAGCAGCGCGGGCCGTTCAAGCTGTGGACGCTTCATGCCATGTCCTCGCGGCGAGTGTTGCAATAGTCAGTGTCAGAGCACACGAACATGCGCCCTCCCTGGTCATCGGTGATGACCTCGTCCAGGTAGCTGTCGGTCGCGCCACAGATGGCGCAGGGCTGCTCCCAGGCCTGGATCTCGAAGGGATGATCCTCGAAGTCGAGGCTCTCCACCCGGGTATGCGGGGGAATCGCATACAAGCGCTTCTCGCGCCCGGCACCGAATAGCATCAGTGCCTCGCTCATGTGCAGCTTGGGGTTGTCGAACTTGGGGATCGGCGAGGGATCCATCACATAGCGGCCATCCACCTTGACCGGATAGGCATAGGTGGTGGCGATATGGCCGTGGTGAGCAATGTCCTCGTACAGCTTGACGTGCATCACCCCGTACTCTTCCAGGGCATGCATGACGCGGGTCTCCTCCTCGCTGGGCTCAATGAAGCGCAGCGGCTCAGGGATAGGCACCTGGAAGATCAGGATCTGGTCCGCCCGCAGGGTCTTCTCGGGAATCCGGTGACGGGTCTGGATGACACTGGCCTCGCCGGTGGCCGTGGTCGTCTCGACGCCGGCTACGCGCTCGAAGAAGGCGCGGATGCTGACCGCATTGGTGGTATCGTCCGCCCCCTGGTCGATCACCTTGAGGGTGTCGTCGGCCCCCAGCACGCTAGCCGTCAGCTGCATGCCACCGGTGCCCCAACCGTAGGGCATCGGCATCTCGCGACCGCCGAAGGGCACCTGGTAACCCGGAATGGCCACGGCCTTGAGCAGTGCCCGCCGAATCATGCGCTTGGTCTGCTCATCCAGATAGGCAAAGTTGTAGCCGCTGGCCTCGCCTTGGGCGGCGTCCGCGATACTGCTGTTGGCGATCATTGGGCGCACTCCTTGGAAGCGGTGGGCGCTATGGCAGTGTCTGCGGCGGTGTCAGCACCGCTCGCCTGCGCGTGCTGGGTGTCGCCTTGGGTGCGCTCCGCGTGTTCGCGGCGCAACCGGCGAATCAGGTCCAGCTCGGATTGGAAGTCGACGTAATGGGGCAGCTTGAGGTGTGACACAAAGCCCGATGCCTCGACGCTGTCGGCGTGGGCCAGCACGAACTCGGCCTGCTGGGCGGGGCTCTGAATCGGCTCACCCAGCTCCTCGGCACGCAGTGCCCGGTCGACCAGTGCCATGGCCATGGTCTTGCGCTCGTTGCGGCCGAAGGCCAGGCCGTAGCCTCGGGTGAACTGCGGGGCGCTGTCGCCATTGCCCGCGAACTGGTTGATCATCTGGCATTCGCTCATGACGATCTCGCCAACGCAGATCGGTGCGTCAAAACCCTCGACCTCGATCTCCACCTCCACCGTCCCCTGGCGAATCTCGCCGGCAAAGGGGTGGTTGCGGCCATACCCCCGCTGAGTGGAGTAGCCCAGCGCCAGCAGATACCCTTCGTCGCCGCGAGCCAGCATCTGCAGGCGTGTCGCACGATCCACCGGAAAGTCGGGGGGATCACGGGTGATGTCATAGGGCTCGCTGCCATCATCCTGCTCCCGCTCGATCAGCCCCTCCTGGTTCAGGCAGTCGAGAATCTGCGGGCAGGCCTCAAGGTCTTGATCCGCCTGTTCCGGTTCTGCCACGTCACGGTCACCACCCGCCAGCAGCATGAAATCCAGCAGGCGGTGGGTGTAGTCATAGGTCGGCCCCAGCACCTGACCACCGGGCACGTCCTTGAAGGTGGCGCTGATGCGCCGTTCGATGCACATGTCGCTGGTATTCACCGGGCGGGTCTCGGCCAGTCGCGGCAGCGTGGTGCGGTAGGCACGCAGCAGAAATACGGCTTCCACGGTGTCACCACTGGCCTGCTTGAAGGCCAGCGCTGCAAGCTCCGGGTCGTACAACGAGGCCTCGGCCATGATGCGATCCACCGCGAGACCCAGCTGGTCCTGAACCTGAGCCACGTCCAGCTCGGCCTGCTGACGGTCACCCCGGCGGCGATCTGCCATCCAGCGATGGGCATTGGCGATGGCCTTCTCGCCTCCTTTGACGGCAACGTACATCAGGCAATCTCCTCACGTGCAGATGACAACTCAGGCTGCTCCAGTCCAGGGCCGCTAAGGCGGGTGCTACGGGCAATGGCGGTAAGCTGCGTGCCACAGGTGATAAAGGCATCCAGGCCTCGCGGGAAACGACCACGATTGGCGTGCAGCACGCGCATCAGTGGGCGTACCTGATCGGGATCCCCCAGTCCCAGGCAACGCTCGCCGGGCACACCTGGCCCACAAAGCTGCCAGTCACCTTGGCTCTCGATGGTCTCGACCATCACGATCAGCGTAGTGCTGCGATCCGGCCAGGCATCGGAGCCCAAGGCAAATTCCTCGACCTGGGTGAGCGTCGTCGGCGTCACCAGCGCAAAGTCAGCGTTGGCCGGGTCCGGTGTGACCCGGGCGCCGGTATGAAAGGCCAGGGCTGCCGCGAGGCCTGCCCCGGAAAGCGTGGCATCGATCCAGACTCGGGTTTCCAGATCACACAGGGACAGCAGCGTCCCCCAGGCGGCCGGCGAAATCGCTGCTCCCGGCGGCAGCGACGGCAACGCCATGCTGGTCAAGGTGCCCGGCTCCGACATGCACCCCAGCAAGCGCCGAAAGCGCTGCTGGGCGTCGTGCACAGCATCGGACAGGCCTGGCCAGTCATGTGGTCTAACGCTTTCCTCGCGTGGTGCTGTCATGTTCATTCGCCCCTTACCATGGTGAAGAAGTCGACGCGCGTGGCCGCAGACTGGCGCGACGCCTGTTCGCGTTGCTGTGATAGTTCTTGCGCCAGCGGCGCCATCAGTTCGCTGTCGATGCGCCGGGCCCAGTGGTCGTGTCGCGCACAGGCATCGACCAGCGCGATCAGTTCAGCATGGGCCTTGTCTCGGCCGCGGACCCAGCCATGTCCCAGCGAGCCGTCGTCCAGGGCCACGCTGGCTCTGGTCAATGTCATCTCACCCAGGTTGAAGGCGGAGCCACTGCCGCCCATGCGCCCGCGTACCATGGCCATGCCGGTTTCTGGTCCGCGCACACAGCGATGTCTCGCCTGGATTCCCAGTGACTGCCAGCCTTGGGCAAGACGTTCGAAGGGCGTCAACGCCAGCAGGCGGTGACGTTGCATTGGGGTCATGGTCGACGTCATGAGAGAGCCTCGTCGTCTTGAAACTGCGGACGTTCGTCCGTCGGAAAGTCGAAGTGGTAGGCAACACGATCGGCGCGAGCGCGACTGACGGAGATTTCGACCAGCCGCCCCTCCTCGTCGACGTTGTCACTGGTCAGCACCATCAGTGGAGCCTGCCGCGGGCAGCGCAGCAGCCGACTGTCGGCGTCATCGGCCTGGACGGCTTCCAGCCGCACCCTTGAGCGGCTCAGCCGCAGCCCATAGTGTTGATCCAGCAGTGCCCGGGTAGAGCCACCGCGATAGCGGTCTTGCCAACCGGGTACCCGTCGCGGGTCGAACCAGTGGCGCAAGCGCAGCAGCGGCGCTTCATCCACGTAGCGCACCGTGTCGACACACAGCAGGCTGTCCCCCGGGGCGCAGCCGAAGCGCTGTGCAATGGCTTCCGGGGGCACCACCATCGCCTGGGTCAGGCAGCAGGTCTCGGTCGCCAGGCCCAGCTCAGCCAGGTTGTGCGTCACTTTGCTGGCGGCATTCACCGCATAGTCCAGGCGGCGATCCACCACCTGGGTGCCACGCCCCTGATGGCGTGTCACCATTCCAGCAGCCACCAGTTCGTCCAGCGCCCGACGCACGGTGTGACGGTTGACGCCGAAGCGTCGTGCCAGTGCCGCTTCGCTGGGCAGCAGGTCGCCGGCGCGATAGCTCCCGCGCACTTCCCTGGACAACACATCGGCAAGCATGCGGTAGCGCGGCAGCCCTGCGGCTTCGGCAACTTGTCTAGACATCTTCACTCCAAAAAAAGAAGGCGATGTAGCACAGCCGTGTGGAGCTGATGGTGGTCGTGGCGCAAGCTGCCACGACCGCGATCAGATAAAGCGTTTACGCACCAGCTGTGACGCCATGTCCAGGGAGGTCACGGCGACGATGATGACCAGCATGATGGTGGCGGTTTCGGCATACTGAAATCCGCGCATGGTTTCCCACAGCGCCACGCCGATGCCACCGCCGCCTACCATCCCGAGCACCGTGGCCGAACGAATGTTGGACTCGAAGCGATACAGGCTGACCGAGATCCACAGCGGCAATACCTGCGGGATCAGGCCAAAGATAATCTCCTCGATACGCCCGGCACCGGTCACCCGTATGCCCTCCATCGGGCCCGCTTCAGCGGCTTCCACCGCCTCGGAGAACAGCTTGGCGAGAACGCCGGTGGTGTGCACGAACAGCGCCAGGGTGCCGGCAAAGGGCCCCAGCCCTACGGCCACCACAAACAGCATGGCAAATACCAGCTCGTTGATGGCACGGGTGGCATCCATCAGTCGGCGCACCGGCTGGTATACCCACCAGGGCACCAGGTTCTCGGAGCACAAGAGGCTCGCCGGAATCGCCACCAGAATGGCCAGCAGGGTGCCCCATACCGCGATCTGAATCGTCACCAGCATCTGATCAATGTAGTGGTCCAGGTTGCCCAGCGCAGGCGGGAAGAAGTCGCCGGCCAACGTTGCCATGTTGCTGGCATTGGTAAACAGCAGGCTGGGCTGCATCTCGACGCCCTGCCAGGACCAGGCCAATACCGCCAGGCCCAGACCCCATAGCGCCAACGTGGTCCAGCTGCGCTTGGGCGGCATGCTGATACCGGATAATTGGGTTTGAGTGCTCATGCGCTCTCCACAGAGGGCTTAAGTCATGCGCTGTCACGAACGGCGCTGAAACCGAGGCCGGGCCGCCGATAGACGGCCCGGCGAACCATCAACCTGCGTTGGCGGCGGCGTCTTCGGGCATTGCCTCGGCCGCCTGGATGGCCTTCATGCGCGTATCAAGGTCATCGAGTTGGCCATCGATCTCGGCCAGACGGGCCTCGCGGTCCCCTTCACTCAGGCTGTCATCCTTGGCCACTTCAGAACGCTCCTTGAACAGGGCCAACTGACGGATCGGCAGCAGCTGATCATTGCTGGAAGCGACGAATTCGGCCCATTGCAGCGGCTCGAGGATGGCCTGCTCGTCGGCATCGTCGCCATAGCTCATGAAGAACTCACGCAGGGTGTCCTTGGTGGCCTCATCCAGATCGCTACGCCACACCAGCGGATCGGACGGGATCAGCGGCGACTTCCAGATCACCCGCAGCTGCTCGGCCTTGTCGGGCGCCGTCACTTCCAGACGCTGCATGCCTTCAGTGTTGAAGGTGGCCACGTCGACCTGCTTGTTGGCCACGGCCAGTGCGTTGGTCTCATGACTGGAATTGAGCGTGCGCTTGAAGGCGGTAGCGGCGTCGACGCCATTCTTGGCAAAGACGTAGTAGCCCGGTACCAGGAAGCCGGAGGTGGAATTGGGATCACCGTTGCCGAACACCAGATCGGAGGCATTGGACAGCACGTCGTCGACGTCATGCAGGTCGCTATCCTGGTGGGCGATCATCAAGCTCCAGTAGCCGGGGGAGCCGTCCGCGGCCACGGTCTGGGCGAAGATCTCGCCTCCTGCACGGTCCACCGCCTCCATGGCCGCCTTGTTGCCGTACCAGGCCAGGTCAATCTGGCCAAATCGCATGGCCTGGATCACCGCAGCGTAGTCAGTGGCGAAGAACGGCTCGACCTCCATCCCTACCTGCTCGGACATGTCCTCGAGGAAGGGGTCCCACAGCGGTGCCAGGTTCTGGCTCGCTTCGGTGGAGATAATGCCGAACTTGAGGGTATCGGCGGCCGCCAGCTGAGTGACGGCAGCAAGACCAAGACCTGCCATCAGCGGCAGCGAAAGGCGGCGAACATTAGCAAAAAGCATGGGTATCTCCTGGGGGGTGCAGGGGGTGTTCTAGATAAGAGGTGATGCAGTCGTTGTCGGTATCGCGTTGGATTGCCGTCAGCCGTCCGAACTAGACATGCGCCGCCACCGCGGGCTGGGCATGGGCCGGCTCTCGGGTCGGCGATGGCAAGTCGGGCTGGGCGCCGGAACGAAGCTCATCGAGCCCGGCGTTTTCGTACAGGGTGCTGAGGCGCGCATCGGTCAGCTCAGAGGTCTTGCCGTCGAAGTACAGCCGACCATCCTTGAGCGCGATGGCGCGATGACAGTAACGCCGGGCGATGTCGACTTGATGCAGGGTGATGACGACCGTACGACCGTCCTCGGCATGAATTCGCTGAAGAATCTCCATCACTTCACGGGCACTTCGCGGATCCAGCGATGCAATGGGCTCGTCGGCGAGAATCACGTCGGCGTCCTGCATCAATACCCGCGCGATCGCCACGCGCTGCTGCTGGCCACCGGAGAGCGTATTGGCGCGCTGATAGGCCATGCCCTCCAGGCCGACCCGGGCGAGGCACTCGAGGGCCCGCTGCTTCTCTTCCTGACTGAAGCGCCCGCTGAGCGCGCGCAGGCGAGGCATGCGCCCCAGCTGCCCGATCAGCACATTGGTCAGCACACTCAGGCGATTGACCAGGTTGAACTGCTGGAAGATGTAGCCAACACGGCAGCGCTGGCCACGACTGGCACGCTTGATCCGGCCACTGGCCTGTACCTCGCGGCCCAGCAGGCTCACCCGACCGCCGGTATGTCGGTTACAGCAGGTCAATCCGACCAGGTGGCGCATCAATGTCGACTTGCCGGAACCGGAGGGACCGATCAGGGCAACGATGTCGCCTGGGGTGATCTCGAAACTGACGTCCTCGAGCACTTGGCGATGGCCGAACGTCTTGTTGAGTCGCTCGACGACGATGGTGGGGATGGACATGATGCCTCTCCTCTTGGAATGGCATCAGTCTGCAGGCGGCAGGTTAAGGCATGTTGTCTAGACAATGTCATTGATGTGACAAATTCACCCGGACGCATCGACGTCAGCCCAGGCCTTTTCAGACAATTATTTTAAAAAACAGGACATTAAATATTGGCGTCACTGTGCTGTAACGCAAATGCCACCGCACAGCCATATTCCGCTCGAGCGCTGTCCGTGTTCGCTTGAGGCGACGACTCACGGCGGTGCAGCGATGAGCTGGCGTGCTGTTCAGGCGATCGGATACCCGCCGAAGGTGGCCTGACAGGAGCAAGGGATACCCGGGATAGCGCCAGGCCATGGGCATGATTGGCAGGTTCAAAGGGAAAGTTCTGGCAACCGCGACCAGACTGACAGACAGCGCACCTGAAAGAGGCAGCGTCCCTGTGAAAGGTAACGTCCCTATGCGAGACAGCCTATGCAGCATCTGAGCCTGGAACCCAGCGCGCTGGAAGTCACCGACCTGGCCACCATGCATCGTTTCTTCGAACAGGTGCTGGAACTGCGGCCATTGGTGGTGAGCGCCACAGGCGTCACTCTGGAGCTAGGCGGTGGGGACACGACTCACGTGCTGATGCTACTTGCCAGCACGACGCCGACCCCACCGCGCACCATTAATCTGGAGGTCAGTGCAGCGGACTTTCCCAGGCTGCGCCAGCGCCTGGAGCAATGCGGAGACGCCTGCGGGTGGGTGAGAAGCTGGGATGCGCCCGACAGCGCCTCGCCTCAATGCGCCTTCCGAGTCGTGCTGTGCCGGCTTCCGGAAGGCCATTGGCTAAGGCTGACCGCCATCGACCCCAGCGCGTGCCGGCATGTCACCTTAGCCCGCACCCAGCGCGATACTCCGCGCCGGTGATCCGTCAGTCGAAACCCTCATCCAGCGCCTCGTCATCGTCCTGCAACAGGCGTTTGCGGCGCTCATCACGCTGCTTCTGCACCCGATTGTTGCGATAGCGTCGCGCCACGGCCACAGCCAGCGCCACAACCAGCATGAGCAGCAACGTCAGGCCTTGCCACGGCCGCGGTGACTCCAGGGTCGAGCCGAGCACGAAGATCATGATGAAACCCAGCGCCTGACTACTGATGGCCAGCGCGCGCAGAGGGTCGAAGGTCTTGGGTGAGGGCATCACGCATCCTGATAAATGAGGGACTGGCGGCCTGACGCAAGATGACAGCGCCCGACGAGCGCAGTAGCCTTGCCGAATCGGGTTCGCCCAGTGTACCTGCTCGCTATCGACTTTTCGTGCCCTCGCGTTGATCAACGGAGCCTTCCCCGCCATGGATGCCATCGCCATTGGTCCGGTGCTAGTGAGCCTGCCCCGGCTCTACGCACTCGCCATCACCCTACTGCTGCTCGCGGCCAGCGCCTTTCTGCTGGGGCTTCCGCGCCGCCGCCATGGTCGCTGGTTCAACGGCCTGATGCTGGCCTGGTTGCTCGGTGCTCGTCTCGGACATGTGGTGATGCACTGGGAGGCGTATCGGGACGACAGGCTCGATATCGTGAGCCTGTGGCTGCCTGGGTATAGTGCCGTGTGGGGGCTGGCTGCCGCGGCCCTCTGGACCCTGTGGGCGCTGCGTGATCGTATGGCCGCCCTGCTGGGCGCCCAAGGCCTGACCCTGCTGGCGACACTTGGCTGGCTGGCGCTGGTCAGCTGGGCCCCGCTGTCCGCCAGCCCTGCTCCGCAGCAGGTGCCAGAGCTGACCCTGGAAGATGTCGACGGAGCGCCTATCGCCTTGCGTACGCTGACGGGCGACGCTGCCGGCAAGCCGATGATCATCAACCTATGGGCGACCTGGTGCCCCCCATGCCGGCGGGAGATGCCGCTGCTGGCCAAGATCGATCAGCGCGATGATGTCACCGTGATCATGGCCAATCAGGGCGAGCCGCTCCTTCAGGTCACCCGCTATCTGGATCAGGCCGACCTCGACTTCCGCTACGCGCTGCTCGACCCGCGTCAACAGCTGCTGGCCGCAAGCCAATCCCCTGGCCTGCCGACGACCCTGCTGTTCAGTGCCGATGGCAAGCTCCTCGAACGCCATGTGGGGGAGCTGACGCTGCCCCTGCTGGATGACTGGCTGAATCGCTGAGCAGCTGCCACGCTCTTCTTATACTGCAGGTGAAACGCACCCGCAGTCTCAGGACCGAGGCGGCCACCCCGCCTCGGCCCGCCCATCTTCTGTCGCCTTCTTCCCGTCGCCTGCAACATCGCCGCTTTGCTCCCCCGCGTCGCGGTATCGGCCTGCGACGACTCTGCAAAGTCATCCCCGGCGCGACAATCGCGCTTAAGCCAGACTGAAGATTGCTGTAAGATACCGCGCCCTGTCGGCGGCGGGCCCGGCCCGCGACCACGAACCGTAACGACGCATCTCCCGAGGCATCATGAGCGACTTCTCTCCCGGCCAGCGCTGGATCAGCGACGGCGAGGCCGAACTCGGCCTGGGCACCATCCTGAATTGCGACGCGCGCAGCGTCACCGTGCTCTTCGGCGCCAGCCAGGAAACCCGCACCTACAGTACCCGTCTCGCGCCCTTGACCCGCGTCGCCTTCGGCAGCGGCGACCGCATCCAGTCTGCCGAGGGCTGGCAGATGACGGTGGACGATACCAAGGAAATCGATGGACTGATCGTCTACATCGGCGAGGACGACGCTGGCGAGCTGTGCGAGCTGCCGGAGGCCCGTCTGGCCGACAGCATGCAGTTCGACCAGGCCCGTGACCGCCTGCTGACCGGCCAGGTCGATCGCAACGACTGGTTCGACCTGCGTTTTCGTACCCTGCACCACCACCACCGGGTGGAGCAGAATCCGGCACTCGGCCTGGCCGGGCCTCGCATCGATCTGATTCCGCATCAGCTCTACATCGCCGACGAGATCTCCTCCCGCCAGGCGCCACGCGTGCTGCTGGCCGATGAGGTGGGGCTGGGCAAGACCATCGAGGCTGGGCTGATTCTGCACCGCCTGCTGCTGACTGGCCGGGTCGAGCGCGCGCTGATCCTGGTGCCGGCGAGCTTGACCCATCAGTGGCTGGTGGAGCTGCTGCGCCGCTTCTCGCTATCGGTGACCCTGCTCGACGAACAGCAGAGCCAGGCCCACGGTGACAGCAATCCCTTCGATGCTGGCCAGCTGGTGCTGGCAAGCCAGGATTGGCTGTTTGCCAATCCTCACCGCCAGAGCCAGGCGGAGGCCTGCCAGTGGGACCTGTTGATCGTCGACGAAGCACATCACCTTGAGTGGCATGACCAGGACCAACAGGACGAGGGGAGCGAGCAGGAGGTCGGCCCGGGCTACGCCTGCGTCGAGCGTCTGGCCGATGCCACCGAGGGCGTGCTGCTGCTGACCGCTACTCCGGAGCAAATGGGACTGGCCAGCCACTTCGCACGCCTCCGGCTGTTGGACCGTGACCGCTATTCCGATCTCGACGCCTTCCGCGCCGAAGAACAAGGCTATGTCGGCGTGGCCCAAGCCATCGACGCACTTGCCGGCAGCTCGGAGCACGCCCTGGATGCCAGTGCCCGCGACGCGATCGGGGCCGTCGCCGACGACAGCGACAGCGACAGCCAGGCCCTGCTGGCGACGCTATCCAACCCCGAAAGCAGCAGCGAACAGCGCGAGCTGGCGAGCGCCCAGCTACGTGACCAACTGCTCGACCGGCACGGCACGGGGCGGGTGATGTTCCGCAACAGCCGCCGCCATGTGGGTGGATTCCCCGAGCGCCGCCTGCACGTGGATAAGCTTGAGCTGCCGTCCTCCTACCGTCGCGTGCTGCGCCGTCTTGGCCGCGATGAAGACTATCTGGACGAGCTGCTGATCGAGACCGGGCTCGATCATCCCGACGTGATGATCTACCTGGATGGCATGTACAGCGCACTGAGCGAGGATCCGCTCAACGCAGAGCCCTGGTGGCAGTTCGACCCACGCGTGACCTGGCTGCTGGAACGCCTGACCGAGATGGGCGATGACAAGGTGCTGGTGATTGCCCATGATCGCGAAACCGCGCAGGGGCTGTCCGATGGCCTGCGAGTGCTCGGCGGTGTCCAGGCTCCGGTGTTTCACGAAGATCTGTCGCTGGTGGAGCGCGACCGCGCCGCCGCCGCCTTTGCCGACGATGAAGACGGCTGCCAGGTGCTGGTCTGCTCGGAAATCGGCTCTGAAGGCCGCAACTTCCAGTTCTGCCGTCACCTGGTGATGTTCGACCTGCCACTGCACCCGGATCAGCTCGAACAGCGCATCGGTCGCCTCGACCGTATTGGCCAGCGCCACGCCATCGAGATTCATGTCCCCGTGTTCGAGGGTAGCCCCGGCGAAAAGCTGCTGCGCTGGTACCAGGAGGGCATGGATGCCTTCAGCGCGCCCCACGGACTTGGCAATGAGCTGTTCGATGCCTTCGGCGACGACCTGGCCGAAAGCCTGCTGGATGACGAGGCTCTGGACGACGTCATTACTGAGACACGCGCGCTGTTCGACGCCAAGCTGGCAGAGCGTGACGCGGGCCGCAATCGCTTGCTGGAGCTCAACGCCTGTCGCCCGGAGCGGGTCGAGGCCGTGCGCGAAGCGATTGTTGAGCTCGATGAAGACCGTGCGCTGCCGCGCTACCTCGATCAGGCGCTGGACATCTTCGGCGTCGACAGCAAGGAACTGGGCAACGATCTGACGCTGCTGACCCCCGGGCCTCATATGCTGGATGGCCTACCTGGACTGGTGAAGGGGGAAGAAGGCTTTACCGTGACCACTTCCCGTTCACGGGCTTTGGCCAGGGACGACGTCCAACGACTGTCGTGGGAGCACCCTCTGGTGCGCGAAATGATGGGGCGCATTCTCGACGGCGCCATGGGCAACACCGCCCTGGCACTGCTCAAGCACCCGGCGATTCCGGCGGGCAGGCTGATGGCGGAGCTGGTCTTCCGCACCCACTGTCCGGCCCCCAAGCGACTGCACCTCAACCGCTTCCTGCCCCCCACCGCCGTGCGGGTGCTGCTTGACGAATCAGGCGCCAACCTGACCGACAAGGTGTCCTTCACGGGTCTGTCGAAGAACCTGAAGAAGGTCAAGAAAGCCGTGGCTCGAGACCTGATCAAGAGCCGCCACGACCAGCTGAGAGACCTGCTCGACAGCGCCGAAGCCGAGGCCCAGCGCGAGCTGCCGACGATCGTCGAAGCCGCCCAGGTACGCATGCGTCAGCGTCTGGACAACGAGCTGACGCGACTGGAAGCCCTGGCACGACGCAATCCATCGGTGCGCGAGGATGAAATCACCGCCCTGCGTGAGGAACGTCAGGCGTTGGATCAGGCCATCGAAGGCACCCGGTTAAGGCTCGACGCGGTACGCGTGATTGTGACCATCGACGACGACACCCGCTGACCCGGCGGGCACCACGGCGCTCGAGAATGCACCAGCGCCTCCCTGGCAGGCCTGCCAGGGCCACCGGGCCCCTAACCGCATGGTCGGGGCCTGGTGGTATCAGGCGAGGATATCCTCCAGCGCTTGATCCAAGGTCGGGTAGCGAAAGGTGAAGCCCTCCTCCTCAAAGCGCTGAGGCACCATCCGTGCGCCCGTCAGCAGCAGCCTGGACATCTCTCCGAGTAACGTCTCAAGCACCAGCGCCGGAACCGGAAAGGGCGTTGGGCGCTTGAGATGCCGACCGATGGCCCGGGTAAACTCACGATTGGTCACCGGCTGCGGCGCACTGCCATTGAAGGGACCCGACAGATGGGGCTTTTCGATCAACCACAGCAGCATCTCCACCAAGTCCTCGCGGTGGATCCACGGCATGTATTGATCCCCCTTGCCCAGCCGTCCGCCCAGCCCGAGCTTGAAGGGCGGTAGTAGCTTCTTGAGCATGCCCCCACCCTGATCCAGCACCAGGCCAGTTCGCAGGATGGCCAGGCGTACCCCATAGGCCTCTACCCCCCTTGCCGCATCCTCCCAGCGCTGGCACAAGCGATGGACGAATTCATCATGGGGTGTCGTCTGCTCGGTCACTGGCGCAGCGTCATCGCCCCCGCCCTGATCACCGTAGTAGCCCATGGCCGAGCCACTGACCAGTACCTGCGGAGCGCTTGCGGTCTGGGACAGTTGCTCGCACAACATCACCAGCTCCTTGGTGGCGTTCACCCGAGAGTCAATGAGCCGCTCTTTCTGGCTATCGCTCCAGCGCTTGTCCGCAATCGGCTCACCGGCCAGATTGACCAGCGCAGCAGGGGGCTTGTCGACGAAGTCCAAGGCACTGCTGCGCACATCGACGCCCTCTGGCAAGGCCTTGGCCGCCTTGGCTGGCGCGCGCGACACCACCTGCACCCGATGGCCATTGTCGACCAGCCGGCGACATAGACGTTGCCCGACAAAGCCACTGCCACCCGTGATCAATACTCGCATGGACACCTCTCGTTGATCCCTCAAAGATGTGCGATCAGCGCTGACGGCTGCGCACCTGCGCTTCTCATCAGCCTAGACGTTGCGCTCACGGCTGGTCGAGAAGTTTATTTGACTCAAGTTGTACATCATTTGTACGCTTAGGTCATATCACAACACGCCGAGCTTGGGAGTCGGACATGATGCGACGACAAGTTGCCATCATTGGAGCAGGCATCAGCGGGCTAGCCTGTGCCAATCGGCTGACAGCATTGGGTCACCGCGCCGTCCTTTTCGACAAGGGACGCGGTCCAGGTGGCCGTGCAGGTTCCAGGCGACAAGGTGAACAGTCTCTGGACCTAGGCGCTCAGCACTTCACGGCGCGACATCCCGACTTCCAGGCCGCTGTCGACACTTGGCGTGAGGCTGACATCGTGGCCCCTTGGCCCAGCATGCTGTACTGCGTCGACCATGAGCGGCAATGGCGCTCGCATCAGGACGACGAATCACGCTACTGCGGCACCCCACGCATGAGCGCCCTGACTCGACACCTGGCGACGGGGGAAGAGCTGATCCCCTCCACCCGCATCACCCAATTGCACGAACGCTTAGATGGCTGGTGGCTGGAGGATCACCATCAGGATCTCCATGGCCCCTTCGATCACGTGGTCGTGACCGCGCCGGCTCCCCAGGCAACGCCGCTGCTGCGACCTCATGATCCGGCGCTGGCCGCCGCATGCTCGGAGATCGACATGCAGCCCTGCTGGAGTGCCTGGGTCACGTTCGACGCACCGCTAACCCTTCCCGGGGTGGACCCAGGCTGGCCGGTGGCCCGTTTCGACGAAGGCCCCATACGCCTGGCGATTCGCCACAACACCAAACCCGGCAGAGATGAAGCGGCAGAAACCGTGGTCCTGCTAGCCACCCAGCGCTGGAGCCAACAGTATCTCGAAGATGACGCATCATCGATCGCCCAGCGACTGCTCGACGCCTTCACCGATAGACTGCCAGCGGCAACCGCCCTGCCCGATGTCACCCTGGGAGGTGCCCATCGCTGGCGCTACGCCAACGCAGTCAATTGCCTCGGTGAGGAAGACCACCGCATCGGCGACAGCGGCCTGGTACTGGCCGGTGATGGCTGCCGAGGCGGGCGCATCGAAGATGCCTGGCTATCCGGCAGCCATGCCGCCGAACGCCTCGTGTCGCTGGTGGGCGCGCCATGAACGTCTGGCGAACCGAAGCGGGATACCGCAACATTTTCGGCACGCTGCTCACCGGCAGATACCACGCGATCATCGCTTTTTAACAGGAATCCGTTCATGTCATACGCCCTGATACTTCTCGCACACGGATCCAGCGACCCCAAGTGGCGAGCCCCATTCGAGCAATTCCGCGATGCGCTGGTGCCACGTCTGGGAACGCCCATCCGGCTGGCCTACATGGAGCTGTGCGAGCCATCCCTGGAAGCCACCGTGGCGGAACTGAGCGAGGGCGGCATTCACCAGATCGAAGTATTGCCGTTGTTCTTCGCCGCTGGCCGCCATCTGCGCAAGGATGTGCCCGCGCAGATCGACGCCCTGAAGGCGGAGCACGACCAGCTGTCGCTGACACTGCTTCCACCGGTTGGCGAACACCCGGCCTTCGTCGAAGCGCTGGCCAGTGCGGTCGCGGATCAGGTCGGGGAATCGCTCGACGCGGACCAGTAACACATGCAAACAGCGTGAGCGAAAAGCAGTAAAGCTGTTGTACACTTTGTACCGTCTGTACAGCTCGGCACTGGCTGTACCGTCGATTTGATCCAGCAGGTTCAAAGGACACGGCGCTTTCGCGCTTTTACTTCGCAACAGGACACGCATCGAGGCCCCCATGAGTCATACGGCGCCCCCCACCGAATCTCCTCTCTACCCCATCCGCGAAGTCTCGCGGTTAACCGGGGTCAATTCGGTGACCCTGCGCGCCTGGGAGCGACGGTATGGGTTGATAGAACCCCGTCGCACGCCCAAGGGGCACCGCTTGTACGCCCGCGAGGACATTGAGCGGGTCGAGCGCATCCTGCAATGGCTGAATCGCGGCGTGCCCGTCAGTCAGGTCAAGGACCTGCTGGCGCAACCCGAGCCGGCCGAACCTGCCCCCACCGCGGCAGGCGACTGGCCAAGTCAACGCCGGCAGGTACTGAGTGCGGTCGACGCGTTGGACATGGACCACCTGGACAGCCTCTATCAGCAGGCACTGGCGCTGTATCCGGTCGGTACCTGCCTGACCGAGCTATGGCAGCCGGTGATCCTGGAACTCGAAGAGCGCTGGGAGGGACAGCTGGGTGCCGCGCTGCAGCGACGCACACTGGAGAGCTTCCTGCGCACCCGTATCGGCATTCGGCTGTTTCACGCCAACCGAATCGCCCGCGGCCCCACTCTGCTGCTGGATACCTTGCCTGACGATGATGGCGCGCTATGGACGCTGATGATGGCGCTGGCCGCCAGCGAGAGGGGCTATCGCATTGTGCTGATGGATGATCCTCTCCCCTTCACCGACTTGCCCCTGGCTCTCGAGCGCCTGCGTCCTGGCGCAGTGGTGCTGTGCAGCGGCAAGGCAGAGCGTGCAGACGTGGTGCGCCGACTGCTGCCGCGCCTGGCCGAGCAGCTCGATACCACGCTGGCATTGTGTGGTCCCGTTGCGCGCATCAGGGCCGCTGAATTGCAGGATAGCGAGATTGAGGTGCTGGGTGACGACATTCCCATGGCGCTTGATCGTTTGAGGCCGCTGATCCGCCAGCACTGATCCAACAGTACTGGTCCATCAACACCGGTCCATCAATACCGAGGGCGCCCCTTTGTAGGCGAGAAGCGCCGCCCAACGCTTCTCGCCAGACCTCCTCGCTAGTGTTCTAACGTCCGGCCAGTCATCGTCTGCCGACGCCCAACCCTCCATGACCGATCCTTCAACACGAGGAGGCCACTCCATGCCTGTCACCCTGGTCTGGTTCCGAACGGACCTGAGAGTCCACGACAATACCGCCCTGTTCCATGCCAGCCAGCGGGGTCCCGTCATCGCGGTATTTCTTCACGCCCAGGAGCAATGGCGCGAACACGGACATGGAGACAACAAGCTCGACTTCATCGCGCGCGGTGTCGAAGCACTGGGAGAATCCCTGGCACAGCGCAATATCCCGCTGATCCAGCTCGACACGCCCTCCTTCAAGGAAGCGCCCGAGGCGCTGATGCGCCTAGCCGAGGAGCTCGGCGCAGATGCGCTGTACTTCAATCGCGAGTACCCGCTGGACGAATGGCAACGTGACCAGGCGGTACTGGAGGCTGGCGACAACAGCGACCTGGAGGTGCGTGCCTTCCGCGATGCAGTGGCCTTCAGCCCAGGCGAGCTGCTCACCGGCAAGGGCGACTACTATGGCGTGTTTACCCCCTTCTCGAAAGCCTGGCACAAGGCCATCAGCAGCGAACGCCTCGAGGTGCTGGACGCGCCTGCCAAGCAATCACCGGTGGAAGTGTCAGCAACAGCCCGTCAGCGCACTCGCTACGATGACAAGGCGGTCGATGGCCGCCGGTGGCCGGCAGGAGAAGAGGCTGCCGCGGACCGTCTATCGGCCTTCCTGAGCGGATCCATCAGCAGCCCTGGGAAACGCTACAAGGAGGACCGCGACTTCCCGGCCAAGCGAGGCACCAGCGAGCTGTCTCCTTACCTGGCCATGGGCATGATCTCCTGGCGCCAGTGCATGCAGGCCGTCATCTCGATCAATGACGGCAGCCTGAGCGATGGCGACAAGGGCCTGACGACCTGGGTCAGCGAGCTGATCTGGCGCGAGTTCTACCAGCATGTGGCCGTGGGCTTCCCCAGGGTCTGTCGATACCGCGCCTTCCAACGTTATACAGAAGCCCTTGAGTGGCGCGACGCCGACGATGATTTCGCCGCCTGGTGTGAAGGGCGTACCGGCTACCCTCTGGTCGACGCCGCCATGCGCCAGCTGGTCTCGACCGGGTGGATGCACAACCGATTGCGCATGGTGACCGCCATGTTTCTCACCAAGCACCTGCTGATCGACTGGCGCCGCGGAGAGCGCTTCTTCCTCGAGCACCTGGTCGACGGGGAGTTTGCGGCCAACAACGGAGGCTGGCAGTGGGCTGCTTCGACGGGCACCGATGCCGCCCCGTACTTCCGCATCTTCAACCCCACGACCCAATCCGAACGCTTCGACCCCGACGGCAACTTCATTGCCCACTGGCTGCCGGAGCTAGCTGACCTCCCGGCACGCCAGCGCCACGCCCCATCCTCGGACCTCCTCAGCAGCAACGACTATCCTCGACCGATTGTCGAGCACAAGGCGGCTCGCGAACGAGCGCTCGAGGCCTTCAAGTCATTGTCCAAGGATGACTAAGGCAGACGCGAGCACCGACAGGGAGACCACGATGATCGACGACCCGCAGCTGGCAGCCTTCTGCGACACCTTCAACAAGCTGGACAAAACCTGTACAGAAAAGCTATACAGTATATATTCTGATGACATCGTGTTCATCGACCCGCTCCACCGGGTCAACGGCATTAACAACCTGAAGGCTGATTTCGATGCCATGTATGCCAACGTGATCACGTGCCAGTTCGACTTCAGGCATGCTGTGCGTGAGGGACAACATGGGTTCGTGACCTGGACCATGACACTGCAGCATCGGCGCCTGGCACGGGGGAAACCCATCGCCGTGGAGGGCTGCTCGGCGCTGACCTTTGCCTCCGGCGAAGGCGGCAAGGTGATTCGCCATCAGGACTATTTCGACGCCGGAGCACTGCTGTACGAACGCCTGCCCCTAGTGGGAATGCTGGTTCGCCGAATCAAGCGTATCGCGGCAGGTTGAAACCCTGACTAGCCATCCCACGTAGCTGGCAGTCAGCAGCATCTGGTACCAGCAACAGTGAGGATGACATGGCTCGCGACCCCAACCCACAGCGCATATGGCTCACCGGTGCCACTTCAGGCATCGGCGAAGCGCTGGCACAGCGCCTGCTGGACGATGGCCACCGGGTGGCACTGACCTCCCGCAGCCGCTCAGGCCTTGAAACGTTGGCCGGCCAGCGCGACAACGCACTGCTGGTGCCCGCAGACGTCACCGACCTGCAGGCGATGAAGGACGCAGCAGCCGTCATCGCTGATGCCTTCGATGGCCTCGACATGGTGATCTTCAATGCCGGCACCTGCGTCTACCTGGACGGCGGTCGCGTCGATACCTCGCTGGTAAGAGACAATTTCGATCCCAACTTCTTTGGCACCATTCACGCACTGGAAGCGGCGCTGCCGCTGCTGCATCAGGCCCGCGACCAAGGTTCACGCCCGCTGATCGCCGTCACCTCCAGCGCCTCGGCCTATCTTCCCCTGCCCAGGGCCGAAGCCTACGGCGCCTCCAAGGCGGCGCTCACCTACTTCTGCGAATCATTGCGCCTCGACCTGGCCCATCAGCAGATTGATGTCAGCGTCATTCACCCAGGCTTCGTCAAGACACCACTGACCGAGCGCAACGACTTCCCCATGCCCATGGCCGTGACCCCGGAAAAGGCCGCGAAGGCCATTCTCGAGGGACTCTCGGCGCGCCGCCGAGACATCCACTTCCCGCGCCGCTTTACCTACCTGGTCAAGCTGCTGGGCGTCATGCCCCTGCGCCTGAGGGTCGCGATCGGCAAGCGGCTGGTGCGGCGCGAACACGACACCGAGACGCCTTCACAGCAGGAGAACGACGGATGACCCGACCTGAACCCGGGCCACACGCACAACGTATTGCAGTGATTGGTGGCGGCATCAGCGGACTCTCAGCGGCCCGCTACCTGAGTGCCCGTCACCAGGTCACCCTGTTTGAAGCAGCGGACCGCCTGGGCGGCCACACGGCTACCGTCGATGTCGAGATGGACGGTCAAGACTACGCCATCGACACCGGGTTCATTGTCTTTAACGACAGGACCTACCCCCACTTCCAGCGCCTGCTCGATCATCTCGACGTTGCCTATCAGCCCACCGAAATGAGCTTTTCGGTGCATCGCACTGACGTCGACTTCGAATACAACGGCCACACCTTGGCCTCGCTTTTCGCCCAGCGCCGAAACCTGCTGAGACCCTCGTTCTACCGGTTGCTGGGACAGATAGTGCGCTTCAACCGCCAGGCGATTCATGACCTTGCCAACCATGACGCGAATGCAGACCCTGACCCGCTGCTGCTGCCGCTAGGCGACTACCTGGACCGCGAAGGCTTTAGTGAAGACTTCCAGCGCCACTACTTGCTGCCCATGGGCGGCGCGATCTGGTCCGCCAGCCTGGCCGACATTCGCGCTTTCTCGACGCGCTTCTTCCTGCGTTTCTTTCATCATCATGGGCTGCTATCGATCAACGACAGGCCTCAGTGGTTCACCATCAAGGGCGGCTCCCGCACCTATATTGACCGCCTGACTGCGCCCTACGCCGACAGCATCCGGCTGGCCACTCCCGTCCATGGCATTCGCCGGGAAGCCGATGCCGTCGTCATCCGCACGCACAGCGGCGAAGAGCGCTTCGACCAGCTGGTCCTGGCCTGTCATGCGGACCAGGCCCTGGCACTACTGGAGGACCCGAGCCCGGCGGAGCGCGAGATACTTTCCGCCCTGCCCTATGCCGACAACGAGGTCGTGCTGCACACCGACACTCGGCTGCTGCCACGCCGGTCACGCGCCTGGGCCAGCTGGAATTACCGTCTTGATGGCCGCGCCGACAGCGCGAACGTCTCGGTTACCTACGCCATGAACATCCTCCAACGACTTGAGGCGCCGCATACCTTTTGCGTGACCCTCAACGACAGCGACAGCATCGCCGCCGACAAGGTAATTGGACGCTTCACCTACGCACACCCTCAGTTCACCCAGGCAGGTGCACTGGCCCAGGCTCGCCACGCCGAGATTTCCGGCACCAAGGGTCGCACCCACTTCTGCGGAGCTTACTGGCGTCATGGGTTCCATGAAGATGGCGTCTGGAGCGCCTTGCGGGTGGCCCAGGCGCTGGGCTGTGACGAGCTCGACCATGAGCGTCTCAGGGAGGCGACGTCATGATCACGACGCCGCGCTCGCGCATCTATCGTGGCACCCTGCGTCATCGCCGCTTTCTGCCTCGCCAGCACTCCTTCGACTATCGCGTGTGGATGGCGTTGCTGGACCTGGATGAGCTCCCCGCACTGTTCGATGGTGTGCCCGGCTTCAGTGCCAGGCGGCCCGCGCTGGCACGTTTCCGCCGGGAAGACTACCTGCCCGCCCGAGGCCAGCAACTGTCACTGGCAGAGGCCGCCAGAGAAGAGGTGCGCGAGCGTCTGGGAGCCGCCCCAGAGGGACGCGTCACCCTGCTGACGCAACTGTCGTCGCCCTGGGTCAGCTTCAATCCCATATCGCTCTACTACCTCTATCACCCTGCCGACGAGACAGGAGAGGAGCGGCTCGGCGCGGTGCTGGGAGAGGTCACCAATACCCCCTGGAGAGAGCGAACCCGATACGCCAGCGCAGTGGATGGCAGCCGCCACACGCATCGCGCGGCGTTCGACAAGGACCTTCACGTTTCGCCCTTCCTGCCCATGGGCATGACCTATCACTGGCGCTTCAACAGTCCCGGAGAGGCGCTGTTCATGCACATGGAAACCTGGCGAGACGAGCAGCGCCATTTTGATGCCACGCTCACCCTGGAGGGCCAGCCTGCTACGCGCGGTGCCCTCATGTCGACGCTGGCACGCCAGCCCTGGATGGCCACCAAGACACTGGCCGCCATCCATTGGGAGGCGCTCAAGCTGTGGCTCAAGGGCGTTCCCTTGCACGATCATCCGCCCCCCGCAGAGGGTGCCACGCCTCAGCCAAGGGAGAGTCAGTCATGACCTTGACCACACGCCAGTCCAGCGCCAGCGACACTGCACCGCCGCCCCCGTCAAGCGGCTCTCGGTTAGCCCAAGGAGTCCAGGACATGACCACCCTGAGAACACAGCACCACGCTATCGCCAGCAGCGAAGAAGGCAGACTGTCGCGTTGGCTGAAGCCTCGCGTGCTGGGCCACTTGGCCAAGCTCAAGCACGGCCACATCACGCTCATCGATGGTCACGAACGCCACCTTCTCGGCGAGGACGGCGAGCTGTCCGTTACTCTGGTGGTGCGTCACAGTCGCGCCTGGAAGCGTATGGCCATGGGCGGCTCGGTGGGTGCTGCGGAAGCTTACATGGAAGGCGATTGGGACGTTGACGACCTGGTCGGCTTGATTCGCCTGTTCGCCCTCAACATCGATCAGGTCAATGACGACGTGGAAAGGGGGGTCGCCAGCCTTGGCCGACTCCTGCTGTCGGGGCTGCTGAGACTGCAGCGCAACAGCCGCAAGGGCGCCAAGCGCAACATCGCGGCGCACTACGACATCGGCAACGACCTGTTCGAGACGTTCCTCGACCGCGAGCACTGGATGTATTCCAGCGCCGTCTTCCCAAGCCCGGATGCCAGCCTGGAGGAAGCCTCGACCCACAAGCTGGACGTCATGCTCGACAAGCTGGATGTGCAGCCCCATCACCACCTTCTCGAGATTGGTACCGGCTGGGGCGGGCTGGCCATTCATGCCGCCAAAACCCGCGGCTGCCGCGTCACCACGACCACGATCTCCGAGGAACAGTATCAACATACGGCGCGTCGACTGGCCGAAGAGGGGCTGGACGACCAGGTCACGCTGTTGAAACAGGACTACCGGGAACTGAGCGGTCGCTATGACCGGATCGTCTCGGTGGAAATGATCGAGGCCGTCGGCGCCGACTACCTGCCGCTGTACCTGAAGACACTCGATACGTTGCTCGCCCCACGCGGGCTGGTGCTGTTGCAAGCCATTACCGTGCGGGACCAGCGCTACGAGGCAGCGCGCAAGGAGATGGACTTCATCAAGCGCTATATCTTTCCGGGGGGGTTCCTGCCTTCACCGACCGTGCTGCTCACCCAGCTGACGCGACACACGTCCCTGAACCTGATCGATCTGGATGATATCGGCATGCACTATGCTCGCACCCTGCGCGAGTGGCGCCACCGCTTTGAAGCCAATCTGGATCGTGTCGCACGGCTGGGCTATGACGAGCGCTTCATTCGCATGTGGCGCTACTACCTGTGCTACTGCGAAGCCGCCTTCCTGGAGCGCACCATCAGCACCTGTCACCTGCTGCTGGCCAAGCCCGATGCGCGTCCTCCGACCCGGCTCGGAAGGCCGTAATCTTGGCCCGCTCTCGGACAACCTGGCCTTGGCTTGCGCTCAATGCAGCTGGCTTCCAGCTGAGTTGGCTGGCCTGCGTCATCGGCGGTGCGGGCGTGGGCGGCATCGTCGCCGGCGTGGTGCTCGCGGCTCATCTCATTGGCATGGCGCGCCCAGGGGAGTGGCGCTGGCTGGTCATCTTCGGGCTGACGGGGCTTGCCATCGACGGTAGCCTGGCGCTGCTGGGGGGCTATCGCTTTGCGCCTGAAGACGTCCGGGTGGGACCGCTGGCGCTGTGGCTTTTGTGGCTGTGGCCTCTTTTCGCCATGCTGATTCATCACTCGCTCTACTGGCTGTGGGCGCGTCCCTGGCTGGCAGCGCTGGGAGGAGCCATCAGTGCCCCGCTGTCCTATTTCGGCGGCGCCAAGCTGGCAGGGGTAGCGCTAGCCCCGTGGCTACTGCCGAGCCAGGCCGTCATCTGGGCGCTGATCTGCCTGACGGTCAGCCTGGCGGCGGCCCGTGGATACCTCACGCCACCGCCTGGCGAGAACCGCTCTCCAGCGGCTGACTGACGCTCTCGCGCCATAGCGCCTCCAGCTCATGGGCCGGCATGGGTCGCGCGTAGAAGTAGCCCTGGACCTCATCACATCCAACCTGCCGCAGATAGTCACGCTGTTCGGCGGTTTCCACCCCCTCTGCCACCACCTCCAGGCCCAGTCCCCTGGCCATGGCCATCACCGCATCGACGATGGCGGCGTCGGCGGTCTCGTGGGGCAGCGCCTTGACGAAGGCTCGGTCCAGCTTGAGCTTGTCCAGCGGTAGCTCCTTGAGATACCCCAGCGACGAATACCCCGTACCGAAGTCATCGATGGCGATACGATGCCCAAGATCCCTCAAGCGCTCCAGCCTGGGCGCGATGTCGCCGCCACGATCATCCAGCAGCACTGACTCGGTCAGCTCCAGCCCCAGCCAGTGAGAGTCGACTTCGTGGCGTGCGCGTCCCGTGGCAAGGGTCTTTTCCAGGTCCCCCTGGAACAGCTGCATGGCCGAAATGTTGATCCACACCGGCAACAGCGGCAGCCCACGCGAACGCCAATGGGCGAGCTGTGTCAGCGCCTGGTGGATCACCCAGTCCCCCAGAGGGGCCATGAGGCCGTGACGCTCGGCCAGGGGAATGAACTCGGCCGGTGACACCAGCCCATCGCGTGGATGGCGCCAGCGAAGCAAGGCTTCCATGCCGACCATGGCCTCATCGGACAGTCGATGCTGGGGCTGATAGTGAAGCTCCAGCTGGCCACCCTGGGCGAGGGCTTCGCGCAGGTCATTGAGCAGCGCCAGGTTGGGGCTGTCGCTGACGTCCAATGCCGGCCGAAACCTCAAGCACAGATTGCCGCCGCGTCGCCGCGCGGAGACCAGCGCGGACTCCAGTCGCTGGAACAGCACACCATCATTGTCGCCGTCCTCGGGGGCACGACAGCTGCCAATGGTGATGCCCAGGCGCAGGGTGCTTCCGTCGATCTGAAACGGCTCCCCCAGGTGGGCCTTCAATCCCTCGATCCAGCCCTCGTGGTCATCGTACGTGGTGGTACGCAGGACCATGAATTCATCTCCGCCCAGTCGACCGACCACGCCGCCGGCCACATGACCGGCCAATCTTTTGCCGAAACGCGCAAGCAGGCGATCTCCGGCACTGACGCCCAGGCTCTCGTTGATCTCGCGAAAGCCGTCAATATCGATGAGGGCCAGGTCCAGGCTTTCTCCTGCTCGCAGGTGACGCAGACGAGAAGACAGCAGCTCATGTAGCCGAAAACGGTTGGGCAGGCCGGTCAACGGGTCTTCCCGCCCGATGCGTCGCAGGTCCTGCTCTCGCGCCTTGCGCAGGGATATGTCGGTGAAGGTGGCAATGTGGTGCTCGGGATGGCCACGGGCATCGGAGATCACCTGAACCTCCAGCCACATCGGATACTCATTGCCATCCTTGCGCCGCTGCCACAGCTCACCTTCCCAATGACCTGTGCTGGTCAAGGCCTGCCAGAAACGTTCAAAGAAGGCGCTGTCATGGCGCGCCGCCGCCAGATTGCTGGCGCTCAGCCCCTGAACCTCTGTCAGCTCATAGCCCGATAGTTCGGTGAAGGCCGGATTGACCGCCTGTATCTGATGCTGAGCGTCGGTAATCATCACCGCTTCGCCGGACTGACGCATCACCTGCTCGGTCAGCCGCGCGCGGCGTTGCTCGAGCTTGATCTGGCGCCAGCCATCCCACAGCGCCACCGCCATCAGTACGACGGCACCGAGCCGCAACGACACGCTGGGCAGCCATAAAATCGCCGACATGGCGCAGAGCCCGAGCCAGATCAGCGGGCGGTTAAAGGAGAGACGAGGCCACATGGTCGATACGGACTCCCGCTGGAGAGAACAGGCGAAATTGCTGTCCTATCGTTATCGGCCGACAGTAGGAAATCTGTAGTGCAAGATTCCTTTTCCGAGCAACCACGACCATGATCGAAGGTCCACGGGGTGCATTCGGCCCCCACGAACAGTAGACTAGGCAGGCCGCGTGGCGGCAGATTGCCGTACGCGGCGTACATCACTTCGACTCTCGGAACGCTCCAGTGACCAAGCAACACTCTTTTGATCGCGATGAACTGCTGGCTTGCAGCCGCGGTGAGCTGTTCGGCCCGGGCAATGCCCAGCTGCCGGCCCCCAACATGCTGATGCTCGACCGCATCACGCGCATTTACGAAGAGGGTGGCGAGTACGGAAAGGGCGAACTGATCGCCGAGCTCGATATCCGCCCCGACCTGTGGTTCTTCGACTGCCATTTCCCGGGTGACCCCGTCATGCCTGGCTGTCTCGGCCTCGATGCCATGTGGCAGCTGGTGGGCTTCTACCTTGGCTGGCTCGGCCATCCCGGACGTGGCCGGGCACTGGGCTGTGGTGAGGTCAAGTTCAGCGGGCAGATCATGCCTGAAGCCCAGAAGGTTACCTATCGCATCAATATCAAGCGCGTCATCACCCGCCGCCTGATTCTGGGCATGGCGGACGGCACTGTCTCCGTCGATGGCCGCGATATCTATCAGGCCAATGACCTGCGCGTCGGCCTGTTCACCTCCACCGCGAATTTCTGATCAGGAGGCTTCCATGCGACGAGTGGTAGTCACCGGCCTGGGTATCGTGTCCTGCCTGGGCAATGACCGGCAGCAGGTACTCGAGGCACTCAAGAACGGCCAATCCGGCATTCGCTTCAAGGAAGAATACGCCGAGCGCGGCTTCCGCAGCCAGGTGGCGGGCGTGGTCGATATCGACCTGGATACCCTGGTGGACCGCAAGCTGCGCCGCTTCATGGGCGATGCCGCCGCTTACGCCTATGTTTCCATGGCTCAGGCCATCGAAGACTCTGGCCTCAGCCCGGAGCAGGTCTCCAATGAACGTACCGGCCTGATCGCCGGCTCCGGCGGCGCTTCCAGCGCCAACCAGGTGGAAGCCGCCGATGTCATGCGTGAGAAAGGCCTGCGCCGCGTTGGTCCTTACCGTGTCACCCGGACCATGGGCAGCACCGTGTCCGCCTGCCTGGCGACCCCGTTCAAGATCAAGGGCGTCAACTATTCCATCTCTTCCGCCTGTGCGACCTCTGCACACTGCATCGGCTCAGCGATGGAACAGATTCAACTCGGCAAGCAGGACGTGGTCTTTGCCGGTGGCGGCGAAGAAGAGCACTGGACATTATCGTGCCTGTTCGACGCCATGGGCGCCTTGTCCACCAGCTACAACGACGCTCCGGCAACCGCCTCTCGCCCCTATGACAAGTCTCGCGATGGCTTCGTCATCGCCGGTGGCGGGGGCATGCTGGTACTCGAGGAGCTCGAACACGCCAAGGCCCGTGGCGCCAAGATCTATGCCGAGGTAGTGGGCTACGGCGCCACCTCCGACGGCAAGGACATGGTGGCTCCCTCCGGCGAAGGCGCCGTGCGCTGCATGCGCCAGGCCATGGCCACCGTGGACGGCGACATCGACTACATCAACACCCACGGCACCTCCACGCCGGTAGGGGATGTGGCCGAGTTGAAGGCGGTGCGCGAAGTGTTCGGCGACAGCACTCCGGCGATGAGCTCCACCAAGTCACTGACCGGGCACTCGCTGGGCGCCACCGGGGTGCAGGAAGCGATCTACTCGCTGCTGATGATGGAGAACGATTTCATCGCTGCCTCCGCCAATGTCAGTGATCTGGACGATGAAGCCCAGGGCTTCGACATCGTCACTCAGCGCCGCGATGGCGTGAAGCTTGACCGGGTGCTCTCCAACAGCTTCGGCTTTGGCGGCACCAATGCCTGCTTGGTACTTCAGCGCTACAGCGACTGATACTTCCTCTAAGCCGTCATCACGACGGATAGCAAGAAGCCAATAAACGGCGCCTTTGGGCGCCGTTTTTTCGCTGGATGGACACACTTTCTCTTATATTTTGCTCGATTAACTACAAACTAGCTCACAGCAAACAGGCATCGCCAGAGTGGTTGAGCGGTCGACTGGGGCCATGTTTACACTTCCTTCCGTCGGCGCCGCCCCAAGGCTTCTGCAGCGCGTCACCAGCGGCGCCATTGGATGCCCCTCTCAAGGAAGATGCTCATGAATCTCCGTCATACCCTGTCTGTGACCGTTGCCACCCTGGGCTGCAGTCTCCTCCTCTCTGGCTGTGAAAACATGTCCACTGACGACATGATCAGCACCGGCCTCGCCGGCTTCGACGCTGCAACCATCAGCGATGAGGAGATCCAGGCCATGTCCGCTCAAGCCTGCGAGCAGATGGATGCCGAATCCGCCATCGCCACTCCCGGCTCCGAGTATGCCCAGCGTCTGCAGCGCATCGCCGACAACCTGGGTCACCAGATCGACGGCATCCCGGTCAGCTACAAGGTCTACATGACCGACGACATCAATGCCTGGGCCATGGCCAACGGCTGCGTGCGCGTCTACAGCGGTCTGATGGACATGATGACCGACAACGAGATCGAGGGGGTGTTGGGCCATGAGCTCGGCCATGTGGCGTTAGGCCACAGCAAGAAGGCCATGCAGACCGCCTACGCGACCTCCATCGCCCGCGACGCCATGGCGGCATCCGGCAATGGTGCGGTAGCCGCCCTGTCCAGCTCACAGCTGGGCGATTTGAGTGAAAAGTTCATCAACGCGCAGTTCTCCCAAAGCCAGGAGAGCGACGCTGACAACTTCTCGTTTGACCTGCTCACTGATCGTGGCATTCCTCGCGAAGGCCTGCTGACGGGCTTCGAGAAATTCGCCGACATGGACGGCGGCGAGAGCAGCCTGATGTCGTCACACCCGGGCTCCAAGGATCGCGCCGACAACATCCGCGAGCGCCTGGCCAACGGCTAGGCCGGCGACGCTGACGGCGTCACTGGTGCTGCTTAACCGACAAGGCCTCTTCCCACGCCGGGAAGAGGCCTTGTCGTGTCTTCAGGCACGCCGTCACCAGGTCTCAAGCGGTCTCGGTACGCGAAGCCGGTTGGTGGGGACGAGGCACGCTGGATATCTCAGCAAGTGTCGCCTCGATCCAGGCCTCGGTGTCTGCCAGCACTTCATCAGGGGTGCGCCCTTGTGTGGCGATCGGCTCACCCACCACCAGTGAGATACGACCAGGACGCTTGACCCAGTCTCGGCCGGGCCAGCATTCCCCCGCGTTATGTGCAACGGGCACCACGGGGACTCCTGCACGACAGGCGATCACCGCACCGCTCTTGTTGTAGCGGCGACGCTTGCCGGGATCGACCCGGGTGCCTTCGGGGAAGATCAGCACGGAAAGCCCCTCCTTGAGACGCTGTCCACCCTGGCTGAGCACCTGTTTCATGGCGCGAGCCGGCTTGGAGCGATCCAGTGCAATGGGGTGCAGCAGGCGCAAGCCCCAGCCAAAGATCGGGAAGTTGAGCAGCTCTTTCTTCAGTACCGTGCAGACCGGGGGCTTGAGCAGCTGAAGGTAGACGGTCTCCCACTCGCACTGATGGTTGGACAGAATCACTACCGGGCCGTCGGGCAGATTTTCATGCCCCTGCATCTCGTAGCGCACGCCACATACCAGGCGGAACCAGGCAATGATGAAGTGGTTGTAGAGATTCAGCAGCCGGTAGCGCGAACGCAGTGGCAGCAGGGGGGCAGGAGGCAGAAACAGCAGGCCGCAGACCAGCATGGCCGCAAAGTAGCCGATGTAGAAGATGACGCTGCGCAGCACGTTCATGGGGTTGCGTCCCCCTTGTCCTGGATGGCGGCGGCATCATCACGCGCCTGGCACCAGGTGTCGAGCATGCGGCCCACCTCCAGTCGCCATGGCTTCTGATGCACGCCAAACACCTCCAGCACTCGACGGCAATTGAGGACGCGGCGTAACGGCTGATCGTGGTGATGACTCAGCGCCTTGACCTCGCCCAACGCAATCTGCTCGCCCTGCCCTTCAAGCCGCGTCCCCAGCTGGGTACGCACCATGCAGACAAAGGTGTAAGCGCTGACCGGCTCGACACCTGCCAGGTGATAGCTACCCCAGGCATCCGCGCCGCAGGCTTGCTGCTGGAGCATGCCTATCAGTGCCATGGCCACTGCATCGGCGGAGGTGGGGCAGAGGGTGACATCCGTCTCGGCACGTACCACGCCACCACTGATCAAGGTATCCAGCAGCTCGCCCAACCAGGCGTGACTGCCTTCCAGGGCGAACATCGGGCCCACGCGCACGATCAGGTGCTGGTGGCACTCTGCCCGGATTCGGTCGCCTGCGGTCACCAGACGGCGCAGGCCTTCATCGCGAGGGGCCGGAATGACATGCTCGTCGATCGGCGAGGCATGACCGTCCTCATACAACTGGTCAGAGACGCACCAGACCAGAGGAATACCGACATCGCGACAGGCCTCCATGCAGGCCTCGACAGCCTCGGCGTGTTCCATCACGGCGGCGGGGGGCACGCTGAAAGGGCGCGACAACGGTGGAATGATCAGTGCATCGGGCGCAATCGCCCGCAGCTTGTCCGCTCCCACCCGGGTGGCAGGATCGATCACCAGCTCCGTATCACCGCGCCGGTTGCTTTCCCGTGCCAGGGCCAGCGACAGGCAATGCCCCGCATCCAGAATCAGCAGCTTCACGACGACTCCTCGTCCATGAGGGCAGCGTGCAGGTCTGCACGATACCCTTGGCGTTACGGCGGATACTCCCTCGACGAGGCAGCACCAAAAGGCCACATTCTACACCAACTGCTGGTGAAACAGCGCCCCTCCCATGGCAGGCGCTGCCGTCCTCGGCGGTGTCTTCCACATCACCTGCGTATGGACGGCTTGCAGACCTGCTCATGAAGCTATCTGGCGGTCAAGCGGCGCTTAGCCGAGGCTGGTGGCAAGCCCCACCAGGCTGACGACCACCAGCACCACGCCAAGCACCCGGAAGAACACCTCGGAACGCGCTCCCAGCAGTGCCTGATGCACTCGCTCGCCCAACACGTGCCCCACCAGAGCACAGGGCAGCAGCCACAGGTGGTGCTCCAGCTGCAGGTCGACACCGGCGATGATGAAGGACACCATCTTGATCACCACCAGGATGAACCACAGCACAAACAAGGTATCGCGCAGCTGGTACTTGGCCACGTGGGAGGCGAACACGGCCACGATCAGCGGCGCCCCGATCAGCGACGTGCCGCTCACGTACCCGCCCAGCGCCAGCAGAGCGACATCGACGCCCTTGCTGCGACTTCGAAACGGGCGGTTCAGGGCGTAGCTGGCGCCGTAGATGATGACGATCACGAAGATCACCGCCGTCATCAGCTCTGCCGGCAACGTCAACAATCCGACGACGCCTATCAGTTTGGGGATGATCATGATCGACAGCGCCCGCTTTAAATAGCGCCAGTCGATGTTGCTGTGCTCGCCGCCCGCCTCCTGCTTGATCTGGCGACTGCCGCGCCAGGCGATCCAGCTGGAGAAGATCAACAGATGCACCGCCACGATGGGCAGAAAGACCAGCGGCTCATCCAGTACCAGCAACAGAAATGGCAGCGCCAGCACCGCACCGCCAAAGCCAAGGCTGGTGCGCACAAAGCCGCTCCAGCAGAAGATCAGCCCAATCAGGGCATATTGGTACCATTCGAGACCGGCCACGTCGCGGGCACTCCATTGCGTCCAGGGGAGCTATCACTGTACGGAGTTGGTGGGCAAAAATCAGTAGCCCGCTCACTGTATCGACCTTGTGTCCCAATCTCCCGAGGCCCATCGACCAGGGTCATGTCTGGTGACCCGAGTGGTCCATCGGCACCGCTCATGAAAGGCTGACGCTAGCGACCTTTGGCTGCTCGCCATGGAGCAGTCTGCTCTTTTGCACCGGGGGCTCGCTCGCCTAAAGTGACATGGCGTCATGCCCTCCCCACCGCCGACAGCAGATGAGGATGCCTCTTGGATGTTGAACCGCCCGTAACGATCGGCAAGAAGCGGCGAGCGTTCTCGATCATCGTCGTCTTCAGCTTCCTGTTCGTCGGTACCCTGATTGCCCTGGCCATTCTCGTCGGGCCTTACCTTTACGCGCCACTCGAGTCCCTGTTCTTCGGCACCGCCCGGCGCGCTGCAGACGCCAATGAACAGCACTACAGAGATCATGTCTGGGTGATGTACTCCATCCCCAGCGCTCTCATCTCCGCCTGGCTATGCAGAGTCATGTTCCGCCGCAAACCCCATCGCCGGCGGCGACCGCTGAGGCGCAAGCTGGCCCAGCAGAGAGCGAAGAGGCGCCGGATGGGGGCCAGCGACGGCCTGAGCGGAATCAACGATCATCAGGCAGAAGACGAAGGGGGCGAAGACGCATGGGGCGAAGACAACGTGCAGCGAAGGGGGCGCGGGTATCGCCACATCCTGCCAGGCCATCGGCATAGGCATCGGCACGTTCATCCCAACGACAGGCGGTGATGACCGACGGCCCCACAGGCAGTGATCCCATCTCCAGCCAGCAACGGGCCAGCTTGCCCACCAACGAAGAGACCCCGCTTCCGCGGGGTCTCACGACACGACTAGCCAAGACAGCAAGCCAAGACGGGCTGCCTGGCTTAGGGAAACACTGCATACATGCCTGCGCGGACGAATCGCTGCGTTGCGCGCTGCTCGAACGCCTCGCCTTTACCGAATAGGCGGTGGGTTCTGCACTACGGGCGTCTGACGCTTCTTCCGCTCGGCTGACGTATTCTGCGCTTCCTTGGATGCGCCCAGCTCAGAACGGAATTTCGTCGTCGAAGTCGTCGAAGTTGCCCGGGTCCGGAGCACCAAAGCCGCCTTTCTGGCCGCCTTGGTTCGGCGCCTGCTGCGGCGGACGGTTCTGCTGACCACCGCCCTGCTGACCGCCGCCAAAGTTACCGCCCTGCTGGGGCTGGCCACCGCCAAAGTTGCCGCCCTGCTGGGGCTGACCGCCACCGAAGTTGCCGCCCTGCTGGGGCTGGCCACCGCCGAAGTTGCCGCCCTGCTGGGGCTGGCCACCGCCGAAGTTGCCGCCCTGCTGGCCGCCGAAGTTGCCGCCCTGCTGGCCGCCGAAGCCGCCGCCCTGGCCGCCTTCACCCCGACCGTCCAGCATCTGCATGTCGCTGGCAACGATTTCGGTGGAATAGCGATCCTGGCCATTCTGGTCCTGCCACTTGCGCGTCTGCAGGCGCCCTTCAATGTACAGCTTGGAGCCTTTCTTCAGGTACTGCTGCGAGATTTCGGCCAGCTTGTTGAACATCACGACCCGATGCCACTCGGTACGCTCCTGGCGCTGGCCGCTCTGGCGGTCCATCCAGGTATCGGTAGTCGCGAGATTGAGATTGGCCACGGCGGTACCCGAGGGGGTGAAGCGTACCTCCGGGTCCTGACCGAGGTTGCCGATGAGGATGACCTTGTTGACGCCACGGGCCATGGTTGACTCCTTGATACAAATAATGATGCCGAGACATGCAGGGTACGACCCTCACGCCTCGAAGAGGTTCTTTCGACACCGAATACCGGGTCGGCGTCACGTAAGACAGGTGTGGCTACTATACGCGAGATCACAACAGTTGGCCGCTACATCGAGCGCCCCGGCATGACCTGACCCCGCCAGGCGTTGATCGCGTGCGTCTATCCCGCGGGCACTGGCGCCCCCCATGCCTCTCACCGCCATCTGCCTGGTCAGGGCGTCGACTGGCGCGACGTGCGGGTCAGCCGTTCCAGCGCCTCGGTATCGAGCCGTGTGCGGTCGACCTTCAAGTAAGCCAGCCGTTCTTCCGGCACCACCAATACGTCCTCGACCCCGGCGACGGCGGCGAAGCGTGCCATCAGACTGTCGAGCGTATCGCGTTCGACGTCTTCGGCCAGGGCCACGACCTCGCTGGACAGGTGACGCGGTGCACGCATGCCGAGCATCAGCAGGAACCAGCCAAGCCCCAACAGAGCCGCTCCGAGAAATACCGCCGACAACCCGAACTGCTGGGCCAGAAAGCCCCCCAATACACCGCCGAGGAAAGCGCCCAGGAACTGGCTGGTGGAATAGACACCCATGGCCGTGCCCTTGGCACCGGCAGGCGCCAGCTTGCTGATCATCGACGGCAGCGTCGCCTCAAGCAGGTTGAAGGCCGTAAAGAAGGCCAACAGCCAGGCGCACAGCGCCGCCAGGCCGGTGCCCGCCAGGCCGAGGCCTAACAGGCTGAGCGTGATGGTGGCGATAGCGCCGAGGCACATCAGCTTCATCTTGCGTTTCTTCTCGGCCACGATGACCAGCGGCACCATGGCCACAAAGGACAGCCCCATCACCAGCAGATAGACCAGCCCATGATGTGCTTCGACGATCCCGGCATCCACCAGGCGAAACGGCACCGCGGTGAAGATGGCCATCAGGATCAGGTGCAGGCTGAAGATCGAGGCGTCCATGCGCCACAGGTCGAGGCGGCCAAGAATGCTGGCCAGCTGACCACGGTCCAGGCCCACGTCTCGGTGACCGCGACGCCGCGGCGCCGGAGGCACCAGCTTCCACAGCACGACCAACCCCAGCAACGCCAGCAGGGCGGTGAAGTAGAACACTCCCGCCAGACCAAACCGGCTGGCCACCAGCGGCCCCAGCACCATCGCCACGCCGAAGGCCACCCCGATCGACAGCCCGATGGTCGCCATGGCCGCCGTGCGCACCTGTTCCCGAGTCTGGTCGGCCAGCAATGCCATGATGGCCGCCGCCACCGCACCGCTGCCCTGCAGGCTGCGGCCCACGATCATCATGGCGATGGAGTCTGCCTGAGCAGCAATCACGCTGCCGATGGCAAACAGCCCCAGGCCAGCGGCGATGACCGGCTTGCGGCCAAGGCGATCCGACAGCAGTCCAAACGGGATCTGCAGCACGGCCTGGGTCAGCCCGTAGACGCCGAGCGCCAGTCCCACCAGCAGCGGCGTGGCGCCAGCCAGGTGATCAGCATTCAGGGCAAGCACAGGCAAGACCATGAAGAGTCCCAGCATGCGCGTGGCGTAGAGCCCCGCCAGACCGACGATGGCACGCCGTTCGGAGGCTAACAGAAGTCGGGCCTTGGACATGAAAAAGATACCGGCGTTGAAGACGGGGCCAGGCCCCGGAGATGGACCGCACATTCTAGCGCCTGCGGGCGGTGCAGAAAATGCCGCGCTCAAGGTCATTTCATAGGCGACTTTTCGACCGCGACTTTGCCGGTGGGGAGGCGGGCCACGTATAATCGGCCTTTTGCCGCGTCCTCGAGGTGGGAATGGACAAGATTCTGGTCAGGGGTGCCCGCACCCACAACCTCAAGCAGATCGACGTCGAACTACCCCGTGACAAGCTGATCGTGGTCACCGGACTGTCCGGTTCCGGCAAGTCGTCGCTGGCCTTCGACACCTTGTACGCCGAAGGCCAGCGACGCTACGTGGAGTCGCTGTCCACCTATGCGCGTCAGTTTCTGTCGATGATGGAAAAGCCTGACGTTGACCACATCGAGGGGCTGTCTCCAGCGATTTCCATCGAGCAGAAATCCACCTCGCACAACCCCCGCTCGACCGTCGGTACGATCACCGAGATCTATGACTACCTGCGCCTGCTGTTCGCACGGGCTGGCACCCCCCGCTGCCCGGAGCATGGGGAGGATCTGGAAGCGCAGACCATTTCGCAGATGGTCGATCAGGTCATGGCGCTGCCGGAGGGCAGCAAGCTGATGCTGCTGGCTCCGGTCATCAGCGGACGCAAGGGTGAGCACCTGCAGCTGCTGGCCGAGCTGCGCTCACAAGGTTTCGTGCGCGCCATGATCGACGGCCAGGTGGTGGAACTCGATGACGTGCGCCCGCTGGAGAAGAACCGCAAGCACGACATCAGCGTGGTCGTTGACCGCATCAAGGTGCGCGAGGGCCTGGAGCAGCGCCTGGCCGAGTCCTTCGAGACCGCCCTTGGCCTGGCCGACGGCACTGCCATGATTCATTTCATGGACGGTGAGCAGGAGGATATGGCCTTCTCGTCGCGCTTTGCCTGCCCGGTGTGTGGCTACTCCATCGCCGAGCTCGAGCCGCGGATGTTTTCCTTTAACAACCCGGCCGGCGCCTGCCCCACCTGCGATGGACTCGGGGTCCAGCAGTTCTTCGATCCCGACAAGCTGATCAGCCACCCGGAACTGTCGCTGGCCGAGGGCGTGATCAAGGGCTGGGACCGGCGCAGCGTCTACTACTTCAACCAGTTGAAGGCGGTCGCTGACCACTATCGCTTCACGCTGGAAACTCCCTGGCAGGACCTGGCCCGCCACGAGCGGGAAGTGATCCTCAACGGCAGCGGCAAGGACGACATTGCCTTCACCTACGTCAATGATCGTGGCAAGAAGGTCACCAGGGAGCACCCTTTCGAAGGGGTGCTGCCCAATATGCAGCGACGCTATCGGGAAACCGAATCCAGCATGGTGCGCGAAGACCTCGCCCGCTATATCGCCGTGCAGCCCTGCCGTACCTGCGAGGGCTCACGCCTGCGCAAGGAAGCGCGTCACGTGTTCGTCGATGGCACCACGCTACCCCAGGTCGTGCGCTTGCCGATCGGCGATGCCCAGCGCTACTTCAGCGAGCTGAGCCTGCCCGGACGCAAGGGCGAGATCGCCGAAAAAATCCTGGCAGAGATCTCAGCGCGACTTGAGTTTCTGGTCAACGTCGGCCTGGATTATCTCAATCTCGAGCGCAGCGCAGAGACCCTGTCCGGCGGCGAGGCTCAGCGCATTCGCCTGGCCAGCCAGATTGGCGCGGGTCTGGTGGGCGTCATGTATATCCTCGATGAGCCCTCCATCGGCCTGCACCAGCGCGATAACGATCGCCTGCTGAAAACCCTGGAGCGTCTGCGCGACCTGGGCAACACGGTGATCGTGGTCGAACACGACGAGGACGCCATCCGCGCCGCCGACCATGTGCTCGACATTGGCCCCGGCGCCGGCGTCCACGGCGGCGAAATCGTCGCCGAGGGCACCCCGGAAGAGGTCATGGCCAATGAGGCCTCACTGACCGGCCAGTACCTGTCCGGCACCCGCGCCATCGAGGTTCCCCCCTGGCGCATTCCCGGTAACCCGGAAAAGACGCTCAAGCTGACCGGCGCGACCGGCAACAACCTGCAGGACGTCACCCTGGAGCTTCCGCTGGGGCTTTTCGTGTGCATTACCGGGGTCTCTGGCTCGGGCAAGTCGACGCTGATCAACTCGACGTTGATGCCGATCGCCGCCCGCGAGCTGAACAAGGCCACGACCCTGACGCCGTCGCCCTACAAGAGCATTGAGGGACTCGATCAGCTCGACAAGATCATCGACATTGACCAGAGCCCGATCGGTCGCACGCCGCGCTCCAACCCGGCGACCTACACCGGCATCTTCACCCCCATCCGCGAGCTGTTCGCGGGCACCCAGGAAGCCCGTTCACGGGGCTACAAGCCAGGGCGCTTCTCGTTTAACGTCAAGGGGGGCCGCTGTGAGGCCTGCCAGGGCGAGGGCATGATCAAGGTCGAGATGCACTTCCTGCCGGATATCTATGTGCCCTGCGATGTCTGCAAGGGCAAGCGCTACAACCGCGAGACCCTGGATATCCACTACAAGGGCAAGACCATCGATGAAGTGCTGGAGATGACGGTGGAGGAAGCCCTGGAATTCTTCAGCCCGGTGCCCGCCATCGCACGCCGTCTGCAGACCCTGGTCGACGTCGGCCTGACCTACATTCGCCTGGGTCAGAGCGCCACCACCCTGTCCGGCGGCGAGGCCCAGCGGGTCAAGCTGGCCCGGGAGCTGGCCAAGCGGGATACCGGCAAGACCCTGTATATTCTCGATGAGCCTACGACGGGCCTGCACTTCGAGGATATCCGCCAGCTGCTGACGGTGCTCCACCGCTTGCGCGATCACGGCAATACCGTAGTCGTCATCGAGCACAACCTGGACGTGATCAAGACCGCCGACTGGCTGATCGATCTGGGGCCTGAAGGTGGCTCCGGCGGAGGCCGGATCATCGCTGAAGGCACGCCTGAGCAGCTTGCAACCATGGAGATCTCCCACACCGGGCGTTTCCTAAAGCCACTGCTCGAACGTGCGCCCTCCACCTCTCGCAAGGATGACAAGGCCACAGCAACGGCCTGAAGGCTCGCCCAGGAGCCCGCTGCTCACCTGGTGAGCAGCGGATGCTAGACCCAAGGGGAAGGCCATGGCCTTCCCCTTGTCGTAGGTGAAGAGAAGTGAGGCGCAGGGTGTCGCTGGAAAGGAGCCAGGCCGTTGCTACATATTGCCCTCATGCAGGACACCCTTGAGCGTCAACGCGCGGCGCGCGGTTTCTTCAAGCACGCATGACGCGGCAACCACATTGCGAATGGTGCCGCCCTGGTAGCGGGCGTAGGCATAGCCACACTCGGCGTCGCGAAAGGCGATCCAGGCGCGCTGCACATCCCTGAGCGCTTTCGCGCGAGAGATACCGAGTTCCGGCCACTCCTGATCCTGCTCGCGCATACTATCCCGCAACTCCAGGTACTGCGCGTTCAACAGATCGTCCCAGACCTCGGTCTCGGCCTGAAGGCAAGCGACAATCCCCAGGGTCGTGCTACCGCCGTCGCTCTCCTGGCAAAGGTTTGCAGCCTCTGCGATGCAGTTGCCAGCCCCCTCCTGCCCCATCTGCACAAAGCACTCACGCACGCTGGCAGCGTCGACCGAGAGGGATGACGCGCCATGCCCTTGCTGTGCACTTGCCGACAGCGGTATCAGACCACAGGCCACGCCCAACAGACCGATCAGGGACCAGACTCGCCCCGCCACGAACCCATGCCAACCTTCAGAAAAAAGATGTCGTGCCATCTATTCGTCGCTTCTTTGTACCCTGGACACTGACATCATAGGCAAGGCGCCTCGGTCCTGGTAAGAGCACCGGCGCTGAAGCGCCGGTCATTACCGTTCGCGGAGCATCTAGCCACCTGCCAGCAACAGCGAAATACTCGGCACATAAGTGATCGCCAGCAGCAGCGCAATCATCGCTACGAAGTAGGGAACGATCGCCGCAGACACTTCCATGATCTTCACCCCACCCACCGACGACGCCACGAACAGGTTGACGCCCAGCGGTGGCGTGCAGAAGCCGATAGCCAGATTGACGGTCATGATCACCCCGAAATGGATGGGGTCGACCCCGGCGGCGGCAGCCACAGGCAGCAACAACGGCGTCAAGATGATGATCGCCGCGATGGTTTCCATGAACATGCCGACGATCAGCAGAAGCAGGTTGACCATCAACAGCAGTACCAGCGGATCGGTGGAGAAGTTGGTGATGGCCGCCGCCAGGTCGTTGGGCACCTGGGCGATGGTCAAAAGCTGACCGAAACCACCCGCTACCACTACCAGGATCAGGATCTGACCGCTGGTCGAGGCACTGCGCGCGAACACCTTGGGCAACTCCGATAGACGGATATCGCCATAGACGAAGACTCTGACGACGATCGAGTAGATCACCGCCACCCCACCAGCCTCAGTGGGAGTGAAGATTCCCCCATAGATGCCACCAAGGATGATGACGGGCACCAGCAGCGCCCAGATCGACTCACGAAAGGAGGTTGCCACCGCACGCCCCGAGAAGTGCTTGCGCTCCCCCAGTAGCTTGCGCTGGTGCCTTAGCATCAGGCGCGCGGTCAGCATGTAGGCCCCCCCGAACAGCACGCCAGGCACAATGCCCGCCATGAACAGCTTGCCGATGGAGACCTCGGCGGAGACGCCATAGATGATGAAGGGGATCGAGGGCGGGATCATCACTCCCACCATGCCCCCGGCGGCGGTCAGCGCCGAAGAGAAGCGCCGCGGGTAGCCGACCTTTTCCATCTCCGGAATCATATTGGAGCCGATCGCCGCCACTGTGGCCGGCGACGAGCCGGAAATCGCGGCGAAGAAACAGCAGGCCAGTACGTTGACGTAGGCCAGGCCACATCTGACATGTCCCACCAACGAATGAGCGAAGCCGACAATCCGCCGCGACATACCCCCCATCTGCATCAGGTCGCCCGCCAGCACAAACAGCGGCACTGCAATCAGCGGAAAGGAGTCTGCCGCGGTCACCAGCGAGCGTGCCAACAACACCACCGGCGGCGCCCCGTCGACCAGTAGCATCACCAGCAGGGTGGCCAGGCCCATGGCCATGGCGACCGGCATGCTGATGGCGATGAAGGCAAACAACATGCCGATCAAGGAAAGGGCAATCATGACGCACCTCCTTCAAGACTGGACTGCGGCGCGCGCCAGGAGGCCCAGCAGTGCTGCAGGATGCGAAACGCGGACAACAGGGCGCCGGCGGGCGCTGACGCGTAGTACAGCGGTACCGGCATCTGCAGTACCACCGACACCTGATGCCGCACCATGGGATTGAGCATCAACTCGATGCAGTGGACGCTGATCGTGACCAGAAAGGCCACCACCGCCAGCCGGACCCCCAGGGTCAACTGCCGCTGGGCAGCTTGGGGCAGTCGTTCTTTCAGGAAGGTGATCTCGATATGCCGGTCCTGGCGGAAGACATAGCTCACGGCCATCCAGATGAACCAGATAAATAGCCAGCCCACCAGTTCTTCTCCCCAGGACAGGGAGGCATTCAGCACATAACGCGCCAGCACATTCGCACACACGAGCGCGACGATCAGCGCCAGCAGTACCACTGACAGACATTCTTCCAGTCGTTCATTGAGCCAACGAATCATCGGCGTGTCCTCAGGTGGCCGGCTTTAGCCGCTGGCCGGGAGACAGCCGCCAAGGCGGTGTCCCCGGCGCGATAGGCGTGCCGGTCTTGTGCTTGGTTACTGTGCTGCGGCGCTGTCGATGGCGGCCATCCAGCCATCGAAGACCTCGCCACTGATACGCTCGCGATATTGGGCGTTGACGCCTTCGGCGATGGTAGCGAAGGCTTGGTACTGCTCTTCGGACAGTTCAGATACCTCGACGCCTTGTTCGACGATGCGCGCCAGGTGGTCGGCGTCTTCGGCGGCCACCAGCTGTCGATCGTAGGCGATGGCCTGGTCCATGGACTGCTGGATCAGCTGCTGCTGGTCTTCAGGCAGCGACTCGAAGAAGGCCTTGGAGATGACCGGCGTATAGACGGTAAAGATATGCCCTGACAGGGTCAGGTAGTGCTGAACCTCATGAAAACGCTGGGTGTCGATCAGTGAGAGCGGGTTTTCCTGACCGTCGATGACCCCTTGCTGCAACGCAGAGTAGACCTCGCCAAAGTTCATCGGCGTCGGGTTGGCCCCCAGCGCCTTGAAGGTGTCGACGTGGGCCGGCACCTTCATGGTGCGCAGCTTTACGCCGTCCAGGTCATCCGGCGACTCGATGGGACGCACGTTGTTGGTGATGTGGCGCATGCCGCTCTCGACCCAGCCAAGCCCCTTCAATCCAAGCGAGTCCAGTCGTGCCAGCAGGGCATCCCCCTGTGGACCGTCGAGCACCGTCAGAGCCGTGTCCTTGTCCGGATAGATGTAGGCCAGCTCAACGACCCCGAAGGCCGGGTCCCAGTTGGTGAAGAAGGACGACGGCGAGACGGCCATCTCCAGGATGCCCGTCTGTACGCCCTCGATCATGGCGCGATCTGGCCCCATCTGGGACGACGGGAATATCTGCACGTCGATCTCGCCATCGGAGCCTTCCTCCACCAGGCGCTCGAACTCCACCATCGCACGCGACATATGGAAGTTTTCGTTGGCACCGTGTCCCAGCTTGATGACGGTGGCGGCCTGCGCCGGAGCCGCGGCGACCAGTATTCCGAGTAAAAGCCACTTGATTGTCATATCGAACACTCGCTGTTGTTGTTGAGAAATTGGGCTGTTGAAGAATTGAACTGTCGAGGGGTTGGAACGCTGAGGGAGTATCCATCCCGCCAACTGGTATTCCAGATTTCGATTGAAAGATTGGTGGATGCCGAAAGACTCTGTCAAGACAGTGCCAGCCCTTCCTCCCAGACGGCCCATCACGCGGGCACCAGGACGCACCACGGACAGCGCGTGACAACGTCGGCAAGCAACGGCCAAAAAACCATAATAACCTATTGTTTTATATAAAATATAAGTCTTCTCAAATGGAGATAGCGCGTTCACAACAGGGTCTAGGCGCCAGTGTTTTCGCTCCTCTTTCAGGGCCTCGAAACGCGACCAATGTCTAACAGAAGGGCCGATCATGGACCTTTGACAGTTCTCTTCCAGCTTGTATATTTCACTCAATCTGGTGCCTGGTACACCAGTTAGATCATAAGAAGACATCGAACAACCACATGACAACGAACAACCACACGACATCGAACAACCACACGACATCGAACAACCACACGACATCGAACAGCCACATGACAACGAACAACTACATGACAACAAGCAACTACGAGGAAGTGCCATGTCCACCAGACCGAAGGTGATCATCACCGATCACGACTTCGCCGATGTCGAACTGGAACGGGAAATTCTCGAGCAGGCGGGCGCGGAGGTGGTGGCGTTGCAGGCCAAGTCGGAACAGGACCTGCTGGAACACGCCCACGACTGCGCCGCAATGATCAACCAGTACGCCTATATCGGCGCCACCACCATCGCCGCCATGCAGCACTGTCAGGTGATCGCCCGCTACGGCGTCGGCACCGACATCGTCGACGTCGCGGCGGCCACCGCCAAGGGCATCCAGGTCACCAACGTGCGCGACTACTGCACCGAAGAGGTCGCCGATCACGCCATCAGCCTGTGGCTGGCCCTGGCCCGCGGGCTGTTCGCCTACGACCGGGCCACCCATCGCGGTGAGTGGCGCTGGCAAAGCGCGGCCCCGCTGTATCGTCTGCGTGGCCAGACCGTCGGCATCGTCTCCTTTGGTGCCATCGGCCAGGCCATCGCCCAGCGCGCCAAGGCCTTCGGTGCCCAAGTGATCATTCACGACCCCTATATCGACGACGCCACTATCGCCACCCATCAGGTAGCGGCGGTGGACAAGGACACCCTGGTCGCCGAAGCCGATGTGGTCATGATGCAGGTCCCAAAGACGGCAGAGACCTATCACTTCCTGGGAGAGCGGGAGTTTCGTCTGATGAAACCGAATGCGTTGGTGGTGTGTACCGGTCGCGGTCCTACCATCGACAACCGTGCCCTCTATCAAGCGCTGCACGAGGGCCGCATTGCCGGCGCCGGCCTGGACGATCCTGAGGAAGAACCGGCCAAGCGCAAGCACTGGTCCCCCGCCGACAACCCCTTGTTCTCTCTACCCAACGTCATCGTGACGCCCCACGCCGCCTACTACTCCGAGGAGTCCCTGCGCGCGGCTCGCACCATCGCCGCCCAGGAAGTCGCCCGAGTGCTGTCCGGCCAGGCGCCCCTCAATCCGGTCAACACGCCGTCTCACTGACCCCACCCCAAGGAGCCAGCACATGCTTAAGCAACTCAACGATTTCAAGCGCGACCCGGCACTGCTCGAGAAATTCGACAAGGTGCTGTCCTACTACTCCGCCACGGCGGTGTTTGCCGACTCCCAGTACCGCACCGGGGTGATGGATAGCGCCATCAAGCCCGCCTTCCGTGCCAAGGTGTGTGGCCAGGCGATCACGGTGCAGCTGTCCAAGGGCGACCTGGTCGACCCACTCAAGGCGCTGGAGATGGGCCAGCCCGGCGACATCATCGTCGTCGATGCCGGAGGTGATCCCAATACGTCTGTATGCGGCGGCCTGATGGGGGCGCTGGCCAAGAATCGTGGTATCCGCGCCATGGTGGTGGACGGCGCAGGTCGCGATACCGATGAGCTCGAGGACATCCACTGGCCAATCTGGACCCGAGCCATCACTCCGCGCGGTACCCACACCATGTTCTCCGAGCGCAAGGAGGAACTGTCGATCAATGTGCCTATCGCCTGTGGCGGGGTACCAGTCAATCCCGGCGACTTTATCGTTGCCGATGTGATGGGCGTGACCGTCATCCCCCTGGCCAGAGCTGCCGAGGTGGTGGAACTGGCACTCGAACAGGCCGAACGCGAGGAAGCCACCCGCGCATGGGTTCAGCAGGGCAAGACGGTCGAGGACCTGCTGGCCGAGTTCGGGAGGATCTAGGATGCCGTCTCCCGTGATGATCGGCATCGACTGGGGGACCTCTTCGTTTCGGGCAAGCCTCGTCGATCGCCACGGCGAGGCCCTCGAAAGCCGCGAGAGTCCCCACGGGATTCTTGCGGTTCCCGACAGGGACTTTGCCGGTTTTCTCCGCCATACCATCGATGACTGGCTGGCCGCCCATCCCGGCATGCCAATACTGGCCTCGGGCATGATCACCAGCCGCAATGGCTGGATCGAGACGCCCTACCAGCCGCTTCCATTGGGCATCAAGGAGCTGGCCCACGCGCTGGTCAGTGCAGACGCCCCCGGCCTCGGCCAGGTGCACTTCGTCACCGGCGCGGTACAGTCGCCCGAGGGCGAGCGTCCGGACGTGATCCGCGGCGCGGAAACCGAGATATTCGGCTATCTGGCCACCCAGGGGGTCAGCGATGGCACCTTCCTGCTACCCGGCACCCATAACAAGTGGCTGACCGTCGAGCAGGGCAGGATCACTCGGTTTGTCACCTGCATGACCGGCGAGCTCTACGCGCTGCTGCGTGAGCACTCGCTGCTCGGTCGTACCATGCGCCAGGGTGAGTTCTGCCCCGAGGCCTTTGTCCGCGGAGTACAGACCGCCCGCCGCCATCCCGGAGAGCTGCTGGCGACCCTGTTCACCACACGCTCTCTGCACCTGTTCGATCAGCTGTCCCCGGAGCACAGCGCCGACTATCTCTCGGGCCTGCTGATCGGCGAGGAATGCCTTGGCCAGATGCGCCAGGGGCCGCCGCCGGAGCAGGTCACCATCATCGGTCGCCCTGACCTGGCCGAACGCTACCGCATCGCCACTGAGCTTCTGTCACTACCCTCTACCCTGGCCACACCCGGCCTGTCACGCCACGGGCAACTGGCCATCGCACGCGCCGCGGAGCTGATCTCATGCTGAACTGGCAACAGGCCTTCGCTGCCTGCCCCCTTGTCGCCATCCTGCGCGGTATCACACCGGACGAAGTGATTCCTGTCGCTGATGCACTGCTCCATGCAGGCTTCCGACTGATCGAAGTGCCGCTCAATTCTCCCGACCCGCTGACCAGTCTTCAGCGACTGGCGGCCCATGTGGGCGAGGAGGCCCTGGTGGGGGCGGGCACTGTCATCACCCCCGAACGCGTGGCCGAGGTCGAACAGGTCGGTGGTCGCCTGATCATCGCGCCCAACCTGGATACCCGAATCGCCCGGGAAGCCTCGACGCGGGGCCTGGTCTATGGCCCAGGTGTGGGCACCGTCAGCGAGGCCTTCGCGGCCATCGAGGCCGGCGCCGCCTTTCTCAAGCTGTTCCCCGCCGAGGCGATCTCGCCGGCGGCGGTCAAGGCCATGCGCGCGGTACTGCCCGAGACAACGCCTCTATTACCGGTCGGTGGCATCACACCAGCCAGCATGGCGGACTACCTTGATGCAGGTGTGAGCGGTTTCGGCCTGGGTGGCGCGCTCTATCAACCTGGCTCGACTCCCGGCGAGGTCGCCAGGCGAGCCCGGGCATTTATTCAGGCGCACGCCGACTGGGCGTCGACCGCCAACCCGTAGACGGCATGGCACCCCAATGCCCCTTCCCCCGACTGGAGTCCCTCCATGATCATCGAACGCATCAACGTCTATACCATGGCGTCCGAGCTGCCCCGCCCCTTCGCCTTTTCCCAGCAATGGGTTACTCGCCGCTCTGCCACCCTGGTCGAAGTGATCACCCAGGATGGCCAGAGTGGCTGGGGCGAGGCGCTGTGCGCGGGACTGCTGGAACCGGAGCTGGCCGCTTCAGTGCTCAAGCACGTGATTACGCCACGGATCCTCGGCCGCTCGGCGTTCGACAGCGAGGTCATCTGGCACGAGCTCTACAATCACACTCGGGACTATGGCAGGAAGGGCGTGGTGATCGCCGCGATCAGCGCCCTCGATATCGCCCTCTGGGACCTCAAGGGCAAGGCCACCCAACGCCCCGTGTCGGATCTGCTGGGGGGCGCTTTTCGCCGGCGCATCCCCGCCTATGCCACCGGCTTCTTTCGTACCGAGCTCGGCGACGACACCCAGGCCCTGGTGGAAGAAGCCTGCCGCCACCGGGAGGCAGGCTTTACCAGCATGAAAATCAAGCTGGGCTTCGGCGTCGCCAATGACATCAAGGTCATGACCGATATACGCGGCGCCCTGGGCGATGACATCGAGCTGATGATCGATGCCAACCACGCCTATACCCTCAGCGAAGCCGCGCTGCTGGCCGATGGCCTCAAGGACTTCGGGCTGCGCTGGTTCGAGGAGCCGGTCAACCCCGATGACAAGGAGGGCTACCGCCTGTTAAAACAGAAGACGCTGATTCCGCTGGCCGGAGGGGAGGCGGAGTTTAGCCTTTATGGCTTTCGTGACTTGCTTGCCGGACGCTGCATCGATATCGCCCAGCCGGATGTGGCCATGGCCGGCGGCCTGACCGCCATGGCGCATATCACTACGCTGGCGCTGGCCAACGGCGTCCAGATCAATCCGCATGTATGGGGCACCGCCATCGGCCAGTACGCCTCACTGCACGCCATCGCGGCGACGCCACTGGTCAATCCGACCTTGATGGCCAAGGGTCCGATCTTCGAGTACGACACCTCGAGCCACCCCTTCCGCTCGGAGCTCGTTACCGTGCCGGTGAGCCAGAGCGATGGCTGGGTCAGCGTCCCCACCGGTGAGGGCCTCGGCTTTACCATCGACCGCGACTTTCTGCGGGAGTACGCCAAGCCGTACTGAGCTTGCAGCAAGCCATGGCGGTGGCACGCCAGGCCTCGCTGACCAGGGGTGCGAGGCCCGCGTCCTTACAAGCGGCGGGTATCTGGTATTCCAGTCCGGTGTGCTAGGCTGTGGCGACCCTTTCTAACCACTTCCGTCACGGGATCACGATGCAAGACTTTGAACGCCCTCCCTCACTGGGCACCCTGGTCACCGATCACGTACGCAGCATGATCGTGCGCGGCGAACTGGCGCTGGGTGAAGCCATCTCCGAGCGCGGCATATCCGCGCTACTGAACGTATCCAAGACGCCTGTCCGCGAAGCATTGACTCGCCTGAAGCACGAAGGACTGGTCACTATTGTGCCCCAGTCCGGAGCCAGGGTGTTTACGCTCAGCGCCAGGGAAGTGGGAAACATCTGCACCTTCCGTCGCACCCTCGAGCCCGCCGCACTGGAGCTTGCCATCGCCTTCGATCATGCAGGGCTCTCACAGCGACTGAGGCAGATCGAAAGTCAGATGCAGGTCGCCCACGGCTCAGGCAAGATCGTCGAATACCTGGACCTGGATACCGACTTTCACCTCACCTTTTTCCACCACTGCGGTAATCCCTATCTACAGTCGTCCTACGAGCAGTATTCGGGAAAGATCTCTGCGCTGAGAACACACCTGGCAACTCGACCCGACCATACGCGACTGTCGCTGAAGGAACACTCTGAAATCGTCGACGCTGTCATGAACAAAGACATCGCCGCCCTACGCCAACTGCTGGATGCCCACATCGATCGCACCCAGCATACCTATGAGATCGGCGTGGAGGACATTTCGACGCAGTGACGACCGTCCCCGTATCAAGTCCTATGTGAAAACATCGGAACAAAAAAAACCGCCACCCTGAACACTCAGGGTGGCGGTTTCGCGTCGTGTTGAAGCGCTGTCGAAAGGATTACTCCTCGCCGACGGCCTCTTCTTCAGCGACGGGACGATCGACCAACTCGACGAAGGCCATGGGGGCGTTGTCGCCGGTGCGGAAGCCGCACTTGAGAATACGGACGTAACCGCCCGGACGCTCGACGTAACGCGGACCCAGCTCATTGAAGAGCTTGCCGACTGCTTCTTTGGAGCGAGTACGGCTGAAGGCCAGACGACGGTTAGCGACGCTGTCTTCCTTCGCCAGGGTAATGAGCGGCTCGATATGACGACGCAGCTCTTTTGCCTTGGGAAGGGTTGTCTTGATCACTTCGTGCTCGACCAGCGACACGCTCATGTTGCGGAACATGGCCTGGCGGTGCGAGCTGGTACGATTGAGGTGACGACCACTCTTACGATGACGCATGGTTGTGATTCCTTACCAAACTGGGACTCGAGCCGACGCTTAGGCGGTGGCCTTGTCGTCCTTCAGGCTAGCCGGCGGCCAATTTTCAAGCCGCATGCCAAGGGACAGACCACGAGCAGCCAACACGTCCTTGATCTCGTTCAAGGATTTCTTGCCGAGGTTCGGGGTCTTCAACAGCTCAACTTCAGTACGCTGAATCAGATCACCGATGTAATAGATATTCTCGGCCTTCAGGCAGTTGGCGCTACGAACGGTCAACTCGAGATCGTCTACGGGGCGCAGCAGGATCGGATCGATGTGATCCTCTTCCTCGACCACTTCCTGTTCCTTGTCGGCTTCCAGATCGACAAACGCTGCCAGCTGCTCTTGCAGGATGGTCGCGCTGCGACGGATGGCCTCTTCCGGATCCAGGGTGCCGTCGGTTTCCAGGTTGATGATCAGCTTATCGAGGTCGGTACGCTGTTCAACACGAGCGGCTTCGACGCTGTAGGAAACGCGGCGCACGGGGCTGAAGGTCGCATCCAGCTGCAGACGGCCGATGGCGCGTGTTTCGTCGTCGGCTTCGCTGCGGACATCCGCAGGCTCATAGCCGCGACCACGGGCCACCTTGAGCTGCATCTTGAGCTCGGCGCCTTCATTGACGTGGGCGATGACGTGCTCGGGGTTGACCACTTCGACGTCGTGATCGACGGCGATGTCACCAGCGGTGACGACGGCCGGGCCCTGCTTGTTCAGCGAGAGCATCGCCTCGTCGCGGCTGTGCATCTTGATCGCCACGTCTTTGAGGTTCAGGAGGATTTCGATGACATCTTCCTGGACGCCCTCGATCGCGCTGTACTCATGGTCGACGCCTGCGATCTCGGTTTCCACCACGGCACAGCCGGGCATGGACGAGAGCAGGATACGACGCAGAGCATTGCCCAGCGTGTGGCCGAAGCCACGCTCGAACGGCTCGAGCACGATCTTTGCGTGGTGTGCGCTGATCTCTTCGACCTTGATGTCGCGAGGACGGAGAAACTCTGTCACTGAACGCTGCATATGAACACCTTTCAGGCTGCCAAACGAATACTCGGTAATGATCGCCGCCCTCCCGAGGGAGGGCGGCGCGGACTGGCCGTTTACTTCGAGTACAGCTCGACGATCAGTTGCTCGTTGATGTCGGCAGTCAGGTCACCGCGCTCGGGCAGGGCCTTGAAGGTGCCTTCCATCTTCTTGGCGTCGAGTTCGATCCAGGCCACATCGCCACGGTTGGCAGCGATGGTCAGGGCGTTTTGGATACGCGCCTGCTGCTTGGCCTTTTCACGAACGGATACCACGTCGCCGGGCTTGACCTGGTAGGAGGCCACGTTGACGGTCTTGCCGTTAACGGCAATCGCCTTGTGGCTCACCAGCTGACGAGCCTCGGAGCGAGTGGCGCCAAAGCCCATGCGGTAGACGACGTTGTCCAGTCGGGACTCAAGCAGCTGCAGCAACAACTCACCGGTCGCACCCTTCAGACGGGCGGCTTCCTTGTAGTAGTTGCGGAACTGCTTTTCGAGTACGCCATACATGCGACGTACTTTCTGCTTCTCGCGAAGCTGCAAGCCGTAGTCGGAAAGACGCTGACGGCGCTGGCCGTGCACACCCGGAATCTGCTCGGATTTGCACTTTTTCTCGAAGGGAGTGACACCGCTCTTGAGGAAGAGGTCGGTACCTTCCCGGCGAGACAGTTTGCACTTAGGTCCAATGTAACGAGCCATGAATCTGTCTCCTTAAACGCGGCGTTTCTTCGGCGGACGGCAGCCATTGTGGGGAATGGGCGTCGCGTCGGTGATGCTTTGCACGCGGAAGCCGGCGGCGTTGAGCGCGCGCACGGCGGATTCACGGCCAGGACCGGGGCCCTTGACCAGCACGTCGACGTTTTTCACACCATACTCGGCTGCAGCGGTCGCTGCACGCTCGCTTGCTACTTGAGCAGCGAACGGGGTGCTCTTGCGAGAACCACGAAAACCCGAACCACCGGCTGTCGCCCAGGAAAGAGCGTTGCCCTGGCGGTCTGTGATCGTAATGATCGTGTTGTTAAAAGAGGCGTGGATATGCGCAACCGCATCCACTACCTGCTTTTTAACCTTTTTACGGTTGCTACGCGGGTTAGCCATGTTGATGTCAATTCCTGTCTTTACGCCAGAACGTGCGTGTTATTTGCGGATCGGCTTACGCGGTCCCTTACGGGTACGCGCGTTAGTCTTGGTGCGCTGACCGCGCATCGGAAGACTACGACGATGACGCAGACCACGATAGCAACCCAGGTCCATGAGACGCTTGATGTTCAGCGTCACATCACGACGAAGGTCGCCTTCAACGGTATACTTGCCGACTTCACTACGCAGGTTGTCGATCTCTTCAGATGACAGGTCCTGGATTTTGGTGGTCGGCGCGATGCCGGTCGCTTCACAGATTTCCTGTGCGCGAGTGCGGCCAATCCCGAAGATGTAGGTCAGCGAGATCGCCGCATGCTTGTTGTCCGGGATATTGACGCCTGCAATACGGGCCATCAGCTTACTCCGAAATTTGAGCGGCTTGCTCGGTTAATCAACTACAAAAGGCGCAATAGCATACCCCCTTCCCATCAAAAGGGCAAGGGGTATGCCAGCACCCGGTTCAATTCAGCCCAGGATCAACCCTGGCGCTGCTTGTGCCGCGGCTCGCTGCAGATGACGCGCACGGCGCCATTGCGACGAATGATCTTGCAATTGCGGCACATTTTCTTGACGGAAGCTCGAACTTTCATCGTTCTCTCCAATATCGGCTTGCGGCGTGCCAAATCGGCCTGCGGCGCGTTTAGCGCATGATGCCGCCGCTACCGTAGCCTTTCAGGTTGGACTTCTTCATCACCGACTCATACTGGTGCGACATGAGGTGCGACTGCACCTGGGCCATGAAGTCCATGATGACCACGACCACGATCAGAAGCGAGGTACCGCCAAAGAAGAACGGCACGTTCCACGCTACGATCAGGAACTGGGGCATCAGGGAAACCGCAGTGATGTAGAGAGCGCCGAACAAAGTCAGACGAGTCATGACCTTGTCGACATAACGAGCGGTTTGCTCGCCAGGACGAATCCCCGGCAGGAAAGCACCCGACTTCTTGAGGTTGTCGGCTACGTCCTTGGGGTTGAAGACCAGCGCTGTGTAAAAGAAGCAGAAGAATACCACCGCCGCCGCGAAAAGCAAGATATACAGGGGCTGACCAGGGGCCAACGCCTGGGACGCGCGCTGCAACCACTCCATGCCATCACCGGCACCTACCCACTGACCGAGGGAGGCCGGGAACAGCAGGATACTCGAGGCAAAGATGGCCGGGATAACGCCCGCCATGTTGACCTTGAGCGGAAGGTAGCTGCTCTGTCCTGCGTACATCTTGTTGCCGACCTGGCGGCGCGGGTAGTTCACCGTAATCCGGCGCTGACCGCGTTCGATGAACACGACAAACGCCACGGTGGCGATACCCAGAAGGCTCAACGCCAACAGCGGCAACACATTCCACGCGCCCTCGTTGCGGGCAAGCTCGAAGGCTTGCGCCACAGCGCCAGGCAGGCCGGCGACGATACCCGCGAAGATCAGCAACGAGATACCGTTGCCAATACCCTTCTCGGTAATCTGCTCACCCAGCCACATCAGGAACACCGCGCCACACACGAAGGTGATGATCGCGGTGAAATAGAAGCTGAGATCGGCCGTGTAGGCAATGCCTTGGCTGGCCAGGCCCACCGACATACCGGTGGCCTGAACCAGGGCCAGCACCACCGTGCCGTAGCGCGTGTACTGGCTGATCTTGCGGCGGCCGCCCTCGCCTTCCTTCTTCAACTGCTCAAGGTGAGGCGAGACGGCAGTCAGGAGCTGCATGATGATCGACGCCGAGATGTACGGCATGATGCCGAGGGCGAGGATACTCATGCGCTCCAGGGCACCGCCCGAGAACATGTTGAACATGCCCAGGATGGTGCCCTGCTGCTCCCTGAACAAGGCAGCAAGCTGGTCAGGATTGATACCGGGAACGGGGATGTGGGCACCGATACGGTAGACCACGATGGCGAGGAGCACGAAGCGCAGACGCGCCCACAGTTCACTCAGACCGCTGCCCATCGCCGGCATGTTTCCTGACTTGGCCATTTAGTCCTCTACCTTGCCACCGGCGGCTTCGATCGCTGCGCGGGCACCTTTGGTGACCCGCAGACCGCGAACGGTAACCGCCTTGTTCAGATCGCCGGAAAGGATCACTTTCGCATGCTGCGTAGCGTCCTTCAGCACATTGGCTTCCTTGAGGCTTTCCAGAGTGACTTCGTCACCCGCGACCTTGGCCAGTTCGGCCAGGCGGACTTCCTCGGAAACCAGTGATTTGGCGGAGGTGAAGCCAAACTTCGGCAGACGACGCTGCAGGGGCATCTGACCGCCCTCGAAGCCGGGCTTGACGCTGCCACCGCTACGCGACTTCTGGCCCTTGTGGCCACGGCCGCCGGTCTTGCCCAGACCGGAGCCGATGCCACGACCGACGCGCTTTTCAGCGTGCTTGGAGCCCGGTGCCGGGCTCAGGCTGTTAAGTTTCATGGATTACTCTCCCTCAACACGCACAAGGTAGTTGACCTTGTGGATCATGCCGCGGACGGCAGGGGTGTCTTCCAGTTCAACCGTGTGACCGATGCGGCGCAGGCCGAGGCCCTTCATGGTGGCCTTGTGCTTGGCCAACGTGCCGATGGTGCTGCGGGTCTGGGTAACCTTGATCGTAGCTGCCATGGTCTATTACCCCGTGATCGCTTCGACTGAGAGACCGCGCTTGGCGGCCACGTCTTCCGGCGACTGCATGGAAGCCAGGCCATTCACGGTCGCGCGGACCACGTTCACCGGATTGGTGGAGCCATAGCACTTGGCCAGGACGTTGTGCACGCCGGCCAGTTCCAGCACGGAGCGCATGGCGCCGCCGGCGATGATACCAGTACCGTCGGAAGCCGGCTGCATGTACACCTTGGAGGCGCCATGACGAGCCTTGACCGGATACTGGAGTGTGCCGCCGACCAGGTTCACCTTGACCATGTTGCGACGCGCCTGGTCCATCGCCTTCTGAATCGCGACCGGCACTTCACGCGCCTTGCCACGACCGAAGCCAACACGACCGTTTCCGTCACCGACGACAGTCAGAGCGGTGAAGCCGAAAATACGGCCACCCTTGACCACCTTGGCGACACGGTTGACCTGCACGAGCTTTTCTTGCAGATCGCCGTTTTGCTGTTCGTTCTTCGCCATCGTAAAACCCTTTAGAATTCCAGGCCGCCTTCACGAGCGGCGTCGGCCAGGGCCTTCACACGACCGTGGTACTTGAAGCCAGCGCGGTCGAAGGCCACCTGGGTGATGCCCGCTTCCTTGGCGCGCTCAGCGATCAGCGCACCAACTTTGGCTGCGGCGTCTGCGTTGCCGGTTGCACCTTCGCGCAGGCTCTTGTCCAGCGTGGAAGCGCTGGCCAGGACCTTGCCACCATCCGGCGAGATAATCTGCGCGTAGATGTGACGCGGGGTACGGTTGACGCACAGGCGAGACACGCCCAGCTCGCGGATCTTGGCGCGAGCGCGGCGGGCACGACGGAGACGAGATTCTTTCTTCGCGTTCATAACCCTGCCTTACTTCTTCTTGGCTTCTTTACGGCGGACCTGCTCATCCGCGTAACGCACACCCTTACCCTTATAGGGCTCGGGCGGACGGAAGGCGCGGATTTCCGCTGCGACCTGGCCGAGCTTCTGCTTGTCCGCGCTCTTCAGCACGATGACGGTGTTCTTCGGCGTTTCCGCAGAGACACCCTCAGGCAGGGCATAATCGACCGGGTGAGAGAAGCCCAGTGTCAGGTTAAGCGTCTGGCCTTTCGCTTGAGCGCGATAACCGACGCCGATGATTTCGAGGGTCTTGGTAAAGCCCTCGGACACGCCGGTGACCAGGTTCTGAACCAGGGCACGGGTGGTGCCGACCATGGCCCAGCTCTTAGCGGATTCGCTCGGCTGGAAGGTCAGCTGGCCGTCTTCCTGCGCGATCACGACATCGCCGTGAACGGGCATGGAGAGGGTGCCCTGACCGCCCTTGGCGGTCAGCGTGGCGTCGTCGATCTTGACCTCGACGCCAGCGGGCACTTTAACCGGATATTTGGCTACGCGGGACATTCCAAACTCCTAGAATACGGTGCAGAGGACTTCGCCGCCGACACCAGCCTGACGCGCGGCACGATCGGTCATCACACCCTTGGAGGTAGTGACGATCGCGACACCCAGGCCATCGGCGACCTTCGGCAGCGCATCCTTGCCCTTGTAACTACGCAGGGACGGCTTGGAAACCCGCTGCAGATGCTCGATGACCGGCTTGCCTTCGAAGTACTTCAGGCTGACGGTCAGCTCGGGCTTGGCTGATTCGCTCACGGCGAAGTCAGTGATGTAACCCTCTTCTTTCAGCACGCGGGCCACTTCAACCTTGATCTTGGAGGACGGCATGGTGACCGTCTCCTTGGTGGCCTGCTGCGCATTGCGGATACGAGTAAACATATCCGCCAGAGTGTCTTGCATGCTCATTTAACTTGCGCTCCTGATGATTCTACGTGGCGTTACCAGCTGGACTTCTTGAGTCCGGGCACGTCGCCACGCATGGCGGCTTCACGCAGCTTGTTACGGCCGAGGCCGAACTTGTTGTAGTAGCCGTGCGGACGGCCAGTCACGCGGCAGCGGTTACGCTGACGCACGGGGCTGGAGTCACGCGGCAGCGACTGCAACTTCAGCTGCGCATCGAAGCGCTCCTCATCGGAGCTGTTCACGTCCTGGATGATCGCCTTGAGCTCGGCACGCTTGGCAGCATACTTCTCAACCAGTTGCGCGCGCTTCTGCTCACGCTCAATCATGCTCTTCTTTGCCATGATCCCACCCTTATTTCTTGAACGGGAAGTTCAATGCGCTCAAGAGCGCACGACCTTCGTCATCGGTGTTGGCAGTGGTGGTGATGGTGACATCCAGACCACGAATCCGGTCGATCTTATCATATTCGATCTCCGGGAAGATGATCTGCTCACGCACCCCCATGCTGTAGTTGCCACGACCGTCGAAGGACTTCGGGTTGAGACCACGGAAGTCACGAACGCGGGGGATCGCGATATTCACCAGGCGATCGAGGAAGTCCCACATACGCTCACTGCGCAGTGTGACCTTCACGCCGATCGGCCAGCCTTCACGCACCTTGAAGCCCGCGATGGACTTGCGTGCCTTGGTGACCATCGGCTTTTGACCGGAGAGCTTCTCCAGGTCGCCGACGGCCGCATCGATCAGCTTTTTATCGCTGGTCGCTTCGCCGATACCCATGTTCAGGGTCACCTTGGTGATCCTGGGTACCTGCATAACGTTGGCGTAGCTAAACTGCTCTTTGAGTTGAGCCACCACCTCGTTTTGATAACGTTCTTTCAAGTTCGCCATTTTGCTACCCGACTCGCGTTAGGCGTCGATCTGCGCTTGCGTCGACTTGTAGATACGTACCTTGGTACCGTCTTCCTTGATCTGGAAGCCGACGCGATCCGCCTTACCGGTCTCCTGATTGAAGATGGCTACGTTGGACGCGTGAATCGGAGCCTCGCGCTCGACGATACCGCCCTGATTGCCGGCCATGGGGTTCGGCTTGGTGTGACGCTTGATCATGTTCACACCCGCTACCACGAAACGGTCGTCCTGGAGGACGCGCTTCACAGTACCGCGCTTACCCTTGTCCTTGCCGGCGATGACGATCACTTCATCATCACGTTTGATCTTTTGCATGTCGCCTCGCTCCCTTACAGCACTTCAGGCGCTAAGGAAATGATCTTCATGAACTTCTCAGTACGAAGTTCACGCGTCACCGGCCCGAAGATACGGGTACCGATCGGCTGTTCGTTGGTGTTGTTCAACAACACAGCCGCATTTCCATCGAAGCGAATCAGCGAACCGTCGTTGCGACGGACGCCACTGCGGGTACGGACAACCACCGCCTTCAGCACTTGGCCTTTCTTGACCTTGCCGCGCGGAATGGCTTCCTTCACCGTGACCTTGATGACATCACCAACGCGAGCGTAGCGGCGGTGTGAACCACCCAGCACCTTGATGCACTGCACCCGGCGCGCTCCGCTGTTGTCGGCGACATCCAGCATTGTCTGAGTCTGAATCATCGGTTTTCTCCAAACCTAAACTGACTGCACGAGGTTAAGGCCGTGGCCTTAACCCTTGGCCTGTTCGACGACCTCGACCAGGGTCCAGGCCTTCTTCTTGGACAGCGGACGGCATTCCTGAATGGATACCGTATCGCCGGCCTTGGCCTGATTGGTCTCGTCGTGGGCGTGCAGCTTGGTGGAGCGCTTAACGTATTTGCCGTAGATCGGGTGGCGCTCACGACGCTCGATCATGACGACGATGGACTTGTCCATCTTGTCGCTCACCACCTTGCCGGTGAGCGTACGGGCTTTTTTCTCTTCGGCCATCTCAGACACCTGCCTTCTCGTTGAGCACAGTCTTCACGCGGGCGATATCCCGACGAACCTGCTTGAGCAGATGAGTCTGGCTCAGTTGGCCGGTGGCCTTCTGCATGCGCAGGTTGAACTGCTCGCGGAGGAGTTCGAGGAGCTGCTCCTGGAGCTGCTCGGCGGACTTTTCACGAATTTCCTGGGCTTTCATCACATCACCGTCCGTTTCACAAAGGTGGTGGAGACCGGGAACTTCTGAGCGGCCAGAGCGAAGGCTTCGCGTGCCAGCTCTTCAGAAACACCTTCGATCTCGTAAAGGACACGACCGGGCTGGATCTGAGCGACCCAGTACTCGACGGAGCCCTTACCTTTACCCATCCGGACTTCCAGAGGCTTCTTGGAAATCGGCTTATCCGGGAAGACGCGGATCCAGATCTTGCCGCCACGCTTGACGTGACGAGTGATCGCACGACGACCAGCTTCGATCTGACGGGCGGTGACGCGGCCGCGGCCGGTGGCCTTCAGGCCGAATTCGCCGAAGCTCACTTTGCTTCCGCGATGCGCCAGGCCACGGTTGCGGCCCTTTTGCACCTTGCGGAATTTTGTACGCTTGGGTTGTAACATCGAATCGCTCTCCCCTTACCTGGAACCTTTCTTCTTGGAGGGCGCTGCCTGGCTTTGCTTAGCCTTGGCGCGGACCTCTTCGATGCCCCCGAGGATTTCACCCTTGAAGACCCAGACCTTGACACCGATGATGCCGTAGGTGGTCTTGGCTTCGTAGGTGGCGTAATCGATGTCCGCACGCAGGGTATGCAGCGGAACACGACCTTCGCGGTACCACTCGGTGCGGGCAATTTCCGCGCCGCCGAGGCGACCGGAGAGCTGCACCTTGATGCCGCCGGCGCCCAGACGCATGGCGTTCTGGACAGCGCGCTTCATGGCGCGACGGAACATGACGCGGCGCTCAAGCTGACCGGCAATGTTCTGCGCGACGAGCTGGGCATCCAGCTCAGGCTTGCGAACTTCCTCGATGTTGACGTGAACGGGCACGCCCATCATCTCGGTGACGTCGCGACGCAGGCGATCGACATCTTCGCCCTTCTTGCCAATCACGATGCCCGGACGGGCAGTGTGAATGGTGATGCGTGCGTTGTTCGCGGGACGCTCGATGGTGATCTTGCTGACAGAGGCGTTCTTCAAACGCTCTTCCAGGAAGCTACGAACCGCGAGGTCGTTGTTCAGCTTGTCGGCATAGGCGCCGCGCTCGGCGTACCAGACAGAGGTATGGTCTTTGACGATACCCAGTCGGATGCCTGTCGGATTGACTTTCTGACCCATCTGGTCGACTCCTACTTCTCGGCTACCTTGACGGTGATGTGGCAAGTGCGCTTCAGAATGCGATCCGCACGGCCCTTGGCGCGCGGACGGATGCGCTTGAGCGTCATGCCCTCATCGACGCAGATGGTCGAGACACGCAGCTCGTCGATGTCCATGCCGTTATTTTCTTCCGCATTCGCGATGGCGGACTGCAGCACCTTCTTGACCAGCTTGGCCGCCTTCTTCGGGGAGAAGGTCAGCAGGTCGAGTGCTTCGGCGACAGGCTTACCGCGCACCTGATCAGCCACCAAACGGGCCTTCTGGGCGGATAAACTGGCGCCACGCAGCTTTGCTGTGACTTCCATCTCTTAATCCTCTCTGGCTTACCGTTTGGCTTTCTTGTCCGCCGCATGGCCGCGATAGGTGCGGGTAGCAGCGAATTCGCCCAGCTTGTGGCCAACCATTTCCTCGGAAACATGCACCGGGACGTGTTGGCGACCGTTATGGACTGCAATGGTGAGCCCGACCATGTTGGGCAGGACCATTGAACGACGCGACCAGGTCTTGATCGGTTTGCGATCGTTCTTTTCCGCTGCAGTCTCAACCTTTTTCAGCAGATGAAGGTCGACGAAAGGACCTTTCTTCAGTGAACGTGGCACAGCCGTTACCTCTTAATGTCTTGGCGTGGGATCTTAACCGCGAGCCTTACGGCGGCGGACGATCAGCTTGTCGGTGCGCTTGTTCTTGCGGGTCTTGTATCCCTTGGTGGGCATACCCCACGGGGACACCGGATGACGACCACCGCTGGTGCGGCCTTCACCACCACCGTGCGGGTGATCCACCGGGTTCATCGCGACACCGCGAACGGTCGGGCGCACACCTCTCCAGCGCTTCGCACCGGCCTTGCCAAGTTGACGCAGGCTGTGCTCGGAATTGCTCACCTCACCCAGGGTCGCGCGGCACTCTGACAGCACCTTGCGCATTTCGCCGGAGCGAAGACGCAGAGTGGCGTAGTTACCTTCACGAGCCACCAGCTGGGCGCTGGTACCGGCGCTGCGTGCAATCTGAGCACCCTTGCCAGGCTTCAGTTCGATGCAGTGCACCGTGGAACCCAGCGGGATGTTGCGCAGCGGCAGTGCGTTACCCTTCTTGATCGGCGCATTGACGCCGGACTCGAGGCGGTCACCAGCACTCACGCCCTTGGGGGCAATGATGTAACGACGCTCACCGTCGAGGTACTTCAGCAGTGCGATGTGGGCGCTGCGGTTCGGGTCATGCTCCAGACGCTCAACAATGGCCGGAACGCCATCCTTGGTGCGCTTGAAGTCAATGATCCGGTAATGGTTGCGATGACCACCGCCAACGTGGCGAGTAGTGATGCGACCATTGTTGTTACGACCACCGGACTTGGACTGCTTTTCGAGCAGCGGCGCGTAGGCGCGGCCCTTGTACAGCTCTTCACCAACAATCTTGACGACGTGGCGACGACCGGCGGATGTGGGTTTTGTCTTGACGATTGCCATGATCCGTACTCCTGCCTTTACTCGGCGCCAGAGAAGTCTTCAAGCGTCTCGCCGGCGGCCAGTGTCACGTACGCCTTGCGATAACCCTTGCGCATACCAACACCATGCGCGGTGCGCTTGGTCTTGCCCTTCACGTTCAGCACAGAAACGCGATCGACTTTCTTGCCGAACAGCTGCTGAACGGCAGCCTTGATCTCGGGCTTGGTTGCGTCACTCGCCACCTTGAACACGTACTGGTTACGCTCGGCGGCCATGGCGGCCTTCTCGGTCACGTGGGGACCAAGCAGAACCTTGAATACACGCTCCTGGTTCATGCCAGCTTCTCCTCAAATTTGCGCAGTGCGGAGACGGTAGCCAGGACCTTGTCGAAGGCGACCAGGCTGACCGGGTCGGCGGCGGCGACGTCCACTACATCCACGTTGGGGATGTTGCGGGCGGCCAGGTACAGGTTCTCGTCAACTTCTTCGGTGACGATCAGCACCTTTTCCAGGCCCAGGTCGGAAAGCTTGGCGACCAGCTGCTTGGTTTTCGGTGACTCGACAGAAAAGGCGTCAACGGCAACAAGGCGTTCCTGACGGACCAGCTCGGACAGAATCGAGCGCATGGCCGCACGGTACATCTTGCGGTTGACCTTCTGGGAGTGGTCCTGCGGACGAGCCGCGAAGGTCACACCACCGGTGCGCCAGATCGGCGAACGGATGGTACCGGCGCGAGCGCGACCGGTGCCCTTCTGGCGCCACGGCTTCTTGCCGCCGCCACGGACGTCGGAACGGTTCTTCTGGGCGCGGGTACCCTGGCGACCACCAGCCAGATAGGCAGTGACGACCTGATGCACGAGCGCTTCGTTGAATTCTTTGCCAAAGGTAGCGTCGGACAGTTCAACAGTCCCAGCGCTTGCACCTGCAAGATTCAGATTCATTGGAAAGTTCCCCTTCAGCCAGCTTTGACGGCGCTGCGCACGATGACATCACTGCCAGTAGCGCCAGGAACGGCACCTTTGATCAGCAGCAAGTTGCGCTCGGCATCGACACGGACGATTTCCAGGCTCTGAACGGTGCAACGTGCGTTGCCCATCTGGCCGGCCATCTTCTTGCCCTTGAATACGCGACCCGGGGTCTGGCACATGCCGATAGAACCGGGGGCACGGTGGGACAGAGAGTTACCGTGGCTGTTGTCCTGGGTACGGAAGTTCCAGCGCTTAACAGCGCCCTGGAAGCCCTTACCCTTGGAAGTGCCGGTCACGTCAACGCTTTGACCAGCTTCGAAGAGGGATACGGTGAGTTCGCCGCCCACTTCAGGAGCGTCTTCGCCTTCAGTCAGACGAAACTCCATCAGAGAACGACCAGCCTCAACACCTGCCTTGGCGTACAGGCCAGCTTGGGCCTTGGACAGATGCTTGGCTTTGCGGGAGCCGGTTGTCACCTGAACCGCAGCGTAGCCGTCGGATTCGACAGACTTCACGCAGGTCACGCGGTTGGGCTCAACCTCGATAACGGTCACGGGCACAGATGCGCCGTCTTCGGTAAAGACACGGGTCATACCGGCCTTTCTACCGACCAAACCGATAGTCATGCTTAGTCTCCTATAGTGTACGGGGCTATCACCCGCTATGGCTGCCCTTTCCAGAGCATTCCACTAGCACGTTGTGTAACGCCATCCCGGCGTGGCGGCTGCTGAACCTCATCTTTCATCTCGAGGAACGCTGGGCCGCGAGTGTCTAGTGATATCAGTCGAGCTTGATCTGCACGTCCACGCCAGCGGCGAGGTCGAGCTTCATCAGGGCATCGACAGTCTTCTCGGTCGGCTCAACGATGTCGAGCACACGCTTGTGGGTACGAATCTCGTACTGATCACGGGCGTCCTTGTTCACGTGCGGGGAAACCAGCACAGTGTAACGCTCGCGATTAGTCGGCAGAGGAATCGGACCACGAACCTGGGCGCCGGTACGCTTGGCGGTATCAACGATTTCCGCAGCGGACTGGTCGATCAGGCGATGGTCGAAAGCCTTCAACCGAATGCGAATCTTCTGGTTCTGCATTTGCCCTAACTCCAATGGAACTTGACGGCGCGAGCCGTCAACCCACGCATTCAAAGGATGCGCATTATATGCGCCACGCCACCGAGAGTCAAACCCTCAATGACGATGCGCAGAAAAGGGGGCTCCTTGCGGAGCCCCCTTCGGTGATCACCGGTCTAACTTAGACCAGGATCTTGGCCACGACGCCAGCGCCGACGGTACGGCCGCCTTCGCGGATGGCGAAGCGCAGACCTTCGTCCATGGCGATCGGGGCGATCAGGTTGACAGTCATCTGGACGTTGTCGCCCGGCATAACCATCTCAACGCCTTCCGGCAGTTCACAGGTACCAGTGATGTCAGTGGTACGGAAGTAGAACTGCGGACGGTAGCCTTTGAAGAACGGAGTGTGACGACCACCTTCGTCCTTGCTCAGCACGTACACTTCCGCCTCGAACTGAGTGTGCGGAGTGATGGTGCCCGGCTTGGCCAGAACCTGACCACGCTCGACTTCGTCACGCTTGGTACCACGCAGCAGGGCACCGACGTTCTCGCCTGCACGACCTTCGTCGAGCAGCTTACGGAACATCTCGACACCGGTAACGGTAGTCTTGGTGGTGTCCTTGATACCAACGATCTCGATCTCTTCGCCCGGCTTGACGATGCCGCGCTCAACACGACCGGTCACAACGGTACCGCGACCAGAGATGGAGAACACGTCTTCGATCGGCATCAGGAACGGCTGGTCGACAGCACGCTCCGGCTCAGGGATGTAAGCATCCAGGGCCTTGATCAGGTTGGCAACGGCGGTAGTACCCATGCCGTTGTCGTCCTTGCCTTCCAGAGCCATCAGGGCAGAGCCGGTGATGATCGGAGTGTCGTCGCCCGGGAAGTCGTACTCGGACAGAAGTTCACGAACTTCCATCTCGACCAGCTCGAGCAGCTCTTCGTCGTCGACCATGTCGGCCTTGTTCAGGAACACGACGATGAACGGAACGCCAACCTGGCGAGACAGCAGGATGTGCTCGCGAGTCTGCGGCATGGGGCCGTCAGCGGCGGAACAGACCAGGATAGCGCCGTCCATCTGGGCAGCACCGGTGATCATGTTCTTGACGTAGTCAGCGTGTCCCGGGCAGTCGACGTGAGCGTAGTGACGCTCCTCGGACTGATACTCGACGTGAGAGGTCGCGATGGTGATACCACGCTCACGCTCTTCCGGAGCGTTGTCGATGGTGTCGAACTCGCGCCAGTCACCGCCGAATACCTCGGCAGAAACGCGGGTCAGGGCCGCCGTCAGGGTAGTCTTACCGTGGTCGACGTGACCGATGGTGCCGACGTTGACGTGCGGTTTGGAACGTTCGAATTTTTCCTTAGCCACTGCTATGACCTCTTTCGTTAGCTAACGGTTAACCGTTCTGGTTGATGACGGCTTCAACGACGCTGGACGGCGCCTCTTCGTAGTCCGCAAACTCCATGGTGTAGCTTGCGCGGCCCTGGGTCTGAGAGCGCAGATCGGTTGCGTAACCGAACATCTCAGCCAGCGGCACGGTGGCGCGAATGACCTTACCAGAGGAAGAGTCATCCATACCCTGGACCAGGCCCCGACGGCGGTTCAGGTCGCCCATGACGTCACCCATGAATTCTTCAGGGGTCACGACCTCGACCTTCATCACCGGCTCGAGCAGAACTGCCTTGGCCTTGGGTGCGCCTTGCTTGATCGCCATGGAAGAGGCGACCTTGAACGCGGTCTCGTTGGAGTCCACGTCATGGTAGGAACCGTCGAACAGCGTCACCTTAACGTCGATCATCGGGTAGCCCGCGATGACACCGTTCTGGAGCTGCTCATAGGCCCCTTTCTCGACGGCCGGTACGTATTCCTTGGGAACCACACCGCCGACGATCTCGGAAGCGAACTTGAAGTGCATATCTTCGTCGTCGCCCTTGTCTTCGGCCGTCAACGGCTCGATACGCAGGTGTACGTGACCGTACTGACCGCGACCACCGGACTGACGAACGAACTTGCCTTCCTGCTCGACGCTCTGACGAATCGTCTCGCGATAGGCCACCTGCGGCTTACCGATGTTGGCTTCCACCTTGAACTCGCGACGCATGCGGTCAACGATGATGTCCAGGTGAAGCTCACCCATGCCGGAGATGATGGTCTGGCCAGTCTCTTCGTCGGTCTTGACCTGGAAGGACGGATCTTCCTGGGCCAGCTTGCCCAGTGCAATACCCATCTTTTCCTGGTCAGCCTTGGACTTAGGCTCGACCGCGACAGAGATAACCGGATCCGGGAACTCCATGCGCTCGAGAACGATCTTGTCGTTCAGGTCGCACAGGGTGTCACCGGTGGTCACGTCCTTCAGGCCGATACAGGCGGCGATGTCGCCAGCCAGAACTTCCTTGATCTCCTCGCGAGAGTTGGAGTGCATCTGGACGATACGACCGACGCGCTCCTTCTTCTGCTTGACGGAGTTGTAGACGCTGTCACCGGACTTCAGCACGCCAGAGTAGACGCGAATGAAGGTCAGGGTACCAACGAAGGGGTCGGTCGCGATCTTGAATGCCAGCGCAGCGAACGGAGCGCTGTCGTCGGCTTCACGAGTCGCGATGGTGCCGTCCTTGTCGTCCAGCTCACCTTCGATCGCCTTGACCTCGGTGGGAGACGGCATGTACTCGATGACGCCATCGAGAACGGCCTGAACACCCTTGTTCTTGAACGCAGAACCACAGGTGACCAGCACGATCTCGTTGTCGAGAGTACGACGACGCAGACCAGCCTTGATCTCGTCGATGGTCAGCTCGCCCTCTTCGAGGTACTTCTCCATCAGCTCTTCGGACGCCTCGGCGGCGGCCTCGACCATCTGCTCGCGATACTCTTCAGCGGTCTCCTGGAGCTCCGCCGGGATATCAACGAGGTCGTAGTTCATCCCGAAGTTGTCTTCATCCCACAGGATGGCCTTCATCTGGATGAGGTCGATAACGCCCTTGAACTCGTCCTCGGAGCCCCAGTTGATCTGGATCGGCACGACGTTGGCGCCAAGACGATCCTTCAGCTGGTTGACGACCATGAAGAAGTCAGCGCCGCTACGGTCCATCTTGTTGACGAACACCATGCGCGGAACTTCGTACTTGTTGGCCTGGCGCCAGACGGTCTCGGTCTGCGGCTGCACACCGGAGGAGCCACACAGCACGACGACGGCACCGTCAAGAACACGCAGGGAACGCTCGACTTCGATGGTGAAGTCAACGTGTCCAGGAGTGTCGATGATGTTGATGCGGTGCTCATCGAACTGCTTGTTCATGCCCTGCCAGAAGCAGGTAGTCGCCGCGGAGGTGATAGTGATACCACGCTCCTGCTCCTGCTCCATCCAGTCCATGGTGGCAGCGCCCTCATGGACCTCACCGACCTTGTGGGACAGACCGGTATAGAACAGGACACGCTCGGTAGTAGTCGTCTTACCGGCGTCGACGTGGGCCACGATACCGATATTGCGGTAACGCTTAAGCGGAGTCTTGCGAGCCACGATGTAACTCCCGTTGGTTGGCGATGCGCTTTAGAAGCGGTAGTGAGAGAAGGCCTTGTTGGCTTCTGCCATGCGATGCACGTCTTCACGCTTCTTGACTGCCGAACCCTTGCCTTCGGCTGCATCCAGCATTTCGCCAGCCAGACGCTGCACCATGGTCTTCTCGCCACGACGGCGAGCGGCGTCCACCAGCCAGCGCATGGCAAGCGCCTGGCGGCGGGACGGACGGACTTCGACCGGCACCTGATAGGTCGCACCGCCAACGCGGCGAGACTTCACCTCGACCATCGGCTGGATAGTTTCCAGCGCCTTGTCGAAGATCTCCAGCGGCTCTTCATTGGAACGCTCGGCAACCCTGTCCAGCGCACCATAGACGATACGCTCAGCTACGGACTTCTTGCCGCTGATCATCAGGTGGTTCATGAACTTGGCCAGACGCTCGGATCCGAACTTAGGATCCGGCAGAATCTCGCGCTTGGCCGCAACTCTTCTTCTAGGCATGATAAGCCCTCGGTTGAAGGGTCCTTCAGGTAAACCCGAGACACGCTATATATGCGGCTCGACCTTACTCTTATCAGACCGGGTCAATCTGGTAATGGAAGCGACGTAGCCCTTAGGACTTCGGACGCTTGGTACCGTACTTGGAACGGCCCTGCTTACGGTTCTGGACACCGGAGGTGTCGAGAGCGCCGCGAACGGTGTGATAACGCACACCCGGAAGGTCCTTTACTCGACCGCCACGGATCAGGACCACGGAGTGCTCCTGCAGGTTGTGGCCTTCACCGCCGATGTAAGAGGACACCTCGTAGCCGTTGGTCAGGCGCACACGGCAGACCTTCCGCAGTGCGGAGTTCGGCTTCTTCGGGGTGGTGGTGTAGACGCGGGTACAGACGCCGCGCTTCTGCGGGCAGGCCTGAAGCGCAGGCACGTCGGTCTTCGCGGCCTGGCGCTTGCGCGGCTTGCGCACGAGCTGATTAATCGTTGCCATAGCTGTTAGCTGACTCCAATGGGTTGCCTAAGCCTTTTCACAGTGGCGCGGATACACCCACCCCACTGTTAAAGGCTGCGCATTCTACTGGCTGATGCCAAGGCGCGTCAAGCCCGGAGCCGCAAAGGCTCCAGGCTTATGCCGACATCAGATCTCGTCGTCGTCCGAGTCCAGCGCGGTAAGCTGGGCACCCAGCTCCTGCTCGACATCGTACGCAGACGGCTGAAGCAGTCGCTCGGCGTCTTCACGCTTGCGGCGACGCTCCTCGTGATGGGTCAGACCGGTACCGGCCGGGATCAGACGTCCCACCACCACGTTTTCCTTCAGGCCGCGCAGATAGTCGCGCTTGCCGGTTACCGCCGCCTCGGTCAGCACGCGGGTTGTCTCCTGGAAGGAGGCCGCAGAGATGAACGACTCGGTGGCCAGGCTGGCCTTGGTGATACCCAGCAGCAGGCGCTGGTACTTGGCCTGGAACTTGTCCTTCGTCTGGAGCTCGCCATTTTGCTCCAGCACGCGGACCAGCTCGACCTGATCACCCGGGATGAAGTCGGAATCACCAGCATCAGTGATTTCGACCTTGCGCAGCATCTGACGCACGATCACTTCGATGTGCTTGTCGTTGATGCCAACGCCCTGCAGACGATAGACGTCCTGAACTTCGGCCACGATGTACTTGGCCAGTTCGGCGATGCCGAGCAGGCGCAGGATGTCATGGGGGTTGCTCGGGCCGTCCGAGATCACCTCACCCTTCTCGACCGACTCACCCTCGAAGACGGCAATCTGACGCCACTTGGGAATCAGCATCTCGAAAGGATCGCCTTCGGACGGGGTGATCGTCAGGCGACGCTTACCCTTGGTTTCCTTGCCGAAGCTGATCACACCGCTGATTTCGGCCAGGATCGCCGGCTCTTTCGGCTTACGCGCTTCGAACAGGTCGGCCACGCGCGGCAGACCACCGGTGATGTCCTTGTTACCGGACGCTTCCACCGGGATACGAGCGACGATTTCACCCACGCCGATGGCTGATCCATTGTCGACGGTGACGATGGCGTTACCAGGCAGCGGATACTGCACGGGCGTATCGCTACCAGTCACGGTCACCGGCTTGCCGCCAGCGTCGTTGAGCATGATCATCGGGCGCTTGTCGCGACCGGCCATCGGGCGAGCGGCGGACTCGATGATTTCGATCGAGGACAGACCGGTCATCTCATCGACGCTGCGGTGCATGGTCAGGCCTTCGTCCATGTCGACGTAGTGCACCTGCCCTTCTGCCTCGGCCACGATCGGGTGAGTGTGCGGATCCCACTTGGCCACTGACTGACCGGCGTCCACTGCATCACCGTCACGTACCGACAGCTCAGCACCGTAGGGCAGCTTGTAGTACTCGCGCTCACGACCGTGCTCATCGGCTACCGCCAGGGCACTGGAGCGAGACACCACCACCAGCTTGCCGTCGGCGCGCTCAACATACTTGATGTTGTGCAGGCGGACCTTGCCACCGTGCTTGACCTGAACGCTGTCCACCGCAGAGGCCCGCGAGGCGGCACCACCGATGTGGAAGGTACGCATGGTCAGCTGGGTACCAGGCTCACCGATGGACTGGGCGGCGATAACGCCGACCGACTCACCGATATTGACCTGATGACCACGGGCCAGGTCACGACCGTAGCAGGAAGAACACACACCGTGACTGGTTTCACAGGTGATGGTGCTGCGCACGATGATCTCGTCGACGCCCATGGTGTCGAGCTGGGCACACCAGGCCTCGTCCAACAGGGTGCCGCGCGGGATCAGCACTTCGTCGGTGCTCGGGTCGATGACGTCCTGAGCGACCACGCGGCCGAGTACACGCTGAGCCAGCGAGACGATGATGTCACCGCCTTCGATGACCGGGTGCAGGGTCAGGCCGTGCTCGGTACCACAGTCGGTCTCGGTGATGACCATGTCCTGCGCCACGTCGACCAGACGGCGTGTCAGGTAACCGGAGTTGGCCGTCTTGAGGGCCGTATCCGCCAGACCTTTACGTGCACCGTGGGTCGAGATGAAGTACTGCAGTACGTTCAGGCCTTCACGGAAGTTGGCGACGATCGGGGTCTCGATGATCGAGCCGTCCGGCTTGGCCATCAGGCCACGCATACCCGCCAGCTGGCGGATCTGGGCGGCACTACCACGAGCACCGGAGTCGGCCATGATGAAGACGCTGTTGAAGGAGTCCTGTTCGACTTCCTTGCCTTCACGATCGACCACGGTCTCCTTGGAGATGCCCGCCATCATGGCCTTGGCCACCTGGTCGTTGGCACGCGCCCAGATATCGATGACCTTGTTGTACTTCTCGCCCGCGGTCACCAGACCGGAGGAGAACTGGTCCTCGATTTCCTTGACCTCTTCCTCAGCCGCCTCGACGATCTCGGCCTTGGCGTCCGGGATGACGAAGTCGTTGACGCCGATGGAGGCGCCAGACCAGGTCGCCAGGCGGAAACCGGTGTACATCAGCTGGTCAGCAAAGATGACCGCTGCCTTGAGACCGGCACGGCGATACACTTCGTTGATCAGCTTGGAGATGGCCTTCTTCTTCATGGCCTGATCGACCAGGTCGAAGGGCACCCCTTCCGGCAGAATGCGGAACAGCAGCGCACGACCGACCGTGGTGTCACGCAGGCGACGGTGCTCGCTGCGCTCGCCGGTCTCCTCGTCGACATCCACTTCGTCCAGACGAACCTTGACGCGGGCGTGCAGCGATACACTCTGGGTGCCGAAGGCACGCTCGACCTCGTTGAGGTCGGAGAACACCATGCCCTCGCCCTTGGCGTTGATGCGCTCGCGGGTCATGTAGTACAGACCCAACACCACGTCCTGGGAAGGCACGATGATCGGCTCGCCGTTGGCCGGCGACAGCACGTTGTTGGTGGCCATCATCAGCGCACGCGCCTCGAGCTGGGCTTCCAGCGTCAGCGGTACGTGAACGGCCATCTGGTCACCGTCAAAGTCGGCGTTGTAGGCAGCACACACCAGCGGGTGGAGCTGGATCGCCTTACCTTCGATCAGCAGCGGCTCGAAGGCCTGGATGCCGAGACGGTGCAGGGTCGGCGCACGGTTCAGCAGCACCGGGTGCTCGCGAATGACGTCAGCGAGGATGTCCCACACTTCCGGCAGCTCGCGCTCGACCATCTTCTTGGCGGCCTTGATGGTGGACGCCTGGCCGCTTGCCTGCAGCTTGGAGTAGATGAACGGCTTAAACAGCTCCAGCGCCATCTTCTTGGGCAGACCGCACTGGTGCAGACGCAGGGTCGGACCCACGGTGATAACGGAACGACCGGAGTAGTCGACACGCTTACCCAGCAGGTTCTGACGGAAACGCCCCTGCTTACCCTTGATCATGTCGGCCAGCGACTTGAGCGGGCGCTTGTTGGAACCGGTGATGGCACGACCGCGACGACCGTTGTCGAGCAGCGCATCCACGGACTCCTGCAGCATGCGCTTCTCGTTGCGCACGATGATGTCCGGCGCGTTGAGGTCGAGCAGACGCTTCAGGCGGTTGTTACGGTTGATCACGCGACGGTACAGATCGTTCAGGTCCGAGGTCGCGAAGCGACCACCGTCCAGCGGCACCAGCGGACGCAGGTCCGGGGGCAGAACAGGCAGCACTTCCATCACCATCCACGCCGGGTCGTTGCCAGAGCCCTGGAAGGCTTCGAGCAGCTTGAGGCGCTTGGACAGTTTCTTGATCTTGGTCTCGGAATTGGTCTGCGGAATCTCTTCACGCAGGCGCTCGATCTCTTCCTCGAGATCGATATCCTTGAGCATGGCCTGGACGGCTTCGGCACCCATGCGGGCATCGAAGTCATCGCCGAATTCCTCGAGGGCCTCGAAATACTGCTCGTCGTTGAGCAGCTGGCCACGCTCGAGGGTGGTCATGCCGGGATCGACGACCATGAAGCTCTCGAAATAGAGCACACGCTCGATGTCACGCAGGGTCATGTCCATCAGCATGCCGATACGCGACGGCAGTGACTTCAAGAACCAGATGTGCGCGACAGGGCTTGCCAGCTCGATGTGCCCCATGCGCTCACGACGCACGGCGGCCTTGGTGACTTCAACGCCACACTTTTCGCAGATGATGCCGCGGTGCTTCATGCGCTTGTACTTGCCGCACAGGCACTCGTAGTCCTTCACCGGGCCAAAGATCTTGGCACAGAACAGGCCATCACGCTCGGGCTTGAACGTCCGATAGTTGATAGTCTCCGGCTTCTTGACCTCGCCAAAGGACCAGGAGCGGATCATGTCCGGCGACGCGAGCGTAATCTTGATCGCATCGAACTCGTCGGACTGAGACTGCGATTTGAGGACTTTCACCAAATCTTTCATTAGGTCGGCTCCGTTGCGGAGTTGTCATGGGCGGGGGCTTGCGCCCCCGCGGACCGTCATTCGTTGAAGCGCCTTTCGGGCCGCCTCAGCTCTCCAGTTCGATATCGATGCCCAGCGAGCGGATTTCCTTCACGAGTACGTTGAAGGATTCCGGCATGCCCGCCTGCATGGTGTGATCGCCATCCACGATGCTCTTGTACATCTTGGTACGACCTTCCACGTCATCGGACTTGACCGTGAGCATTTCCTGCAGAGTGTAAGCGGCGCCGTAGGCCTCCAGGGCCCAGACCTCCATCTCACCAAAGCGCTGACCACCGAACTGCGCCTTGCCGCCCAGCGGCTGCTGGGTGACCAGCGAGTAGGAGCCGGTGGAACGCGCGTGCATCTTGTCGTCGACCAGGTGGTTGAGCTTGAGCATGTACATGTAGCCCACGGTCACCGGACGATCGAACGACTCACCGGTACGCCCGTCATACAGCGTCATCTGACCAGAATCCGGCAGGTCGGCCAGCTTCAGCAGGTGCTTGATCTCGTGCTCCTTGGCACCGTCGAACACCGGCGTCGCCATCGGCACGCCCTTCTTCAGGTTCTTGGCCAGCGCGATGACCTCGTCATCGGTCAGCGACTCGATCTCTTCGACGCGAGTGCCCTGGGTGGAGTTGTACACCTGCCCCAGGAACTCGCGCAGCTGGCCGAGCTGTTGCTCGCGAGCGTCACGCAGCATGTGCTCGATCTTCACACCAAGCCCACGGGCAGCCATACCCAGGTGGGTCTCGAGGATCTGACCAACGTTCATACGCGACGGTACACCCAGCGGGTTCAGCACGACGTCGATCGGCTCACCGTTATCGTCGAACGGCATGTCCTCGATCGGCATGATGGCCGAGATGACACCCTTGTTACCGTGACGGCCGGCCATCTTGTCACCGGGCTGCAGACGACGCTTGATGGCCAGGTAGACCTTGACGATCTTGAGCACGCCCGGCGCCAGGTCATCGCCCTGAGTCAGCTTGCGCTTCTTGTCTTCAAAGCGCTCGTCCATTTCCTTGCGACGGTTCTCGAGCTGCTCGTCGGCCTGGGCCAGCAGTTCATTGAGCTTCTCGTCCTGCATGCGCAGCTTGAACCACTGCTGACGCGGGAGCTCCTCGAGATAGGCGTCGGACAGCACGTCGCCCTTGGACAGACGCGGACCACCGTTGACCGGCTGACCAGACAGCGTGCGCTTGAGACGCTCGAAGGTGGCATCTTCCGCGATGCGGTAGGTTTCCTGAAGGTCCTTGCGCACTTCGTCGAGCTGCATCTGCTCGATGGACAGCGCACGGGAGTCCTTCTCGACGCCGTCACGGGTGAACACCTGAACGTCGATGACGGTACCCTTCATGCCGGTGGGGGCACGCAGGGAGGTGTCCTTAACGTCGGACGCCTTCTCACCAAAGATGGCACGCAGCAGCTTCTCTTCCGGAGTCAGCTGGGTTTCACCCTTAGGGGTGACCTTACCGACCAGGATATCGCCTGCACCCACCTCGGCACCGATGTACACGACGCCGGCTTCATCCAGCTTGCCGAGTGCCGACTCACCGACGTTGGGGATATCGGAAGTAATTTCTTCCGGCCCCAGCTTGGTGTCGCGCGACACACAGGTCAGTTCCTGGATGTGGATGGTGGTGAAACGGTCTTCCTGGACGACCCGCTCGGACAGCAGGATGGAGTCCTCGAAGTTGTAGCCGTTCCAGGGCATGAAGGCGATGCGCATGTTCTGGCCAAGCGCCAGATCACCCATGTCGACAGACGGACCGTCGGCCAGGATGTCACCGCGTGCCACGTTGTCACCAGGACGCACGATCGGGCGCTGGTTCTGACAGGTGTTCTGGTTCGAGCGCAGGTACTTGGTCAGGTTGTAGATATCGACGCCGGCTTCACCGCCGATGATCTCATCTTCATTGACCCGCACCACGATGCGCTTGGCGTCGACCGAGTCGATCACGCCGCCACGACGAGCCACGGCACAGACGCCGGAGTCACGGGCGACGAAGCGCTCCATGCCGGTACCGACCAGCGGCTTGTCGGCACGCAGGGTGGGCACCGCCTGACGCTGCATGTTCGCACCCATCAGGGCGCGGTTAGCATCATCGTGCTCAAGGAACGGGATCAGCGCCGCTGCCACAGAGACGACCTGACGCGGAGACACGTCCATCAGCGTCACTTGCTCAGGACGCATGAAGGTGGTTTCACCGCGGTGACGGACCTGGACCAGGTCGTCGACCAGCTTGTTGTCACCGTTGACGGTGGCAGACGCCTGGGCGATGACGAAGTCACCTTCCTCGATGGCCGACAGGTGGACCACGTCGTCGGTGACCACACCGTCCACGACCTTACGGTACGGGGTCTCGAGGAAACCGTAGCTGTTGGTGTGACTGTAGGTCGCCAGCGAGTTGATCAGACCGATGTTCGGACCTTCAGGGGTCTCGATCGGGCACAGACGGCCGTAGTGAGTCGCGTGAACGTCACGCACCTCGAAGCCTGCGCGCTCACGGGTCAGACCACCCGGGCCGAGAGCGGACACACGACGCTTGTGGGTCACCTCGGACAGCGGGTTGTTCTGGTCCATGAACTGGGACAGCTGGGAGGAGCCAAAGAACTCCTTCACCGCAGCGGCCACCGGCTTGGCATTGATCAGGTCCTGGGGCATCAGGCCTTCGCTTTCGGCCATGGACAGACGCTCCTTGACCGCACGCTCGACGCGCACCAGGCCAACACGGAACTGGTTTTCTGCCATTTCACCGACGCAGCGAATACGACGGTTACCCAGGTGGTCGATATCATCGACGTCGCCGAAGCCGTTACGGATGTTGATCAACTCGCGCAGCACATCCAGGATGTCAGCACGGTCAAGCACACCGGAACCGGTGTCGGACTCACGACGCAGACGACGGTTGAACTTCATGCGACCGACGCCGGACAGGTCGTAACGGTCTTCAGTGAAGAACAGGTTGTTGAACAGCGTCTCGGCGGCTTCCTTGGTGGGCGGCTCGCCAGGACGCATCATGCGGTAGATTTCCACCAACGCCTCGAGCTGCGAGCCGGTAGTATCCAGCTTCAGCGTGTCGGAGACGAAGGGACCGCAGTCCAGATCGTTGGTATAGAGCGTTTCGATGGTAGTGATGCCGGCCTGCCCGAGGCCTTCCAGGATTTCTGGAGTGATCTCGGTGTTGCAGGGGCAGATCAGCTCACCCGTGGCCGGATTGATCTGATCCTTGGCCAGGGTCTTGCCGAACAGATAATCCATCGGCACTTCAAGACGCTCAAGGCCAGCCTTCTCCAGCTGACGAATGTGCTTCTGAGTAACACGACGACCTTCCTCGACGATGACCTCACCGTCGGCACCCTTGATGTCAAAGGTGGCCGTTTCGCCGCGCAGACGCGACGGCACCAGCTCCACAGAGAAGCCAGACTTCTCGATGTGGAAGGTGCTGGTGTCGAAGAACTCGTCGAGAATCTCTTCGGCACTCATGCCCAGCGCGCGCAGCAGCACAGATGCCGGCAGCTTGCGGCGACGGTCAATACGCACGAAGACGTTGTCCTTCGGATCAAACTCGAAGTCCAGCCAGGAGCCGCGGTAAGGAATCACGCGTGCAGAGTACAGAAGCTTGCCGGAGCTATGGCTCTTGCCCTTGTCGTGATCAAAGAACACGCCGGGACTACGGTGCAGCTGGGACACGATGACCCGCTCGGTACCATTCACGACAAAGGTACCGTTCTCGGTCATCAGGGGGATTTCCCCCATGTAGACTTCCTGCTCCTTGATGTCCTTGATGGCCTTGTTCGACGACTCTTTGTCGTAGATGATCAGGCGGACCTTGACACGCAGGGGAGCGGAATAGGTGACACCGCGCAGCTGGCATTCCTTGACGTCGAACGCCGGAGTGCCGAAGCGGTAGCTCACGTACTCGAGCGCGGCGTTGCCGGAGAAGCTCTCGATCGGGAACACGGACTTGAAGGCGGCGTGCAGGCCTACCTCCATGCGCTCCTCAGGGGAGCGGTCCTGCTGGAGAAAGTCGTAGTAGGAATCAAGCTGGATGGCCAGCAGGTAAGGCACATCCATCACTTGGGGCAGTTTGCCGAAATCCTTGCGGATGCGTTTTTTCTCAGTGTATGAGTAAGCCATCTGTATTCCCCAGCTTGTTCACCATGGGTGACCGATGCGTGTCGGCGCCACCCGACGGACGGTCTCCGTCAGGCGCTGACGGCAAGTCCTCGGAATGAGTGACTCGCCGTCGGAATTCTGCAAGCTACATGACCGATGTTGGACAGGCAGCTAGTGACAACAGAAAAAGGCCGGTAGCGGGCGTCCCGCCACCAGCCGTGGAAGCTTACGCAGCGCGTGAAGCCATGGGCACAAGGATTACTTGAGCTCCACGGAAGCGCCGGCTTCTTCCAACTTCTTCTTGGCTTCTTCTGCGTCGTCTTTGCTCATCGCTTCCTTGATGGTCGCCGGAGCACCGTCGACGGCGCCCTTGGCTTCCTTCAGGCCAAGACCAGTGATCTCGCGGACGGCCTTGATGACGTTCACTTTCTTGTCGCCAGCAGAGGTCAGCACCAGGTCGAACTCGGTCTGCTCTTCGGCAGCACCGGCGTCGCCGCCAGCACCCGGGCCAGCCACAACAGCGGCGGCAGCGCTAACGCCGAACTTCTCTTCCATCGCTTCGATCAGCTCGACAACTTCCATCACGGACATGTCGGAGACGGCGTTGATGATATCTTCTTTGGTCAGTGCCATTGTCTAGATTCCTAACTTTGCGGGCGTCCCGGTTTTCCGAGAACGCGTGGATCGTGGTCGGTCGACAGGGAGCCTTAAGCGGCTTCTTCCTGCTTCTGGTCGCGCAGCGCAGCGAGGGTACGAACCAGCTTGCCGGCAGAAGCTTCCTTCATGACGGACATCAGCTTGGCGATCGCCTCATCGTACGTCGGCAGAGTTGCCAGACGGTCGATATCGCTTGCCGGGATCAGCTCACCTTCATAGGCCAGCGCCTTGACTTCGAAGTTCTTCTCATCCTTAGCGAACTCCTTGAACAGACGGGCGGCAGCGCCCGGGTGCTCATTGGAGAAGGCCAGCATGGTCGGACCTACGAAAGACTCTGACAGGCACTCCCAGGGAGTACCGGCCAGGGCGCGGCGTGCCAGGGTGTTGCGCACAACGCGCACCTGGACGCCATTCTCGCGAGCCTGCTTGCGCAGTTCGGTCATCTTGTGGACCGCGACGCCGCGAGAGTCGGCAACTACGACGGAGAGTGCATCCTTGGCGACTTCACTGACCTCGGCAACAATTGCCTTCTTGCCTTCGAGTGCTAGTGCCACTGTGATCACTCCTTCGTGCCGGAACCCGAGGGCTCCGGTGGTTACCATCTCCCCTTCTCGATAACTCAAAGAAGAGGGGCTTCTTGGATGGTGCTCACCAGATGCCTGGCGGCAACACCATCTGCGCAGGTGCCCTGAGGGCGATTAAGCCGCGTTCAACCCGAGGGTCAGACGGCGGCGCCTGCGGTCTTTGACGGTGCCCCGCCGGCCGGGTGATTCACCCGGCACGGGGACCGCAAAGTGTCTTGCCTGTTGTGTCGCATCACACCAGCGCGGAGTGATCGACAGTCAGACCCGGGCCCATGGTAGTGGACAGGGTCATCTTCTTGAAGTACACGCCCTTGGAAGTGCTCGGCTTGAGCTTCTTCAGGTCGGCGATCAGCGCATCCAGGTTGCCCTTGATGGCGTCGGCGTCGAAATCGACCTTGCCCAGGGTAGCGTGGATGATGCCGTTCTTGTCGGTACGGAAGCGCACCTGACCGGCCTTGGCGTTCTTGACGGCGGTAGCAACGTCAGGGGTCACGGTACCGACCTTGGGGTTCGGCATCAGGCCGCGCGGACCCAGGATCTGACCCAGCTGACCGACCACACGCATGGCGTCAGGAGAAGCGATGACCACGTCGAAGTCGAGCTGGCCTTTCTTGACCTGCTCGGCCAGGTCGTCCATACCGACGATGTCGGCACCGGCTTCCTTGGCGGCTTCTTCGTTGGCACCCTGGGTAAAGACGGCAACGCGCACGTCCTTGCCAGTACCGTTAGGCATCACGGTTGCACCGCGAACCACCTGGTCAGATTTACGCGGATCAACACCCAGGTTGATAGCGACGTCCAGGGATTCCTTGAACTTGACGGTGGACAGCTCGGAGAGCAGTGCCACGGCCTCGTCGACAGAGTAAGCCTTGTTGGCGTCAACCTTGTCGCGAATCTGCTTTGCGCGCTTGGTAAGCTTAGCCATGATCAGAGACCCTCCACGTTGAGGCCCATGCTACGGGCGCTACCAGCAATGGTACGCACCGCGGCGTCGAGATCGGCAGCCGTCAGATCCGGCTCCTTGGTCTTGGCGATCTCTTCGAGCTGCTCACGGGTCACGGTACCGACCTTCTTCTTGTTCGGCTCGCCAGAGCCGGACTTGATGCCAGCAGCCTTCTTCAGCAGCACCGCAGCGGGCGGAGTCTTGGTGACGAAGGTGAAGCTGCGGTCGGAGTAGACGGTGATGACCACGGGAGTCGGGAGACCCGGCTCGATGTTCTGCGTTTCAGCGTTGAACGCCTTACAGAACTCCATGATGTTGACACCGTGCTGACCCAGCGCGGGACCCACGGGGGGACTCGGATTGGCTTTACCGGCTGCAACCTGCAGCTTGATGTAAGCCTGTACTTTCTTGGCCATGATGGACTCCAGTTGGGTAATAGCGCCTTGCGGCTCCCCGGACAAAACGGCCGCCTGATTCCAGACGACCCCTACTGACTACAGGCGGACAGCACACCGCGGCGGGCCTGCCTAGACAGACCCACCGCGCGCTGTTCGCCTTACTCCTTCTCGACCTGGGAAAATTCCAGTTCGACCGGAGTCGCACGCCCGAAGATCAGCACACTGACCTGCAGACGGCTCTTGTCATAATTGACCTCTTCGACCACGCCATTGAAGTCGGCAAAGGGCCCGTCGATAACGCGGACAGACTGCCCAGGCTCGAACATGGTCTTGGGCCGCGGCTTTTCCGCACCATCTCTCACACGACTAAGGATGGCATCAGCTTCACGCTGAGTGATCGGCGCCGGCTTTTCCTTGGTACCGCCAATGAACCCCATGACTCGCGGAGTCTCATTGACCAGGTGCCAGGTCTCGTCAACCATCTCCATCTCGACCAGAACGTAGCCGGGATAGAACTTGCGCTCACTCTTGCGGCGCTTGCCGTCGCGCATCTCGACGACTTCCTCGGTCGGCACCAGAATCTCACCGAAGCGATCTTCCATGCCATGCATCTTCACACGCTCGATCAGCGAGCGCATGACGTGCTTCTCGAAGCCGGAGTAGGCGTGGACGACGTACCAACGCTTGGACATGAAGACTCCTAACCGATGACGCCGGACATCGCCCAGCTGAGCAGCGTGTCGATCAACCAGAGCAGCAGCCCGACTACCAGCACCGCCACCAGCACGATGGCAGTGGTCTGAATGGTCTCAGGGCGCGTCGGCCAGACGACACGTTGAATTTCCTTTCTGGCGCTACGAGCAAGCTCGACCAGCTCACGCCCCTTGGTGGTCATCAGCGCCACCAGAGCGGCAACGACAGACAGGGCGACAACGCCCAGGACACGATACAGAAGCGGCTGGTCGGCAAAATAGGTGTTGCCGACAACGGCCAGCACCAGAAGAACGACGACAACCGCCCACTTGAGCCCGTCGTGGCGCGACTCCTGCACCTCGGCGTTATGCTTCATGAAAACGAGACTCCTCAGGGCGCGGCAATCGAAACACGAAAGTATATAAAAAACTGCCAGCCTGGGGAAGACTGGCAGGCCAGGAGGGAATCGAACCCCCAACCTGCGGTTTTGGAGACCGCTGCTCTGCCAATTGAGCTACTGGCCTGTACTCGATGCAAACCACCCTTTGCGGGCAGCCTCTGCAACAGCGGGCGCCATGATAGCGAAGCAACGCTTGCCTGGCAACCCCTACTCCACCCTGCAGACGCGATGGAGAAAGAAAAAGCGAGCCAAGGCTCGCTTTTCTATATGGAGCTCATGGACGGATTTGAACCGTCGACCTCACCCTTACCAAGGGTGTGCTCTACCCCTGAGCTACATGAGCGCACTCTTTGGCGCAACACACACGGCACACGCCGAAACCTGGAGCGGGCAGCGGGGATCGAACCCGCATCATCAGCTTGGAAGGCTGAGGTTCTACCATTGAACTATGCCCGCATCATGACCCAAGGTCATTCTTGCTGAAACATGCTCATCGAACCCGACCAGCCTGGCAGCGTCCGACCGCCTGCTCCGCTTCGACCACCCAAGGGCAATCGAAAAAAATCTGGTGGAGGGGGAAGGATTCGAACCTTCGAAGCTTTCGCGGCAGATTTACAGTCTGCTCCCTTTGGCCACTCGGGAACCCCTCCAACTGGCGACGTATTTTATCGCCTCACCCCAAGATGTCAAGTGGCTGTTTTAAAAAGAATCGGCTCCTCTAGATTCTTTTTCACCTTCTCGACACAGGACAGCGGCCTCGCCGCCTGCCTTGGAACGCGGCGCATTGTGTCAAAGCCCAACGAATAACGCAAGGCCCTCAACGCTTTTTTCGCTCGGACACCACATCCTTCTCGCCTGTTGGCGTGGGACAAAAGGACTCTCGACTTCCCCGAGCGGCTCCCCGACCTGGGCGACAGCCGCCCCACCCATCGTCGCTGAGCACACCAGGGGCTCGCGGCTCCCGGCCTTGTCACAGCAGCATCGAGAAGGCTAATCCGGCACGAATCTTTTCCAGCGCCACTGGCGCAGGCGGCACTGGGGCGCCAGCCATCTTGCCAGCACGCTCTGCTGCGGTGAGCGGAAAGCACGCCTCGAGTCCCGCATAGACCATATCTGGCCAAATGGCGTGGGGCACCTGGATACCCCTCGAGACGACTCGGGCATCCCCTCCCGTGACCAGCATCGGCAGGGCAACCCCTTCGCGATCGCACACTTCACTGTAAATCCGGTTGACGGCACTCACAGCCGCCATATAAATCCCGTGATTCACGGCCTCCACTGTGCGCCGGCCTGGCGCCAGCAGCTCGTCCGCCTCGCTGTCCGGATCGATGGCCACGTTACGTGTGCCGAGTTTCAGGCTTTCCTTCATGAGACGAAGCCCAGGGAGTATATAGCCCCCAAGATGACGCCCCCCAGGCAGCACGAAATCCACCGTGATGGCACTACCACAGTCCACCGTGCAGCTGGCTCCCGCCAGTTGATAACCGGCCAGGACCCCCATCCAGCGATCCACGCCCAATCGTCCAGGTTCGTGGTAGCCGTTGGTGACCCCAAGGGCCTCACGACAGGAACGTGCCACGTGGACGGAGCGTACCCTGTCCTTCAGCAACGATTCCGTCTGGGCCAGCACCGAACGACGCGCCACGCTGGAAATCCGCACGGTCTCGACCACGTCGAGATCCGGGATGTCCGCTCCAGGCTTCCACTCCTCCCGGGTCCATACCGCACCGCGCGAGCGTATCTCGCTGCTATCAGCATCCTTGAGGCGCCATTTGGACAGAGTATTGCCGATATCCAGGTCAAGAATCATGGGCGCGCTCGCACGCTGATCTCTCCTCCGACAAGGCGCTCATCCTGCTCATCCTTGCGCACCCAGAGATTGCCGTTGTCATCCACTTCTCCCGCCCGGGCGAGCTCCCGGCGCTCACCCCTGATGATCTCGATATCCCAGCCAGCAAAGGCGTGGCGCGCGTTCCACTCGTCTTTCCAGGCCGCAAACCCGTTCTCCTCAAAGCCTGCCAGCATGGTCAACAAGCCGTCCATCAGCTCTGCCGCCATGACGTTGCGGGAAAGCCCTGGCGCCTGATCATGTACACAGGCGACCGGCTGATCGATGCGCGCCCGGAAGCTATCAGGCAGATCCACGTTGATTCCCATCCCCAGCACTACCTCACAGGGGCCCGCGGCATCTCCGCTCATTTCCACCAGGATGCCGGCCAACTTGCCAAAGCCACCCTGGCCATCGGGAAGCAGTACGTCATTCGGCCATTTCAAGGCGGGATTCAAGCCGTGGCGCTCCAGCATCTGGGCCAGCACCACGCCGATCGCCAGACTGAGCCCTTCCAGCGCCGCAACGCCGGCGTCAAAGCGCCAGCCCACGGAGCACATCAGGGTACGCCCCCAGGGGGTCGTCCAGATCCGGCCACGTCGTCCGCGTCCCGCAGACTGCTGCTCGACCAGGCAAGCCTCGCCATGCCCAGCCCCCTGACGAAAGCGCTCGCGCAGAAACTCGTTACTGGATGGAAGAGTGTCTTCCACGAACAGGCGAGCGAGGTGCTGACGCGAGTCACGGGACAGCGCCGCCACCACCGCCGGTCCTTCAAGCAGTTCCAACGGCTCTGCCAGGCGATACCCCTGCCCTTTCACCGCTTGCATGGGAATGCCAAGATCCTCGAGCTTGCGCAGCTGCTTCCACACCGCCGCTCGGGACACCCCCAGCTTCTCGCCCAGCTGCTGTCCAGAGTGAAACTCGCCATCACTCAACAGCCGGATCAGCTCACCAATGGTCATTCCTCGCCCCTTACGCGGGAAAAGGGCATAGTCTATCGAAAGACAGCTTGCGCCGGAAATGCGCGCGCATTCCGGCTCACGCTTGAGCAGACGCGGCTCTCGGTCGCCTTCCTAGGATAATCGCCATTCAGAACCCTGCGACGCCGGCCCCGGATGCGTGAATCGCCCCAGGCTGGGAGGTGAATGCCCCAGTGGCCGCGGCGCCGCCGTCACCCCGTCGACGCAGGCTCGACAACCTGTGAGGGCTCAGGCAGAGAGGGCGTCGACGCTTTGGCGGGTTGCCGCGATCAAGTGGGTAAACGCAGCCCGCGCCGCCGGCTCGTCCCGTTGCTGCATGGCCTCCAGCAGGGCTTCATGAAACGGAAAACCGGCATCGAATACCCGGAGTCGATCTTCCGGTGAGTCCCAGGACAGATACAGTTCGTCATGCATCATCTGGATCAATCCCACCAGCACACGATTGCCGCAGGCGTGGTAGATGGCCAGGTGAAAGGCGGCGTCGGCCTCGCTCACTCCCAGAAAGTCCTCCTTTTCCCTGGCGCGACGGTAATCGTCCAGATGGCTGGCCATGGCGTCGAGCTGGTGATCGGCGGCGTGGCGTATCGCCAGCACGATCGCCTGGACCTCAAGCGCCTCGCGGACCTCGAGCATCTCGATCAAGTGGGCCTTGGCGTCCTTGATCCCGAGACTCGCCAGCAACTGGAAGGTGCGCTGCTCGCTGACAAACAGGCCCTTGCCATTGACGATGTCGATGATGCCTTCCGCCTCCAGCTTCTTGAGTCCCTCTCTCAGGGTCGAGCGACCTACCTCGAGACGCTCCATCCACTCTCCCATTGAGGGTAGCTGTGTCCCCGGCGCCAGCTCCTGCGCGGCGATGTAGGCGCTGATCTCTCCTGCGCATCAATCAGATCTATGGCCCCGCGGTGGAGCTGCTCGACCAGATGGCACGCTACGGCGTCAGCCATGACGGCATCAGCGGCGACCAGGACATTGGCGCCCACCTGCGCCCCGAGACACGCCTGATCTACATAGAGAGCCCTTCATCGCTGCGCATGGAACTGGCCGATCTCGAGGCCATCGCCCGCATCGCCAGAAAGCACGGCATTCTGACGCTGATCGACAATACCTGGGCGACTCCGCTGTTCCAGAAGCCGATCACCCATGGAGTCGACCTGGTGGTGCACTCGCTATCGAAGTACATCGGCGGCCACAGCGACGTGGTCGGTGGCGCCGTCATCGGCAACGCCGAGGTGATCGACAGGCTCTTCGCTAATGGTCACCAGCTGCTGGGAGCGGCGCTCTCGCCCCACAGCGCGTCGCTGATCCTGCGTGGCCTGCGCACTCTGCCGGTGCGAATGGCAGAACACCTGCGCAACGGCCAGGCGATTGCCGCCTTCCTTGACGCCCATCCACAGGTGGCCGCGGTGTATCACCCAAGCCTTGCCCAGGGTCCGGCGGCTGAGTGGGCGGCACGTCAGCTCAAGGGCCACTCGGGCCTGCTCAGCTTCGCCTTGCACGATCCCAGCTACCCGCGGGTGGAACGCTTCATCAATGCCCTGCAGCTGATGCGAATTGGGGTGAGCTGGGGTGGCTACGAAAGCCTCGCCCTGTCTCCGCTGCGTCCCGACGGTAGCGGCCAGCCACTGATCCGTCTGGCCATCGGGCTGGAAGACATTGACGAGATCATCGCCGACCTGGAGCGGGGGTTCACCGCGCTCGATCACTGATCACCCTGAGGAGGACATCCCATGCCAGCAACACAACGACAACCTGGCCTTGCTCCATCCCTGCTGCTGCTCACCGCCATCGCCTTCGCCATCGTCTACGGCATCGTGGTAGCGGGCCTTCCCACCGAGCTGGTACTGATTACCCTAGGTGCCGCCGCCACCCTGTTCAGCCTTCTTCATGGCGGAACCTGGGAAGGGGTCATGGACATCATGGGCGCCAAGGTCAAAACCGCCCTGTCCGCCCTGCTGGTGCTCTACAGCATCGGCATCATCATCGGCAGCTGGATGATCTCGGGCACCATTCCCTACTTCATCTACCATGGCCTGGAGCTGATCGACCCTCGCTACCTCTACGTCATGGCATTTCTTGGCACCGCCATCGTCTCCACCTTCACCGGCACCTCCTGGGGGTCCGCCGGCACCCTCGGCGTGGCCATCATGGGCATCGCTGCAGCCATGGACATCAACCTGGCGATCACCGCCGGCGCCGTGCTCTCCGGCGCCTACTTCGGCGACAAGCTGTCACCGCTGTCGGACACCACCATCATGGCCTCCATGGTGGTGGGCGAGGACCTCTATCGCCATATTCGCAACCTGATGTACACCTCACTCCCCGCCGCCCTGGTGGCGGCGGTGGTCTACCTGATGCTGGGGCTCAACATGGAGCTGGGCGCGGGTATGCCGGCCGCCATCGCTGCCAGTGCCAATACCCTTGACGGCCTCTATCGCCTCAACCCGCTGCTGCTGCTGCCGGTGGCCATCGTGCTCTACGGATCGATTCGCAAGAAACCCACCCTGGTGGTGCTGTTTCTGGCTTCGGCCTGCGCCGCCCTGCTGGCCATGATCGTTCAGGGCGCGAGCCTTGAGGCGGTCGCTCAGGCAGCAGTGTCCGGCTTCAACGTCAGTCTGCTGACCAGCTTCAACCCGGGCCTTGACGTTTCCACCCTGCCAGCGGCACTGGCGAGTCTGCTAAATCGCGGCGGCCTCTACAGCATGCACGGTGCGGTGCTGTTCGCTCTGTGTGCCTTCTTCTTTGCCTCAGCCCTTGAGGCCTCCGGCATCCTCAAAGTGGTGCTTGACCGCAGTCTGGCCTACGTGCGCTCGGCACGTGGCACGATCCTGGCGTCACTGGCTGCCAGCTGCACCATCATTCTGGCCACCGGCAACAGCTACGTGACCTTCTTCCTTACCCGAGAACTGTTCGCCGAGCAGTACCAAAAACGCCGCCTGCACCCGCTGGTACTGTCACGCAGCATGGAGGATGGCGGCATGATTCCCGAGCCACTGGCCCCCTGGACCGTCTCTGCCATCTACATGGCCGGCACCTTGGGCGTCGCCACCCTGGATTACGCACCTTGGGCCCTGTTCAACTACCTGGGCATTGTGTTCTCGATCCTGCTGGCGATGATCGGCCCCTGGACGGGCTGGTACGGCGTCCGCCGACTCGCCGCCACCGAGTCCGCCCCATGCGAGCCAGCTGCTTCCACGCGGGAGGCTCCTCGGCCAACCCAGTGACAGCTAAGCACAAGGCCCCCGACGAAGGCATCGTCGGGGGCCTTGAATCAACCGCGTGTGATCTGCCTCAGGCGTGCTGCTTAGCGTGCCGACCCTCGCCGATTTCCTCCACCAGCTTGTGGCAGAAGATGTCCAAATCATCGGGCTTGCGGCTGGTCACCAGGCCATTGTCGACCACCACCTGTTGATCCACCCATTCGGCGCCAGCATTGCGTAGATCCTGGGCCACACTGGGGTAGGACGTCAGCTTGCGCCCGCTTACTACATCAGCATTGATCAGGATCCAAGGGGCGTGGCAAATCGCGGCAACGGGCTTGCCCGCCTGGAAGAACGCTCGGACAAACGCCAGGGCCGCTTCATCCAGACGCAAGGCGTCGGGGTTGAACAGGCCACCGGGCAGCACCAGTGCGTGATAATCGTGCTCACTGGCGTCTTCCAGGGCCACGTCCACGCCATAGGTATCGCCCCAGTCGCTTTCCGCCCAGGCTCTGATGCCTTTCGCCTCAGGCGAGACCACGTGCACGACGATGCCCTGCTGCTGCAGTTTGGCCTTTGGCACCGCGAGCTCGGATTCCTCGAATCCGTGAGTGGCCAAGATCGCGACTCGTTTGCCTTCCACTTGCTGCGTCATGACATCCTCCTTGTAGAGATAAGTTGGACATTCTCTTAAGCTCTGTCACGCACTTGTACAAGATAGTGATGCAGTCCCCAGACTTCAACCCGTATGCCGTTTCAGCTGCTACCCCTGTCGCGAAGACTCTCCCCAGAACGCGACTCCTGCTCGTGATCAGCCAGCCTTTCCACGACCTGTCGCGCCGCTGGCCACATCACACTGCCATGATCTTCACCGGCAAAGATCATCAGTTCACTCGACAGGGAAACGCAGCGCTGCTGTAGCCGGCGCTGGTAGTCACGCGCTTCATCTACCATGGCTCGCCGAAGGCGCAAGCGATCTCGCTGGGACCCGACATGGCCTTCGCGTGGTGACTGTTCACGCGCACCGACCCCCACCAGCAACGATGTTCCCTCAAGCGCCTCGCACCACTCAGCATCCTGCAGCCGGGCATCCAGCGCTTGGACCAGATAACGCTGACCCCACCACAGCGAGGGGCTGATGGCGAAAAGCCGGCGAAAGCACTCGGGGCAGCGCTGCTGAGCGTAGAGCGCAAACAGCCCTCCCAACGAGTGACCCAGCAGCGCGCGACGCTCCGGATCCAGCGTCAAGTCCCGCTCGAGCATGGGCAGCAACTGAGCACTCAAGAAGTGAAGAAACTGGTCTGCCCCTCCTTCCTGCACAGATTCCTGCCCCTTCGCTGATGCCCCCTCTTCGCCGGCCTCAGCCGCGTGCGCGGCGATATCCGTTGGCACAGGGGGCGTGAAATCCCAGCGACGTCGCTGGGAATCAAAGCGCTCAGCGCCGGGATAGCCGACACCGACGATGACCAGAGGCAGGGCGCTGCCCTCAGGACCTTTTCGCGTCAGCGTGTCCCGCGCCTCACGCAGCAACGGGAAGCGTGCATTGCCATCCAGCACCACCAGCACGGGGTATCCTTGCGCTGGCCGAGGCGCATCCGGCATCGACACCTCGACCTGATAGGACAGGCCTGTCTGCGCGTCCACCACCACCCGAGACCCATCAAGCTCAGGCATCACGCTGCCGTCATCCATGGCGACAGCGCTGTCGACGAGAGACGCTAACAGTGACACCAGCACCAGCATGCCCAGGGGCCAGCCCGCGATGATCTGCCACGCCTTAGAACGCATAGCGCAAGGTGGCCAGGGCGCTGGCTGGCTGACCCACGAAGTTGAAGGAGCCCTCGCCCCCTGCACGCAGGTAATACTCACGGTCGAACAGGTTGTAGACGTTGAGCTGGCCGCTCAGCTGCGGGGTAAATTCATAGCCAAGCATCGCGTCCACCACTGCATAGCCGGGTGCCTCGACGCCGCTGCTCGAACTGAAGTCGCTCATGGCGGTGATCCCGCCGCCCAGTGACAGGCCATTGAGCATCCCTTGCTGGAAACGATACTGCGACCATAGGTTGACCATGTTCTCGGGCATCAGCAGGAAGATGCCATCATCCCGGGCACTGGATGCCTTTTCGATCTCCGTATCGGTATAGGTATAGCCAAAGATCAGGTCCCACTGGTCGGTGAGACTTCCAGTGACTTCCAGCTCGGCACCGCGAATACGCACTTCACCGGTATCCACGGAATAGCTGGCACCGGGATCACTCGACGCGGCTGCACGATGGCTGTCTTCGAGCTGGTAGGCGCTGGCGCGTGCATTCAGCCGCCCCCCCAGGTAACTGCCCTTGATACCGACCTCGTACTGATCGCCCTCACGGGGATCGATCAGATCATTGTCCTCGTTGAACGCCGTCTGAGGCTTGAAGACCCGCGAATAGCTGGCATAGAGGGAGTGCTGAGCATCCAGGTCCAGCACAGCCCCTGCATAGGGCGTAAATTCGCTGTCACTGCGAGAGCTTTCGCTATCACTGGTGCGGTCGTCGTATTCGGTGGAAAAATGACTGAAGCGGCCGCCGGCGATCAAGGCCAGAGGGGCGATCGGTCTGACCGTTACCTTGGCGTAGGCACCGGTCTCTTCCAGCTCGCTGCGGGTGTCGGTAAGACTGAAGCCGGACAGGCCAGCCTGGGCACTGTCCAGGACATTGACGTAGGCCAGATCATTGAGCTGACCGACGCTGAGACTGCTTCCAAGCCCGCGCGCCCGCCCCTGGCGATTGTCCTGGTCGTAGTCCTTATGGTCGAGCCCGACCACAAACTCGTTGTCATTGCCAAAAGCGTCAAACGCCTGGGTGTAGCTGGCGTCCAGTGACAGCGACGTCTCGTCGGTCTTACCCCCGAAACCGGCAGCATTCAGCCTGCCCTGATCATCCACCGCACCGGCGCCGAAGGCATAGTTGTAGTCCGCATCTCGGTCGGAGTAGCGGGCCGCAACGCGACCGTAGCCATCGTTGGCAAAGCGATGTGTCAGCTCTGCCAGTACATCCGTGGACTCACTGTCAAAGTCGTTCCAGTCAGCCCCATAGAAGGCGCTACGACGGGTATACAGAAGATCCCCATCGGCATCGGTCGGCTGGCCGTTGTTGACCGTGATGTCCTTGGCATTATGAATGATGCCAAGGGAGAGCTCGGTGGCATCGGTCAGGTCGATATCTACCGCTGCGTAAAGGTCATCCTGCCGGTTATCGTTGTCATCGACCCATTGTGCGTTCTCCGTGGAGCGTGCCACAAACCGCCCTCTTACCCGGCCGGCCTCATCGATGGGCCCCGCCACATCCACTCCCAGCGCACCATCGTCCAGCGTGCCCAGGCTGCCGAACACCTCAGCCTGGAAGGTCTCGGTCGGACGCTTGCGCACCAGGTTGACGATGCCGCCCAGTTCGCTGGTGCTGTTGAACAGCCCCGACGGCCCGCGCATGATTTCGACCCGGTCGAACGCGGTCAGGCTCGGCACTGACCCGAGGATACTGCTCATGGGCGCAGGCAGCCCATCAATGCTGTAGGCATCGTACTCATAGCCTCTGGCAAAGATGGAGGAACGACCATAATCGTTGCTGAGTACCCGCACCCCCGGCGTGCGTGCCGCCAACTGATCCAAGGTCACAAACCCCTGGTCCTCGATGGCATCGTGGGTGACCACGCTGACCGACTGCGGGATATCTCGCAGGGCGGCCGGCACCTTGGTACCCACCGTGGCCGCATCAACGCTATAGCCCCCGGTCTGCTCGCTGGCCAACATGTCGTACAGGCGCACACCGATCACCCGGGTAACGTCCAGCTCCTGATCCTCGATTCCCGGATCATCAGCGCCTATCCCCCCAGCCCCCTGGGCCTCTGCTCCCCGACCCTCTGCCCTCTGCTCGGCGATATCCTGCGCCTGGGCAGCGGTGGCCAGCAGCGCACCCCCCGCTCCGGCAAGCACCCACGCCAACAACATGTTGCCCTTCATGCCACCTCCAAAACTTAATGCGAATCTATTGCATTCAAATCCCTGGAGCGACATTCTGTCACTGACGGCACCCCGATACCTTTGCCCTTTGACCAGCGACCTTTGGCATGACGACAACCTTCACCACGACGCAGCCGAAAGCCCCCCAGGCCGGCTGGATTCATCAGCATGACCTGACGTCACTGGCGGGCGTACTGACCAGCCAGTATCAATGCACCGCGGCCGACCACCAGGCCACTGGAGCGCCGCTGCATGGCATCGTGCAACAGCATGAGGTCCAGCGTGGCATGTACCTGCGGCTCAATCGTCTGCGTGACCGCCACGGTGTAACGCCCCGGGCACGGCTGCATCCAGGTCTCAAGATTTCGCTGGTCTGGCGCGGAGAGGCCTGCGTGAGCTTCGACGAGCATAGCTTTACACTCGATGCCAACAAGCGAGCCTGCGGCCTGCTGATAGCGGTCGACGAGCCCACCACCTTCGTCCGCCACGGCAGGCGTGGCGCAGTGGAATTCAGTGCCGTACTGAGCCTGACCTCGGACTGGCTCCAGCGTCGTCTGGGCTCTCCGCTGCCCAGTGTTTGCTGTCACGGCCTCAGGCAGCACCTCGGCCATCTGAGGTGGACACCGTCAAGCGACCTGGTGGCACGCCTGAACAGCGTGAGTCAGACCGCCGACATGACGACGGTCCTTAACCTGGAGCGCGAATCGATCGCCCTTGCCATGGTGTCCGAGGCGTTGGCGCACCAGACGACCCCTGCTGTGTCCCACGATGGTAAGGCCTGGCAGCAACGCCTGGCCGGCTGGATCGCCAGCGGCGAGTCGCTGCACCTGTCGCCCGCCGACATGGCAAGCCGATTGGGGATGAGTCTGCGACAACTGCAGCGGCGTTATCACCGGGAATATGGGCTGCCGTTGAGTGCCGGACTGCGACAGCAGCACTTGCTGCGCGCCCGAGCGGCGCTGCAAGACGAGAACGTCAGCGTCGATACCGCGGCCAGTATCGCCGGCTACCGGCACGCCGCCAACTTCGCCACCGCCTTCAAGCAACATTTTGGTGAAGGTCCGGCACAGTGCCGGCGTCACGCTCAGCGCGAACTCAGCACAGACGCCGCCAGCTAAGGCACCGCATCGGCATTGCCCCCGAGACGCGACAGCGCGACGTTCCAGGAGCAAAAAAAAGGGCCACGGCGATCGCCGTGGCCCTGTCGTCAGACGTCACTCCGCTGTGAGTGACAACACACGACGGTCAGAATGCCCAATCTTCGTCTTCGGTGCTCACCGTCTTGCCGATGACATAGGAAGACCCTGAACCAGAGAAGAAGTCATGGTTCTCATCGGAGCCAGGAGACAGCGCGGCCAGAATGGCCGGGCTCACATCGGTCACGCTGGACGGGAACAGTGCCTCGAAGCCAAGATTCATCAACGCCTTGTTGGCGTTGTAATGCAGGAACTTCTTGACGTCCTCGGTCAGACCAACGTCGTCGTACAGCGCCTCGGTGTACTTCACCTCGTTCTCATAGAGCTCGAACAGCAGCTCAAATGCGTAAGCCTTGATCTCTTCCTGACGCTCCTGCGGCTGCTGGGCCAGCTGACGCTGGAACTTGTAGCCGATGTAATAACCATGGATAGCCTCATCACGAATGATCAGACGAATCAGGTCGGCGGTGTTGGTCAGCTTGGCGCGGCTTGACCAGTACATCGGCAGATAAAAGCCAGAGTAGAACAGGAAGGACTCAAGGAAGGTGCTCGCCACCTTGCGCATGAGCGGGTCCTCGGCGCGGTAACGCTCCAGGATCAACTCGGCCTTCTTCTGCAGGAAGGGGTTCTCTTCACTCCAGCGGTAGGCATCATCCACATCACGGGTCGCGCACAGCGTGGAAAAGATCGAGCTGTAAGAACGCGCGTGTACCGACTCCATGAAGCTGACGTTGGTCAGTACGGCTTCTTCATGAGGCGTTACCGCGTCCTCGATCAGCGCAGGAGCCCCCACCGTGCCCTGGATGGTATCGAGCAGGGTGAGGCCCGTGAAGACACGAATGGTGAGCTGCTGCTCATGTTCCGTCAGGGTATTCCACGACGGGATATCGTTGGACAAGGGGATCTTTTCCGGCAACCAGAAGTTACCGGTCAAACGGTTCCAGACCTCGAGGTCCTTGTCGTCCTGGAGTCTGTTCCAGTTGATCGCGTCGACCCGGCTCAAACGACGGGCAGCAGAGGTAGCGGGCATATCCATGAGAGGGTTCTCGTTCGGTTGGCGCCGGGCCCTGAGCACGGCGCGTCGCTCGATTGAAGCAAAAAACGGCGACCAAGACGGCCTTCAGTCCCTTTGCCCGTGCGAATTCCACAACAGTAGTCTCGCTGGCAAAGGAGCGGCGAAGACAGGTAGGGCTCACGGCATCGTGCCAGAGACTCCTACCCGTGACTTCGCCTTGGCCTGTCTTTCCGCCTACTCCGTGACGGCTTCGCCATCACGGCTCATCATTACAGGGTGCAGGACACGCAACCTTCCACTTCCGTCCCTTCCAGCGCCGCCTGACGCAGACGGATGTAGTAGATCGTCTTGATGCCCTTGCGCCAGGCGTAAATCTGCGCCTTGTTGACGTCGCGGGTGGTCGCCGTGTCGCGGAAGAACAGCGTCAGCGACAGCCCCTGGTCAACGTGCTGCGTGGCGGCAGCATAGGTGTCGATGATCTTCTCAGGACCAAGCTCATAGGCGTCTTGATAGTAGTCCTGATTCTCGTCCGTCAGGTAGGGGGCCGGATAGTACACACGTCCCAACTTACCCTCTTTACGAATCTCCACCTTGGCCGTGACCGGGTGAATACTCGACGTGGAGTTGTTGATGTAGGAAATGGACCCGGTGGGCGGAATCGCCTGCAGATTGCGATTGAACAACCCATGAGCCATCACCGACGCCTTCAGCTCACGCCAATCCTCCTGAGTCGGAATATGGATCCCGCTCTTGTCGAACAGCGCGCGTACCTTGTCGGTCTTCGGCTCCCACGCCTGCTCGGTGTACTTGTCGAAGTACTCGCCGCTGGCATAGCTCGACTTCTCGAAACCGGCAAAGTGACGGTTGCGCTCAATGGCGATGCGGTTGGACGCACGAATGGCGTGAAACGCTACGGTGTAGAAGTAGATGTTGGTGAAATCCACCCCTTCTTCGCTGCCGTAGTAGATATGCTCGCGAGCCAGGTAACCGTGCAGGTTCATCTGGCCCAGGCCGATGGCGTGAGACTTGGCATTGCCCTCGGCAATCGACGGCACTGAGCTGATGTTGCTCATCTCGGAAACCGCGGTCAATCCACGGATAGCGGTCTCTACCGTCGCACCGAAGTCAGGAGAGTCCATGGCCTTGGCGATGTTGAGCGAACCAAGGTTGCAGGAAATATCCTCACCGATCTTGCGATAGCCCAGGTCATCGTCGTATTCGGTAGGTGTATTGACCTGCAAGATTTCCGAGCAGAGGTTGGACATGTTGATCCGGCCATCGATCGGGTTGGCGCGGTTCACTGTGTCCTCAAACATCAGGTACGGATAGCCAGACTCGAACTGCAGCTCGGCAATGGTCTGAAACAGCTCACGAGCGTTGATCTTCTTCTTGCGAATACGACCGTCAGCGACCATCTCGTCGTACTTCTCGGTCACGCTGATGTCGCCAAAAGGCACACCATAGACGCGCTCGACGTCATAGGGCGAGAACAGATACATGTCCTCGTTACGCTTGGCCAGCTCGAACGTGATATCCGGCATCACGATCCCCAGTGAAAGGGTCTTGATGCGAATCTTCTCGTCGGCGTTCTCGCGCTTGGTGTCGAGGAAGTTCAGGATATCCGGGTGGTGTGCGTTGAGATAGACCGCACCAGCGCCCTGGCGAGCGCCAAGCTGGTTGGCATAGGAGAACGCATCCTCCAGCATCTTCATGATCGGAATGATGCCTGAAGACTGGTTTTCGATACGCTTGATCGGAGCACCAGACTCGCGCACGTTGGAAAGCGAGAAGGCGACACCGCCGCCCCGCTTGGACAGCTGCAGAGCCGAGTTGATGGAGCGCCCGATGGACTCCATGTTGTCCTCGATCCGCAGCAGGAAGCAGGAGACCAACTCGCCCCGCTGCTGCTTGCCGCAGTTGAGGAACGTCGGCGTCGCCGGCTGAAAGCGGCCGTGGATGATCTCATCGACCAGTTGCTTCGCCAACGTCTCGTCGCCACGCGCGAGCGACAGCGCGACCATGCAGACGCGATCCTCGAAGCGCTCAAGATAGCGTTTGCCATCGAACGTCTTGAGGGTATAGCTGGTGTAGTACTTGAACGCTCCCAGGAAGCTCTGGAACCGGAACTTGACCGCATAGGCCTGATCGAACAACGCGGTAACGAAATCAAAGTCGTACTGATCGAGCACCTGGCGCTCGTAGTAGCCTTGCTCCGTCAGGTAATCGAGCTTTTCCTGCAGCGAGTGAAAGAACACGGTGTTCTGGTTCACGTGCTGCAGGAAGTACTGACGCGCGGCCTCGCGATCCTTGTCGAGCTGCAGACGCCCTTCGGCATCGTACAGGTTCAACATCGCATTCAGCGCGTGATAGTCGAGTGTCTTGGCGTTGTGATCGGCAGCGGGTCGCGTTGCCGCATCCTTTTCTAGGCTGAGCGTTTCCAAAATTCTTTCACCCCTGCAAGAACACGATGGACATCCTCATCCGTGCCCATCAGTTCAAACCGATAAAGAAGCGGCACCTGACACTTCTGCGCGATCACTCTCCCGGCCAGGCCAAAGGCTGCGCCGAAATTGGTGTTGCCACCCGCGATCACGCCCCGAATCAGGGACCGATTGTGTGCATCGTTGAGAAACCGAATCACCTGTGGCGGTACCGAGCTCATCGGGTCACCGTCGCCGTAGGTCGGCACAACGAGAATATATGGCTGATCGACACGCAGAGGACCGTCGTCACGACTGAGCGGAATACGCCTGGCAGACAGACCCAGCTTTTCTACAAAGCGTCGTGTATTGCCAGACTTTGTCGAGAAATAGACCAGCTCAGCCAAGACGATTCTCCTGCATCCCTGAAGCCTCGGACGTGACGCGGCCATCGCCGCGCACATCCGCTAGATACGAAGAACTTACGTGCGAAGGACGTTATCAGGCGACCAGCGTACTGATCTTGTCCGGGCGAAAGCCGGCCCAATGATCCTCGCCAGCGACGACGACGGGCACCTGGCGGTAGCCCAGCTCCTGGACTCGCTGCATGGCATCGGCGTCCTGGGTCAGATCGACCACGGTATAGTCGATTCCCTGATTGTCCAGGGCGCGGTAGGTGGCGTTGCACTGGACGCAGGCGGGTTTGCTATAGATCGTGATGGTCATGATAATCGTTACCGTCCGTGACGTGATGATACGCCCATCATAGGGGATGGCGTGGACATGGGCGGTCGGTGGAGTCACGGCACCAGGCCGTACTCCCCGCCTTCGGTAGGGCACTATATATGGTAGAGGGAGATTTTTCCAAGCACAGATATAGTTTTTTTCTGTGTATTCCCTGTGGACAACTTTGGGCACCGCTGGAGCCCGCGCCACTGCCCGCTTCCCGTCTTGTCAAGACAGCAATAAAAATCTGTTTCAGCGCTAGGAGATCATCCGTCGCTGGTCAGCGCTCATCAGCACACGCTACCAGATAATGTTGGCCTCCCCGGCCGGAGCTACCAGGGAGGCTAATAGCTGCGCAATGATGCTCAGGATGACTTGATGGCGTGGCCGCCAAACTCATTGCGCATGGCAGCGAGCATCTTGTCCGCATAGGAGTCGGATTCACGGGAGCGCAGCCGCTCAAGCAGGGACATCGTGATGACCGGGGCACTGACGTCGAGTTCGATGGCCTCGCTCACCGTCCAACGCCCTTCGCCGGAATCAGAGACGTAGGGGGCGATGCCGTCAAAGGTCGGGTTCTTGTCGAGGGCATTGGCGGTCAGGTCGAGCAGCCAGGACCGTACGACGCTACCATGACGCCAGATCTCAGCGACTTGATGCAGGTCCAGCCCGAAGGAGGTCTTCTTCTCCATGATGGCGAAGCCTTCCGCAAACGCCTGCATCATGCCGTACTCGATACCATTGTGGACCATCTTGGTGAAGTGGCCTGCCCCGCTGGGCCCTACGTGTCCCCACCCTTTGTCGGCAGCCGGGGCCAGGGTCTCGAACAGCGGCTTGAGCCTCTCGACCACGGCATCATCACCGCCGACCATCATGCTGTAGCCCTCTGCCAGCCCCCACACGCCACCGCTGGTTCCCACATCCACATAGCTCAAGCCATGTTCACGCAGCTCAGCGGCACGTCGCACGCTGTCCTTGTACATGGAGTTGCCACCATCGATGACGATGTCATCAGGGGACAGCAGCGATGTCAGCTCCTTGAGCAGTGCATCAACGGCTTCCCCCGCAGGTACCATCAGCCATACGATACGCGGGGAAGGAAGTTGCTCGACCGCCTCTGCCAGAGTCTGTGCTGGCTCAACTCCTCGCTGCTGCGCGCTGGAGAGTGCCTCAGCGCCAGGGTCTGTACCAATGACACGATGACCGCCGCGAACCAGACGTTCTGCCATGTTGGCGCCCATGCGCCCAAGGCCAATCATTGCAAGATCCATGTATGCTCCTCTAAATGAATGGTGACGTCAGTATCGTCGCGGTGCTCACGATATCTGTCGGTTCAGATGGTGCCAATGCACAGCCGCCTTATGCGGCCTTCAACGTACGGCTGCAGAGAGCCAACGCCCGCCTTCCGCTACGCCAAGCTTCGGCTAGACGGAAAAGGCGGACGTCATAAAAGAAGCCCAGCCATCTCTAGATAGCCGGGCCTCTTTTGAATAAATGCCTGATCTCGCATGTAGGTGAGCCACCCTGGCGCTCTTTACAACGGCTGCAGCGAAGCTGCAAGAAGTGGCGAGGGCCACGAGCCCGCCCTTGAGAAGGACCAGGCCGGTCCACGCCGAGGGAGCCATCGACCCGCACTCGTCTATGGAAACGATCTTGACCTTGTGGAAAATCCCGATATCCGCAGAGGTACTAGCAACCAGGCAGCTTGCCTCTCGCATGGGGGTGAGCCACCCTGGAGCTCTTTACAACGGCTGCAGCGAAGCTGCAAGGGGTGGCGAACGCCACGAGCCCGCCCTTGAGAAGAGCCAGGCCGGACCGCGCCGAGGCGGTTATCGGCGCGGCCCCACACATAAAAAGCGGGGTCGACCCATGCATGCGAAAAACCCCGACCATCTCTCGATAATCGGGGTTCTTCTGAATAAATGCCTGACGATGACCTACTCTCGCATGGGGAGACCCCACACTACCATCGGCGCTGAGCGGTTTCACTTCTGAGTTCGGCAAGGGATCAGGTGGTTCCCACTCGCTATGGTCGTCA